>NZ_JAXCFT010000002.1:0-742789 GCF_056150385.1 Micromonospora marincola | reverse complement strand
TGGCCACCCGCTTCGACAAACTCGCCGTGCGCTACGAGGCCACCGTGCACATCGCCGCCATCAACGAATGGCTGTGACCGACTTCGACACAGGCCCTAGCGCGGCCGGGCCTTCGAGTCCACATCGCATTGCTCAGGTCACGCGTACGCGTGGCGGCGGGCGGGTAGGCAACCGGACATGACAGGATGCGGCGTGCCTCCGTTCAGCGCCGCACCCCCCGGTGGCCCCCCGCCCTACGTCGCGGATCTGCACATCCACTCGAAATACTCCCGCGCGTGCAGCCGCGACCTGACCCTGCCGAACCTCGGCTGGTGGGCCCGACGCAAGGGCATCGGGGTGCTCGGCACCGGCGACTTCACCCATCCCGCCTGGTACGACCACCTGCGCGAGACGTTGCACCCGGCCGAGCCCGGCCTCTACCGGCTCGCGCCGGAGGCGGAACGGGACATCGCCCGGCGGTTGCCGCCCCGGCTGGCCAGTGCGGCCGAGGCGGACCCGGTCCGGTTCATGTTGAGCGTGGAGATCTCCACCATCTACAAGCGGGACGACCGGACCCGGAAGGTGCACCACCTGATCTACCTGCCCGACCTGGACGCGGTGGGCCGGTTCAACGCCGCGCTGGGCCGGATCGGCAACCTCGGGTCGGACGGCCGGCCGATCCTCGGGCTGGACTCCCGCGACCTGCTGGAGATCACCCTGGAGGCCAGTTCCGACGGTTTCCTGGTGCCGGCGCACATCTGGACGCCCTGGTTCTCCGCGCTCGGCTCGAAGTCGGGCTTCGACGCGATCGCCGACTGCTACGCCGACCTGGCGGAGCACATCTTCGCCGTGGAGACCGGGCTCTCCTCCGACCCGGAGATGAACTGGCGGGTCGGCAGCCTGGACGGGTACCGGCTGGTGTCCAACTCGGACGCCCACTCGCCGCCGGCGCTGGCCCGGGAGGCGACGGTGCTCACCGCGAACCGCGACTACTTCGCGATCCGCGAGGCGCTGCGCACCGGCGACGGGCTGGCCGGCACGGTCGAGTTCTTCCCCGAGGAGGGCAAGTACCACGCCGACGGGCACCGGCTCTGCGGGGTGAACTGGTCGCCGGAGCGGACCCGGGAGGCGGGCGGGCGCTGCCCGGAGTGCGGCAAGCCGCTGACCGTGGGTGTGCTCAGCCGGATCGAGGAGCTGGCCGACCGGCCGGCGGGGCACCGGCCGCCGCACGCCCCGGAGGTGGCCCACCTGGTGCCGCTGGCCGAGATCCTGGGTGAGCTCAACCGGGTGGGCGCGCGGTCGAAGAAGGTCGAGGGCAAGCTCAACGAGCTGGTCGCGGCGCTCGGCCCGGAGTTGGAGATTCTGACCCGTACCCCGGTGGAGGAGATCGGGCGGGTCGGCGGCGAGCTGCTCGCGGAGGGCATCGGCCGGCTGCGCCGCGGCGAGGTGCGTCGGGTGCCGGGTTACGACGGCGAGTACGGGGTGATCACGCTCTTCGATCCGGCGGAACTGGGCGCCCCGGGGGCCGGGCGTGGGCAGGACGCGCTGTTCGACGTACCCGTGCCCGCGCAGCGGCGGCCCGCGGAGCCGGCACCGAAACCGAAGGCCAAGCGCCCGGCGGCGGCCCGCCCCGAGCCGACCCGCACACCGCCGGCGCCGCCGCTCGCGCCGCAGCCCTCCCCGCACGAACCGTTCGAGCCGATGCTCGCCGGCATGGAGGAGGTCGGCACCGGCCTGCTGGACCGGCTGGACGCGATGCAGCGGGTGGCCGCCTCCGCGCCCGGTGGTCCGCTGCTCATCGTGGCCGGCCCGGGCACCGGCAAGACCCGGACGCTCACGCACCGGATCGCCTACCTCTGCGCGGAGTTGAACGTCTTCCCGGACCAGTGCCTGGCGATCACGTTCACCCGCCGGGCGGCCGAGGAGCTGCGGCACCGCCTGGACGGGCTGCTCGGGCCGGTCGCCGAGGACGTCACGGTCGGCACGTTCCACGCGCTGGGCCTGACCATCCTGCGGGAGAACGCGGCTGCCGCCGGGCTGCCGGCGGGCTTCCGGATCGCCGACGACGCCGACCGGACCGCGGCCCGCGCCGAAGCCGGCGACGACGACCAGCGGTACGTGGCGCTGCTGCGCAAGAAGGATCTGGTCGACCTGGACGAGCTGCTCACCCTGCCGGTGGCGCTGCTCAACGGTGACCGGAAACTGGTCCGGGAATACCGCGAGCGGTGGAAGTGGATCTTCGTCGACGAATACCAGGACGTCGACGCGGTCCAGTACGAGCTGCTGCGACTGCTCAGCCCGGCCGACGGCAACCTGTGCGCGATCGGCGACCCGGACCAGGCGATCTACTCGTTCCGGGGCGCGGACGTCGGCTATTTCCTGCGCTTCTCGCAGGACTTCACCGACGCCCGGCTGGTCCGGTTGAACCGCAACTACCGCTCCTCGGCGCCGATCCTGGCCGCCGCGGTGCAGGCGATCGCGCCGTCGTCGCTGGTCCGGGGCCGCCGCCTCGACCCGGCCCGGCTCGACCCGGAGGCACCGCTTGTCGGCCGGTACGCGGCGACCTCGGTGTCCGACGAGGCCGACTTCGTGGTGCGCACCGTCGACGAGCTGGTCGGCGGCCTGTCCCACAGGTCCCTGGACACGGGCCGGATCGACGGGCGGGCCACGTCGCTGTCCTTCTCCGACATCGCCGTGCTCTACCGCACCGACTCGCAGGCCGCGCCGATCGTGGACGCGCTGGCCCGGGCGAACATTCCGGTGCAGAAGCGCTCGCACGACCGGCTGCGTGACCGTCCGGGTGTCGCCGCCATCGCCCGGGAGCTGCGCCACGCCGGGCTCGACGGATCACTTGCCTCCCGGGTACGCGAAGCCGGTCGGGTGGTGGCCGAGCGCTTCGCCGTGCCGACACTCGACGGCTCCGGCGCAGTACGCCCCGAGGACGTCCGCACGGCCGTGGACCTGCTCACCCCGCTGGCCCGGCGCTGCGACGACGACCTCGAACTGTTCCTCAACCAGCTCGCGACAGGCGCGGAGGTGGACGCGCTCGACCCGCGCGCCGAGGCGGTCACGCTGCTCACGCTGCACGCGGCCAAGGGCCTGGAGTTCCCGGTGGTGTTCCTCATCGGGGCCGAGGACGGCCTGCTGCCGCTGCGCTGGCCGGGAAGCGAGCCGGACGAGGACGCGGTGGCCGAGGAGCGCCGGCTCTTCTTCGTCGGGCTGACCCGGGCGCAGGACCGGCTCTATCTCAGCCACGCCGCCCGTCGCACCCGGCACGGCGCGGAGCGGGAAGTCCACCCGACCCCGTTCCTCACCGTGATCGACCCGGCCCTCTTCGACCGCCTGGGCACAGCCGAACCGCGCCGCCGCAAGAACCACCAGCTCCGCCTGATGTGAAAGGCGGGGGCCCCGGTTAACGCCTCCGGTATAGGAGGGGCCCCTTATTAACAACCGCATGCTCAGGTGAGCACGGCGGCGAGCCACGCACCGGCGAGGATCGCCGGTCCGAACGGCAGCGGGGTGTCCCGGCGTACCCGGCCGGCGGCGAGCAGCGCGAACACCGCCACCCCGGCGAGCACGTGCGGGAGAAGCAGGCCCAGTCGGAGTGTCGGCCAGCCGAGCCAGCCCAGCGGAAGCCCGAGGGCGGTGGCGAGCTTCACGTCGCCGAAACCGAGCCGGGCGCGCGGCAGCAACGCGAGCAGCACGTATCCGCACAGGGACAGGCCGGCGCCGGCCAGGGCGGTAACCGCGCGGCCCGGCTCGCCGGTGACCGCCGCCGTCCCGGCCAGGCCGAGCCCGCCGCCGAGCGCCACCGCGCCGACAAGCGGATCGGGCAGGCGCAGCGCCATCAGGTCGGTCACCGCGAGAACCAGGCCGGCCGCCGCGATCAGCAGGAGCACCGGCAGCGCGGGTTCGGCGCCGTGCGTGGCGGCCAGCCCACCGAACACCACGGCTCCGGTCACCGTCACGCTGACCCGGCGCGGCGGCACGCACCCGACGTCGACGACGTGGCGGCCGAGCGGCACCGCGACCAGGCCGGCAAGCGCGCCGAGCAGCGCCGCCCCCGCCACCCACGCCGTCGACACGGCTCGGGACGCTACCCCCCGTCCGACGACAGGGCCGTCCCGTTTCCGGCTGCCGGCGAGGCCCGGCGCGGGCGCTCGGTGCTGACCACCACTGCCACGCCGGCCACGATCACCACGCCGCCGAGCAGCACCTGCGCGGTGACCGGCTCGGCGACGAACAACGCGCCGAGCGCCACCGCGACCGCCGGGTTCACGTACGCGTACGTGGAGACGAGGGAGATCGGCGCGTGGGCGAGCAACCAGACGTACGCGGTGAAGGCGACAAGCGAACCGGCCACCGTCAGGTAGGCGAGCGCCGCCCAGGACCGCCCGGTCACCTCGGCGGGGGTGAAGTCGCGCAGCTCGCCACGGAGGGCCGCGAGCGCCGCGAGCGCCAGCGCGCCGGCCGCCATCTCGTAGACCGTCGCCACGAACGGGTCGGCGGGCATCCGGATCCGCCCGGACAGGTATGAGCCGACCGACCAGCTCGCCGCGGCTGCGACCACGATCAGCGCACCGGCCAACGGCACCCCGTCCACACCGTCACGGGGCAGCACCAGCAGGACGAGGCCGGCGAAGCCGAGCGCCACGCCGGCGAAGGTCCACGGGCGGGGCCGGTCGCCGCCGGCCGTACGGAGGACCACCACCAGGAGTGGCACGGTGGCGACCAGCAGCGCGGCGACGCCGGAGGGCACCGCGCGGCCGGGCGGCCCCGATTCGGCGAGCACCACCATCCCGTTGCCCCCGGCAAGGAGCAGCACGCCGATCAGCGCGGCGGAGCCGACGCGGCGCGCCGGCACGCGGAGCGCTCCCGGCCCGCGCCGCAGCCGCAGCACAAGCGCGAGCACGACGGCCGCGGCGGCGAACCGCATCGCGGCGGAGGTGAGCGGCGGCAGAGACTCGACCGCGATCCGGATGCCCAGGTAGGTCGAGCCCCAGAGCAGGTAGACCAGGGCCAGGGCGGTCCAGATCAGGGCGGCGGGGGCCGGCGGCGTCGAGGTGCCGGCGGCGTCCGTCGCACTTGCGGGGCGTGAGGTCATCGGTGGACCACGCTACGGTGGCCAGGGCGTCGGCGTTGCCCCTTGGTGGCCGGCCTCTCAGCATTGGCGTACGCAGGAGGCGTTCATGTCGAACTTCGGACCACCGGGCAGCGGCGCATCCGAGCCGTGGGGTGGACGACGCCCCGGCGACGGCTATGCTCCCGACCCCCATCGCGGCCCGGTGCCCGGCGGCCAGCAGTACGCGCCGCCCACCGAGCAGTTCGGCGCCGAGCCGTACGGCGGCCCGCCTTCGCAGTACGGGCAGCAGCGTTACGAGCCGACGCCGGGGTGGCCCGCCGGCCCGCCGCCGTCCGCCGCCCCCCATCAGGGCTACCCGGCCGACCCCGGGTACGCCGGCCAGCCCCCGTACACAGAGCAGCCGCCGTACGCCGGAGGGCAGCCCCCGTACGCCGGTGGACAACCGCCGTACATCGGGGAACCGCCGTACATGGCCGGGCCGCAGTCGCCGTACGACGAGCCGACGCCGCCCCGGCGGGGTAAGGGCCCGCTGCTGCTTGTGGTGATCGTGCTGGCGGTGCTGCTGGGCGGCGCCGGGGCGTACTGGCTGCTCGGCCGGGACGAGGAGAGCCCGACGTCCGGTACGACTGCCGCCACCGCGCCGGCGGCGGATCCGGACGCGGCGGATCCCACGGCGGCGGCGCCGAGCGACGCGGCGGATGTGACGCCCTCGTCGGCGGCCCCGGCCTCGTCGTCCGACCCGCGCTTCGTCAAGGCGGGTCAGTGCGTGGCCAACGAGGGCGGCGGTGGCCAGCCGAAGCTGGTGATCGCCGACTGCGCCCCGAAGACGTACGAGGTGCTACGCCGCGTGGACGGCGCGACGAGCGGCAAGAAGGACGCCGAGGCGAAGTGCGGCAAGGTGACCGGCTACACGGACTGGTACTTCTTCGACAGCGAGCTGGACACGCTCGACTTCGTGCTCTGCCTGAAGCGCCGCTGAGATTCGAGCCGGTAGGTAAAACTAGGGCTGTCTAGCATTAGCGCTAGACAGACCTAGTTTCCGGTCGAGGCCGACACGCGGTAGCCACCTCTACGCACGTCTAGCCTGTCCGCTAGACAACCCGATACTGTGCGATTCGTGGATCCCGTCCGCAACCCGTACGCCCCGGGCGCCGGCCAGCGCCCGCCCGAACTCGCCGGGCGGGGGCGGGAGCTGGACGTGTTCGACGTGGTGCTGGAGCGCATCGCCCGGGGCCGCCCGGAACGCAGCCTGATGCTCACCGGTCTGCGCGGCGTGGGTAAGACGGTGCTGCTCAACACGCTGCGCTCGGAGGCGATCAACCACCTCTGGGGCACCGGCAAGATCGAGGCCCGGCCGGACCAGTCCCTGCGCCGGCCGATCGCCGCCGCGCTGCACATGGCAGTCCGGGAGCTGGCCCCGCGCCACCGCGCGCCGGATCGGATCGACGCCTTCCTGGGCGTGCTCAAGGCGTTCGCGCAGCGCTCCGCGCCGACCGGCCGGGGCGGCGCGGCGCCGAAGCTGCGCGACAGGTGGCAGCCCGGCATCGACGTGCCGGCCACCAGCGGCCGGGCCGACTCCGGCGACATCGAGATCGACCTGGTGGAGCTGCTCAGCGACGCGGCGGCGGTCGCCACCGACGTGGGCACCGGCATCGCGATCTTCATCGACGAGATGCAGGACGTCGGCGCCGAGGACGTCTCCGCGCTCTGCGCCGCCTGCCACGAGCTGTCCCAACTCGGCGCGCCGCTCATCGTGGTGGGCGCCGGCCTGCCGCACCTGCCGGCCGTGCTCAGCGCCGCCAAGTCGTACTCCGAACGACTCTACCGCTACCAGCGAATCGACCGGCTGGACCGGATCGCCGCCGACCAGGCGCTCTGCGCGCCGGCCGAGCGGGAGGAGGTCGAGTACGAGCAGAAGGCCCTCGACCTGCTCTATGAGAAGTCCGGCGGTTATCCCTACTTCGTCCAGGCGTACGGGAAGGCGACCTGGGACCACGCCCCCCGCTCGCCGATCACCGCGGCGGACGTCCGGGTCGCCGCGCCGGAGGCGGAGGCGGAGCTGGCGGTGGGTTTCTTCGGCTCCCGGTTCGAGCGGGCCACCCCGGCCGAACGCGAATACATGCGGGCCATGGCCACGTTGGCGCTTGTGGACGGCGAGGAGGGCGCGCGGGACGACATGGACGCCGCGGTGCCCACCGCGGAGATCGCCCGCGCGCTCGGCCGCAAGCCGGCCAGTCTCTCCCCGGCCCGGGACGCGCTTATCAAGAAGGGCCTGATCTATTCCGGCGAGCGGGGGACCGTCGCGTTCACCGTCCCGCACTTCGGCCGCTACCTGCGCACCCAGCCAGCCTGACGGGCCGAGGATCAGACCCGCGACCAGGGAGGTGGGAAGACCACCTCGCCGGCCGGGGGTGGCGGCTCCTCGGCGGTGGACGGCGGCAGCACCAGCGCCTGCCACGGCTCCCCCAGCCCGGACCAGGGGCTGCTCAGCCCCAACCGGTCCGCCGGGCCGAAGCCGAACCGCCGGTAGTACGCCGGGTCGCCAAGCACCACCACCAGCCGCTCGCCCAGCTCGGTGGCGGCATCAAGCGCCGCCTGCACCACCGCCGTGCCGTGCCCGACGCGCTGCCGGTGCCGGGCCACCGCCACCGGCCCGAGTGCCAACGCCGGCCAGGTGCCGCCGTCGGTGCGTACCCGGACGCGGGTGAGCAGCGCGAAGCCCACCACCTCGCCGCCGTACTCGGCGACCATGGCCAGCTCCGGGATCCACGCGGCGCTGTGCCGCAACTCCTCGACCAGGCCGACCTCCGGCGGGGTGGGCACGTCGGGGCGGGCGAACGCGGCGGCGAGCACCCGGGCCACCGGCGCTTCGTCCGCCGGCTCCTCGGGGCGCAGTCGCAGCGTCGTCACCCGCGCGACCTTACCGAACGCGGCCGGTCCATCCGCGACGGTCGCTGAAATCGATACCGGACAGACGTCGATACCTTTCGTGTGTTGCAGGGGTGACCGGGCCCGCGAAGGGGTAAGACTGAGGCATGAAGCCCGTGCGCTCCCTCGCCCGAGTCATGTTGAGCGGCATCTTCGTGGTCAGCGGCGCCCGCAACCTGCGCAACCCGGAACGGCTGGTGCCCGCCGCGAAGCCGGTCACCGACCGGGTCACCCCGCTGATCCAGAGCCTGCATCCGCGCATCCCCACCGACACCGAGACGCTGATCCGGGCCAACGCCGCCACCCAACTGGTCGGCGGGCTGATGCTTGCCACCGGCCGGTTCAGCCGCCCGGCCGCGCTCGTCCTCGCCGGCACGCTGCTGCCGACGACGGCCGCCGGTCATCCCTTCTGGAACAACGACGACCCGGCCGCCCGCAACAACAACCAGATCCACTTCCTCAAGAACCTCGGCCTGCTCGGTGGTCTCCTCCTCGCCGCCGCGGACACCGAGGGCAAGCCGGGGCTGCGCTGGCGCGCCGGCCACCGGATCCACCACTCGCGCCGGTCGGTCAAGCGTGCGGTCCGCACCGCCCGCCGGGAGGCGAGAATCGCCGTACGCTCCGCGGCGACCGCCCGCCGGATGCCCGGCTGACGTCCACCAGCACGACACCCACCCCCCGCAAGGCCACCAATCACCTGAACCGTCCGACACCCGTTAACACGGTTGAAATGTCGCAAACACGTGTGGGATCGGACACGGTCGTGTAACGCGGGAGGCAGCATCGTGAGGCACCGTTCTAGGCTCCGTTCTGGACCTGGACGGGCACGACGACCTTGGTACGGGGGTGGCCACGCCATGCCGACGACAGTCGGTAGACGGACCAACCGCCTCACCCCGACCCCCCGCGTCGTCCTCGGGGTCGACCAGCGGATCGCCGTTCGTATCGGCGTCGTGGCCGCGGTGTCGTACGCGGCGTGGCTCGCCATCGGCGCCTTCGGCCGGCCGTACAACTTCTTCGACATGAAGATCTATCACGGCGCGGTGCTGTGGTGGGCGGGCGGCAACGAGCTGTACGACTTCGTCGCACCCTCGACGACGCTCGGTTTCACCTATCCACCCTTCGCCGCCCTGGTCATGCTGCCGATGTCCTGGCTACCGGTGGACCTCGCCGGTTCCGTCAACGCGCTTGCAAGCATCGGCGCGCTCGCGGTCGTGCTGGCGGCGTTGCTGCGCCCGATCGTGGACCGGCTCGGCTGGTCGCTCTGGTTCACCGTCGGCATCGCCACCCCGCTCGCCGTGGCCATCGAGCCGTCCCGGGAGACGCTCGGCTACGGTCAGGTCAACCTGCTGCTCTTCGCGCTGATCATGGCGGACCTGGTGGGTCTGCGCTGGCGGGCCAGGCGGGGCACCCATCACGAGAGCGCCGAGACGCCGCTGGCCCGCTTCGTCTACAGCGGCGCCTGGGCCGGGGTCGGCATCGGGCTCGCCACCGCCATCAAGCTCACCCCGGCGTTGTTCGTGGGCTACCTGCTGCTCACCCGGCAGTGGCGGGCCGCGTGGATCGCGGTCGCCACCACGATCGGGGTGACCCTCGCGACGTTCGGTGCGATCGGCGAGGAGTCCCGCACCTACTTCACGAGCGTGCTGTGGCAGACCGAGCGGGTCGGGGCCGCCGACATGACCGCCAACCAGTCCCTCGCCGGCCTGCTGGCGCGGCTCTACGACTCGATCGAGACGCCCGGGCTGCTCTGGCTCGCCTTCTCGGTGCTGGTGCTGGCGCTGGGCCTGTCCCGGGCGATAAGCGCCCGCACCGACGGTGACGAGCTGACCGCGTTCACGCTTGTCGGGCTCACCGCCAATGTGATCAGCCCGATCTCCTGGTCGCACCACCTGGTCTGGGTCATCCCGGCGATCATCGTGCTGGCCGACGCCGCGGTACGCCGACGCGAAGCCAGCCGCGGCCTGCCCCTGCGCGGCAGCGGGCTGCCCTCGACCAACGGCGTACCCACGTTGCGCCCGCCGATCTGGTATCCGACGCTCACCGGTCTCCGGCACGCGGCCGGCGCGCTCGGGCTCTATCTGCTCTTCCTGATCTCGCCGATCTGGCCGTACGAGCACCAACTCCCCGAGGTGTCCCACTACCAGGACGGCCTGTTCGGCGCGCTGATGGAGAACTCCCTGGCGATCGCGCTGATCGTGCTGGTCGCGGCGCTGCCCTGGCGGCCCGGCGCGGAACCGGCGTTCTACCCCGACCGGCTGGGCCGCGCCGCCCAGCTCACCGCCCGGCGCTGACCCGCCCGGCTCAGGGGCAGTTCACCCACTCCTCGGTGCCGTCGTCGAAAACCTGCCGCTTCCAGATCGGCAGTCGCGCCTTGACCTCGTCGACCAGCCGGGCGCACGCCGCGAACGCCGCCGCCCGGTGCGCGGTGCTGACCGCCGCGACAAGCGCCACGTCGCCGATCTCCAGCGGGCCGATCCGGTGCGACACCGCCACCGCGTGGACCGCCGGGTCGGTGGCGATCTCGGCCGCCACCTCGCGCAGCACCGCCTCGGCGGTGGGGTGGCCCTCGTATTCCAGCCGGACGACTCCCCGCCCGTGGTCGTGGTCGCGGACCACGCCCTGGAAGGAGACCACCGCACCGGCCCGGCGGTCGGCGACCGCCGCCTCGTGCGCGGCCAGGTCGAGCGGCCGGTCGGTGACCGCACCCAGCACCACGCGCGTCTCGGTCGTCATGGGCGCTCTCCCGAGGTCAGCGGCAGGGGTACGAGCGGCACCCGGTCACCTGCCGCACCGCTGGTGCCGGGCCGGATCACCGCGAAGCCGTCCGCGCCGGCCAGCCCACGCAGCATCGCCGAACCGACGTGCCGCACCGGGTGCGCGGTGTCGGCGATCCGGTCCCAGCGAACCAGGGCGAGGTGGGCCTGATCCCCCCGCCCGGCGACCGGCTCGGCCAGGGTGACCTGCGGCAACACCGGCATCGCACGCCCGGTGAGACCGGCGAGCAGGGGAGCGACGAGCGAGACCAGGGCCACCACCGCGGACTGTGGGTTACCCGGCAGGCCGGCCACGAAGCGCACCCGGCCGTCGTTGTCGGCCAGCCGGGCGAGCAGCATCGGGAAGCCGGGGCGCACCGCCACGGTGTTGACCACGTAGTCGGCGCCCAGCGCCTCCAGCGCCGGATGCAGGTGATCGACCGGCCCGTGCATGGTGCCGCCGGTGGTGCAGACCAGGTCGGCGTTGGCGAGCGCGCCACGCAGCGCCGCGACGTGCGCGGGCAGGGTGTCGGCGACCGGCCCGACCACGTCGCCGCCCCGCACCTGGCAGCCGTAGCGGCGCAGCCAGGCAGGCACCGAGGGGCCGAGCGCGTCGCGCACCCGGCCGGCCCCCGGCGGACCCGACGTGAGCAGCTCGTCGCCGAAGACCAGCAGCGCGGCCCGCGGCGCGCGGCGCACCCGCAGCGTGTCGTGCCCGCAGGAGGCGGCCAGGCCAATCACCGCCGGGTCCACGGGCGTGCCGGCGGGCAGCAGCTCCTCGCCGAGGCGTGCCTCCTCGCCCGGCTCGCGCCACTCCGGCTGCGGCCGGGGCATGCCGGCCACCCGGCCGTCCGCCGCCCGGGTCGACTCCTCGATCCGCAGGATCGCGGTCGTGCCGGCGGGAACCATCGCGCCGGTGGCGATCTCCACGGTGGTGCCGTCCGCCGCCAACGGGGGCGTGGTGTGCCCGGCGAGCACCCGGCCGACCACCTGCCACGGCCCCGCCCCGCGCACCGCCCAGCCGTCCACGCTTGAGGTGGGGAACGCCGGCAGGTCGGTCCGCGTGGTAAGCGGCTCGGCCAGGGTGTGCCCGTCGGTGTCGGCAAGCGGCCGGGCGACCGCGGGGAGCGCGGCGGAGAGACCCACCGCGTACACCCGGGAGCGGGCCTCCTCCCACCCGGCCGGCGGGGGTGTCCCCACGTCGGCCGCGGCGGCTTCGGTTTCCGTGCTCATCCGGCGAGCCTAACGCCGGCGCACCCGGCCCGCGGGCTCAGTGGTCGCCGCCGTGGAGCTGGTCGACCGTGTGCCGCAGGATCGGCCCGAGCACGGCCAGCCCGTCCCGCGCGCCGCCGCGCGAACCGGGCAGGTTGACCACGAGCGTCCGACCGGCGACCCCGGCCAGGCCCCGGGACAGCGCGGCGGTGGGCACCGCCTCGCGGCTGTGCGCGCGGATCGCCTCGGCGATGCCGGGGATCTCGTAGTCGAGCAGCGCGCCCGTCACCTCGGGGGTGCGGTCGGTCGGCGTGATGCCGGTGCCACCGCTTGTCAGCACCACGTCGACGCCCTCGTCGCGGGCGGCGCGCAGGGCCTCGCCGACCGGGTCGCCGTCGGGCACCACCACCGGCGGGTCGACCGTGCAGCCCAACTCCCGCAGGCCGGCGACGAGCAGCGGACCGCTTGTGTCCTCGTAGACCCCGGCGGCGGCCCGGTTGGAGGCCACGATCACCCGGGCCCGGATCACGGCCGGTCCTCCGGCCGGACCCACTCGCCGGTCTTGCCGCCGGACTTGCGCAGCACCCGGACGGCGTCCACCGAGGCGGCCGGGTCGACGGCCTTCACCATGTCGACCAGGGCGAGCCCGGCGACGGCCACCGCGGTCAGCGCCTCCATCTCCACCCCGGTGCGGTCGGCCGTCCGCGCGGTGGCGGTGATCTCCACGGTGTCGGCGGTGAGGTGCAGGTCGACGGCCACGCCGTGCAGGGCGATCGGGTGGCAGAGCGGGATCAGGTCTGGGGTGCGCTTGGCACCCATGATGCCGGCGAGCCGCCCGACCGCGAGCGCGTCGCCCTTGGGCAGGCCGTCGCGGCGCAGCAACTCCATCACCTCGGCGGTGGTGCGGAGCCGGCCGGCGGCGACCGCGAGCCGGCCGGAGACCGGCTTGGCGGAGACGTCGACCATCCGGGCGGCGCCGGCCTGATCGACGTGGGTGAGCTGCGCGGGTTCGGTCACCGCCCGACCCTATCCGCCGGGTACGACGGCGCGCGGCCCGTGCCGTCGGTGGGGAGGGACATCGTGCCGGGTGCCGATCTGCACGACGTCCCTCCCGCACCTGCCCACCGTCGAGTCGCTGGGGAGGCTCGACAGTGGGGGCTCTGCGGCCCGATCCGCCCGCGCGGCGGATCCTCCCCCGTTGGCCGACGACGAGACGCTAACCGCTGACGCGATAAGAAATCGATAAACCGGTTTCAGGGGCGATGGCGAAGTTGGTGACGTTCGGGGGCACCCATTCGCTCGAAGATCGCCAGGGCTCGCCGCCGAAACCGCTCCGCCTGCTCGACGCTGGTTCCGGCGAGATGTTCGGCCATCGCGGTCAACGCCCGGGCCTGCTCGTAGGGGTGAGCGATACGGGTGGCGAGGGCCAGGGCCCGTTGGTGCGCCCCCATCGCCTCCTCGACCTGACCGGCGGCCGTCAAGGTCAGCCCGAGGTCGTTGAGCGCCGCCGCCTGGACGTGCCGCTCGCCCGAGTCCCGCGACAGGTCGAGTGCCAGTTCGTGCTGCGTACGTGCTTCGCCAAACCGACTCAGATGCCGGTACGCGATGCCGAGGTCGTTGCGCACCTCCGCCTCGCCGAACCGATGCCCTGTCCGGTCCCGTAGCCGGATCGCGGCGAAGATCAGGCGAATCGCCTTCAGGTGATGGCCGAGGTGGTTCTCCACAGAGGCGATGTGACCGAGGGCGCTCGACATGTGGTACGCGCTGCCCTGGCATCTTGCCAGGAACAGATGCTTCCGGTGAGTTTCGAGGGCCTCTGAGTAACACCCGACCGCAGTTAACGCGTAGCCGAGGTTCGGCAGGGACAGAATGGGGTCCACGTCGCACCGCGAATCGTCGCGGAGCAACTGCTGGCCGAGGACGACCGACCGCTCCGGATCACCAGTCAGCCAGTAAACGACCACGAGATTGGCCCGGTAGCGGTGTTCGTTGCCCCGGTCGTCGAGCTCCCGGGAGATGGAAACGGCCGTCTCGAGGTGTCGCAACGAGTCCAAGTAGCTCCCCGTACGAGTGTAGGCGGAGGCGAGGTAGTTGTGCATGACCGCCTGGGCGGCCCGATCACCGCCGTGCTCTGCGGCGCTCAGACCGGCGAGGTGGATGACGATGATGTCGTCGAAGTATCCCCGCACGTAGCAGAACCGCCATATGGCCCGCGCGAGCCGCCAGGCATGATCGGCATGTCCTTCCTGCTCGGCGAATCCGACCAGGGCGATGAGGTTGGACCGCTCCCGCTCAAGCCACTCGACGTCCAGCGCGTCGGTCTCGGCCGTCAGGTCAGGTCGGCGTGGCGGGTCGAGGCGGAGATGTGAGCGGAGTACCTGCCGATCCAGCGCGCTTGCCCGGACCACCACCTGATGGAGTACATGATCGAGCAGACGGACACCTGCCTCCCGGCGCTCCCCTGGATCCGCCGACTCATGGAAGAGTTCGGCCGCGTACTGACGCATGAGGTCATGCAGCCGGTAGCGCCCGGGGGCCATCTCCTCGATCAGATGCTGGTCGAGGAGGTCGTCCAACATCCGTTCCGCACGGTCCAGGGGCAGGTCGGCCAGAGCGGCGACCATCCGCGCGTCGAGAGAGTCTCCCGGATGGATGCTGACGAGCCGGAACAGTCTCCGGACCGGATCGGCGAGTTGCTCGTACGAGGCGGAGAAGGCGCTGGCGACGGTCTGCTGGTCCACCGCCAGTCGGCGGAGCACGGTGCCCCCGGTGCCCAGGCGTCGGGCGAGGTCGGCGACCCGCCACGCCGGTCGATGGGCCAGCCACCCGCCGGCCAGCCGGACGGCCAGTGGTAGCTGGCCGCAGCGGCTCACCACCTCCACCGCCGCCTCCGGTTCCGCGCGAATCCGATCCTCGCCGGCGGTGTGCGCCAGCAGTTCCACCGCCTCACCGGAGGTCAGCACGGGAAGCGACACGGCCGGTCCGATGTCGCTGACGGACAACCGGCGCCGGCTGGTCACCAGGAGCACCGTTCCCGCGCCGGTGGGCAGGAGTGGACGGATCTGCGGCCCGCTCGCCGCGTTGTCCAACACCACGACCACGCGGCTCCGCCGCAGCTCGTGCCGCCACAGCTCGGCGCGCTCGTCACGATCGCTCGGGATCCGACCCGCGGGCACGCCCAGTTGTCGGAGCAGCACGGTCAGCGCGTCGGCCGCTTCGATCGGCGCCCGCTCGTCGTTTCCTCGCAGGTCGAGGAAGAGTTGCCCGTCGGGGAACCGGTCGGCCAGTCGCGCGGCGACGTGCAGGGCGAGGGTCGTCTTGCCGCAGCCCGCCATACCGTCGATCACCCGTACCGTCGGCCCGCCCCTCTCGTCCTCGCGGATGTCGCGCAGCAGCCGATCGACGATCTCCTCTCGGCCGACGAAGTCCGCGACCGTCCGGGGGAGCCAGTTTCGTGCCGGAGCGTGGGTCGCCGGCGGAGCGACGCGCCGGGCGCTGACGGCGGCCGCTCGAAGTCGCTCCAGCTCGGCACCGGGTGGCACACCGAGTTGCTCGACCAGCACGGCCCGGGCCGCGTGGAAGACGGTGAGCGCGCCGCTCGCGTCGCCGAGATCGAGGAGCGCGCGCATCAGGAGGCAGTGTCCCCGCTCGCGTAGCGGCTCGCGCGAGACGTGGTCACGCAGGACTGGCACCGCCGTCTCCGCGCGACCCAGGACGAGGTACGCCTCGGCCAGCAACTCCAGCGCCGACCGGCGTTCCCGGTCGGTCGCCTCGCGATGCGCCGTCAGCGCTGGGCCCAGCGCCAGGCCCGCGAGCAGCGGGGTCGGTCCCGCGCGGGCCACGTCGGCGAGCAACGGGACGACCTGCGCCGGCTCTCCCGCACGCATCAGGTCACGGGCGCGACTCCAGCGCGACATCGATCGATGCATGTCGATCAGACTTTCGTCGGCGCGGAGGCGGTAACCACCGGGTTCGCGGACGATGCGCAACCGGCCGTCACCACCGGATTCGAGGCCCCGTCGCAGGTTGGCCGCGTAGGTCCGGACATTGGGTACCGCGGACCGCGGCGGGTCGTCGGGCCACAACTCGTCCACCAGGTCGTCCAGCGTGACCAGTTGGTTGGCCCGCACCGCGAGTAACGCCAACACCAACTGCTGCTTGGGCGTTCCGAGCGGGAGGTCACCCTTCTCGAGCCGTACCGACAGGCCCCCGACAACTCGGATTTCCACGCTGCTGTTCCAGCCTTTGTTGGCACTTGTCCAAGCCGAAACGACAGCCTAATCCACCTATCCGCAAGTCGTCGCCCCACCGGGCAGTGGTAAGCGGGCTCGTCCGACCCGACGGCCGAAGTCCCCCGAAGCAGGGTTGTAATGTTTCCTGGCCCGGACGACGCTACAAACGGCATGTCACCTCGCATCATTTCGGATGGCCGAGAGCGACGACGTGGGTACCACAAGGAGAGTGTCGGCTCCGCTCCGCATACAACTTGTGGACAGACCGTCATTTAACGGGCGATAGTTACTTATATTGCGCATACCGACATTAATTCTTCCTTATAGCGCAACTCCTCCTCTAACCTGCTCTTCAGCCGACAAGGCGCGGACATCCGCACAAGAGCTATCCGAGGAGGGTCGTGACAATGCGCAGCACCGAATGGACCTGACGGACTTTTGGTCACCGGCACCCACGACCCGTGCGATATCCGAGGAGGGCTGAACAAATGCGCAGCACCGAATGGCTCTGAGAGTTCTCCGGTACCCGGCGACGAGGTAGGCTGCCGCTCATCGCATACCGACGGTGAGCGGCGGGTGATGCCGGTTGACTCGAACGGCCGACGGCCGACGGCCCGTCGAACCGCCTCTGCGCATCCTCGTGTACACCCTGGTCGTGTGCGCGGCCCTCGTCACGTTCGCCGCCCTGCTCGCCGCCCGCGAGCAACCGCCCGACTCGGTCCGCGACCTGGTGACCGTCACGACGTTGGTGGTCACCGTCGCCCTGGCCACGATCATCAAGACCTCGTTGCGGATCCGGTCCACCACCCTGGCCTTCGCCTGGGTCGAGACCGCGATCGTCATCGGCCTCGCCGTCGCACCGCCGTCCTGGGTGATCCTGGCCACCGGCATCGGCGTGACCTGCGGATCGATCACCCGTCTGGCACCGATCAAGACGGCTTTCGCAATCGCGAAACACACCCTGGTGGCCGGCGGCAGCACGGTCGCCATCGCGCTGCTCGGCCAGACCTGGCCGCCCCGTCAACCCCTGACCATCGTGCTGCTGCTGGGAGCCGTCTACCTGGTGGCGGCGGTACTCGACGACATACTCGCCATTCCGGTCATCGCGCTCGCGTCCGGCACGCCGGTCCTCCGGCAGTTCCGCACCGACCTGGATCTGCGGGTGGCCGGCTTCGGGATCCGCTTCCTGGTCGCCGCATGCACGGTGCTCATCCTGCGGGTCGACCCGCGACTACTGCTCGCCGTGCCGCCGCTCGTGCTCAGCCTGCACCTGGCCTACTCCACCCGGATCCGCACCCGCACCGAACAGCAGGCCTGGCAACGACTCGCCCGCGCCACCGACGCGCTCAACGTGGTCGACCTCGACCAGGTGCTGACCACCGCCGTCACCGAAGCCGCCGAACTCTTCTCCGCCGACGAGGTCGAGATCGAGCTGCGCGAGGGCGGGCGCACCGTCCGCGGCGGCGCCGCCGGAGTCGGGTACGACGGGACGACGCCGCCGCCCAGCGACACCGACGGCCGGATCGTGCCGGTGTCGCTTGAAGGACACGACCGCGCGGAGAACATCGGCATGCTGCGACTTCGCTTCGCCGGGCCGATCGACCTCTCCGAACGGGAGCAGTACACCCTGCGTACGTTCGCTTCCGCGCTCTGCACCGCGGTCCGCAACGCCCAGGCGTACGCCGAACTCGCCCGCATCGCCGCCGAGAACGCCTACGCCGCCACCCACGACGCCCTCACCGGCCTGTCCAACCGCCGGCACCTGCTGGACGAGGGCACCGCCCAGCTCACCACCCGCCACGCCGACGGCGTCACCGCCCTCGTGCTGATCGACCTCAACCACTTCAAGGAGGTCAACGACACCCTCGGGCACGGTGCCGGCGACCGGGTGCTGATCCAGGTCGCCGAGCGGCTGCGCGGCGCGGCCCGCCCCGACGACCTGGTCGCCCGGCTCGGCGGCGACGAGTTCGCCGTGCTCCTGCGCGGCCTGCCCGCCCCGGCGGTCGCCGCGCACCGCGCCGAGGCGCTGCTCGCCGTGCTGCACGACCCGCTCGACCTGGACGGCATGCGGATCAGTGTGGAGGCCAGCGGAGGCATCGCCGCCGCCCCCGCCACCGGTGGGATGCCCGAACTGCTCCGTCGCGCCGACGTGGCGATGTACCAGGCCAAACGCGCCGGCCAACGCGTCGCCACGTACGCGGCGACCCGCGACACCGCCGACCTGCACCGGCTCACCCTCGGCGGGGAACTGCCCCGGGCGGTCGCCGACCACGAGTTCACAGTCAATTTCCAACCCATCGTCGACCTGGGCAGCGGCAAGGTCATCGGCGCCGAGGCGCTGGCCCGCTGGCACCACCCCACCCACGGGCTGATCGACCCGCTGCGCTTCCTCGAAGCGGTGGAACGCTCCGGGCTGCTCCCCGCGTTCGCCGAGGCCATCCTCGACCAGGCGCTGATCGCGGCCGGCTCCTGGCACGACGCCGGATTCGACCTGCCCGTCTCGGTGAACGTGTCACCCCGCAGCCTCCTCGACGCCCGCTTCCCCGGCGCCGTGCTGGCCCGGCTACGCGCCCACGACCTCCCGCCGGACCGGCTCGTGCTGGAACTCACCGAGACGCTCACCCTCAGCCAACTCGACGTGGTCGACCGGGTCCTCAGCCGGCTCCGCGACTCAGGTGTCCGGCTTGCCCTCGACGACTTCGGCACCGGCTATTCGTCGCTCTCGCTGCTCTCCCGCATCCCGGTCCACGAACTCAAGATCGACCGTAGCTTCGTCACCGCCATGGAGACCGCGCCCGAGGCCGCCGCCGTGATCCGCTCCACCCTCGACCTCGGCCGCAGTCTCGACCTCACAGTGGTCGCCGAGGGCGTGGAGAGCGAACCGCAACGCCGCGCGCTCTGGGAACTGGGCTGCGCGGCCGGGCAGGGCCACCTGTTCGCCCGCCCGCTGCCCGCCGGCGCCCTGCTCGCCGCCCTCCACCGCGGCGCCGGCGGCCGGCCCGGCGCGCTCGCCACGCCGCTGCACGACGCCGGTGCCGTCATCCGGCTACCCGGCCGCCGCGCCGGCGGCGCCCGCTCCCGCCCGACCCCACCGACCGCCACCGACGCCCGCCAGCCCTGACCACCCGCCAGCTCTGACCACCCGCAAGCTCTGACCACCCGCCCCGACCGGGCCGCGACGCGACGCCGGTCTGCGAGACTGGCCCGCGTGACCGCCCACGCCGACCCGGCCACCCCCGCCGCCCGTCGCTGGGCAGCGCTCGACACGGCCGCCGGTGGCCTCGCCCTCGACCTGGGTCTCTACGCCGCCGCCACCGCCTTCGCCGCGATCACCGCGGTCACCTCCACGCTGCCGCCGCACCGCGCGTGGGGCACGGTCGCCACCATCGGGTACGCCCTCGCCACGCTCGCCGCGACCACCCAACTCCTCGCCCGTCACCGCGCCCCCGGGACTCCCCTCGCCGAGCTGCCCGCCCGCTTGACGGTCACCGCGTTCACCTGGGCCACCACCGCCCTGCTGCCGGTCGTCACGCAGAGCATCGAACGAGCCGGCGGACGCACCGACCGGGCCCAGGAGGAGGTGATCGTCGTCGAACACGCCGGCGCCCGCCTCGCCGAACACGGCACCCCCTACCTCGGCCCCGACGCGATCGCCGCCCTGCCACCCGGCGAACAACTCCTCGGCTACACCCCTTACCAGCCGGGCATGGCCCTGTTCGGGCTGCCCCGGGCCGCCGTCGACGCCTGGTGGACCGACGCCCGCGTCTGGTTCGCCGTGGCCACCGCACTCGCCCTCGCCGCCCTGGTCACCACGCTGCGCACCACCGCCGCCCCGGCCTCGCCCCGCCGCTCCGCCGCGCTGCTGCGCGCCGTCCAGGCCGCCACCGTCCTACCCGTCGGCGCGCTCACGCTCGCCACCGGCGGCGACGACCTCCCCGTACTCGCGCTCTGCCTGCTCGCCCTCGCCCTCGCCGCCGCCGGCCGGCCAGGCCGCGCCGGCCTCGCGGTCGGCGCCGCCGGCGCCCTGAAACTCTTCGCCTGGCCGGTCGCGATCGTGCTGATCTGCTGGGCCGCCACCCGGCGGTCCGGGTCCCGGACCGCGCTCGGCGCCCTCGGCCTGCCCGTCCTCGCGCTACTCCCGGTGCTGCTCGTCGACTCCGACGCCCTGGTCGAGAACGTCCTGCGCTTCCCGCTCGGCCACGGCCTGGTCACCAGCCCCGCCCAGTCCCCGTTCCCCGGCCACCTGATCGCCGAGACGTTTCCCGCCGGCCGCGCCGTCGCCGCCGCCCTGCTCGTCGCGGTCGGCCTGACGATCGCCGTCCGGCTGCTTCGCCGCCCGCCACGAACCGCCGCCGCCACCGCGCTCATCTGCGGGTACGGGCTGCTCGCCGCGATCCTGCTGATGCCCTCCACCCGCTTCGGCTATCTGCTCTACCCGGTCGCCCTGCTCGTCGGAGCCCCGGCGCTGGCGCTCGCCGAGACCCGGACCGGGCACGCCGACCGGCCGGTATTCCCGGCAACCGCCAGGCGTGAACCGGTCGGAGGGCGTACACCTGAGGGATGACCACCTACCGCGACCGGGCCGAGGCGGGGCGAGACCTCGCCGAACGCCTCACCGACCTCGCCGGCCGGTCCGACGTCATCATCCTCGGCCTGGTCCGCGGCGGCGTGCCCGTCGCCCGGGTGATCGCCGACCGACTCCAGGCCCCCCTCGACGTGCTCGTCGTCCGCAAGCTCGGCGTGCCCTGGGCGCCCGAGGTGGCGTACGGCGCTCTCGGCCCCGGCGGCGTGCAGGTCCTCAACGACATGGTCGCCGGCCGGATCAGCGAGAACGACCGCGCCCAGGTCCGCCGCCGCGAACAGGCCGAACTGGACCGCCGCGAACAGCGCTACCGGGAGGGGCGCCCGCCACTGGACCTGACCGGCCGCACCGCCGTCATCGTCGACGACGGGCTCGCCACCGGCGCCACCGCCCGCGCCGCCGTGCAGGTCGCCCGCCACCTCGGCGCCGCCCGCGTGCTCGTCGCCGTCCCGGTCGGCTCCGAGCAGGCGTACGGGATGCTCACCGCCACCGCCGACACGGTCGTGAGCAGCCAACTTCCGCCCGACTTCGCCGCTGTCGGCGCCTACTACGACGACTTCCACGAGGTCTCCGACGACGAGGTGACGCACGCGCTGACCGCCACCGCGTGAAATCACCCGGTACCGTCGGTGTCATGCAGCTCACCTGTCCCAAATGCCGTGGAGACATGCGCCAGTACGAGCGCAGCGGAGTGATCATCGACCAGTGCGGCGAATGCCGTGGCATCTTCCTCGATCGCGGCGAGCTCGAGAAGCTGTTCGACGCCGAGGCGAACTGGAACCAGAAGCACGGCGGCGCCTCCCAGGCCGCGCCCACCGCGGCGGCCGGCTACCCGCCGCCGCCCCCGCCCGCCGCCGCCCCGCAACAGCCCGGGTACGGCGCCGTTCCCCCGCCCCCGCCGCCACCGCCGCCCGGTCACGGGTACGCGCAGCCCGCGTACGGCCACGGGCAGCAGCACTACGGCTACCACGGCCACTACCGCAAGAAGAAGAAGCACGGCTTCCTCGGCGAACTCTTCGACTGAGGTTAGGAGGGGGCCCCTATTAACGCCTGGGCGATAGGAAGGGGCCCCGCCTAACCGCCGTGCCGACCGCCGCGCGCCGTGGCAGGCTGCTCCACATGAGCCCGATCCGGCCGCACGAGGCGCTGGCCCAGGCGTACGCCGGCATCACCGCCGCCGTCACCCCGCTCGACGACGCCGGCCTGCAACGACCGACCCGCTGCCGGGGCTGGCTCGTCGCCGATCTGCTCTTCCACGTGCTCGGCGACGCCCGACGGGCGCTCGTCGCGCTGGCCAGCCCGGTTCCCGGCCCGGCCGACGTGGACGACGTCAGCTACTGGCGCGCGTTCACCCCCGGCGACGACGACGCCGGCGCGAAGCACGCCTGGTGGGTCCGCCGGTCGGCCGCCGCCTTCGACCGGCCCAGCGGCGTGGTCCGGATCTGGTCCGACACCGCCCCGGCCGCCGTCCGCGCCGCCGCCGTCGCAGACCCGGACGGGTACGTGACCACCCAGGGGCACGTGCTGCGCGTACCCGATCTGCTCGCCACCCTGACCACCGAGGCGGTCGTGCACCACCTCGACCTGGTGCTGGACCTGCCGGACGCGCCGCGGCCGGCGGCCGGCCCGACCCGGGTGGCGGTGACCACGATGGACGGCCTGCTCAGCGACGACGCGGTGCGACCGGCCGACTGGACCGACCACGGATATCTCCTGAAGGCCACCGGTCGGGTGCCGCTCACCGACCGGGACCGGTTCGAGCTGGGCGAGGCCGCGGGCTGGTTCCCCCTGCTCGGCTGACGCCCCTCACCGCAGCGGGGGGCGGGCGGTCCAGCCGACGAAGCGGTCGAACAGCTCCTGCGGGTTCGGGTTCTGCTTCAGCAGGTCGGCGGTGGCGTCGAACAGGCAGGTCGCCATGTAGACCGACAGGGCGACGCGGTCGCGCCGGTAGTCCATCAGCAGCAACAGGCGGGCCGGCTGGCACGGCCAAGGTCCGGCGCAGACGCGGCAGAGCCAGCGTGGTCGCATCGGAGTGTGCGGTCGCATGGCCCGGCGACCACGATCGGGTACGGGGGAGGCATGCAACGCACTCATCCCCCGATCGTGCTCGCGTTGTTAGCGATCGTCAACCCCTATCGCTGTTATCGACCGTCCGACAGTCGGCGGTGCCTACCGTCAAGGCGTGGTCGAGTTCGTGGGAATCGCCGAGATCCGAGACATGCTCGGCGGCGTCTCGCGCGCCCGCGCGTCGGTGGTCGCCTCCCGGCGCGACTTCCCCGCCCCGTATCAGGTGCTCAAGATGGGCCAGATTTGGCGGAAGTCGGACGTCGAGAAGTGGGTCCGGGAGCACCGCCCGGACCTCTCGTCCAACTGAGCTCGAGACCTTGGAGCGAGGCGGCGCTCAGACGATGGCCATGTCCACGAAGCGTGACAGGTGCAGCTGAGCTGCGACCGTCACCGTGTCGGTCGGACCATTTCTATGCTTGGCAACAATAAAGTCCGCTTCGCCCGCTCTGGGCGATTCCTTATCATAGTAGTCGTCCCGGTGCAGCAGGATCACAACGTCGGCATCCTGCTCGATCGAGTTGTGGGCGGCAATTCCATTGGCGATGAAGTTGTGCGTGCCGAGCACCGTCGCGTCGTAGACGTCCTTCTCACCAACGGACTCGATTGCCACGACTTCGTCCCAGAAGACGTCATTCGTCGCGTGCAGATCCAGGTCGGCAGCGTCCAGGACCGAGGCGATCTTGGCGAGACGTGACCGGCTGGGTGCGTGCTTCCACATCGTGCTGCCGCAGAACTTGGTGCCGACCGCCGCCGCGAACTCTCGATGGCTCATCTTTCGCTCAGCCAGAACCTCACGCACCCGCGTCCACACCTCCCGGGGCACGGTGTCCACGTTCGGGTTGCTCACCATAGCCTCAAGACTCACCAGCAGCGCCGCGCAACCACCGGCGCGCTCACCGTGCACACCGATTTCACGCAGGAAACGGAGCTGGTCGTCTCGACCGGAGACATCGAGCGTGTACTGCGGCCGGTGCCGGGCCACCGGGACCTGCCTGAGTCGCGATGAGATCCCGTAGCGGAGCAACAGGCGCGAGATGTCCTCGAGCATCCGCCGCGAGGTGGAGGAGAAGTAGACACGTCCCCCTCGGCCGGACTTGTTCACGGTCACGGACCCGTCAGTGGCCCATAGATGCCGCAGGAACAGGGTGATCTGTTCCTTTGGCAGGCCGAAGACCGCTGCGGGCACGAACTTCTCGTGGGAGCGGAGCCCGAACAACCCGAACCCGTCCAGCCACTCAGCGATCGGGTTCCGCCGCCCACGGGCGAGTCGGAAGGGCGCTGGTAGGCGGAGAGTGGTCACTCGAGCAGCCGCGTAGTCGTCGCGTACTGCCGTGATTCCGTAATATCGGGCGGCCTCCGACACGGCTGTGAGGTTCGCCTCGTCGCAGCTGGCGTAGCGAATCGGCTGGCGTCGGACGAACGAGCCGTCGCCAAGCAGGTGGGCCATCAAGATCACCTCCGATTCGTCCCAGGGCTGGACTGCTAGCGGCGGCGGGATGTGCCGGGGAGCAGCGATCCTCACTCCCGTCGCGAGCTCAGCCAACGGCATCCAACCACCGAACGTGAGGAAAGGATGATTCGCCGTGGCGTCGATCTGCTTCCCGGAAGCGAGGGTCATCCGGAATACTTCACGCGTTCCACTGGGGAACGCGTGAGTGAGCGTCCGGGCCGTGTAGCGGAGACTCTCGTTCAAGGCCCATACCGGGATGTCCTTCGCCTGGTTGGCGAGAAGCTCGCCGAGCGTTATCTCCGAGTTGTTGTCAGCCCTGATGAGTCTCGTCTCCGCCGTAAGGCAGCCCGATTCGCGCAAATCGGACAACTGCGGTCGCTTGTCGGTGCGCTGCTCCGGGCCACGGTTCAGCTGACTCACCGCGATCACCGGGCACTCGACCTCCTTGGCCAGCAGTTTCAGGCCACGGGACAGGTCGGCGACCTCCTGCTGCCGGCTCTCGGTGCGCTTCGGTGAGGTCATGAGCTGGAGGTAGTCGACGACGATCAGCTTCAGGTCGTGCTTCTGCTTGAGCCGGCGTGCCTTTGCCCGGATCTCCATCAGGTTCATGCTCGGCGTGTCGTCGACGAAGAGCGGCGCCTCGCTGATCTCGCCCATGCAGCGGGCGAGCTTGGTCCAGTCGTCGTCGGAGAGCTGCCCACTGCGCAGCACGTGCAGCGGCACCCGCGCCTCGGCCGAGAGCAGTCGCATGACGATCTCGACCTTGCTCATCTCCAGCGAGAAGATGGCCGCGGCCTGGTTGGCGCGAATGGCGGCGTTCCGTGCAAAGTCCATACTGGCTGTGCTGTTGTGGGTCGGGATCATCGACCGGCCAGCAAGATACAAGTGGTCGTCGTTGTCGACGGTCACGCACCGCACCGGAACGCTTGCCACCGGCCGTACGTCCACGATGAAGCGCGAGTGGGAACGCACGTCCGAGGATGTCCGTCGCCGGGCCAGGTGCGCAGCCCGCTTCCGTTCCAAGCGGAAGACCGGGTCCGGGGTGGAGAAGTTCACCGTGTAGGCGATCGACGAGTCCTCGGTGCGCCCGCGCACCCTCCGTTCGGCGATCGTGCATCGATAGCCCAGGCTGATCACGAGTTCCCGGACGCCCTCGATCAGGCGCTTCGAGGTGGAGGTGTACTGGAGGTTCCCAGTCGGCGCCACCGTACCGTCGGTGTCCATCAGCCCGGCGAGGAGCGCCCGACGCTGGGCTTCCGAGGCACGGAGGTAATCCTGCGGAATGTGCTTGTCGTAGGCCACCCCAAGCTGACGGAGCAGCGCCAGGAACGAACCGCCTCGCTCGTGACACCCGGCGCAGCGTCGGACCGCCGGGTTCTCCCGTAGCGCCCGGGTGGAGCCACCGCAGTCGACGCAGGTGCGGTCCACCGCCCCGGCCACGACGGGCAGCAGGACGGTGTAGACCATCGGTCCGCTGCGTCGCACCTGGAAGCCCTCTCTGGCCACCAGGTCGACCATTTCGGCGTCCGCCGTGGTGAAGCGGCTGGCCCCGGTATGCCCGTCGCCGAGCCACACGCCGAGGGCGTACGGCGGGACCGTCAGTTCCCGTCGCGGGAGTTGGAGCGGCGAGCAGTTTTCCACGGCGTGGTTGAGGCGGCGGTCCGCCGTGTCGGTACGCAGCGTGGCAGCGATCTGCGCGGTGGTCACCACTCCGTCGTGCACCATCCGGGCACCGTCGTTGATCTGCCGCTCGGCCCGTTCGCGAAGGCCGGACACGAGCGCACCCGCCGGATAGCCGGGCGCAGTCCAGTTGCGCGCCTTGCCGGCGCGGGTCACCGGCCGGGCGACCCGGCCGTTCGCACCGACCTGGCGGGCCACCGCATGCAGCACGTTGCGGAACTCGGGACCGACATGCTCAAGCGTCTCCGCCAGGGTGACCAGGCGGTGCGGCTCGGCGGACGCCCTCGCTTCGACCGCACGCACCCTCGACAACGCCGCATCGGACCAGTGTCGCCGCGGACGCGACTCGGGCTGCCGGCGACTGGCCCGGGTGGTGGTCTTCCAGAGATGTTCAGCGTCCGCCACGATGACCGAACCGTCGGAGAACTCGACCTCGTAGCAGGGGCGGTCGTGCATCACGTCGAAGACGTTGGTGATCGTGGTCGGGTTGCCGTCGGCCGCGA
The DNA here is from genome assembly GCF_056150385.1 of Micromonospora marincola. Classification (NCBI taxonomy): domain Bacteria; kingdom Bacillati; phylum Actinomycetota; class Actinomycetes; order Micromonosporales; family Micromonosporaceae; genus Micromonospora; species Micromonospora marincola. Next base: position 716,317 of record NZ_JAXCFT010000002.1, on the reverse strand, counting down.
GCAGCTGGTCGCCGACGCGCACCGCCCCCATGGTGGTCCAACCCTTCGGGGTGGGCAGTGGGGTGTCGAGCGCCAGCGCCTTACCCAGACCAGGCCGGCCGGCCACGATGATCAACTGCCCCGCGTGCAGGCCGTTGAGCAGGCGGTCGAGGTCGGTGAAGCCGGTCGGCACGCCTGTCATCACGCCGCCCTGGGCACCGACCGCCTCGATCTCGTCGAGCGTCGGCTGGAGCATGTCGGCCAGGACGGCGAAGTCCTCGCTCACCCGCTTCTCGGTGATCTCGTAGACGGCCTGCTGGGCGAGGTCGACGATGTCGTCAACGTCGCGGCTGCCACCCTGACCGGTGCCGTAGCCGAGCTGCACGATCCGCGTGCCGGCCTCGACCAGCCGGCGGAGCACGGCCCGCTCGCCGACGATGCGGGCGTAGTAGGCCGCGTTGGCGGCGGTGGGCACGCTGGCGATCAGGGTGTGCAGGTAGGGCGCGCCGCCGATCCGGGCGAGGTCACCGGCGTCGGCGAGCGCCGCCGCGACCGTGATCGGGTCGGCGGGCTCGCCGCGACCGTAGATGTCGAGGATCGCGTCGAAGATGGTGGCGTGCACCGGGCGGTAGAAGTCGTTGGTCTTGAGGATCTCCACGACGTCCGCGATGGCGTCCTTGGAGAGCAGCATGCCGCCGAGGACACACTGCTCGGCGGCCACGTCCTGGGGTGGTGTCTTCTCGAAGGACGCATCCCGCCGGGGCGGCTCGGACGGTTGCCCCCCGGTCCGGTCCGCGCCCGTCTCGTCGGTGCCCGACACGGGTTCCCCCCCTTGCTGCGTCGGATCGAGTCCAGCTCTATCGCCGAGGTAGGACAACTTCCGCCGACCCTCGGGTCGATCGGGGGTCATCGCCCGGCGGTCGCTGGCCACGATACGGAACCCGAGGTCAGCCACCAACAGGGTCGGTGGACGAGCCTCGGGACAACCTGTGGACGCAGGGGGGTCGGCATGTGCGCAGGGTGTGCACAGGGTGTGGAAAAGTGACGGGGAATTCCGGGCCAATCGCTTCTGACCTGGGCTTTTCCCGTCCCCACCCTGTGGACGGAAGATTTCAGGTCGAGCCTTTGCGCCGTTCGTCCCGTACTATCGCTGCGAACGGCTGCACCTTGACAGCGGATTGCACTTTCGGGTTGAGAGAGGTCACGCTCCGGCCGTGAGACACCGGGACTGGGGAAGCGGGGAGGACAGCCCGCGCGAGCGCCGGCCGAGCGGTTCCTGGGACGATTCCGCCGGTCCGCGCCGGGTCGACTCGTACGTGCCGGAGCGCCAGCGCACCCCGAGCCGACGGCGGGCGATCGAGCGTGGCCAGGACGAGCCGGTGGACGCCTATCTTCCGCGTTGGGCGGTGGAGTCGGGGATCAGCCAGGCGGACGGCGGCGGGCGCCACGCCGCGCCGGACGACGACGAGACCGACGCGGAGGCGGAGTCGCCGTCCTCGGGTGGCGGTTGGCGGGGCGACGTCGGGTGGCGTCGGGACGACGACCGGCGTGAGCTGCGGGCCATCGGCGCCGGGCCGGTGTCGGACCACACCGCTGAGTGGACCATCGACGCCCCGCACGAGCGGGGGTACGTCGGGAGCCGGCGGGCCGAGGCGGAGGACGGGCCGGTGTCGGGGATGGCGCCGCGGAGCCGTCCCCGTCGGGCGGCGACCCGCCGACCTCAGGTGACCTGGTCGGGGCTGCCGGAGGAGGCGGCGGCGGATGCGGACGCCGGTGGGTGGGCGGCCGAGCAGCCGACCCGGCGGAGCCGGCGGTCGACGACGGGTTCGTCCTGGCCGCCGCCCGCGGTGGACCCGTGGGATCGGGGCCGTTCGGCCGAGCCGGATCCGTGGGATCGGAGTCGGGCCGTCGAGCCGGCGCCGGTGGAGCAGCCGGCGGTCGATCCGTGGGACGCGTCGGGCGTGCACGCGTGGGGCCGGGCGTCCACCGGCAACCGGTGGGAGCAGGCGGAGCGCGGGTGGGACCGGACGGAGCACACCGGCGAGTGGGACCGGTTCACCGACACCGGGCCCCTGGACCGGGTACGGGACACCGGCGACAGGTATCCGGCGGTCGACCCGTGGGAGCGTACGGCGCCGCCGGTGCGGGAGGGCTGGGCGTCGCCGGAGCAGGTCGAGGAGTTCTGGTCGGGTACCCGGTTGGCGGGGGACGATCCTCGGTGGATGGAGACGCCGACGTCGGCGCCGCGGTCGCCGATGGTCGCGTACTCCGCTCCGCGTCCACAGAGCCCGCCTCGGCGCCGGCCGGCGGAGCCGGTGGGCGGTGGGTCCGCCGGCAGGTGGGGGACGGGCCCGGCCGGCGGGGGTTCGTGGGGCCGGCGGATCGAGGACGACCTGCTGGATCCGGATCCGGGTGGGCCGCTGCGGCCGTTGGTCTACACGGCCGCCTGCTATCTGGTGCCGGCGGTGCTGCTCTTCTTCGGTCTGGTGTTCCTGGACGGGGCTGCCCCTCCGGGGTGCGTGACCGACATCAGCGGTGGTGGCTGCGACTCGCCTCGGGCGCACGCGTTCGCGTCGTTGTCGGCGGCGGCGCCGCGGTTCGGGCTGGCGTTGGTGAGCAGCCTCGTGGTGGCGGTGTTGCTGCGTCAGGTCGGGACGACGTGGCGGTCGGCGACGGTGGCGTTGGCGGCGGCCGTGGTGGGTGGTGGGCTGTCCACGGTGGTGATCAGCGCGGTGACCGGTCAGGCGATCGGCTGACGCGGACGCGGCGATCTGTCGTCGAGAGCGGGAAGGGCCCGCACCGGACAACCGGTGCGGGCCCTTCCGTGGTGCGGTGTGTCGCGTCAGTCCTTGACCACGTTCAGGTCGAACTTGGCGGTCACCTCGGGGTGCAGCCGGATGCTGACCGGGTAGGCGCCGAGCGCCTTGATGTGGCCGGGCGTCTCCAGCCGGCGGCGGTCCAGGGTCGGACCGCCTGCGGCCTTGACCGCGTCGACGATCTCGGCCGGCGTGACCGAGCCGAAGAGCCGACCGCCGTCGCCGGCGCGGGCCTTCAGGTTGACCTTCAGGCCCTCGAGCTGGCCCTTGATCTCGTTGGCGTGGTCGAGGTCGCGGACATCCCGGGCCGAGCGGGCCCGCTTGATGACCGTGACCTGCTTCTCGGCGCCCTTGGTCCAGCCGATCGCGAAGCCCTGCGGCAGCAGGTAGTTACGGCCGAAGCCGTCCTTGACCTCGACGATGTCGCCCGGAGAGCCGAGGCCGGACACCTCCTGAGTGAGGATGATCTTCATGTCCGTCCCCCCTCTCAGCGGGCCGTGGCCGTGTACGGCAGGAGCGCCATCTCGCGGGCGTTCTTGACCGCACGGGCGATCTGCCGCTGCTGCTGCGAGGTAACGCCGGTCACCCGTCGAGCGCGGATCTTGCCGCGGTCGGAGATGAACTTGCGCAGCAGCGCGGTGTCCTTGTAATCGATATAGGTGATCCCGTCCTTGTCGAGCGGGTTCACCTTCTTCTTCGGCTTGCGCAGTGCCGCAGCCTTCGCCATTGCTCTTGCTCCTGGTTTGCGATCGCGGGCGCTCGGCGCCATCAGAACGGGGGCTCCTCGTCGAAGTTTCCGCCGCCCGAACCGGCGCGGGAGGGGGCCGGTGCAGCCGAGGCCCAGGGGTCGTCGAAGTTGCCTCCGCCGCCGCCCTGGCCACCACCGCCACCACCGCCGAAACCGCCGCCTCCGCCACCGGAGCGGGACATCTTCTGCACCTTCGCCGTGGCGTAGCGCAGGGACGGGCCGATCTCGTCGACCTCCAGCTCGATGACGGTGCGCTTCTCGCCCTCGCGGGTCTCGTACGACCGCTGACGCAGCCGGCCGGACACGATCACCCGGGCGCCGCGTTGCAGCGACTCGGCGACGTTCTCAGCGGCCTGGCGCCAAACCGTGCACGAGAGGAACAGCGGCTCGCCGTCCTTCCACTCGCCGGACGCCTTGTCCATGAACCGGGGCGTGGAAGCGACCCGGAACTTGGCGACCGCCGCGCCGGAAGGGGTGAACCGCAACTCGGGGTCATCGGTCAGGTTGCCGATGACCGTGATGGTGGTGTCTCCTGCCATGACCATCTCCTCGCGCACTCATCGTTGTGCCGTACAGGCTCTCAGAGCCCTCCGACATCGCGGATGAGGCTTGATCCGGACGTGTCGGGTCCTAGATGCTCAGCGCATCTCCGGGCGAATGACCTTGGTGCGCAGCACCGACTCGTTGAGTCGGAGCTGACGATCCAGCTCGGCCACGGCCTCCGGCGTCGCCTGGAGGTCGATGACGGCGTAGATGCCCTCGGCCTTCTTGTTGATCTCGTACGCGAGGCGCCGGCGGCCCCACACGTCGGTCTTCTCCACCGAGCCACCCGCGGTCCGGATCACGTTCAGGTACGTGTCGAGAGACGGGGCGACGGTGCGTTCCTCGAGGCTGGAATCGAGGATCACCATGACTTCATAGTGACGCAAGACGTGCTCACCTCCTGTGGGCTAGGCGGCCACGGTCCTTCCGTGGCAGGAGGTCGTGCGTCGTGGCCCGCCCGATGCCGGGGGAACCCGGCCGGACGCGGACAACCGCACCAGGATAGCCGGTCCGGACGATCATGCCCGGGCCGGTGGTCCGGTTGGCCCGGAACGTGGCGACAGGGGCCCACCGCCGGCGTCGCGCCGGACAGGTGGACCCCTGTCCACGGGGCCGCGGGGCGTCCCGTCCGCATTCCTTGGGTGGGACCTGGGGAGGAACGACCACACCGATGAGGTTGGATCGAGGACGCCCCGCGGAGCTTTATCATGTTGTTGCCTGGTCTGACCATACAACGGCTCTCGTCACCACTTGGGGTAAATGCAGGAATTCGTCCAACTGGCCCACCGCGTGTGGATGACGAGCGGATCCCGCCCCGCCGTGCCGGGCCGCACGGCGGGGCGTCCCGTCGCCGGGGGGGCCTCGCCTTACCCGTCCCGTGCTGTGGACCACGTCCGGGCGGAGCGTCGACCATCGATCCCACCTCGGACAACGACCGCCGGGCCGGGTGGTGACGCGGCCGTCCCCGCGCCACCCCGCGCGCGACGCGCCGGGTGTCACCGCCGCGACGTAGGCTGCCCTGCATGCGAATCGGAGCCCACGTCGATCCGACCGACCCGCTGGCCGAGGCGAACGCCCGGGGCGCGGAGGCGGCGCAGTTCTTTCTCGCCGACCCGCAGGGCTGGAAGGCCCCGAAGCCGCGGGCGGACGCCGAACGCCTGCGCGCCGCCGACGTCGACCTCTACGTCCACGCGCCCTACGTGATCAACGTGGCCACGCTCAACAACCGGATCCGCATTCCCAGCCGCAAGCTGCTCCTCGGCCACGCCACCGCCGCGGCGGCCGTCGGGGCCAAGGGGCTGATCGTGCACGGCGGCCATGTCAACACCGGGGACGACCGCGCCGTCGGCTTCGACAACTGGCGCAAGACGTTCGCGTACGCGGCGGACTCCGGCGGCTTCCCGCTGCCGGTCCTGATCGAGAACACCGCCGGTGGGGACAACGCCTGCGCCCGGCACCTGGACGCGCTGGCCCGGCTCTGGGACGCGCTCGACGGTCACGAGGTCGGGTTCTGCCTCGACACCTGCCACGCGCACGCCGGCGGTGAGGAGCTGCTGGGCCTGGTCGACCGGGTGAAGGCGATCACCGGCCGGATCGACCTGATCCACGCGAACAACTCCAAGGGCGCCTTCAACTCGGGCCAGGACCGGCACGACAACCTCACCGGCGGCACGATCGACCCGGAGCTGCTGGTGGCCGTGATCCGGGCGGCCGGCGCGCCGGTGATCGTCGAGACCCCCGGCGGTGTGGAGGGCCAGGGCGCCGACATCGCGTTCCTGCGCGGTCAGTTGGGTGCCACGGCGTGACCACGGAGCAGTCCGGCGCGAGCGACCGGTCCGGCGCCGCGCCGCGACCGACGACCGAGGGCCCCGCGGCGGACGAGCAGAAGCCGACGCCGGGCGGGGCGGACGACAAGCCGCAGGAGACCGGCACGGGCGGGCCACATGCCGACGCCGGGAAGACCACGCCGGCCGTCCCCGCGCGGACCGGCCCCGGCAAGAACGGCCGCGCCGGGAAGGGCAACGGCCGCGGGAAGCGCGGTCACACCGGGAAGAGCGGCGACGCCGGCAAGAACGGTCACGCCGGGAAGAGCGGCGATGCCGGAGCCGGTGACCGGGCCGTCGCGGCGACCGGCGGCACCGCCGACGACGGTAGGGACGGGGCCGACCACTCGGCCGCCGCGGACGGCAGGAGCAAGACCGACCGCGACGAGAGCAGGCCCGACGGCGCGATCAAGCCCGCCGGCAAGAAGGACGGCGAGAGCGGCAAGAGCAAGCCCGCCGGCAAGAAGGACGGCGACCGCGACAAGAGCAAAGCCGACGGTACGGACGGCGAGCGGCCGGCGGATCCCTGGACCGCGTTCGGTCCGGCGCCCGAGCCGGTGCTGGGCCGGGCCCGCCGGGCGGTACGCGCGGTGGGCCGGTTCCTGGCGCACGAGTGGACGCTCGCCGCCGTCGCCGCGCTGGCGGTGGCCGCGGCGATGACCTGGCCCACGCTGCGCTACCCGCGCTACACGTTGCCGCAGGACTACTGGGACCCGAGCCTTCAGGCGTGGCAGATGGCGTGGTCCGGGCACATCCTGCGGACCGACCCGGCGATGCTGTGGCACTCCAACACGTTCTTCCCGGAGAACTGGAGCTTCGCCTTCTCCGACACGCTGCTCGGTTACGCCCCGGCCGGCCTGCTCGGGGTCGGCCCGGAGCACGCCGTGCTGCGCTACAACATCATGTTCGTGCTGGCCCACGCGCTCGCCGCGTTCGGGGCGTACGCGCTGGCCCGGCAGCTCGGCGCGGGCCGGATCGGCGGCGCGGTGGCCGGTGCGAGCTTCGCGTACGCGCCGTGGCTGCTGGCCCAGGCCGGGCACCTGCACATCATCTCCAACGGCGGCATCCCGCTGGCGCTGGCCATGCTGGCCCGCGGTCACGGCTGGTCGCTGCGGTACGGCTACCGCCCGCGTCGGCGGCATGCGGGCTGGGCGCTCGCCGGGTGGCTGGTGGCCTCGTGGCAGCTCAGTCTCGGCTTCGGCATCGGGCTGCCGTTCGTCTACCTGCTGGCCGGCATCGGGCTGGTCGCGGTGGTGCTGTGGTTCGCGCGGCGGCGCTCGGTGAAGCGCCCGTTCGGCCGGCGGCTGCTCCTGGCCGACCTGGCCGGTGGGCTCGTCTTCGCCGCGGTGGGCGCCCTCCTGGCGATTCCGTTCTTCACGGTCGCCGAGGCGCATCCGAACGCGGCGCGCTCGCTCGCCGAGGTCCAGCTCTACTCGCCGCCGGCCAGTGGCTTCTTCACCGCGCCGGCCGAGTCCCGGGTCTGGGGCGAGTTGCACGAGGGTGCTCGGGCCGTGCTGCCCTGGTCGCCGGAGATGACGTTGCTGCCGGGCTTCGCGCTGTACGCGCTTGCCGCCGGCGGGTTGTTCTTCTCCGTATGGCGGGTCCGTCACCGGCTCTTCCTGCTCGCCGGGGTGCTGGTGACGATGGCGCTGGCCATGGGCACCCGGTTTCTTGCGGGCCGGTTCACCTACGTGCCGCTCTTCGATTACCTGCCGGGCTGGAACGGCTTGCGTACGCCGGGTCGGATGATGCTCTGGACCACGCTGCTGCTCGGGCTGCTGGCGGCCGGCGCGGTCACCGCGTTCTGCGCCCGGGTGCGCGAGCTCGCCGCGGAGCGGGTCCCGCCGTGGCCCGGCCCGTGGCTGCGGCTGGCCACGTTGCTGCCGCTGCTGCTGGTGCTTGTGGAGGGGTTGAACGTCACCCCGCACCCGGTGGTGCCGCAGCAACCGGCGGTGATGCGTACCGTCGACGGCCCGATGCTCGTGCTGCCCAGCAGCCCGAATCTGGACCAGCCGGTGATGCTCTGGTCCACCGACCGGTTCCAGCCGATGGTCAACGGCGGCAGTGGCTTCATCCCGGACTCCCAGACCCGGACCCGTGAGGCGACGGTCAGCTTCCCCGACTACGCAAGCGTCGACTATCTGCGGCGGATCGGGGTCAAGACCGTGGTGGTCCTCCCCGAACAGCTCGGCGGCACCCCGTGGGAGGGAATGCTCGACCGGCCGGTGGACGGGCTGGGCGTGACCCGGGAGCAGGTCGACGGCTCGGTGGTCTACCGGCTGTAGCAGCGGCCCCGGTCAGGCGGGCACGGCTTCGGGTTCGGCGGGGCGGTCGGCGATGGTGGAGGAGCGCGACCGCCACCGCTGGTGCCAGGGCGCGTCGGGCGCGCCGTCGAGCACCCCGCCGTCGGGGTCGTCGGCGTAGGTCTGCCGGACCGCGTCCTCCTCCGGGCGCAGGATGTCCCGGATGATGAATCCGCAGAGCACCGCCACGGTGATCAGGCGCAGGCTGGAGGCGAGCACGAAGACGCCCTCGGGGAAGACCGGCCGGGAGGTGGCGGTGCCGAGCAGTTCGCCGTAGAAGGCGGCGAAGTAGCAGACCTCGGCGAACTGCCAGGCCAGGAACGCGCCCCAGCGGGGTCGGGCCAGCACCGCGAGCGGCAGCAGCCAGAGCACGAACTGCTGCGACCAGACCTTGCTGAAGATCAGGAAGGCGGCGACCACCAGGAAGGCGAGCGGGGCCAGCCGGGGCCGGCGCGGGGCGAGCAGCGCGAGCGCGGCCACGCCGAGGCAGGCCAGCCCGAAGAGCAGGTACGACACCCAGTTCAGGGTGGCGATGTTCGCGTTGAGCCACTCGAACGGGCCGAGTTCGCCGGGTGCGGACGGGCTGATCCGGCCGTCCAGGTAGCGGCCGATGTACCAGAGCGTGCCCCAGTCGATGGGGCGGGTGGTGTTCAGGTCGAAGAACCGGCCCCAGCTCTCCCGGTAGGGGAGCGCCACCGGCAGGTTGACCGCGACCAGCGCCACCAGGGCGGTGGCGGTGGCGGTGAGGCCGGCCCGCAGCCGACCGGCGCGCAGCGTGAGGACCAGGATCGGGCCGAGCAGGAACAGCGGCCACATCTTCGCCGCGCCGCCGAGCCCGAGCAGCGCGCCCGCCGCGCCGGCCATGAGCAGCTCACGCCGGTTGGGTCGGGTGCGCGCCCAGGCCAGCAGCCCGAACGCGGTGAGGCCGACGGCGAGCAGGTCCCAGTTGACGGTGGCGGTGAGCACCAGGGCCGGGGCGAGGGCGAACAGCGCCGCGTCCCAGGGTCGTCGGCGGCGCAGGTTGAGGATGACCGCGACGGTGGCGACCGCGAGCGCGCCCAGGACCAGCGCGTTGAGGTTGTAGAACCACTGCCCCTGGTTGATGGTCGGCTTGTCCACGCCGAGGGAGTGCACCGGCAGGCCGAGCGCCCCCATGAAGTATCCGGTCAGCACCGGGTATTCCACCGGGTGGTCGGCGTAGGGCACCTTGCCCTCGTTGAGCCCTTCGGCGTAGTAGAGCGCCAGCACGTCGGTGTAGCACATCCGGGTGTACTGGACGTTGTTCTGCCAGGCGCCGTCCTGGCAGGGCGACTTCTGCACCCAGTGCAGGGCGAGCGTGAGGCAGACCAGGGCCAGCACGATCCGCGCGGCGGTCCAGAACCGGCCCTCGCGGTCGGCCGGCCGGTCCCGGGCGACGGCGTGGTCACCGAGCGGCCCGCCGATCAGGCCGGACGTGCCTTGCACGAACCAGTCCGAACGGGACGGGTGGTCGGCGGTCGCTCCGGGCCGGGGCGCCTCCCCGGACGCGCCGGGCTCATCGATGCCTGCGGTCGACTGGGTGCTCATGGAGACGCATCCTGCCGTACCCGAGGGCTCGCCGTCCCGCCGCGCGCGGGAAAATTCCGGTACGCGAAACGCGGCGGCGGCCGGACCACTCGGGTCCGGCCGCCGCCGTCAGGTCGTACGCGTCAGTTCGTCTGTCGTTCCGGTGGTGTGCTCGGCAGGATTCCGCCGCCTCGGCCACCGCCACCCGGGCCACCGCCACCCGGGCCATTACCACCCTGGTCGCCGCCGCCCTGATTGCCGCCGCCCTGGTTGCCGCCGCCCTGGTTGCCGCCGCCCTGGTTGCCGTCGGGGCAGAACAGGCCCAGCACGTCGCAGTTGGGTCCCTCGGGGTTGGTGGTCGGGGCCGGAGGCGCCGGCATCTCGCCGTTGCCGGTGTCGTCCTCGCCGACGTGCGCGGCGGGCGGGAAGTCTTCCTTGTCCTTGCCCTTGAGCGCGTCGTTCATGAAGCGCTGGAAGATCTCACCCGGCATCTTCGCGCCACTGATGTCCGCGCCGCCCGTCGTCTTGATCGCCTTGCGGTCACCCAGGTTGCCGACCCAGACCGCGGTGGCGAGCTGCGGCGTGTAGCCGATCATCCAGGCGTCGCCGTTACGGGTGCTGCCGTCGCCGAGTTCCCAGGTGCCGGTCTTCTCGGCGGCCTTGCGACCGTTGTCGAGCTTGCGGCCCACGTGGGCCGGGTACTGCTCCAGCACGGAGGTGACGTCGGCGACGATGTCCTTGTCGATCCGCTGCTGTCCCTTGAGCTTCTCGCCGCCGACGGTGTCCCACTTGCCGGTCTGCGGGTTCTGCTTCTGGACCTTCTTGATGAAGTGCGCCTTGTTGTAGACGCCCTGGTTGGCGAACGTGGCGACACCGTTGGCATGGTCGAGCACGGTGATCGGGTACTGGCCGTAGCCGATCACGTTGAAGAACGGCTCCGGGGCCAGGTCCTTCGGGTCGGCCTTGGTCAGGTCGTACGCCTTGGCCGGGTTGGTGTCGGTGCGCCACATGGTGCTGACGCCGGCCTGCTTGGCCATGTCGAGCACCTTGTCCGCGCCGATCTCCTCGGTGATGTAGTAGAACGGCACGTTGAGCGACTTGAGCGTCGACGCTTCGAGCGTGCAGGAGTCGCCGCAGGTGACCGTGTCGGCGCCGGCGTTGCTCACCTTGAACTTCGTGTCCTTCGGCGTGAACGCCGTGCCCTTCCAGCGCGACTTGATCGAGATGCCGGCCTTGAGCGCCGCCGCCAGCGTGTAGATCTTGAAGCTCGAACCCGGCGAGTGACCGCCGCTGAGCACGCCGTTGTCGACGTTCTTGCCGGCGTAGTCGGTGCCGGTGCCGTTGTCGCCGCCATAGTAGGCGCGCACCCCGCCGGTCTTCGGGTCGATGGACACCACGGCGGCCATCAGGTGTTTCGGCTGACCGTCGAGCGCGGAGCCCTTCCTGGTCTTCTGGGCCGCGTCGAGCACCGCGTTCTGCATCTTCGTGTCGATCGTCGTGGTGATCTTGTAGCCGCCGCGGCTCAGCGCCTTCGCGCAGAGCGGGGTGTCGTTCGTCACCTTGGCCTCGTCGTCGGTGCAGAGGTTCATCTCGCGCAGTTCCTGCGAGACGTAGTTGACGACGTTGCCGTACGGGGTGTCGATGCCGAAGCCGCCGGCGCTGTTCTTCGACGGCTTCGCGATGTTCTTCGGATATTCGGTGGGGTGCTTCGGCATGTTCGGCGCGTCCAGCCACTTCTCGGTGATCATGCCGTTGATGACGTAGTTCCACCGATCGAGCGCGGCCGTCGGGTTGACCGCCGGGTCGTAGCCCTGGTGCGTGGCGCTCGGCTCGGGTTGCTTGATCAGCGCGGCCAGCACGGCGGCCTCGGCCACGGTCAGCTTGTCGGCGTTCTTCTTGAAGTAGGTCTGTGCCGCCGCCTGGATGCCGTACGCGCCGCGCCCGAAGTAGATGACGTTCAGGTAGTGCTGCATGATCGTCCGCTTGTCGTAGCGGTCGTTCAGCTTCGAGGCGAGGATCGCCTCCTTCACCTTGCGGCCGTACGAGTCCTCGTTCAGGTTGTCGAACGCGTTGCGGGCGTACTGCTGGGTGATCGTCGAGGCGCCCTGCTTGTCGCCGCCGCTGAGGTTGTTCCAGGCGGCCCGCGCGATGCCCTTGTAGTCCACACCGGAGTGGCGGTAGAAGTTTCGGTCCTCCGCCGCCGCGACCGCGTGCTGGACGTGCTCCGGAATCTGGTCGATGGTGACCAACTGCCGGTTCTGGTCGCCGATCCGGGCGATGGCGGTCTTGCCGGTGGAGTCGTAGACGGTGGTGGACAGCGGCGGGATGGTGTCCTCGGGAAGCACCACCTTTGTGGAATACCAGGTGAAGCTGACCACGCCGATGCCGGCGAGCATGATGAACACGGCGAAGCCGGCGATCAGGATGTTGAGCCGCCGCCGCTTCTTCGCCCGCGCCGGGTCACCACCGCGACCGCCGCGACCACCACGGCCGGGGCCGGTCGGGTCACCGGGGCCGCCGGGTCCAGCCGGGCCGCCGCCGGAGTAGCCGGGCACGCCGGCCCGCGCCACCGCGGCACGACCGCCCACAGGCGCGGCACCGACGCTCGCCCGCCCGGCGCCACCCACGCTCGGCGCGCCGACCCGGGCCGCGCCCACGCTCGCCGCGCCCACCGAGGCGCGTCCGGCCGGGCCGGCGGGCGAGACCGGGACCGACGCCCGGCCGGCGCCCGCACGCCCGGCGGCGCCGGGCGCCGGCGAGACCGGCACCGAGGCGCGGCCGGGGCCGGCACGGCCCACCGAGGCCGCGCCCGAGGCGCCGCGGGGTGTCGGGGCGGCACCGCCGACCGAGGCCCGACCGCCGGCGCCGCGCGGTGTGACCGAGGCGCGCGCCGCGGCGCCGCCCTCCGGCGCGCCGGACCAGCCGTTCCCTCGCGGGCTCCGCTCGGAGCCCGGGTCGCCGTTCGGGCCCGGGATCTGGGCCCGCCCACGCGAAGAACTGGAATCGCCGTAGTTCATTCCTCACACCCTGCCGGTCGCGGTGGGACGCGGGGGCGCCGCCACCGGGTTGCCGTGAGCTGGAACACGGGACGCTACCTGCCGGTCGTGCCGGCGCGCTCCCGTCAAATCCGACCTATTCGGATCAATTACGCTTAATGACTGTCGGTCGCGCCGCCCGGGAATCGGGCCGGCGACGGTCGGAACAGCCGCGTTCACCGTTGCGCCTCTCGCCTTCGCCGAGGGGTGGAGCCGTCGGCGACGGCCGACCCGGTCGCGTCCGACGCCTCGCCCGCGAGGCCGTCCCGTCCGAGCAGGAACTGCTCAACGAGATGGTTCCAGTCGCAGCCGGGGCAGACCTCCACCACGAACACCTGGAACTCACGCAGCGTCATGGCCAGCACGGGCAACTCCGCCCGGGTACGCGCCTGACCCGCCGACTGCTTGAGTTCGTCACCGTAAATGTAGTGGACGTGGATCAGGTTCTCGCTGCGGCAGATGGGGCAGCGGCGGTCGGTCGGCTCGCCGTGGAAACGGGCGGCATTCTTCAGGTACGGCGAGGCGTCGCAAACGTCGTAGGTGCCGATCCGCCCGGCGACGAGTTCACGCAGCACCGCTCGCTTCTGGAGCGAGTAGTCGACCACCTGGCGCTGCGTACGCATGCCGAGAAGGGTACGCGCTCCGACGAACCGGGGCGACCACGGTCACGATCAGTGATGATCGCGTCGCGTAACCGGGGGTTTGCCCTGGCCACCCGTCTCCGCTACGGTGCGATGTATCGGCCCGATACATCGCGGCGGTTAGCCTCCGCGCAGGGGGGAAAAGAAGGGATGGCGCCCGTGCTCGAGTTCGCCATCCTGGGCCTCCTGCAGGAAGCTCCGATGCACGGCTACGAGCTGCGCAAGGAGTTGACCGCCAAGCTCGGCGCCATCCGGGCGGCGATCAGCTACGGCTCGCTCTACCCGACCCTGCGACGGTTGCAGGCGGCGGGATGGATCACCGAAGCCGCCGAGACACCCGCGACCGCCGAGGAGGTTCCCGCGCTGACCAGCCGACGTGGTCGGGTGGTCTACACCATCACCGCGGAGGGCAAGGAACGCTTCGCCCAGCTCATAGCGCAGGCTGGACCCGAGACCTACGACGACACGGGCTTCGGCGTGCACTTCGCGTTCTTCGCCCGGACCGACCAGGCCACCCGGCTCCGGATCCTGGAAGGTCGCCGTCGCAAGATCGAGGAGCGTCGCGAAGGTCTTCGTGACGTGCTCGGCCGGGCAGCCGAGCGCCTCGACGCGTACACCCTGGAACTGCAGCGCCACGGGCTCGACGCCTGCGAGCGCGAGGTCCGCTGGCTGGAGGAGCTCATCGCGAACGAGCGCTCCGGCCGGGCCCCGACCACCCCGGAACCCCGGACGGCCGGCGGCCAAGGAGACAACGACAGCCCGCCCACGCCTGGAACGTCCAGGACAGAGCGGCCGTGATGAAGAAGAAGGAGGCAGACGCTATGGGCTCCGTCCGCGTCGCCATCGTCGGTGTGGGTAACTGCGCCTCGTCCCTCGTACAGGGCGTGGAGTACTACCGGAACGCCGACCCGAACGACCGCGTCCCGGGTCTCATGCACGTCACCTTCGGCGACTACCACGTATCGGACGTGGAGTTTGTCGCGGCGTTCGACGTGGACGCCAAGAAGGTGGGCATGGACCTCGCGGAGGCGATCGTCGCCAGCGAGAACAACACCATCAAGCTCTGTGACGTGCCGCCCACCGGCGTCAGCGTCCAGCGCGGTCCGACCTTCGACGGACTGGGCCAGTACTACCGCGAGATCGTCGAGGAGTCGGACGCCGAGCCGGTCGACGTGGCGCAGGCGCTGCGCGACGCGCAGGTCGACGTGGTCGTCTCCTACCTGCCGGTCGGCTCCGAGCAGGCCGACAAGTTCTACGCCCAGGCCGCGATCGACGCCGGTTGCGCGTTCGTGAACGCCCTGCCGGTGTTCATCGCCTCCGACCCGGAGTGGGCGCAGAAGTTCACCGACGCCGGCCTGCCGATCGTCGGTGACGACATCAAGAGCCAGGTCGGCGCCACCATCGTGCACCGCGCGCTGGCGAAGCTCTTCGAGGACCGCGGGGTCGAGCTGCTGCGCACGTACCAGCTCAACTTCGGCGGCAACATGGACTTCATGAACATGCTGGAGCGCAACCGCCTGGTCTCGAAGAAGATCTCGAAGACCCAGTCGGTGACGTCCCAGATCCCGCATGAGATGCAGAAGAGCGACGTGCACATCGGCCCGTCCGACCACGTGCCGTGGCTGGACGACCGCAAGTGGGCGTACATCCGTCTGGAGGGCCGCTCCTTCGGTGACACCCCGCTCAACGCGGAGCTGAAGCTCGAGGTGTGGGACTCGCCGAACTCGGCGGGCGTCATCATCGACGCCGTCCGGGCCGCGAAGATCGCACTGGACCGGAAGATCGGTGGCCCGATCCTCTCCGCCTCGTCCTACTTCATGAAGTCCCCGCCGGAGCAGTACGCCGATCACGACGCGCACGCCGCCGTCGAGTCCTTCATCAAGGGCGAAGTCGAGCGCTGACGCGCTGACGCCAGCACATCGCGAGGGCCGGGTCCGTCGGGACCCGGCCCTCCCGTGGTCGTGGTGAGCCCTTCCGGGCGTACGAAGATCGTCCGGAGGTCGACCGCGTCGCCCTTCGCGTCGAGCTGGTAGACGTCGAACCAGCGCGCAGAAGGGGTGATCATGAGGTTGGCGGCGACAAATCGGACGGCTAAGCGCCGCCAACTTCATGATCACCGCGCTGGAGGTGGGTGGGTGGGGGTGGGGTGGGGATAGTGGGAACTGCGGTCAGGACCAGGCGTGCCGCAACGCGACTCCGGCCTCCAACTCCAGCAGGGTTACCTTGCGGGGCAGCCCGCCACCGAAGCCGACCAGCTTGCCGCCCGCGCCGACGATCCGGTGGCAGGGCACGATCACCGGCACCGGGTTGCGATTGCACGCCACCCCCACCGCGCGGGCCGCGCCCGGGTCACCGAGCGCCCGCGCCACCTCGCCGTAGGTGATCGTCTCCCCGTACGGGATGCGCGTCATCTCCCGCCACACCGCCCGCTCGAAGTCGGAGCCGCGCGGCGCCGACACCGGCACGGTGAACGCGGTCAGCTCACCGGCGAAGTAGGCCCGCAGCTCGGTCACGGCCAGCCGGGCCAGGTCGTCGCCGGGCTCGTCGGCGGCCGAGGGCACCCGGCCGAAGTGCGCGCCGCGTACCGCGTCGGCGTCGGTGCCGACGGAGAACTCCCCGATCGGCGAGTCGAGCACGGTCCAGCGCATGCCGACCATTGTCGCGCGGCGGGCAACGTTTCTCCCGCACCGGGCGTCTGAGAGACGGAGGTGAAGGGTGGCCGACGTCGACGGGGAGTTCACCGCATTCGTCAACGAGCGGGGGCCGGCCCTGCTGCGGGTCGCGTACGCGCTGGCCGGCAACCAGCACGCGGCGGAGGACCTGCTGCAGAACGCGCTGGCCAAGACGTACGCCCGGTGGTCCCGGATCCACGGCGACGCGGAGCCGTACGTGAAACGGATCCTCTACCACGACCAGGTTTCCGGCTGGCGGCGGCGGGCGCGGCGCGCGGAGGTGCCGGTGGCTGACCTGCCGGAGCGGCCGGCCGCCGGTGACGACAGTGACCTGCGGCTGCTGCTGCGGGACGCGCTGCGCGCGCTGCCGCCGCGCCAGCGGGCGGTGCTGACGCTGCGCTACCTGGAGGATCTCAGCGTCGAACAGACCGCCGCGCTGCTCGGCTGCCGTCCCGGCACCGTGGCCAGCCAGAGCGCCAAGGCGCTGACCCGGCTCCGGCAACTCGTGCCGGCGCTCGACGAGCTGACCACCCCGGCGGAGGTGACCCGATGAGCACGTCCCTGGACCAGACGCTCCGGACGGCCGTACGCGACCTGGCCGCCGACGCGGTGCCCGCGCCGGATCTGGCGTGGCGGGCGATCGGCCGGGGTCGCCGGCTGCGTCGCCGGCGGCGGGTCGCCACGGCCGCCGCCGCGCTTGTCGCGGTGGTCGCGGTGACCCTGCCGTACGTGCTGCTCCGGCCCTCCCCCACCCCGCCGCCGGTCACCGCGACCCCGTCGCCGGTGCTCCGCACCGAACCCGGCCCGAACTGGGCGGACGAGCCGCTGGTGCTACCCGGCGAGTGGGTGGTCACCCGGGCGCAGGTGACCGGCGGTTCCGGCAGCGGCTTCGTGCTCGACCGCGCACGCGGGCGATACTTCGCCACCGACCGCTACGACGGCATCTACCCGGCACCGACCGGTTCCCTCGTCGCGGTCCGGGACGACGGCCGCCCCCGGGAGATCGGCCTGTTCGACCTCACCACCGGAAAGACCCGGTGGTACGAGGTGGGCCGCGCGCTGACGGCGCCACGCTGGTCGCCGGACGGCCGGCGGCTGCTGTTCACCACCGGGCAGGTCGACCACTTCGGTTTCATCGTGCTCGATCTGGACGGCAGGAAGAAGACCCACCCGGTGGGTGAGCTCGGCTGGCCGTGCGCCGACATGTGCGAGTTCACCTGGATGCCTGACGGTCGGGCGGTCGCACTGACGCTGAGCAGGCAGAAGTCGGAGGCGTGGCCCCGGGACCTCGCCAAGGGCGTGCAGCTTCTCTCGGCCGACAACGGGCGGCCCACCCGCCTGGTCAGCATGCCGGGCGGGCCGGTCGGCCCGAATGCCTGGTCGCCGGACGGGACGCTCGTCGTCGTGCAGGGCCAGCGAGAGCCGCTGCTCGTGGAGACGGCGACCGGCCGGGTGGTGAACCCGCTTCCAAGCGCAGACGTCGTCTGGGTCACCGGCGACCGGCTGCTCTACCGCCTGCCGTACGGGTCGGGTGACTTCGTGCTCGCCGACACCACCGGCCGGATACTGGTCCGCCAGCCGCTGCCGAAGCAACTCGTCGGCCTGGAGGTGACGATCGCGCCGCGCTGATCGGACACTCAGCGAAAGCTGAACGGTCGCTGGACGCAGTGGATGTTGCACAACCCCGCTACCGTGCAGGTCGTGGCCACAGGGACGCTCATCTTCCTGATCATCGGCGGAGCCGGGGTCGGCGTGCTGACGCTCGCCCTACTCGGCTCGGGAGTGCTTCATTTCGGCCACCCGGACGTCGACGGGCCGGTGTCGCTGGAGGCGGTCGCCGGGTTCACCGGAGCGTTCGGGTTCGGCGCCGCGATCGTCAACGAGCTGCTCGGGGCGCGTACCCCCGGAATGATCGCGGCGGCGGTGGCCGGCGGCGCGCTCGCCGCCGTGCCCACCGCCTGGCTGGCGGCCCGGTTGAGCCGCGCGGCCCGCACCATGCGCACCGACCCCACCCCCACCCGGGACCACCTGGCCGGCGCGGTCGGCCTGGTGGTGACCCCGATCCCCACCAACGGCTACGGCGAGGTCCGGGTCCGCCTCGCCGGCCAGCCGGTCAAACTCAACGCCCGTGCCGACCGGCCGCTCGCGGTCGGCGCCCGGATCTTCGTGGTCGAAGCGCTCAGCGAGACAAGCGTGCACGTCGAGACCTACTGAACCCCTCAGCACAGACGGGAATCCCCCATGCCCCTACTCGTCGCCATCGGCGGCGCGGTCCTCCTCGCCGTCCTGCTCATCCTCTTCGTGCTGTCCCGGATCAAGGTGGCCGGGCCGAACGAGGCCTTCATCGTCACCGGCCGCAAGGGCCGGACCACCCAGACCGCCGAGGGCATCCGATCCACCGACATGTCCGGCCAGAAGGTCGTGCTCGGCGCCTCGGTCTTCGTGCTTCCGGTGGTGCAGAAGCTCCAGTCCCTCGACCTGTCCAGCCGGCGCATCGACGTCGGCATCCGGGGCGCGGTGAGCAAGCAGGGCATCCGCGCCGACCTGCACGGCGTCGCGATCGTCAAGGTCGGCGGCACCGAGGACGCGATCCGGGCCGCCGCCCAGCGCTTCCTGCACCAGCAGGACGAGATCGACAACTTCACCCGGGAGGTGCTGGCCGGCGCGCTGCGCTCGATCGTCGGCCGGCTCACCGTCGAGGAGGTCATCCGGGACCGGGCCGCGTTCGCGAGCGCGGTGGCCGAGGAGGCCGAGCACTCGATGACCAACCAGGGCCTGGTGCTTGACACGTTCCAGCTCCAGGACATCCTGGCCGAGGGCTCGTACCTGGCCGACCTGGGCCGGCCCGAGGCGGCCCGGGTGCTCAAGGACGCGGCCATCGCCGAGGCCCGTGCCCGGCAGGCCGCCGAGCAGGAACGGCTGCTCGCCGAGGAGGCGATCGCCGAGTCGAACCGGAACCTGTCGCTCAAGCAGGCCGGCATCCAGGCCGAGATCGACGCGGCGAAGGCGAGGTCGGCGGCAGCCGGTCCGCTCGCCCAGGCCGAGCGGGACCAGGCGATCCTCTCCGAGCAGCAGAAGGTGGCCGAGCGCAACGCCGAGCTGAAGCAGCGTCAGCTCGACACCGAGGTGCGCAAGCCCGCCGACGCGCAGCGGTACAAGGTGGAGCAGGAGGCCGAGGCCAACCGCAACGCGGCGGTGCTGCGCGCCGACGCGGAGCGGCAGGCCACCATCGCCGCCGCCCAGGCCGTCGCCGAGCAGTCCCGGCTCACCGGTGAGGGTGAGCGGGCCCGCCGTGCCGCGCTGGCCGAGGCGAACGCGATCGAGGGCGCCAAGGAGGGTGAGGCGGAGCAGCGCCGGCGTTCCGCGATCGCCGAGGCGGTCGAGCGGGAGGGCCAGGCCGAGGCCGCGGCCATCCTGGCGAAGGGCCAGGCGGAGGCCGACGCGATGGCCCGCAAGGCCGAGGCGTTCGCCGCGTACGGCGAGGCCGCGGTGCTGGACCTGCTGGTCAAGGTGCTGCCCGAGGTGGTCGGCGCGGCCAGTGCCCCGATCGGCGCGATCGACAAGATGACAGTCATCTCCACCGACGGCGCCTCGTCGCTCACCAAGTCGGTGGCCGGCAACGTCGCCCAGGGCCTCCAGCTCGGGAGCGACCTGACCGGCATCGACCTGGCCGGGCTGCTCGCCCGGCTGGGCAGCGCGCACACCAACGGCAAGGCCACGGTGGACGGCAGCACGGTCAACCCGTGACGAACGACGGCGCCCGCCGGTTCCCCTCGGGGAACCGGCGGGCGCCGTCGCGTGGTGGGGCAGAGGTCAGAGCGCGGCGAAGATGAACTTCTCGCCGGTACCCAGGCCGAGGGTCTCGCTGTCCCAGTCGATGGTGCGGCTGGCGATGAGCTCGCTGCCGCCGGTGCTTCCTGCGGTGACCGCCTTGCCGTTGGCGTTCGCCCGCAGGTAGACCGAGCCGTCGGCGTTGTAGTCGAGGAAGTCGTAGACCTCCCAGTTGCCGATCTCCGTGCCGCGGGCGATAAGCGGCTTGTTGCCGGCGCTGTCCGCGGTCACGAACTTGTTGTTGGCGAGCGCCTTGAGGCTGAAGAAGCTGTCACCGACGCTCACCACCTCGAACTTCTCCCAGGCGCCGACCGTCGTCGCGCCGCGGGCGACAAGCGGCTTGCTGCCGGCGCTCTCCGCCGTCACGTAGTTGCCGTTGGCCACCGCCTTGATACCGACGACCGGGGCGGGCGCGTCGAAGTCGAACTTCTCGGCGGTGCCGATGGCGGTCTTGCTGGCGATCAGCGGCGAGGTGGCGCTCGGCGCGGTGACGTACTTGCTGTTGACTGCCGCCCTCAGGCTGACGCTGCCGTCGTTGTTGTCGGTGATCTGGAACTTCTCCCAGGCGCCGATGGTGTCGGCCCGCGCGATCAGCGGCTTGTTACCGGCGCTGTCCGCGGTCACGAACTTGTTGTTGACGGTGGCGCGCAGCCCGTACAGGCCGTCGCCGGCGTCGACCACGTCGTACTTCTCCCACGCGCCGACCGAGGTGCCGCGCGCGACGAGCGCCTTGTTGCCCGCGCTGTCCGCGGTGACGTGCAGGCCGTTGATCCGGGCCTTGAGGCCGTACGCGGACCGGACCGTGGCAACCCCGCCGACGTGCAGGAGCCGGTCGAGCGAGCCTTCGGGGTCGTGCACGGCGCCGCTGACGCCGGTGGTGACGAGCGAGTTGCGCACCTGCTGCGGGGTCCAGGTCGGGTGTGCCTCCAGGGCCAGCGCGGCGGCGCCCGCGACGTGCGGGGAGGCCATCGACGTGCCGCTGGACGAGACCGACCCGTTGGTGGTGCCGGCCTTCGCCGACACGATGGCGGTGCCGGGCGCGAACGTGTCCAGGCAACTGCCGTAGTTGGAGAACCAGGCCCGGAAGTCGATCTGGTCGGTCGCGCCGACCGTGATGGCGGGCGCCACCCGCGCCGGCGAGACCCCGCAGGCGTCCTGCATGCCGTTACCGGCCGCGACCGTGTAGGTGGTGCCGAGGGCGATGGACCGGGTCAGGGCGACGTCGACCGCCTCGTCCACGCCGTTGAATCCGAGGCTCATGTTGGCCACGGACGGGCCGGTGGCGTGCTCGGTGACCCACTCGATGCCGGCGACCACCTGCTCGGTGGTACCGCGACCCTCGCAGTTGAGCACCCGGACCGCGACGAGCTTGACGTCCTTGGCGACGCCGTACTTCGTGCCGCCGATGGTGCCGGCCACGTGCGTGCCGTGCCCGTCGCAGTCCTGCGCGACGTCGTCGTTGTCGACGGCGTCGTAGCCGTAGCTGGCCCGCCCGCCGAAGTCCTGGTGGTCGATATCGATGCCGGTGTCGATGACGTAGGCGGTCACCCCGGCGCCGGTCGCCGAATAGGTGTACGCGCCGTCGGTCTTCGCGCCGAGCTGGTCGATCCGGTCCAGGCCCCAGGGCGCGTCGTTCTGGGTGCCGGTGGCCTGCCAGCGCTGGACCTGCTGGACGAAATCGACGTCCGGGTCCGCGGCCAGGCGCTCGGCCTGCCGGCTGTTCATGCTGGCGGAGTAGCCGTGCAGCGCCTTGCCGAAGACCCGGCGAACGGTGCCGCCGTGCTCACCGGCCAGGGCCGACGCGGCGGACTTCACCTTGGCCGGGCTGGCCTTGCCGTCCTTGAGGACGACGATGTAGCGGCCGGGCACCGCCTCGGCCGCGTCGGCGCCCCGGACCGGGGCCCGCTTCGGGCCGGCCGGGTCGGCCGAGGCGGCGCCGCCGGTGGCGGCGCAGATGATGGAGGTGGCGGAGGTGAGGGCGAGCCCCACCAGCGCGGAGCGGCGCAGCGCGCCGTGACGTGACACTGAATAATCTCCCCGTGTCCAGCGACCGTCCGATGCGGACGGGCGGATGCGATCAGGACAGCCGCACCCGTCGATCCGGGGGGCTGGTGATGACCTTCATCATGCGGGAGACATCGACCGACACGCGTCAACCTTTCGGTCGACACGCCGGCGTATCGTCGTCACTCTCGGTCGAGGATGCCCTCGGCGCGCGCCCAGCGCAGCAGCTCCGCCTCGGCCTCGTCGCGGTCCAGCGGCCCGCGCTCCAGGCGAAGCTCCTTGAGGTGCTGCCAGGCGCGGCCGACCACCGGCCCCGGCGGTACGCCGAGCAGCTCCATGATCGCGTTGCCGTCCAGGTCGGGGCGGACCCGGGCCAGGTCCTCCTCGGCGGCGATCCGGGCGATCCGCTCCTCCAGCGCGTCGTAGTCGGCGGCGAGCTGGGCCGCCTTGCGACGGTTGCGGGTTGTGCAGTCGGAGCGGGTCAGCTTGTGCAGCCGGGACAGCAGGTCACCGGCGTCGGTGACGTACCGCCGCACCGCCGAGTCGGTCCACTCGCCCCGGCCGTACCCGTAGAAGCGCAGGTGCAGCCCGACCAGCTTGACCACCTGGGAGGTGACATCCTTGGGATAGCGCAGCGCCTTCATCCGGGCCTTGGTGAGCCGGGCGCCGACCACCTCGTGGTGGTGGAAGCTGACCCGGCCGTCCCCGCCCACCGCCTTGGTGCCGGGCTTGCCGACGTCGTGCATCAGCGCGGCCATCCGCAGCACGAAGTCGCAGCCCTCGGACTCCATCGACATGGCGTTGGTGACCACGGTCAGCGTGTGCTCGTAGACGTCCTTGTGCTGGGCGTGCTCGTCGATGGTGAGCTTGAGACCGGTCAGCTCCGGCAGGAAGCGCTCGGCCAGTCCGGTGTCGACAAGCAGGCGCAGCCCGGTCACCGGGTCGGCACCGCACAGCAGCTTGGTGAACTCGTCCCGGATCCGCTCGGCGGTGATCCGGTCGAGGTCGCCGGCCATCCGGGTCATCGCGGCGCGGACGTCGGGGTGGACGGCGAAGCGGAGCTGGGCGGCGAACCGGGCCGCGCGCAGCATCCGCAGCGGGTCGTCGCGGAACGACGCCTCAGGCGTGCCGGGAGTGCGAATGATCTTCGCGGCGAGGTCGGCCAGGCCACCGTACGGGTCGGTGAACCGGTGCTCCGGGAGGCTCACCGCCATCGCGTTGACGGTGAAGTCGCGGCGCTTCAGATCCTCCACCAGGCTGGTCCCGTAGCGCACCACGGGGTTGCGGCTCACCTGGTCGTAGACCTCCGCCCGGAAGGTGGTGATCTCCAGGTTGAGGCCGTCGCGCTGGCAGGCGATGGTGCCGAACTCGCGGCCGGTCTCCCAGATCGACTCGGCCCACCCCCGGATGACCTTCACGGTCTCGTCCGGGTGGGCGTCGGTGCAGAAGTCGAGGTCGTTGCCGAGCCGGCCGAGCAGCGCGTCCCGGACAGAACCGCCTACCAGGTGCAGTTCGTGACCGGCTCGGGCAAAACGTCGGCCCAGCTCGTCGGCGACCGGGGAGACGCGGAGCAGTTCGGCGACGGCGTTGCGCTGCGCGGCGGTCAACTCGGGGCGAGCGGCGGCGGAAGCGGCGGCGGAGGCTTCGGACATGGGATCGCCAGCCTATCGGGCCGGGGGTGGACTGACCGCGCCGGGCGCGGGTAGCGGGCCGAGGTTGACTAAGGTTCCGGTTGTGCGGAGCCGGCGGGGCCGGGCCCCGACGTACCCCTTGGAGGCTGGGAGATGAGCGGCGGCGGGCTCTACCGCAGCGCGAACGCGCACGACGGCGGCCTGCCGCCGGACGACGGCGCCACCTTCATCTCGGCGGAGCCGCTGAACCAGCCGGGCGTCGAGGCGGTCGCGCCTCCCCAGGAGGTGGTGGCCGAGACCAGCGCCGCGGCGAACAGCGCGGTGATGGCGGTCGGCAGCCTGGTCAGCCGGGGTACGGGGTTCATCCGCAACCTGATGATCGGGGCCGCGCTCGGCGGCGCGCTCGTCGGTGACGCGTTCACCACGGCCCAGTTCCTGCCGAACCAGGTCTACGAGTTCCTGCTCGGCGGGGTGCTCACAAGCGTGCTGATCCCGGTGCTGGTCCGGCGGCGCAAGACCGACCCGGACCGGGGCGAGGCATACTCCCAACGGCTGCTCACGCTTGCCGTGCTGGCGCTGGCCGCCACCGTGCTGATCGCCCTGGTCGCGGCGCCGGCGCTGACCGCCATCTACGCCGGCGGCAAGGACGAGGACTACCGCGGCCTGGTCACCGGCCTGTCGTACCTGATGCTGCCGATGCTGTTCTTCACCGGCGTGAGCGCGCTGATCGCCGCGGTGTTGAACACCCGTGGGCACTTCGCCGCCCCGATGTGGGCGCCGATCCTGAACAACCTGGTGGTCATCGGCGTCTGCGCGCTCTACCTCGCGGTCTTCGGCGCCAAGCTGATCCAGCCCGACGAGATGGGCTGGAGCCGGATCCTGCTGATCGGTGGCGGCATGCTGCTCGGCGTCGCGGTCCAGACCGCCGGCCTGCTGCCCGCGCTGCGCAAGGTCGGTTTCCGCTGGCGGTGGCGGTTCGACTTCCGCACGCTCGGCCTGCGTGAGCTGGCCCGGCTCGGCGGCTGGATGTTCTGCTATGTCGGGGTCAACCAGCTCGGCCTCTTCGTGGTGGTCAACCTGCTCACCCGGGCCGCCGGCGGCGACAACGCCGGCCTGTTGATCTACAACAACGTCTTCCTGCTGCTGATGATGGCGAACGGCATCATCGCGGTGTCGATCATCACCGCGCTGATGCCCCGGATGAGCGCCGCCGCCGCCGAGGGCCGGTTCGGTGACCTCACCGCCGACCTCTCCCGGGGTACCCGGATGGTCACCGCGGTGCTGGCCCCGATCGCGGTCTGCTACGCCGTGCTGGCCGCCCCGATCTCCGTCGTGGTGTTCCGCTACGGCGCCTTCACCGGCGCGAACGCGGTGGCCACCTCGACGGTGCTGCTGGTCGCGGCGCTCGCGCTGGTGCCGTTCGCGGTCAGCCAGCTCTTCACGTTCGCCTTCTACGCGCTGCCGGACACCCGCACCCCCGCGCTGATCAACATCCCGGTGGTGATCCTGCGCGTGCTGCTCCAGGTGGGCCTCTTCCTGATCTTCTCAAACACGTTCGCGGCGTCCGGGATGATGCTCGGCAACGCCGTGTCGTACCTGGCCGCGGCGATCATCTCGGCCATGCTGCTGCGGCCCCGGGTGGGCCGGATCGGGCTGGGCCGGATCATGGGGACCGTCGGTCGGGTGGTGGTGGCCGCGCTCGGCGCCGCGTTGGCAGGTGTGCTCGTGGTCGCGGTGCTCCCCGGCGACCCGGAGCAGTTGAGCTGGTTCGCCGCCGCGATCCAGCTCGTGATCGGTGGCGCGGTGATCGGCGGTACCTACCTCGGGCTGGCCATGCTGCTGCGGATCGGTGAGATCACCGAGGTGGTGGGCATGGTGCGGCGGCGACTCGGGCGTTGAATCCACCGGTGACCGACGGTGAACGAGGATCACCAGGTTGGGGATACGGCTGTGGATAACTCGGGATTCCGCCGTCCAGTGGGCCTCTCGGCCTGTGGACAACCAACCGTACGGACGAGGGTGCCCAGGCCGGGACGGGGAAACCACAGGCACGCCACACCGGTACGCCCCTGCGCCGATCACTTGCCGTCAACCTCTAGATTTGGCGGTGCGTGTCCGCGTGACTGGCTTGTCGCCGCCCGCAGCGGGAAGATGACATGTCGGAGAACCGGGCATCCCGGGTAAGGTCGCTCTCGACGGGTACGTCCGGCGTCGCCGACCGTGCCGGTTCCACCGAAGCCAGAGCGGGAAACACATGCCCAGCAGCACGGGTCCATCGATCGACACGATCACCGAGGGAGGACGGGTGACCCAGGTCGGCGAGGGTCAGGAAGCGGAGGAAACCTCTCCCGCGGTCGTGACCCTCGGTGCTCCCACCGTCGGTGAGCTGCTCGCCGAGCGCTACGAGCTGGTCGAGCACATCAACAACGACAGCGCCGGCCGACTGGTGTGGCGCGGGGTCGACGTGGTGCTGCGCCGTCCCGTCGCGGTGGTCCTCCGCTACCCGGGTGGCGACTCCGCCACCGAGATGCTCCAGGCCGCCGTCGCGGCGAGCCGGGTCATCCACCCCAACCTGGTCGGCGTCTACGACGCGATCGACGAGGACGACCGGGCCTACGTGGTCCGCGAGTGGGTGGACGGCCAGTCGCTGCGCGAGATGGTGGCCGCCGACGGTCCGCTGGACCCGGCCCGCGCGACCGCGATCGGCAACGCCGTAGCCAGCGCTCTCGCCGCGGTGCACGCCACCGGCATGGTGCACGGCAACCTCCACCCCGGCACCGTCATGATCAGCGACGACGGCCGGGTGGTGCTCGCCGACGCGCGCACCGACGGGGCGGACAGCCAGGAGAACGACCTGCGCGCCGTGGGCGGGGTGCTCTACTTCGCCCTGACCGGCCACTGGCCGCACGGCGAGGCGCCGCTGCACGGCGCCACCGCCGGGCACGGCCGGGCTGCTCTCCCCGACGCGGTACGGGACGCCAGCGGTGGCATCGCCGCGCCCCGGCAGGTGCGTGCCGGCGTACCGGCGTATCTCGACGACCTCACCATGGACCTGCTCGACCCGGAGATCGCCCCGCCCTCGTCGGACGTGCTGTCGGCGGAGCTGAGCCGGCTGGACATCCCGGCCGACGAGCAGTTCCTGGAGCAGGCCGGTCCGCTGCGTTTCACCGCCGAGCCCGGCGAGGAGCCGTCGCCGCTGGCCGCGGCCGGTGGCCGCAAGGTCGCGCTGGGCATCGCCGGCCTGCTGGCGGTGGCCCTGGTCGGGCTGCTGGTCGGCATCAGCGTGCTCGGCGGCGACGACGGCGACAAGGAGCCGGTGGGCCAGCCGTCCAGCAGCGCCCCCGCCGGCGGCGGCAACACCGAGCCCGCGGCGCCGGTCGCCCGCAAGCTCGTCATCCAGGACGTCCGGATCATCGACCCGGACAGCAGCAAACGGGACGAGCTGAACGACGTCGAGAAGGTGATCGACGGTGACTCCGACAAGGGTTGGGAGACCGACACCTACACGACGGCCAAGTTCGGCAACTTCAAGAAGGGCATGGGCGTCTGGATCGACCTGGGCGCGCCCCGCACGGTGAAGTCGCTCCAGGCCACGCTGTCGTCCTCCGGCGCCTCGGCCGAGCTGCGCGCCGGCACCAAGGACTTCCCGTCCACGTCCGGTGGTGACAAGGACCTCGTCGCCGCCTACTCCACAGTCATCGGGCAGCCGTTCGAGGACTCCGGCACCACCATGATCTTCAACGGGTTCGACCCGGCCCAGAAATACCAGTTCCTCCTCCTCTGGATCACCGAGCTGCCGAAGAAGGACGACGGCAGCGGCTGGAAGGTAGGGGTCCAGGAGATCACGGTCCAGGGCTCGTGAGCCGTACGCCGGCGACCCACGACGGCCCGCCGGCCGGTTCCGACCTGGAACTGCTCCGGGCCCACGTCGCGGGCGACCGGGACGCCTTCACCGAGCTGTTCCACAGGCACCGCGACCGGCTCTGGGCGGTGGCCCTGCGGACGATCGGTGACCGCGAGGACGCCGCCGACGCGCTCCAGGACGCGATGCTGTCGGCGCACCGCGCCGCCGCCCGGTTCCGGGGCGACTCGGCGGTCACCACCTGGCTGCACCGGATCGTGGTGAACGCCTGCCTGGACCGGATGCGGCGGCGGCAGACCCACGCCACCGTCCCGCTGCCGGACGGGGTGCACGGCGACGGGGAACCGGGACGACACACAGGTGGCGTGGAACCGGCCGCGCCGGTCCAGGACCACGACACCGCGCTCGTGGTCCGGCAGGCGCTCGCGGCCCTGCCGGCGGAGCAGCGGGCCGCGCTGGTCCTGGTCGACGTGCAGGGCTATCCGGTGGCCGAGGTGGCCCGGATCCTCGGTGTCGCCGAGGGGACGGTGAAGAGCCGGTGCGCCCGCGGGCGGGCCCGGCTCGCCGTGATCCTGGGGCACCTGCGCACCGGTTCCGACGACGTCACGGACGTGCCCCGCGTCACCGCGGGGAACCACCGGCCGCCCCAGGGCGTCGGATCCTCGTCGGGACGTGCCCGGCCGGACGCCAGCCAGGAGGAGCCGTGAGTTCCCGGGAGTTCAGCGAGGTCGACCACGACCTGCTCGCCGACTACCTCGGCGGGGCGCTGGACGGCACCCCAGAGCAGGCCACGGTGGCCCGGCTGGTCGAGCGGGAACCGGCCTGGGGAGCGGCGTACGCGGACCTGACCCGCGCGCTCGACCTGGTGCACGTCGACCTGGCCGGCCTCGCCGCGGCGCCCGCGCCGGCGCTGCCGGCGGCGGTGGCCGACCGGATAACGGCCGCGCTCGCCGGGGCCGGTCCGGCCGCCGACCACCGTCCCGGCCCGGCGGGTCGGGACGGGACGCCGGTCACCGTGCCAGCGCAACCCGGCCGGGCCGCCCGCCCGGCGACCCACGCCGAGCGGCACACCGGGCCGGGGCGACGCTCCCGGCGCTGGGCCCGGCTCGCCGGGCCGGTGGCGCTGGCCGCGGCCTCGGTCGCCGCCGTGGGCCTCGGCGTCGGCCGGCTGGCCGACACGGGCGGCGACAGCAGCACAGCCGACCGGGCGGCCGGTGAGGCGGCGCCGATGGCCGCCGCGCCGTACCGGACCACCGGACCGGCCGTACGCAGTGGCGCCGACTGGACCCCGGAACGCCTCGCCGGTGGCAACTCGCCGAAGACGAACCGGCCGGAGGTGGCCGGCCCGTCGGAGGCGTCGGCGGCCGGCGGCGCGGACGCGTCCCGAACCAACCAGAAATACCGCGTCGGCGAGGTCGGCGGGCTGGACCGGCTCGGCCGGCCCGAGGCGCTGAGCGCCTGCCTGACCGCGATCGGCGTCGAGCACGGCGGCGCTCCGCTCACCGTCGACCTGGTCGACTACGCCCGGTTCCAGGGCCGCCCGGCGCTTGTGGTCACGTTCGCCGACGCCGGGGGCGCCCGCTGGGGCTGGGTGAGCGGCCCGGAATGCGGCGTACCCGGGTCCGGCGCGGACACCCGCTTCCGCACGCGGGTAGGGTGAAACCGCGGTCACCGGCTTGTCCCGCCACGTGACGTGACCCACCGGGTGACCGGCTCGGGAATCCCCGCTTCGTACGATGACGTTCTGCAAGTCAGTTGTCGGCGTCGCTGAGTCGCCGGCGAACACACACCTCGGGAGACGGCAGTGGACGAGGTCCGCAACCTGATCATCATCGGCTCCGGCCCGGCCGGCTACACCGCGGCGGTCTACGCCGCACGCGCCAACCTCAAGCCGCTGGTGATCGAGGGCGCGCAGTCCGGTGGCGCTCTGATGACCACCACCGAGGTGGAGAACTTCCCCGGCTTCGCGGACGGCATCCTCGGCCCCGAGCTGATGGACAACATGCGTAAGCAGGCCGAGCGGTTCGGCGCCGAGTTCCTCACCGACGACGTGACCCGGGTCGAGCTGAAGGACACCGGCGAGATCGGTTCCGACGCGGTGAGCATCGTCTGGGTGGGCGAGACCGCCTACCGGGCCCGGGCGGTCATCCTCTCCACCGGCTCGGCCTGGCGGCCGCTCGGCGTGCCGGGCGAGCAGGAATACCTCGGCCACGGCGTGTCGTCCTGTGCCACCTGTGACGGCTTCTTCTTCCGCAACCAGCACATCGTGGTGGTCGGCGGCGGTGACTCGGCCATGGAGGAGGCGAGCTTCCTCACCCGCTTCGCCGAGTCGGTGACGATCATCCACCGGCGCGACTCGTTCCGGGCCAGCAAGATCATGGCCGAGCGGGCGCTGGGCAACGAGAAGATCAAGGTCGAGTGGAACACCACTGTCGAGGAGGTCCTCGGCGACGACGGCAAGGTCAGCGGCGTACGGGTGCGCGACGTGCACAGCGGCGAGACCAAGGTGCTCGACGTCACTGGCGTCTTCGTGGCGATCGGTCACGACCCGCGCAGCGAGCTGTTCCGCGGTCAGGTGGAGCTCGACGACGAGGGGTACGTGAAGGTGCAGGCGCCGAGCACCCGCACAAGCGTGCCCGGGGTCTTCGCCGCCGGTGACGTGGTCGACCACACCTACCGGCAGGCCATCACGGCGGCCGGCACCGGCTGCGCCGCCGCGCTTGACGCCGAGCGTTTCATCGCCACCCTGCAAGGCTGAAGTTTTTCCGGTTCGGAGGAGGGTTCATAGTGGGAGCAACCAAGGCGGTCACGGACGCGAGTTTCGCGACCGACGTGCTGAAGTCCGACAAGCCGGTTCTGGTCGACTTCTGGGCGGAATGGTGCGGTCCGTGCCGCAAGGTCTCGCCGCTACTGGAGGAGATCGCGGGCGAGATGAGTGACCAGGTCACCATCGTCAAGCTCAACATCGACGAGAACCCCGAGACGGCCCGCACCTACCGGGTGATGTCCGTGCCGACGCTCACCATCTTCAAGAACGGTGAGCCGGTGCAGTCGATCGCCGGCGCCAAGCCCAAGGGTGAGCTGGTCAAGCTCATCGAATCGGCGCTCTGAGCCACACCGACACCGCCGGAGCCCCGTCACCCCGCCCGGGTGACGGGGCTCCGCCGTTCCTGACCTGCGCGAACACGAACCCTTTGGGTAACCGGCCACGGTACGCTCCGTAAGCGTCCGCCGGAGTTCGCCTCCGCCGGCGCCCGTACAGAGGGGGTCGTCGTGCGTCCGATCCGACCCGGTGACCGAGGCCCCGCGGTGGCCGAGGTCCGCACCGTCCTCGCCGGCCTGGAACTCCTCCCCGCGGATGGCCGGGCCGACGCCTACGACGCCGAGACGGAACGTGCGGTCCGGGCGTTCCAGCAGTCCCGCGGCCTCAGCGTCGACGGGCGTGTCGGCGCGGAAACCTGGCGAGCGCTCGACGCGGCCCGCTGGCGGTTCGGCGCCCGCGCCCTCTACCACGCCGTGCCCGAGCCGCTTACCGGCGAAGACGTCCGGTCCCTCCAGGAACGCCTGCTGGAGATGGGGTACGACGTGGGCCGCGCCGACGCCATCTACGGCCTGCGCACCTCCCGCGCGGTGGCCCAGTTCCAGCGCGAGATGGGCCTGAAACCGGACGGCGCGTGTGGCCCGCACACCGTCAACGCGCTGCGCCGCCTCGGCCGCAAGGTGGTCGGCGGCCGGCCGCAGTGGCTCCGCGAGTCCGACGCCATCCGCCAGGCCGGGCCGACGCTCGTCGGCCGGACCGTGGTGATCGACCCGGGCCACGGCGGCACCGACCCCGGCGTGGTGGTGCCCGACGGCGCGCTGCGCTGGAGCGAGGCCGACCTCGTGCACGACCTGGCCAGCCGCCTGGAGGGCCGACTCGCGGCGGCCGGCGTACGGGTGCAGTTGACCCGGGGTCCGTCGACCCGGACCTGTCTGCCGGACGCGGACCGGGCCCAGCTCGCCAACTCGCTCGGCGCCGACGTGTTCATCTCGCTGCACACCGACGGGCACGCCAACCCGGCGGCCGACGGGGTCGCCACCTACCACTACGGCACCGACAACGGCGTCACCTCGGCCACCGGGGAACGCCTCGCCGGGCTGGTGCAGCGGGAGATCGTGGCCCGCACCGGGCTGCGCGACTGCCGCACCCACGCCAAGGCGTGGGATCTGCTCCGGCTCACCCGGATGCCTGCGGTCCGCGTCGAGGTGGGTTACCTGACCTCCCCGGACGACCGAAGCAGGCTTGTCGACCCCCGGTTCCGGGACCGGGTCGTCGAAGCCATCGTGGCCGGGGTGCAGCGGATGTACCTGCCGATCGAGCGGGACGTGCCGACCGGCTCGATCGACGTGAGCGAGCTGCGGGCGACAGTGGCCGCCGGCACCGTGGTCGACTGAGCCGGTCAGCTCATCGAGCGGGTGGCGGGCGCCGGCCGGACCGGCCGCAGCAGCGTTTCCGGGCTCATCGACCCGAGGAGCTTCTCCAGCGCGTATTCCACGTCGGACTTCCAGCTCAACGCGGTACGCAGCTCCAGCCGCAGGCGCGGGTAGCGCGGATGCGGGCGGACCGTCTTGAAGCCCACCGACAGGAAGAAGTCGGCCGGCGCGACGCAGGCCCGGGTCGGCCCGTCCCCGTCGTCGCCGAACTTGGCGTCGCCGAACGCCTCGATCGCCTTGATGCCACGCTTGGTGAGATCCCGGGCCACGCCCTGCACCAGCATCCGGCCCAGGCCGCCGTCGGCGAAGGCGGGCACCACGTGCGCCGTCATCAACAGCGCCGCGTCCGCCGAGACCGGCGACGTGGGAAAGGCCATCGAGCGCGGAACGTACGCCGGCGGGGCGTACATGACGAAACCGGCAGGCATGCCGTCGACGTAGACCAGCTTGCCGCAGGAACCCCATTCCAGCAGCGTCTGGGAGACCCAGGCCTCCTTCTCCAGCCCGGGGTCGCCGGCCGCGCAGGCCCGCTCGGCGGAAACCGGATCCAGCTCCCAGTAGACGCACCGCCGGCAGGATCGGGGAAGGTCCTCCAGGGTGTCCAGGGTCAGGCTGACCAGACGTCGCGACATGAGCGCACCCCACCAACAGTCTCGGAGCGCCGGCCATCGCGGTGGCCCGCCGCCCTCGTGCTCCCGACGAGCGATCGTACGCCCCCACCCGGCGCCATGGGAGTGGAACGCGCGGACGCCCACGCCACAGGTGGACGGCGGTCCGGGATGTGGACGTGCCCGGATGGTGGGGTTCCGTGCTGGTCAGGTGCGACTACGATCGACCAATCGGCCGCGCGCCGCCATTGGACGCCGGCATCGCGGGTACCACACCGGGCGGCAGCCCCGCCGACACCCGACCGAGGTGATGTCATGACCGGCACGACGCTCGACGACTACACCGACAGGTACGCACGGCGTGTCCGGGGGATGACCGCCTCCGAGATCCGGGCCCTCTTCGCCGTCGCCAGCCGGCCGGAAGTCGTCTCGCTCGCCGGCGGAGCCCCCTACATCGCCGCGCTGCCGCTCGACGCGGTGGGCGAGATGCTCGGTCGGCTCGGCGCCGAACACGGCACCACCACCCTCCAGTACGGCATCGGCCAGGGCACCCCGGAGCTGCGCGAGCGGATCTGCGAGGTGATGTCCCTCTCCGGGATCGACGCCTCCTGCGGCGCCTCCCCGGAGGACGTGGTGGTGACCGTCGGCGGCCAGCAGGCGCTCGACCTGGTGGCCCGGCTCTTCCTCGACCCGGGTGACGTGGTGCTCGCCGAGGGCCCGACGTACGTCGGCGCGCTCGGGGTGTTCCAGGCCGCCCAGGCCCAGGTGGCACACGTGCCGATGGACGACGAGGGCCTCATCCCGGAGGCGCTGGAGGTGGCCATCGCCGACCTGGCCCGCGCCGGCCGGCGGGTGAAGTTCCTCTACACGATCCCGACCTATCAGAACCCCACAGGCGTGACGTTGAGCGAGGAGCGGCGCGAACGGGTGCTCGACATCTGCGAGCGCGCCGGCCTGCTCGTGGTGGAGGACGACCCGTACGGTCAGCTCGGTTTCGACGGCGAAGCGCCCGCGCCGCTGCGGGCCCGGCGGCGCGACGGCGTCTTCTACCTGAGCACGTTCTCCAAGACCTTCGCCCCGGGCCTGCGGGTGGGCTGGATCCTCGCCCCGCACGCGGTCCGCGACAAGCTGGTGATCGCCAGCGAGGCGCAGATCCTCTGCCCGAGCGGTTTCGCGCAGGCCGCCGTCTCGACCTATCTGGGCACCATGCCCTGGCGGGAGCAGCTCAAGATCTACCGGGAGGTCTACCGCGAGCGCCGGGACGCGCTGCTCGACGCGATGGCCGACCTGATGCCGGACGGCACCACCTGGACCACGCCCGGCGGCGGCCTCTTCGTCTGGGCGACCCTGCCCGACGGCCTCGACTCCAAGGCGATGATGCCTCGGGCCGTCGCCGCCCGGGTCGCGTACGTGCCCGGCACCGGCTTCTACGCCGACGGCACGGGCACCGGCAACATGCGGCTCAACTTCTCCTTCCCGCCGCCCGAGCGGATCCGGGAGGGCGTCCGCCGGCTGTCCGGGGTGATGGAGCAGGAGATCGCCATGCGGAAGGTCTTCGGGGCGGTCGGCGGCGCCGGACCGCGCCGGCGTCAGGGCGGCTCCGACGCGCCCGGCCCCGACTTGGCATGATGCCCGCATGGCCGTCCGCCCTGCCGCACCGACACCCGTGACCGACCCCCCCGCCGACGAGTTGCACGTGCTGGTGCTCGCCGGCGGCCTCTCCTACGAGCGGGACGTGTCGCTCCGCTCCGGCCGCCGCGTGCTCGACGCGCTGCGCGCGGTCGGTGTGGAGGCGGAACTGCGCGACGCCGACATCGCGCTGCTACCCGCGCTGACCGCCGACCCACCGGACGCGGTGGTGATCGCCCTGCACGGCGCCACCGGCGAGGACGGCTCGCTGCGGGGCGTACTCGACCTCTGCGACGTGCCCTACGTCGGCTGCGACGCCCGCTCCTCCCGGCTGGCCTGGGACAAGCCGTCGGCCAAGGCCGTGCTGCGCGAGGCCGGCATTCCCACGCCCGACTGGGTGGCGCTGCCGCACGACCGCTTCTCCGAGCTGGGCGCGGTCGCCGTCCTGGACCGCATCGTCGACCGCCTCGGCCTGCCGTTGATGGTCAAGCCGGCGCAGGGCGGTTCCGGCCTGGGCGCCGCCGTGGTCCGGGAGGCCGCGTCACTGCCGGCCGCCATGGTCGGTTGTTTCGCGTACGACCAGACGGCGCTTGTGGAACGCTACGTGCCCGGGATGGACGTGGCGGTCTCCGTGCTCGACCTGGGCGAGGGCCCCCAGGCCCTCCCCCCGGTCGAGATCGTGCCCCGCAACGGCGTCTACGACTACGCCGCTCGCTACACGGCCGGCCGCACCACCTGGCACGCGCCCGCCCGGCTCGACGACACGACGACCGCGCGGGTGACCGAGGTGGCGCTCGCCGCACACACCGCGCTCGGCCTGCGCGACGTGTCCCGCGTCGACCTGATCGTCGACGCGGAGGGCCAGCCGCACGTGCTGGAGGTGAACGTCTCTCCCGGGATGACGGAGACCTCCCTGCTGCCGCTTGCCATCCAGGCCGCCGGGCTCGACTTCGGCCGGGTCCTCGGCACGCTTGTGAACCGGGCCGCCGCCCGCGGCTCGGCCTGACTCAGCCGGCGTCGCCCGGCCCGGACGCAGTGGACCGACGCGTCGTCGCGTGGTCGTCGCCGGTGGCGCGCTCCGCGCTCGTGTTCCCGTCCTCGGCTGCGGGCTCGTCGTCCCGCTCGTGCCCGCCGCGGTCGTCCGGGTCCGGGGTGTCCTCTCCGCCGGTGCCCTCGGCGTCTTCCTCCGGGCGCTCGTGGCCGGCACCGGACGGATCGGCAGCGGCGCGGCTCGTCGACCCGCTCTCCGGGCCCTCTGCGGTCTCCACCGCCTCGGCCGGATCGGACTCCGGAATCTCGTCCGCTGCCTCGATCACCGACGCGGCTTCCTCCTCGGGCTCCTCGGCGGCGTTCACCGGTGCCGCAGCGGAGAGGCTCGACGGCGCCTGCCATTGGATGCGCGGCGGTTCCGCGAGCGGGCGACCACCGAACTCGGCGAGCCACGCGGCCACCATGGCGAGGTTCTCCCGCCACCGCTCCTCGGAGATCGGCGGCAGGATCGAGTCCCACAGCGACAGGAACGTGCCCCGCAGTTGCAGCCGCCCGTACGGCCGGGCCAGGAACCACATGTGCAGGTGCGCGGAGCCGTCGCCCCACCGATTCACGTGCACCCGGGCCACGCCGTCAAGCGAGCGGATCGCCCGCTCCAGGCGGACCGTCATCACGCCCAGCTCGGCGGCCAGCAGATTCGGCAGATCGCCGAGGTCGAGGTGGGAGCGGGACTCCAGGATCAGGACCATCGGCAGGCCGGTGGGCCGGTCCATGGTGCGGACCCGCCACCGCTCACCGACCCAGATGTACGCCTCGTCGGGCGCGTTGCAGGCGGTGCACTCCCGGTCCGCCTCACCCCGACGCGGAGGTTCGACTGGTACGGGATCGTCGAGCTGCTTGACGCGGATATCGCCCTCGAACGGGAAGGAGGGCCACTGGGTGAAGTCCGGGACTGAGGGAGGGGTGTCCTGCACGACGCTGACCCTAACCGAGTTGGCGACGCCTGTCCCTACCCGCGACCGCTGCGGATCGGCTCGGGGCCGACAATCCACAGCGGTTGTCCACCGAGTTGTCCACAGGGTGCCGAGATCACCACCACAGCGCGTCATCCACAGCTCAGCAAGGGTTTCCGCGCGTTGTTTCACGTGAAACGGCGTGACCCTGTGGACAACCACTGTGGATAACTTTGCAAGGACGGGATTCGTGCTCGCCCCTCTCTTCAACGACCGAGTCGTCGATCCGCGCCGGGTCGGCCCGGACCTCGTTTCACGTGAAACGGTGCAGTCGAGGGGCGTGTTCACCGCGCTCCCAGTCGCTCAATGGCCGAAGACCACGTGCGGTACGGCCCAGCCCTCGTGATCCACTCCACTACGCCGATCTGGCTGTATCCCGTGGGGTCTGATGCAGCCACTTCCCCGAACCGGTGTGGATCTCCTAGCGGGGGTGCCGTTCAGACTTCCGCCTACCGCGTCCGTCCTCGCTTGCGCGGGCGGGTCGCAGAGGGGCTTCCTTCTCAACACGCCGCCGCTTGGCACCTCGCAGGCGACCAGGGCCACTTGCGCGCTGTCGGGCGTCGTGGGCACACGACCTGAGCGGACCCGTGTGGCCGGACCACCGGGATCACCGCCGCAGTCAGCGCGCCCGCCACCGGTCGGTGTGCTGCACCAGGAGTCAGTCGTCGGTAATGCCCTTTCGAGCTGAGTCATTGCTGTGGTCAGCCCCGGGGCAGCGGGGTGCGTAGCTCGGGTCGGGCGGGTCGATCGACTGCGGGGCCGGCGGGCCGGATCGACCGCAGGCCGATGCGAGCTATGGGCTGATGCGAGCTATGGGCTGATGCGGCCCGGACAACACGGGTCGAGCGCGGGAAGCAGTCCGGCTTGGTGACCGTCCCCGGCCACGGCGAGTTCCGCGACTCGATGACTCACGGATCCGCCTGCCGTGGATGGCCTCGCCTCCCTCGTCTCCCTCGCAGGCCGAGCCCCGGCGATGCCTGGACCATCTCCTCCACAGCCGCAGCCGGTCCACGCCCCTTCAGGAAACTGTCCGCGAAGAACTGCTGCTGCCTTTGGGTGCACCTGATGTCGCTCCCGCTACAACAGACGCACCCGGAGCTGGTGCCCCTTGTCATGCCGAAGAAGACGATCCAGCCCGGCCAAGCCATCAGTCGCTCGGTGCCGCCGATGCGTGAGGTCGGTCGTCGAGGGCGGCTCGCCAGGAATGGCCCCGCCGGCCGGTCGGCGAACAATTCGCCACCCCGGTCAGACCCTCGGCGCGGCACCAGGCCCCACCCGTCCCGACGCGCTCCGATTTCGACGGAACGCGGCTCGGCTCGGCCCGGCCGGCTTGTCGGTCCAGCCGCGGGTGTTGAGGCGGCTGGCTGCGATCATCGGGTCGCACGCGCACGGCCCGTTGCGCGGTCGGCCTCTCCGGGGAGGACGCCGAGGGCCGACCGGGACTACCGCACCCGGAGAGTTGAGGGCACGGCACGGCGAGCGTCGAAGAAGACGACCCCGGTGCCGCCACAACAGCGGGGCATGGATTCAGGGAGCGAAAACCCTCCCACGCCGGAAGGGCTCACTCCCCGTTTCACGTGAAACGGCCTCTCCGCGCCGGAAAGGCGTCCGAGGCGCCGAGGACTAGGAGTCACGCCGACCGAAGCCGCAGCACCGGACCGGTTGCGCCCGGAACGGCACCGGCCGCACCCCCTTGCGGGCGGTGCGGCCGGGACGGTGTTGGCGGGAACTATCCCTCGGGCTGCTCCTCCTGGCCGACTCCGATGATGCCGACGATCCGCTCCAGGTCGTCGACGGTCGCGAACTCGATCGTGATCTTTCCCTTGCTCCGGCCGATGTCGACCTTCACCCGGGTGTCGAACCGGTCGGAGAGCCGGTCGGCGAGATCGGAGAGCGCCGGCGCGTGCGCCTTGGTCCGCCGCTTCGCGGCAGGTGCCTTTGCGGGCCCGTCAGCGAGCGCCAGAGCCACCAATTCCTCGGTGCCGCGTACGGAGATACCCTCGGCGACAATCCGCGTAGCGAGCTTCTCCTGCGACTCGGAGTCGTCGAGGCTGAGCAACGCCCGGGCATGACCCGCGGAGAGCACTCCGGCCGCGACCCGGCGCTGCACGGCTCCGGGGAGGTTCATCAGCCGGATGGTGTTGGAGATCTGCGGACGGCTGCGGCCGATCCGCCGCGCCAGTTCCTCGTGGGTGGCCCCGAACTCCTCAAGCAACTGCTGGTAGGCCGCCGCCTCTTCGAGCGGGTTCAGGTTGGCGCGGTGGATGTTCTCCAGCAGCGCGTCCCGGAGCATCGCGTCGTCCTTGGTGTCCCGGACGATGGCGGGAATGTTCTCCCGGCCGACCGCCTGGGCGGCACGCCAGCGCCGCTCGCCCATGACGAGTTCGTACTTCTCGCCGTCGAGCTGCCGCACGACGATCGGCTGGAGGAAGCCGACCTCCTGGATCGAGGTCTTCAGCTCCTCCAGCGCATCCTCGTCGAAGACGTGGCGGGGCTGCTTCGGGTTCGGCACGATGGCGTCGACCGGGATCTCGGCAAACCGGGCGCCGGGCACTGGGCTCAGCTCGTACTCGGGCTCGGCGGCCGGGGCCGTGCCGCCGCCACCGACCGCACCGGTCACGGCGGCGGTCGCGCCGGCGACAGGAGGAGCCGAGGCGGTCGTGGGGGCGGTTTCCGCCTCGCCGGCCGCCGGGTCGGTGCCCGGTGCCGGCCCGGTGGGAATGAGGGCGCCGAGCCCTCGGCCCAGACCGCCCCGAGGACGGTTCTTCATGCGACGCCTCCCAGCGATTTCTCCGCGCTACGCATTCCGGCTCACCGGCTCCTTGACCCCTCGCTCAGCGATCTCCTGGGCGGCCTCGAAGTAGCTCGTGGCACCCCGCGATCCGGGATCGTAGGTCATCACCGACTGGCCGTAGCTGGGTGCCTCGGAGACCCGCACGTTGCGGGGGATGACGGCCTGGAGCACCTTGTCGCCGAAGTGGTTCCGGACGTCCTGCTCCACCGCGTCGGCCAGCCGGGTACGCCTGTCGTACATGGTCAGCAGGATGGTGGAGACTTCGAGCTTCGGGTTCAGGTGCTGGCGCACCAGGTTGATGTTGTTTATCAACTGGTTGAGGCCCTCAAGCGCGTAGTACTCGCACTGGATCGGGATGAGCACCTCCTGCGCGGCCACAAGCGCGTTGACGGTCAGCAGGCCGAGCGAGGGCGGGCAGTCGATGAAGACGTAGTCGAAGTGGCCCGGGTACGCCTCGATGGCGCGCGACAGGCGCGATTCCCGGGCGACCACCGAGACCAGCTCGATCTCGGCGCCGGCCAGATCTATGGTGGCCGGCACACACCACAGGTTGGGGATGCCCTCGACGGTCTGGGCCACCTCTTCGAGCGGCACGCTGTCGATCAGGCAGTCGTAGACGTCCGGCACTCCGGTGTGGTGCGGCACGTTCAGCCCGGTGGACGCGTTGCCCTGCGGGTCGAGGTCGACCACGAGCACGCGGTTGCCGTGCAGCGCGAGCGCCACCGCCAGGTTCACGGTGGTGGTGGTCTTGCCCACGCCACCCTTCTGGTTGGCGACGCACATCACCCGGGTCCGGTCGGGGCGGGGCATGGAAACCTCGCCACTGGGATTCAGGATCTGCACGGCGCGCATCGCCTCCATAGCCAACGGTGGGTCATCCTCTTCGCGCGTCGGGGTTTCACGTGAAACGTACGTGCTGGCCGGCGTCTCGTCGGCGTACCCGCCGGCCGGTGGCGTGTCGGCCGGCGGCGCGGTCTTCTCGACGGCGTCGGGGGCGGCCTGGTGCGGCACGGCGGAAACCGGCGGCTGTGGCTCGTAGCGAGCGGGGACCGCGACATTCGCGCGGGCCGCCGCCGGACGGGGGGTCGGGGCGTTCACCGGACCATCGCTCGGGTCGTGCGGTTCGCGTGCCGGCGGCACATTCGCCGGCACGGACGAGGTCGGCCGTAGGGCACCGGCCGGTAGCGCCTCCGGCCTACGGGCCGGCTCGGTGGGGCGGTGCGAGGACTCGTCACGGGGATGATTCACCGCCCACTCCTGGTAGCTGGTTTCACGTGAAACGGAATCGTCGGGTGAATGCCCGTCGGCTCCGATCAGCCGTGGATCGTCGTACCTGCCGTCGTCATGCACCTGTCATCCCTACCCGCTCCGGATGGTCGGTCCGCACCCGTCAATCGGCCTCCGCGCTCTGCGCGGTGTCATCGGCCCGGCGGGAACGATCGGGTCGGGGGCCGCCCGGCACCGCCGCTCCACACTATCGACGCGCGGTCAGCCTACGGCCGACGGGCGCGGCGGGTCCATGTCGGGTTGTGATCGATCCGGTCACGTCCCACCGGTCCAACGACCGGATGGGCCTCCGGGCGGCGTGGCCCGATCAGCGATCCCGGTTGCGGCCACCACGACTGCGCCCACCGCGCGAACGCTTCGGCTTCTTCGGCTTGCGCGGGTTGACCACCCGCTCCCGAACGACCTCGACCACCGTCGCGGCGGGCTCGATCACCCCGACGCCGCAGCGGTGCAGCTCGGGCTCGGAACCGCCGAGCCGGACCACGGCCTCGGCATGCTCGGTGATCTCCTCGGCCGCGGAGGTGCCCTTGAGCGCCAGCAACCGCCCACCCGGCACCGCCAG
The DNA here is from genome assembly GCF_056150385.1 of Micromonospora marincola. NCBI lineage: Bacteria > Bacillati > Actinomycetota > Actinomycetes > Micromonosporales > Micromonosporaceae > Micromonospora > Micromonospora marincola. Next base: position 675,528 of record NZ_JAXCFT010000002.1, on the reverse strand, counting down.
CGGCAGGCACCAGGCGGCGAGCCGGTCCAGCGCGGCCACGGCGCGCGCGGTGACGATGTCGGCGGACAGCGGCTCGCGGTCCCGCGAGCCGGCCGCGGCCTCATCGGCCCGCCCGCGGAACACCCGGACGGAGCGGGTCAGCCCGAGCTGCTGCACCGCTTCGACCAGAAAGGAGACCCGCCGGGCGAGCGGTTCGACGAGCGTCACGGTGAGATCGGGTCGCGCGATCGCCAGCACCAGACCGGGCAGCCCGGCCCCGGAGCCGACGTCGATCACGCTTGCTCCGTCCGGGATGCGCTCCGCCATCACCGCGCAGTTGAGCAGGTGCCGGTCCCAGAGCCGGGGCGTCTCGCGCGGCCCGATCAGGCCCCGGAGCACGCCCTCCGTGGCGAGCAGTTCAGCGTACGCGGCGGCGAGGTCGATCCGGTCACCGAAGAGCGTGCGGGCGGCCTCGGCCAGTTCGGGCGGGAGGGTAGCGGTAGCCAGATCGACCGGACCGGAGGTGGCGGACGCACTGTCCATCATGGACACCTCGGCGACCGCCTCCGGCCCGGCGAAGGACGGCTCGGTCACGGCGTCCGGCTCGGCGAACACCGGGTCGACCGCACCCGCGGGCGTCTCCGGGGCGGTGGGTTCCGCCTCGGACGGCGGGTCGGCGGAGAAGGCCGGCGTCACCACGGCAGCCCCGGTGGGCTCCGATCCGGGCACCTCAGTCGGCTCGCCGGAGAAGTCGGGGTCGGCCGGGATCCCGGGCGGATACGGCGTACCGTCCGGGGAGTCCTCGTCGGAGAAGACCGGGTCGGGAGTCACGTCGGGCCGTACAGGCGACGGCCCGGGCGGCGTACCACCCGGGCCGGCCACGGCGTCCGCCGTCGTGTCGTCGGAGACCACTGACCTCAGTCCACCGGCCGGACGACGATACGACGGTTCGGCTCCACGCCCTCGGACTCGCTCTCCACGCCGCTCATCGCGTTGACCACGTCGTGCACGCACTTGCGCTCGAACGCGGACATCGGCTCCAGGCGTACCGCCTCGCCGTGTTCCTTGACCTTCTCGACCGCGTTCTTGGCGACCGCGGCCAACTCCTTGCGGCGGGCGGCCCGGTAGCCACCGACGTCGAGCAGCAGGCGGCTCGGCGTACCGGTCTGCCGGAACACCGCGAGGCGGGTCAGCTCCTGGAGCGCCTCCAGGGTGGCGCCACGCTGGCCGACCAGGCTCTGGAGACGACCACCGACCACCTCGACGACCGGCCGGCCGGCGGAGACCAACTCGTCGATGTCGCCGTCGTAGTCGAGGATGTCCAGCAGGCCCTCGACGTAGTCGGCGGCGATCTCGCTCTGCCGGAACAGGTCGCTGTCGGCCGGGGCCTTCTTCTGCCGGGTCTCGGCCGCGTTCTCCTCGGCCGCGTCCTCCTCGGTCCCGGTGGAGGTCGCCTCGGCGGTCTCCTCGTCCACGGGCTGGTCAGCGCTGGGGATGCTGGTGTCGGTCACGGTCTCATCTCCGTACTCGCTCGGCCGGACCGTCGAGGGTCCGCTGGTCTCCCGGGAGCCGGCGGGGACGTTCGCCGGATGCCCCTCGGGCACGTCCTACGGGCGGTTCCGCCCGTGACCGCGCGGTGCGCGGCGGTTCCGGTCCGGCGCCGACTCTCGGTCGCAGCTCGGGGACCGGACGGGCCACCGCCGTTCGCGGCGGTGGCCCGGGGTGTGCTCAGCCCTGTCGCTTGGCGGGGCGCCCGCCACTCTTCTTCGGGTTGACCGGCTTGGCGCCCGGCTTCGGACCGGCCACCTTCGGCGCGGCGGCCGGGGCCTTGGCCGCCGGCTGGGCGGTCTTGCGGCCGAGCAGGCCGGCGGCCAGGCCGCCGGTCTTGGCCGGCTGCACTGGGCTCTTGCCACCTGCGGTGCTCTTCTTCGGCGGCACCAGCGGCGGGAACTTCCGCAGCACCCACTGCTGCTGGCCGAGCGTGAAGAGGTTGTTGGTGACCCAGTAGATGATCACACCGATCGGGAAGATCGAGCCCGAGACGAGGAGCGAGACCGGGATGCCGTAGAGCATCAACCGCTGCACCATGCGCTGCTGCGGGTCCTCGGCCCAGCCGGTCTTGAGGATCATCTGACGGCTGGTCAGGTACGTCGTGGCGATCATGATGAGCACCAGGATGCCGGCGATCAGCTTGACCGTGTTGGTGTTCGCGCCCAGCGGCGCCAGGTCGGCGGCGGTGGAGCCGAACCGGCCGGAGATCGGGGCGGTGAAGAGCTTCGCGCTTGAGGCGCTGTTGAACTGGTCGACGGTCCAGCCGTAGAGCGTCTTGCCCTGGTTCTCCGGGTTGAGCCGCTTGAGCGTGTGGAACAGGCCCAGGAAGACGGGGATCTGGAGGAACATCGGAAGGCAGCCCATCAGGGGGTTGGCCTTTTCCTTCCGGTAGAGCTCCATCATCTCCTTCTGGAGCGTCTCCCGGTCACCCTTGTGCTTCTCCTGGAGCTCCTTGACCCGCGGCTGGAGCGCCTGCATGGCACGCTGCGACTTGATCTGCTTGACGAAGACCGGGAACAGGATCACCCGGACCGTCACCACCAGGAAGATGATGGCGAGGATCCAGGCCCAGTTCGTGCCGATGACCGCGCCGACCGGCACCCCGATGGCGTCCCAGGCCGAGTGCCAGGTCAGCAGGATCCACGAGATCGCGTAGTAGATCCAGTCCAGACTGAACAATTCTCAGGCTCCAGTCACGTCGGCACGGCGGTGATCGCCCGGCTCCGGCACCGGGTCGTGACCACCTGGGTGAAAGGGGTGGCAGCGCGACAGCCGCCGGACCGTCAGCCAGGACCCCCGCACCGCGCCGTGCCGGGACACCGCCTCGACGGCGTAGGCACTGCACGACGGGTAGAACCGGCAGCGGGCCGGCAACGCCGGACTTATCCACCGACGGTACGCGATGATGGGCGCCAGCAGCATGCGGGCACCCGTAGTCGGCGACGGAGTCGTGGTCCCCCCGCTCATCGCGACCGCCGTCCCCGGGCCGCCCGCGCGGCGGCGAGGGCGGCGTCCAGGTCGGCCCCGAGCCGCGCGTACGTCGCGTCGGCGGCCGGGGGGAGGGCGCGTACGACCAGGGTGGCGCCGGCGGGCAGCTCGGTCAGCCGCTCCCGGACCAGGTGCCGGAGCCGGCGGCGGACCTTGTTGCGGACCACCGCGCCGCCGACGGCCTTGGACACGACGAAGCCGGCGCGGCTCGGCGCGGTTGTTTCCGCGCCACTGCTCCGCGCCGGCTCCGGCGAGGTTGTTCCGGCGGTGGCCGGCTCGGGAAGTGTCAGGTGGACCACGACGGCACCGCGGCCGACGCGTCGGCCACCGCGAACCGCTGCGGCGAAGTCGCTACTGCGCCGCAGTCGCTGTGCGGCGGCCAGCACGACAGCCCACGTCCCCGGACCGGACGGCCTCAGGCCGCCAGGCGGGTGCGGCCCTTGGCGCGACGGGTCGAAAGGATGGCGCGGCCGGCACGGGTGCGCATGCGCAGCCGGAAGCCGTGGGTCTTCGCGCGCCGGCGGTTGTTCGGCTGGTAGGTGCGCTTGCTCACGTCAGGCTCTCCGTTGTCGTACGCCCCGCGCGGCGGATCGCCCGGGGTCCTGTGCTGGTCCAGATCACCTCGGCGGTGACCGCTGATCGACGCCGCCCGCGTGGCACGGCCCCCGGCGTGCGGGGAGGTGGTCACGAGGCAGCGAGCATCCATCACCCTAGCAGAGGGCGAGAGAGCATCCGCTCCAGCCTACGCAGCGGCACAATGACCGTCAAACCTCGCACTCCCACCCCCGACCTGCGCCGCAACGGTGGCACGGAGGGCGTTTTCGCTGATGTGGCGGACACCCGTAGGGTGTCGGCGGTTGATGGCGCGGGGTCCCCGCTGTTAGCGTGCCCGATTGCGGTCGGTGTCGGTGGTCCAGGTTTGTCGCCGACCGGCAAGACCGGACAAGCTGTTGAATCGTTCGGCACGGTGAACCCGTTTCAGCGCCTCCGCGAATCAGGGGCAGGTCCGACCCACGTCCGGTGGGCGGCCCCAATCGGTCCGTACACACAGGCTGTGGATAACTTGTGGATGACGACCGGTCAGCCGTCCGGGCGGGCGTGAGGATCAGGCGAGGGGGTGGCACGACGTGACCGGAGCGACAGACCTTGCCGCGGTGTGGGCGGCGGCCACCGAGGAACTCGCCGACGAGATCATCTCCGCGCAGCAGCGGGCCTACCTACGGCTCACCCGGTTACGGGCGATAGTCGAGGACACCGCGCTGCTCTCCGTGCCGGACGCCTTCACCCGCGACGTGATCGAGTCCCGGCTCCGCCCGGCCATCACCGAGGCGTTGAGCCGCCGGCTCGGCCGGCCGATCCAGGTGGCCGTCACCGTGCGGGTCGCGGAGGACCCGGGCGGGCGTCCGGCCGGCACGGTATACCGCAGTGGCCCGGAACCGCTCCCCGAGCCGGACGGCCCGGCGGATCCGCTCCCCGGGTTCGACCGGCTCGGCCCCCCGCCGGGGCAGCCGACCTTCCCCGTCCCCCGCCCGAACCCCGGGTACGCCGAGCCGCGGTCGGACCCTCCGGCGGAGGAACACGCGCCGCGGCAGCGGAGCGCGGACGGCAGCCGGCCGCAGTTGATCCCGGCCGGTCGGGACGGTCAGGACACGCTCTTCGGCGCCGCGTTCGCCGAGCCGCTGCGCGCCCCCGAGCGCCGTTCCTTCGACGAACGTCCCGGGGCCGAGTCGCCCGCCGACCCGATCGGCTACGAGCCGCGCTACCGGGAGGCACCGGGCCCGGCCGACTCCACGCCGCTGCGGGGCCTGCCACGCGACGGCGCCACCGACAACGGGCCCGGCCGGGGTGGTCCCGACCTGCACCGCCCGGGTGGCCAGGCCGACCGCCGGCTGCCCGGCGGGGCGGAGAGCGGGGGCAACCGCCTCAACCCGAAGTACATGTTCGAGACGTTCGTCATCGGCTCGTCCAACCGTTTCGCCCACGCGGCGAGCGTGGCGGTGGCCGAGTCGCCGGCGAAGGCCTACAACCCGCTGTTCATCTACGGTCACTCCGGGCTGGGCAAGACCCACCTGCTGCACGCCATCGGGCACTACGCCACCACACTCGGTAACGCCCGCTCGGTCCGCTACGTCTCGACCGAGGAGTTCACCAACGACTTCATCAACTCGTTGCGGGACGACAAGACAAGCGCGTTCCAGCGCCGCTACCGGGACGTGGACATCCTCCTGATCGACGACATCCAGTTCCTGGAGAACCGGGAGCGGACCCAGGAGGAGTTCTTCCACACGTTCAACACCCTGCACAACGCCAACAAGCAGATCGTGATCACCTCCGACCGGTCGCCGCGCCAGCTCGCCACGCTTGAGGACCGGATGCGAACCCGGTTTGAGTGGGGGCTGCTGGCCGACATCCAGCCGCCGGACCTGGAGACCCGGATCGCGATCCTGCAGAAGAAGGCGGCGCAGGAGCGGATGTACGCCCCACCGGACGTGCTGGAGTTCATCGCCTCCCGGGTGTCGAACTCGATCCGGGAGCTGGAGGGCGCGCTGATCCGGGTCACCGCGTTCGCGAGCCTCACCCGCTCCTCGGTCGAGTTGTCGCTCGCCGAGGAGGTGCTGCGGGACTTCATGCCCGACGGCGCCGGGCCGGAGATCAACGCCGACCAGATCATGGCGTCCACCTCTGAGTACTTCGGAGTGAGCCTGGAGGACCTGCGCGGCCACTCCCGGTCCCGGGTGCTTGTCAACGCCCGCCAGGTGGCGATGTACCTGTGCCGCGAGCTGACCGACCTGTCGCTGCCCCGGATCGGCCAGGCGTTCGGTGGCCGCGACCACACCACCGTGATGCACGCCGATCGCAAGATCCGTCAGCAGATGGCGGAGCGGCGCTCGCTCTACAACCAGATCGCCGAGCTGACGAACCGGATCAAGCAGAACACCTGAGACGCACGTCTCGTACCCCGTCATGACAGCCCGGTCGGCTCCCCGGCCGGGCTTCTTCGTCGCCGGCGCCGGGCGCCCGATCCGTGCCGATCCACCGCCTGTGGACGTCGCCGCTTGACCCTCGACCCGGTCGAGACCGCAGGATCGGTGTCGTGCTCATCCACAGGCCGTACCGGTTGTCCACACCCCCTGTGTCACAGGCGGTGGATAAACACCCTCTGCATATGGCCGGTTACCCACAGACTGTGGACAAGTCCTGGGGACGAGCCTGTGGACGCCTGGGGACAACCGTCGCGTTGTCCACCGATGACGATCTACCTGTGGACCGCCTGTTGAAGGTTCTGGGGATGACGACGGTTGGCGTCGTCCGCGTTGTCCACAGAGCTGGGGAGAAAACCGGTGGATTACCGGTGGACAACCGGTGGACGACGGTGGATAACCCGGCGGCTGGCGACGGCTGTGGACCGGGACGCGAGTTGTACCCCGGGTTCTCCACAGCGAAACCACCTGTAGATAACGTGTCTGAGCTGCGCAGACGCAAGTTCTCCACAGTTTGCACAGGTGCGATGAAGACGATGAGTTATCTCTTCTAAACAACAAAAACCAATCATCACCGTTGGGCTTTCTGTGGATCGGGCCGCAGCGCTGCCGTCGGCAGTCGCCCGGGCATCTGGATCCATGGGGTCGGGCGCACAGCCGATGCCCACGCGCCCTAAGGTGCGATGGGAACCCGCACGGTCGGGCGGGACGGGTGGCAGCGGTCGGCATGAGAGAGTTGTCGCTGACGTCGACGCGGAGGCATTGATGAAGTTCCGAGTGGAGCGCGACGCGCTCGCCGAGGCCGTGGCGTGGACCGCCAAGAGCCTGCCCAACCGACCCTCCGTGCCGGTGCTGGCCGGGGTGATGCTGCGGGTGACCGACGGCAACCTTCAGGTCTCCGGCTTCGACTACGAGGTCTCCAGCCAGGTGACCGTCGAGGTGCAGGGTGACGCCGACGGCGCCGCACTGGTCTCCGGTCGCCTGCTCGCCGAGATCACCAAGGCGCTGCCGGCCAAGCCGGTGGACATCGCGGCCGTCGGCGCCCACCTGGAGCTGGTCTGCGGCAGCGCCCGGTTCACCCTGCCCACCATGCCGGTGGAGGACTATCCGACCCTGCCGGAGATGCCGGAGAGCGCCGGCACCGTCGACGCCGCCTCCTTCGCCGCCGCCGTGGCCCAGGTCGCCGTGGCCGCCGGCCGGGACGAGACGCTGCCGATGATGACCGGCGTCCGGCTCGAACTCTCCGGCGGCACCATGGCCATGCTCGCCACCGACCGCTACCGCCTCGCGCTGCGGGAGATGGAGTGGAACCCGGACGACCCGGAGATCAGCCTCAACGCGCTGGTGCCGGCCCGCACGCTCAACGACACCGCCAAGGCGCTCGGTCCGCTTGGTGGGCACGTCACCATGGCGCTCTCGGCCGGCGGTGCCGGCGAAGGCATGATCGGCTTCTCCGGCGGCACCCGCCGGACCACCAGCCGCCTGCTCGACGGCGCCAACTACCCACCGGTGCGCTCGCTGTTCCCGGCCGACCACAACGCCGAGGCCCGGGTCGCGGTCGCCACCCTCATCGAGGTGGTCAAGCGGGTGGCCCTGGTCGCCGAGCGCACCACCCCGGTGCTGCTCAGCTTCAGCTCCGACGGCCTCGTGGTGGAGGCCGGGGGCACCGAGGAGGCCCGGGCCAGCGAGGCCATGGAGGCCACCTTCAGCGGTGACCCGCTCACCATCGGCTTCAACCCGCAATATCTGATCGACGGCCTGGCCAACCTGGGCGCCCAGCACGCCCTGCTGCGCTTCGTCGACGCCTTCAAGCCCGCGGTCCTTTCTCCGGCCGGCGAGGATGGCGAGGTCATTCCGGGGTACCGGTACCTCATCATGCCGATCCGCGTGTCGCGCTGATCGCCGGCAGCACCACCCTGACGTACGGAGGTAGGAGCAGATGCAGCTCGGCCTGGTAGGACTCGGCCGGATGGGCGGCAACATGCGCGAACGACTGCGCGCCGCCGGGCACGAGGTGGTCGGCTACGACCGCAACCCGGAGCTCAGCGACGCCGCGAGCCTCACGGAGCTGGCCGAGAAGCTCGACGCACCCCGCGCGGTCTGGGTCATGGTCCCCGCCGGCGTCACCGACGCCACCATCGACGACCTCGCCGGCGTGCTCGGCTCCGGTGACATCATCATCGACGGCGGCAACTCCCGGTTCAGCGACGACGCCCCGCGTGCCGAGCGCCTGAACGAACAGGGGATCGGCTATGTCGACGTCGGCGTCTCCGGCGGCGTCTGGGGCCGGCAGAACGGGTACGCGCTGATGGTCGGTGGCGCTGAACAGCACGTGGAGCGGCTCATGCCGATCTTCGACGCGCTCCGGCCGGAGGGCGACTTCGGCTTCGTGCACGCCGGCCCGGTCGGCGCCGGCCACTACGCCAAGATGGTGCACAACGGCATCGAGTACGGCCTGATGCACGCCTACGCCGAGGGCTTCGAGCTGCTCTCGGCCTCCGAGCTCGTGACGAACGTGCCGGGGGTGGTCAAGTCCTGGCGCAAGGGCACCGTCGTCCAGTCCTGGCTGCTCGACCTGCTCGACCGGGCGCTCGACGAGGATCCGGAGCTGGCCGACCTGAGCGACTACACCGAGGACACCGGCGAGGGCCGCTGGACGGTCGACGAAGCGATCCGGCTCGCCGTGCCGCTCAACGTCATCACCGCCGCGCTCTTCGCCCGGTTCGCCTCCCGGCAGGACGAGTCGCCCGCCCTGAAGGCCGTCGCCGCGCTGCGCCAGCAGTTCGGTGGCCACGCCGTCCACAAGCGCTGAGCGGTATCCACAGGCTGTGTACGTCCGCCGGCTCGAACTCGTCGACTTCCGCTCGTACGAGCGGGTCGGCGTCGACCTGGAGCCGGGCCCGAACGTGCTTGTCGGCGCGAACGGCGTCGGCAAGACCAACCTGGTCGAGGCGCTCGGCTACGTGGCGACCCTGGGCTCGCACCGGGTCGCCACGGACGCCCCGCTGGTCCGGATGGGCGCCACCTCGGCGGTGATCCGCTGCGCCGTGGTGCACGAGGGCCGGGAGCTGCTCGTCGAGCTGGAGATCGTCCCGGGCAAGGCGAACCGGGCCCGGCTCGGCCGCTCCCCGGCCCGCCGCGCCCGGGACGTGCTCGGCGCGCTGCGGCTGGTGCTGTTCGCGCCGGAGGACCTGGAGCTCGTCCGCGGTGACCCGGCCGAACGCCGCCGCTACCTGGACGACCTGCTTGTCAACCGCCAGCCCCGCTACGCGGGCGTCCGCGCCGACTACGAGCGCGTGGTCAAGCAACGCAACGCGCTGCTGCGCACCTCGTATCTCGCCCGCAAGACCGGCGGCTCGCGGGGCGGCGACCTGTCCACGCTCGCCGTCTGGGACACCCACCTGGCGCAGCACGGGGCCGACCTGCTCGCCGGCCGGCTGGAGCTGGTCGCCGCGCTCACCCCGCACGTGGCGAAGGCGTACGACGCGGTGGCGGCCGGCCGCGGCGCGGCCGGCATCACCTACCGGCCGTCGGTCGACCTGCCCGAACCGGCCGCCGACCGGGCCACGCTTGCCGAGGCGCTGAGCGCCGCGCTTGTCGCGAACCGCACCGCCGAGATCGAGCGCGGCACCACGCTCGTCGGCCCGCACCGCGACGACCTGGCCCTCACCCTCGGCCCGCTGCCCGCCAAGGGGTACGCCAGCCACGGCGAGTCCTGGTCGTACGCGCTGGCGCTGCGACTGGCCGGGTACGACCTGCTGCGCGCCGACGGGATCGAGCCGGTGCTGGTGCTCGACGACGTCTTCGCCGAGTTGGACGCCGGCCGGCGGGAACGGCTGGCCGAGCTGGTCGGCGGCGCAGGTCAGCTCCTGGTCACCTGTGCGGTGGACGAGGACGTGCCGGCGACCCTGCGCGGCACCCGCTACACGGTCGGTGGGGGGACGGTGCGACGTGCCGGATGACGAGGAGGTGCGGCTCCCGCCCGCACGGCTGGGGCCGGGACGCGACGCGCGTACCCCACCGAAGCCGGCGGACGGCGAGCCGGGAGCGGCGGACGGCCAGGCCGGGCCGGAGCTGGCCCGGGCGGTGCTGGACGCGGCGAAGGCCAAGCGGCAGGCCGCATCCGGCACCCGGCGGCGCAGCGCGGTCCGTGGGGACGGCGAGAAGCGGCTGCGCGGGTACTCCGGGGCCGGCCCGGACCCCCGCGACCCGCAGCCGCTCGGGGCGGTGCTCGACAAGCTGGTCAAGGCGCGGGGCTGGCAGCAGCCGGCGGCCGAGGCGACAGTCTTCGGCGCCTGGGAGAAGGTGGTCGGGCCGGACGTCGCCCAGCACAGCCGCCCGGTGAAGCTGGAGAACGGCGAGCTGACGGTCGAGGCCCGCTCGACCGCGTGGGCCACCCAGTTGCGGCTGCTGGCCGGCTCGCTGCTCAAGCAGATCGCCCGTGAGGTCGGCCACAACGTCGTGCGCAAGCTGCACATCCACGGCCCGGCCGCGCCGTCGTGGTCGCGCGGTCCGCGCCGGGTACGCGGCCGTGGCCCGCGCGACACCTACGGGTGAGCGTGGCGGCTCAGACGTGGCGGGTCGGCTCCACGTCGGCGTAGACGGCGAAGCCGCGTTCGGCGCAGCGCCGGTAGAACGCGGCGAGCACGCTCAGCTCGGCGCAGGTGAAGTTCCACTGCGGCGGATCGCCGTTCTCGTCCCGCAGCTTGTCCAGCCGGCTGTCCAGCCACCGGAGCTGCTGTTCGGCCAGCCGCCCGTCGCCGAGGAGGGCGCGCAGCACCTCGCTCACCGACTCGAACGTCACGGCCTCGCCGTGCGGCCGGTGCCGGGCGATGAACTTCTCCACTCCCTCGGCGATCCAGGAGCAGCCGTCCGGGTCGATCACCGGATCCTCGTCCTCGGCCGCGTTCTCCGTGGCGTAGAGCACATTTTCCAGCCCGAGGATCAGGTCGACCAGTTCGGTGTACGCGGTGGCCCGCACCGTGCCGGTCTTCGCGATCAGCTCGGCCAACGCGGCGGTTGGGGCCGAGATGCGTGGTACGTCCACGATTTCGCCGAAGTCCACGAACTCGGCCGGCGCGACCGGATCGTAGAAGCGGCCGGTCCGCGGCCAGTGCACCGCGACGTTGTCCAGCCCCATCTGGTGTCACCTCTCACCAAGCGATTGTCGGACTTCTCCGGCGATGGTCCCCGTTGTGGGCGCGAAAGATCAAGACCGCAACGGCGGCGCCGCCAAAAGGTACGGCACGTCGGGTTCCGCCGCGACCCCCGGGCGGCCGGGCGCCGGTCATCGAGCCCGGAAGCGCCCACCGCTCACGCGGGCCGGTGGCGCGGCACGGCGTCGTTGGCGTGTAGGGGGAGTCGCGGGCAGCGAGATTCGTCCGGCTACGGCATTCTCAGCCGCCTTCAGGGGGTGCCGAGTGGCGGTTTGGTCGGCTGCGCACAGTAAGATTGGAGGCGAGACGAAAGACCCGGCACGGAGCGACGGACACGGGCCCCACGGCCCTTGATCATTGTCCCGCATCGGGTCCGAGCCGATCGCGATCCGCGGGCAACCGCGGCGCCCGGCGTACACGATCCGTGACCTGGCGATCCCGGGGGCGGCCCGCGTGCGCTGACGTCGTGTCCTGTCCGCCGAACCCGCGCCCCGCGCCCACGCGCGGCCGGTGCGAGAAAGTGGCCGAGCGTGGCAGCGGAGGACAACAAGAAGTACGGTGCCGAGTCCATCACCGTGCTCGAGGGCCTGGAAGCGGTCCGGAAGCGGCCCGGTATGTACATCGGGTCCACCGGCGAACGCGGTCTGCACCACCTGGTGTGGGAGGTCGTCGACAACGCGGTGGACGAGGCGATGGCCGGCTACTGCGACACCATCGACGTGGTGCTGCTCGCCGACGGGGGCGTCCGGGTCACCGACAACGGCCGTGGCTTCCCGGTCGACCTGCACCCCAAGCTGAAGAAGCCGGGTGTCGAGGTCGCGCTCACCGTGCTGCACGCGGGCGGCAAGTTCGACGGCAAGGCGTACGCCGTCTCCGGCGGTCTGCACGGCGTCGGCGTCTCCGTGGTCAACGCGCTCTCCACCCGGATGGCCGTGGAGATCCACAAGGACGGCTTCGTATGGCGGCAGCGCTACGACCACTCCAAGCCGACCCCGTTGGAGAAGGGCGAGCCGACCGACCGGACCGGTTCCGCGGTCTCCTTCTGGCCCGACCCGGACGTCTTCGAGACCGTCGACTTCGACTTCCACACGATCTACCGGCGTCTCCAGGAGATGGCCTTCCTCACCCGCGGCCTCACCATCCACCTGCTTGACGATCGGGTGGCGGAGGACGAGGACGGCAAGGTCCGCGAGGTCACCTTCCACTACGACGGCGGCATCGCCGACTTCGTCCGGCACCTCAACGCCTCGAAGAGCCCGATCCACAAGACGGTGGTCGAGTTCGGCGCCGAGGAGACCGGCATGTCGGCCGAGATCGCCATGCAGTGGAACGAGTCGTACGGCGAGTCGGTCTACACCTTCGCCAACAACATCAACACGCATGAGGGCGGCACCCACGAGGAGGGCTTCCGGGCCGCGTTGACGAGCGTGGTCAACCGCTACGGCGCGGAGAAGAAACTGCTCAAGGGCGACGAGCGGCTCTCCGGCGAGGACATCCGCGAGGGCCTGGCCGCGATCATCTCGGTCAAGCTGACCGACCCGCAGTTCGAGGGGCAGACCAAGACCAAGCTGGGCAACACCCCGGTGAAGGGCTTCGTCCAGCGGGTCTGCAACGAGTCGCTCGTCGACTGGTTCGACCGCAACCCGGCCGAGGCGAAGATCATCATCACCAAGGCGTCCCAGGCCGCCCGCGCCCGCATCGCCGCCCAGCAGGCGCGCAAGCTGGCCCGGCGCAAGTCACTGCTGGAGTCCGGCTCGATGCCGGGCAAGCTGGCCGACTGCCAGTCCACCGATCCGCGCGAGTCCGAGGTCTTCATCGTCGAGGGCGACTCGGCCGGCGGCTCGGCCAAGCAGGGCCGCGACCCGCGTACCCAGGCGATCCTGCCGATCCGCGGCAAGATCCTCAACGTGGAGAAGGCCCGGATCGACCGGGTGCTGAAGAACAACGAGGTGCAGGCGCTGATCACCGCGCTCGGCACCGGCATCCACGACGACTTCGACATCGAGAAGCTGCGCTATCACAAGATCGTGCTGATGGCCGACGCCGACGTCGACGGCCAGCACATCCAGACGCTGCTGCTCACCCTGCTGTTCCGCTTCATGCGGCCACTTGTCGAGCTGGGTCACGTCTACCTGGCCGCCCCGCCGCTCTACAAGATCAAGTGGAACAAGAAGGGCGACGACGCTCAGTACGCGTACTCGGACCGGGAACGCGACGGGCTGATCGCGCTGCGCCAGCAGAAGAAGGCGAACGCCCGGCCGGACGACATCCAGCGGTTCAAGGGCCTCGGCGAGATGAACTACCCCGAGCTGTGGGAGACCACGATGAACCCGGCCACCCGCACCCTGCGCCAGGTCACGCTCGACGACGCCGCCACCGCGGACGAGTTGTTCAGCGTCCTGATGGGTGAGGACGTCGAGGCGCGCCGGTCGTTCATCCAGCGCAACGCGAAGGACGTGCGGTTCCTGGACATCTGACGGACGCGCCCGGGTCGGCCGGAGATCCACCGGCCGACCCGGGCGGTCCACAGGGTTATCCACAGGCTGGCCGCTTTCCACAGCCGTTATCCACAGCTAGATCACGACTCTGAGTCTGATAAGGGTTAACAGTGACCGATCTTCCCGAGTCCACCCCGAACGAGCCGGAGACCCCGGAGACAATCGCCGCGGTCGTCCAGCACGACCGCATCGAGCCGGTCGGCCTCGAGGTCGAGATGCAGCGCTCGTACCTCGACTACGCGATGAGCGTCATCGTCGGGCGTGCCCTGCCGGACGTCCGGGACGGGCTCAAGCCGGTCCACCGCAAGATCCTCTACGCCATGTTCGACTCCGGCTACCGGCCGGACCGCGGCTACGTGAAGTGCTCCCGCGTCGTCGGCGACGTGATGGGCCAGTTCCATCCGCACGGCGACTCGGCAATCTACGACGCGCTGGTCCGGATGGCCCAGCCGTGGTCGCTGCGCTACCCGCTCGTCGACGGCAACGGCAACTTCGGTTCGCCCGGAAACGACCCGGCTGCGGCCATGCGCTACTGCCTCACCGGAGACACGCGGATTCGCCTGGCTGACGGCGCTGACGTACCCATCGCGTCTCTCGTGCCCGACGCCGAGCCGAGCAGCGAGACCCCGATCGACCTGAAGGTGGAGGGCTTGGTCGGCGAGCCGGCTCGAGCCTCCATGTTCTTCCACTCCGGCGAGCACCCGACGCTGCGGATCACGACGCACGACGGGGACGAGCTGACCGGCACCCACAACCACCCCGTGCTCTGCCTTCTGGCCGGTCCGAACGGGAAGAGTCATCTCCGCTGGCGCCTGCTGTCGGAGCTCAATCCTGGCGACGTCGTGGCTCGGGTCGGTTCGGGTGCAGATGTTGTCGTTACGGCAGCGACAAGTGCACAAGATCTGGACGATCCGGCGCGGAAGCTGCCCTGGGCCGTTCCCGCGAGCGCCTTCCGGTATGCGGTGATCGCGAGCGTTGCTGACGCGGGGGTTCGGCCGGTCTACAGCATCCGGGTCGACACCGACGACCACTCCTTCATCTCCGACGGCTTCGTCAGCCACAACACGGAGTGCAAGCTCGACCCGCTGGCCATGGAGATGCTGCGGGACATCGACGAGGACACCGTCGACCTTCAGGACAACTACGACGGCCGGGCCAAGGAGCCCACCATCCTGCCGTCGCGGATCCCTAACCTGCTGATCAACGGCTCCGAGGGCATCGCGGTCGGCATGGCCACCAAGATCCCGCCGCACAACCTGCGTGAGATCGGCGCGGCGGTGCAGTGGTGCCTGGAGAACCCGGACGTCGACGAGGCGACCACGCTGGAAGCCCTGCTGGAGATCGTCAAGGGTCCGGACTTCCCGACTCACGGCCTCATCGTCGGCCAGGCGGCCATCCAGGACGCGTACCGGACCGGGCGCGGCTCGATCCGGATGCGCGCGGTGGTCGAGGTGGAGGAGGACAAGCGGGGCCGGCCGGCGCTCGTGGTCAGCGAGCTGCCCTACCAGGTCAACCCGGACAATCTCGCCGAGCGGATCGCCGAGCTGATCAAGGAGGGCAAGCTCGCCGGCATCGCCGACATCCGGGACGAGTCCTCCGGGCGTACCGGCATGCGGATCGTGCTCGTGCTCAAGCGCGACGCGGTCGCCAAGGTGGTGCTGAACAACCTCTACAAGCACACCCAGCTCCAGGAGACGTTCGGCGCCAACATGCTGGCGCTCGTCGACGGCGTGCCGCGCACCCTCAATCTGGCGCAGTTCCTCCGTTACTACGTCGAGCACCAGATCGAGGTGATCCGCCGGCGGACCGCGTTCCGGCTGCGCAAGGCGGAGGAGCGGGCGCACATCCTGCGCGGCCTGAGCAAGGCCCTCGACGCGCTGGACGAGGTGATCGCGCTGATCCGGCGCTCGCCGACGGTGGAGGACGCCCGGCAGGGTCTGATCCGGCTGCTGGAGATCGACGAGGTCCAGGCGACCGCGATCCTGGACATGCAGCTACGCCGCCTGGCGGCGTTGGAGCGGCAGCGGATCCTGGACGACCTGGCGAAGCTCGAGGTGGAGATCGCCGACCTCAAGGACATCCTGGCCAAGCCGGAGCGGCAGCGGAAGATCGTCTCCGACGAGCTGGGCGAGATCGTCGCGAAGTGGGGCGACGAGCGCCGCACCAAGATCATCCCGTTCGACGGCGAGGTCTCGATGGAGGACCTCATCGCCCGCGAGGACGTGGTCGTCACGATCACCCGCACCGGGTACGCGAAGCGGACGAAGGTCGACCTCTACCGGTCGCAGCGCCGTGGCGGCAAGGGCGTGAGCGGGGCGACGCTCCGCCAGGACGACATCGTGAGCCACTTCTTCGTATGCTCTACCCACGACTGGATCCTGTTCTTCACGAACAAGGGTCGGGTCTACCGGGCGAAGGCGTACGAGCTTCCCGAGGCCAGTAGGGTGGCCAAGGGCCAGCACGTGGCCAACCTGCTCGCCTTCCAACCGGACGAGCAGATCGCGCAGATCATCGAAATCCCGAACTACCAGGTGGCGCCCTACCTGGTACTGGCCACGAAGAACGGCCTGGTGAAGAAGACGCGGCTCGAGGAGTTCGACTCCAACCGTTCCGGCGGCATCATCGCGGTGAACCTGCGCGATGAGGACGAGCTGGTCGGTGCGGTCCTGGTCGCGCCGGAGAACGACCTGTTGCTGGTGTCGAAGAACGCGCAGGCGATCCGCTTCAACGCCACGGACGAGGCACTGCGTCCGATGGGCCGGGCCACCTCGGGGGTGATCGGCATGCGCTTCAGCGGTGAGGACGAGTTGCTCGCCGTCGAGGTCGTCCGGGAGGGTCTGGACGTGCTCGTGGCGACGAACGGGGGTTACGCGAAACGTACCCCGATCGAGGAATACCCGGTGCAGGGCCGGGGAGGTAAGGGCGTGCTGACTGCGAAGATCACCGAGCGACGCGGTGGTCTGGTCGGCGCGGTCGTGATCGATCCGGAGGATGAGCTGTTCGCCATCACGAGCAACGGCGGCGTCATCCGGACTCCGGTGAAGCCTGTACGCCGTACGCGTGACCGGAACACAATGGGGGTCAAGCTGATGGACCTCCCGGACGGCGTGACTATCGTGGCGATTGCTCGCAATGCCGACGAGCCTGACGAACAGGACTAGTTGATGACGGAGACACAGGCGAAGTCGGGGAACAAGGGGACCTCGGCCACCCCGGTCGAGGAGGAGGCCGCGCAGGGCGGCACACCAGCGACCGGGCGCGCCGCCGTGGGTCGGGCCACGGTTCCCGCCGACGCGCCTGCCCCGAAGTTCACCCGGGCCCCCGGCATGGCCCCGCCTCCCGACAAGCCCGGCGACGACTCGGGTTCCCGTGAGTCGACCGAAACCAAGGTCGACGCGCCGACGTCGGCCGACGGCTTCGCGGCTCCGGCCGCGGCGAAGCCCGCCACGAGCACACCGCCGACCAAGGCGATGGCAGCCGCCCGGCCGTCCACCGGCACGACAGGCACGCAGCCCCGCATCGGGGCCGGCCTGGGCACCGCCCCGAAGGCGCCGCCCGAGGCGGCCGGCCCGGCCGGCGCCAGTCAGGGTCGTCCCACGAACGGCGGCGGCCTGCCGCCGGGCATCAGCGGCGCGGCGGCTGTCGGCGCCGCGCGCGTGGGTGAGGCGGTACGCGCCGCGCGTACCTCGGTCGGCTCGGCCGCGTCGCGCGGACCGCGCCGGGCCCGGCTGAACCTGAAGCGCATCGACCCGTGGTCCGTGATGAAGTTCGCATTCGCGGTCTCGGTGGTGCTCTTCATCGTGGTGGTCGTGGCCACGTCGGTGCTCTACCTCGCGCTCGACGCGATGGGCGTGTTCAAGAGCGTCAACGACAGCCTGACCGACCTGGTGAACGCCGGCGGCGGCTCGGGCGGCGGCGGCTTCCGCGTCACCGCGAAGGGCGTGATCATGACGTCCGCGCTTGTCGGCCTGGTCAATGTCGTGCTGTTCACGGCGCTTGCCACGTTGAGCGCGTTCGTCTACAACGTCTGCGCCGACCTGGTCGGTGGGATCGAGCTGACGCTCGCCGAGCGGGACTGACACGAACGACGCCGGGGCACCGCGTAAAGCGGTCGCCCCGGCGTCGTGCGTCCGGGTAAGTTCGTGGCAGCGCGGGCGCTTTCCGCCACGGGCCCCCCGATTTGGGCGCGCTGGCGGCGATGGGTTAACCTTGCTCGTCGCTACGCGGGGCTATAGCTCAGTCGGTTAGAGCGCAGAGCTGATAACTCTGAGGTCGCTGGTTCGATTCCAGCTAGCCCCACCGCACATCGTCCGACGACAGTCGAGCGCGAGGGGTCAAGCCCATGTTCAAGAAGCTACTGATCCTGGCCGGCATCGTCGGCGTGGCCGCCGTGGTGGCCAAGAAGGTCAAGGCATCGAACGACGAGCGCGCCCTGTGGCACGAGGCCACCACGGCGCCCGACCTGCGCTGACCTCAGTCTCGGGGCCCTAGCTCAACTGGCAGAGCACTGCCTTTGCAAGGCAGGGGTTAGGGGTTCGAGTCCCCTGGGCTCCACTTGTTGATCTTCGGTGCGAACCCGGCCGAACCACCCACATGAAGTACAATTTTCTGTACTTTCCCTGGAGGTGGTCATGCGGACCGTGAACTTCACCCAGCTACGGCAGAACCTGGCCGCCGAACTCGACAGCGTCATCAACGACGCGGAGGAAGTGGTGGTGACCCGGTCAGGCCACGATCCCGTGGTGATCGTGCCGCTTGCGGAGTACGAGTCGATGAAGGAAACCGAGTACCTCCTGCGCAGCCCGAGCAACGCCGCCGCTCTGCGGCGGTCGATGGCGGAGCTTGAGAAGGGCGATGCGGCCGAGAGGGATCTGATCGACCCGGCCACCGTGCGGGACGTCGCATGAGGCTGGTCTTCACCGCGACGGCGTGGAGCCAGTATCTCAGCCATACAGACCGTAAGTTGGTCAAGCGCATCAATGACCTCATCGCGGATGTGATGCGCAACGGATACGAGGGCATCGGCAAGCCGGAGCCCCTTCGGGGGGAGTTGTCCGGCTACTGGTCCCGCCGGATCGATCGCGAACACCGTCTGGTGTATCGGGTCACCAAGGACGACGTGGAGATCATCGCCTGCCGTTACCACTACGTCGACCGGTAGCGGACTGGACTGGAATCAGGAACGTCGGTCCCGCGCGAACTGAGGCTTCGCAGCGGCAACGGGTCACCGGCGATGGTCGCCGGTTGATTCGTATGGTGGTGCCTCCGGCCCACGCAACTTCCTGACCTGCCGTTTCGTGGCGACGTGTGTTCACCATGCGAACCATCGGCGTGGTGTCGGGAGGAACGGTGGACGTCCCAGCGGATTTTGGTCATACTTGTGACCATGACGACGCTGCCCTTGGGGGAAGTGAAGACTCGGCTCTCTGAGCTGGTGGGGCGGGTGCACGACCACCACGAACGGGTGACCGTGACCGTGCATGGTCGGCCGTCCGCCGTGCTGGTGTCGGTGGAGGACCTGGAGCGTCTGGAGGAAACCGTCGCGGTTCTCGGGGATGCGGGCACCCTGCGGCGGCTGGCCGACTCCGACGCGGAACTGGCCCGAGGTGAAGAGGTCTCCACCGACCAGCTTGCGGAGACCATTCGCGCCCGTCGCGCCTCGGCCGCGTGAGCCCCCGGCTGCCGGAAGATCTGTACACGCTCCGCACCACGCCGACCGTCCGTCGAGCGCTCGCCGAACGGTTGCCGGAGGCGGTAGCTGTCGCCGCGTACAAGTTCATGACCGGGCCGTTGGTGCGAGAGCCCTATCGGGTCGGGAAGCGTTTGTTGCCGCCGTTGTCGGATCAGTTCAGCGCTCGGCGAGGCACCTACCGGATCATCTACCGCATCGACGACGACACCCGCACCGTGACTGTTGTGGACATTGATCATCGAAGGGATGTGTACCGCTCCTGACGCCCCTGGCTCTCCGTGCCCGATGGCGTCCAAGGCACTCAGTACGGTAGGTGCCGTGTCGATGAGTGTGGCTGACGAGGCTGCGGCCATTGAGGCTGAGGTGGAGCAGTATCCGGACGAGCGTGGTGAGATCCTGCTCGAGGCTGCCGACGCATGGCGCCGGGCAGGGAGGTTCGACCGAGCAGCCGACCTGCTGACCAGGCTGATCACTGACGGCGGTGTGGACGGCTGCTACGCGATGGCGCAGCTAGCTGAGGTGCGATTCGAGCAGGGCGACGTCGATGAGGCGTATGTCGTGCTGGATGGTTTGGCTCGCAACGCGGCAGGGGTAACGGGGCACCGGCAATGGTTGCCGGTTGGTTCGCATGGTGGTACCTCCGGCCCACCATGATCGGATGCAGCTTCAGGCCGGAGCGAGGTCCCTCGGTCGGTGTCGCGGAGCGTTAGCTGGGCTCGAGCGATTGAATGCGCTTCTCGAAGTTGAGCTGGTTGTAGGGCGAGGCGCTGTAGGCGCCGATTTCGTGGTATCCGCTGCTGCGGTACAAAGCGATGGCTTCGCCGAGTGAGTTGTGGGTTCCCAGCCGGACCGTGCCCACGCCGTGCGCGGCGGCGTCGGCTTCGAGGTGTTTCAGGAGGCGTCGGCCCAGGCCGAGGCCGCGGGTTGTGGTGTCGGTCCACAAATGGCGGATCTCGGCGATTCCGGGGGCGAGTCGGACCCATGCGCCGCACCCGGCGGGTCTGTCGCGCTCGCAGGCGAGCAGGAGCGACCCGTCCAAGTCCTCGGGCCGGGTCAACGTCGCCTCGTCGTAGCCTTCCGGGAAGCGTCCGGCCAGCTCGGTTGCGTACCGGCGCAGGCACCGCCATGCCCGTGGGTCGTCCGCCGTGACCGGGGTGATCGTGACCGTCGCCAGCCGTAGCAGCCGCCGGACCTGTTGCTGGGCGGCTAGCAGCTCATCCTGCTGGCCTGGACTGAGCTCGCCGATCAGGGCGGCGATATTGGCACGAGATCGATCGTCGAGCACACCGCGTTCCCTTCGGCCGGCGTCGGTGAGCTCAGCGATCCTGGCTCGACCGTCGGCGGGATGCGGGACGACGCGGACCAGGCCCCGCTCTTCAAGGGCCCGTAGCAGCCGGCTCAGATACCCGGAATCCAGACCAAGGCGGTCGCGTAGCTCACGAACGGCGGTGCGGTCACCGATCTCCCAGAGCAGCCGAGACGGCCCCAGGGGGCGATCAAGACCGAGGTACTGATCGGTGAGCAGGCCCAGACTTTCGGTATAGAAGCGGTTGAAGTCGCGTATCCGGTCGATGAGGTCGGTCTCCATCCCACCGATATTAGCTGACCGAGGTCAGACAAGTCACCGGGCGAACCGGGGTGCCGCTCGGAATGGGCGGCGCCTTGGCGTGTGGCGCTTGGGCCGCTCGCGGGTAACAGGCAGGGATCGAGCTGTCCGATCAAACCTTGAGGACGTCCACGTCGTACAGCGCTATCGACGGGTCGCGGGAAGCGAGGGTCAGCCCTTCGGTGATTGCCTGTGCCACCAGCATGCGGCCGAGGGGATCGCGGTGATGCGATGGCAGGCGGCCGGCGACGATGGCGTGGGCGTGGGTCACCGGAAGTTCCCGGAAGCCCATGTCTCTTACCCGCTCTGCGAGATCAGGGGAGACCGGCGAGTTTCCCGGCACTCTGTTTGATGGTGATCTCCCACAGTGGTCCACCCGCTCGATGATGCGCGACAGATGGGTCTTGGCGTCGTGCATGTTGTAGTGCACGGCCTCAGCCGACATGGCGCAACCTCCTCGCTTAGCTAAGGGGTTAGTTAAGCCTGCTCGGCCGCATGCGTCAGCGGCCTTGGCTGCTCAGGGGCCGGGATCGCCACCCGCCGTCCGAGTGCGTACCCCGGGAGAGGGCAGGGTCAGCGCTCTCTTACCCGCGTTTGACCAGCCAGTCGTGGTACCACTCGGGAAAGGCGGCCTCAGGGCTGAGGCCTCCGTCGGCGGCCAAGTCGTCGAACCACACCTGGCCTCGCATCGGGCCCGTGATGATCAGGCGGTGGAAGGCGCCGCAGCCGAATTCGGCGATCACCAGCGAGCCGGCGGTCCATCGTTCGTCGGAGTATTCGTCCTCGGTCATGGCGTCGGCCGGGCCGGGGACGCCCGGGACCGGCACGTGGTTCGCGGGGTTCCACGCTGCCGTGTGCGGGAACGGGGTGGCCAGGTAACCGGGTTCCTCTCGCAGAAGGTCGTGGTCAAGGGGAAACAGCCCGTAGTGCGGGCCCGCGCCGCCGTTTCCGACCTCCCGCAGGAAGCTGCGGTAGGCGTCCGGCAGCGTGATGTGGTGGTGGTCCTCGAACGCGGCCAGGTCGGCTTCGCGGAGGGTGGGTCCGAATCGGTAGCGGTGACGCCGTGCCCCGAAGCGTTCGAGGTCGGGGTCTTCAGCTCGCATGGCGGCAAGCCGGGCTTCGATGTCGTCGACGTTCCACATGATCCCTCGTCGTGGTTCGGTGCCCGTCAGCCTACGGCTGAGCGATCATCCCGACGAACGCTGCCAACAACATCAAATCACTTTGATGTATTCTGCTGGCCATGGCGCTATCCAGTCAGGCCGCCCCACCACCGTTCGTCCGGCTGGCGGCGCACCCGGTGCGCTGGCGACTGGTGACCGAGCTGGCCCGCAGCGACCTGCGCGTGCGGGAGCTCGTCGCCCTGATCGGCGAGCCGCAGAACCTGATTTCCTATCACCTGCGGCTGCTACGCGACGGTGGCCTGGTCACCGCCACCCGCAGCAGCTTCGACGGCCGCGACAGCTACTACCACCTGGATCTGGCCGAGTGTGCTCGTGGGCTGGCCGGCGCCGGCGCGGCCCTGCATCCGGCGCTGCGGATGAACCCGGCCGCGTCGGCGCCACGCCCGGGGCCGCCGCGGGCCACCGTGTTGTTCGTGTGCACCGGCAACAGTGCCCGCTCACCGATGGCCGAGGCGCTGCTGCGCCACCACGCCGCCGGTCGGGTAGCGGTGGCAAGCGCCGGTAGCCGTCCCCGGCCGAGCATCCATCCCCACGCGGTGCGGGTGCTTCGCGAGCGGTACGGCATCGACATCGCGGGTCAGCGGCCGAAGAGTCTGGACGCCCTGGCCGGCCGTCGCTTCGACATGGTGGTCACGCTGTGCGACAAGGTCCGCGAGGTGTGTCAGGAGTTCGATCACCAGCCACGGTTGGCGCACTGGAGCATCCCGGATCCCTCCGCGGCGGGCGACACCGACTTTTCCCGCACCGCCGCCGACCTCGACACCCGCATCCGCCACCTGTTGCCCGTCCTCGTTCCCACGCCTACGGAGGTTCAGCCGTGACGACATCCCACCGGTTCGCCAGCGTCCGTTACCTGGTCGACGACGTCCAGGCGGCCATCGACTTCTACACCACCCATCTCGGGTTCGCCCTGGGCCGCAGCGCCGCGCCCGCCTTCGCGGAGGTGACTGCGGGTCCGCTGCGGCTGCTGCTGTCGGGGCCGGCCAGCTCCGGCGCCCGCGCCACACCAGACGACGCCCGCGAGAGTGGCCGCAACCGCATCCATCTCGTCGTCACCGACCTGGATGCCGACATCGACCGGTTGCGACGTGCGGGCCTGTCCTTCCGCAGCGAGGTGGTCGCCGGTCCTTGCGGGCGTCAGATTCTGCTTGCCGATCCGGCCGGCAACCTCGTCGAACTGTTCGAGCCCGCCGGCTGATCCTCGACCGGCCGGCTGCGTTGGACCGCGGATCCGACCGCGCCCGGTCTTGATATGCAAGCCATCACTTGCCTATTGTGGCTGACGTGGGCGATCTGTACCAGGCGCTGGCCGACCCCACCCGCCGCCTGATCCTCGACGAGTTGACCGAACGCGACGGTCAGACTCTCTTCGAGATCTGCGGCCGGCTGGCCACCAGACACCAGGTCGGGTCGTCCCGGCAGGCGATCTCCCAGCACCTCGACGTGCTGGAGGCCGCCGGCCTGATCGTCACGCGGCGGCAGGGTCGCTACAAGTTCCACCACCTCGACACCCGGCCGCTGCGGTCCATCACCGAGCGATGGCTCGGGTCCGAACCCACACAGGAGACGCCATGAGGATCAACCTGACGAGTGTGTACGTCGACGACCAGGACAAGGCGCTGCGCTTCTACACCGAGGTGCTGGGTTTCGTGCCGAAGACGGACGTGCCCACCGGTGAGCACCGCTGGCTGACGGTCGCCTCGCCCGACGGGCCGGACGGCGTCGAGTTGCTGCTGGAGCCCGACGCGCATCCGGCCGCCAAGACGTTCAAGGAGGCGCTGGCGAGTGACGGCATCCCGTTCACCCAGTTCGCGGTCGACGACGTCGCCGCCGAGCACGACCGGTTGCGGCAGCTCGGCGTGCTGTTCACCCAGGAGCCTGTCGACATGGGCCCGGTGGCCACCGCTGTGTTCGACGACACCTGCGGCAACCTGATCCAGATCGCGCAGTACAAGTAGCGGTCAGGTGGTCAGCCCAGGCGGTCGAGGAGGTCGCGGCTGCGGCTCACCACAAGCGTGGTCGCCTCCGCGTCGTACGACGGGAGTGAGCTGTCGGTGAACAGGTGTCGGTCGCCGGGGTAGACGAACAGCTCACCCCGTTCGGGTCCGACGATCGCGACCAGTTCACGGGCGGCGTCGACGTCGCCCTCCAGCCCGAAGAACGGGTCCCGCTCCATGCCGTGGACCTGCACCGCCACGCCGTCCGGCCAGGGGCCCATCGCCCACTCGCCGGTGACCGGCAGGCACGCCTCGTAGAGCAGGGCGGCCCGGGCGCCGGACCGGGTCTGGGCGAGCCGCTGGGCGATGGCCGCGCCCCACGAGACGCCCGCGTAGACCAGGTCCGGGCGCAGATCGGCGGCGATCCGGTCGGCGTGCTGATCGAGGACGTCGCCGCCGATGCGCTTGGTGAGCGCCGAGCCCTCCTCGATGCTCGCCGGCCGCTCGCCGTCGAAGAGGTCCGGGGCGTGCACGGTGTGCCCGCCGGCGCGTAGGGCGTCGGCGAGGGCGCGTACGCCGTCGGTGAGCCCCTGTAGGTGGTGGAAGAGGAGGATCTCAGCCATCTCTAGACTCCTGACTGTCAGACCAGAATCATCGAACGAACCAGAATATTAGAACGGTCGGGAAATGTCGGTCAATCAGCGGGTCCCCGATTACGACCTCGACGACCTGCTCGTGGTCACCGCCCCCGAGCAGTTGCGTGCGCTCGCCGACCCCCTGCGCGGCACGCTCCTGGAGCTGCTCCTGGAACGCGCCGCCACGGTCAACGAGCTGGCCGGTGCCGTGGGCCGACCGAAGAGCAGCGTGGCCTACCACGTGAACCAGCTCGTCGACGCCGGGCTGCTGCGCGTGGTCCGCACCCGCCGGGTCCGGGCGATCGAGGAACGCTTCTACGGCCGGGTGGCCCGCACCTTCTACGTCGGCGCGCTCAGCCGGCCGGAGGACAAACAGGTCGTCGCCGGGATCAACGGACTCGCCGAGGCCGCGGCCGAGGCGGCTGCCGCGCACGCCGCCGACGAGCTGCGGTGCACGCTCGTGCACGCGCGGATCCCGATCGAGGACGTCCGCGAGTTCTGGGCCGAGGTGCAGGCGCTGGCCCGGCGGTTCGCGCAGATCCCCCGCGCCGGCGACCAGGTGTACGGCTTCGCCGCCGGTCTCTACCCCACCGACGCGCCGAGCCTTCCCGACGCGGCCGACGAGCGGGACTGAACGACCGGGGTCGCGCCGGGGCGACGCGCGGCGCAGGCTAGCGTCGCAGCGTGAGCACCGGATCCCCGCGCGTCCTCCCGGCCGACCGCGGCATCGACGAGGCCGCCGCCGTCCTGCGCGCCGGCGGGCTTGTCGCCTTCCCCACCGAGACGGTCTACGGGCTGGGCGCGAACGCGCTCGACCCGAACGCCGCGGCGCGGATCTTCGAGGCGAAGGCCCGGCCCAGTTTCGACCCGCTGATCAGCCACCTGGCCGACGCCGCCGACCTGCCCGCGCTTGTCGGCGCGGTGCCGCCGGCCGTGGCCGCGCTCGTGGAACGGTTCTGGCCCGGCCCGCTCACGCTTATCGTGGACCGGCCCGCGGCGATCCCGCCGATCGTCACGTCCGGGCTGGAGACCATGGCGGTCCGGGTGCCGGACTCCCCGGCCGCGCGGGCGCTCATCGCCGCCGCCGGTGTGCCGGTCGCCGCGCCCAGCGCCAACCGGTTCGGCCAACTCAGCCCGACCCGGGCCGAGCACGTGGTGGCCGGGCTGGGCGGTGCGGTGGACGTGGTGCTCGACGGCGGGCCCACCCGGTGCGGGATCGAGTCGACGATCGTGGACGCCCGGGGTGAGCGGCCGGTGGTGCTGCGGCTGGGCGCGCTGCCGGTCGAGGCGCTGGTGGAGGCGATCGGGCCGGTCGAGGTACGCCAGGGCAGCTCCGGCCAGCCGGTCGCGCCCGGGACGCTTGCCGCGCACTACGCCCCGCGTACCCCGTTGCGGTTGGGTGCGGCGGGTGAGCACGACGGCGGTCGGCGGGGATTCCTGGCCTTCCGGGAGCCGCCGGCGGACGCTGACTGGGCGGCGGTGGAGGTGCTCTCGCCCTCGGGTGACCTGACGGCGGCAGCCGCGCGCCTCTTCGACGCGCTGCACCGGCTCGACGCGGCCGGGGTGACCGAGATCGTCGCCGAGCCGGTGCCCGACGCAGGTGTCGGCCGGGCGATCAACGACCGGCTGCGCCGGGCCGCCGCCACCTGGCACTGAGCGCCGCTCAGGACGAGCCCGGCTGCGGCAGGCGGTCCACCAGCTTCGTCAACGCGCTGTTGGCGAACGTCGCGCCGAGCGCCGAGCCGGTGGCGATGGTCCAGCCCACCGGTCCGAGCGGGGTGCAGCCGAAGAACTGGCTGACCCCGGGCGTCTGCACCACCAGGACCAGCACGCCGACGGACGCGGCGGTGGCGGCCAACACGGTGGGGCTGGTGCCGCCGGCCAGCACGGTCTGTCCGAGCTGGGTGCCGATCAGCGAGGCGAGCGCGACGGTGCCGGCCCGGCGTTGCGTGCCGGTCCACCGGGCCAGCGTCCAACCGGCGGTCGCGCCAAGTGTGGTCGCCGCGGCCCGCAACCCGATCTCCCGGGTCATGGTGGCGCCGAGCGACGAGTCCGGCCCCTCCCGCAGCAGGTGGTCGGCGCGGTCGTCGGCCGGCGGGCGGACCGCGATGGCAAGCGCCGGCGCGAGGTCGGTGAGCAGGTTGACAAGCAGCAGTTGCCGACCGGTCAGGGCGGACCGGCCGGTCGAGGCGGCGGAGAGCACGCTGAACGCGATCTCGCCGAGGTTGCCACCGACCAGGATGCTCAGCGCGTGCCGCACCGAGGACCACATGGCCCGTCCCTCGACGAGCGTGGCGATGATCGTCTCCAGCCGGTCGTCGGTGACCACCAGGTCGGCGGCGGCGCGGGCGGCCGGGGTGCCGCGCTGACCGAGCGCGATGCCGACGTCGGCCAGGCGGATCGCCGGGGCGTCGTTGGCGCCGTCGCCGGTCATCGCCACGGTCCGGCCCCGGCGCTGCAACGCCTGGATGATCCGTACCTTGTGGGTGGGTGTGCAGCGGGCCACCACGTCGGTGTCCATCAGCCGCTCCGCGAGCGCGGCGTCGTCGAGCCGGTCCAGGTCGGAGGCGGTCACCACCCGCTGCTGCCCGTGGTCGGGACTGATGGTGGCGGCGATCGCCTCGGCGGTGGCCGGATGATCCCCGGTGATCATGACGGTGTGCACGCCGGCCTTCCGGATCCGCTCCACCGCCGGCCGGGCGCTCTCCCGCACCCCGTCCGCGAGAGCCAGGAAACCCACGAAGACCAGCCCGTCGACCTGCTCGTCGGTGACCGCGTCGACCGCGACCGGGCACTCGGCGACGGCGAGGACGCGGTGCCCGGCGCCGGCCCGGCCGGCAAGCATGGCCTGCACCTCGTCCCGGCCCGCCGCGTCCAACGGCAGGTCGCCCCCGGCGGTACGCCGGGACGCGCACCGGGGCAGCACCGACTCGGGCGCGCCCTTCACGCTCAGCAGGAACCCGTCGGCGGTGCGGCCGACCGTGGCGCTGTAACCCCGGGACGGTTCGAACGGCAGCCCGCCCCTCGCGCTCCAGTCCGGCGCCCCGATGCGCTCGGTCACCCCGGCCGTGTTCGCGCCCCGGCGTACCGCCCGGTCGGTCTGCTGCGGCAGTTCCTCCGGGTCCGCCGCCGCCGGAGTGGCCCGCAGCGCCGCGGCAAGCGTCGACCGGAGCGGGTCGTCGAGGCGGTCCGCCGGGGCGTACCTGTCGTCGCCGCTCCCCACGCCGGCAAGCAGCAGCTTCCCCTCGGTAAGCGTGCCGGTCTTGTCGAAACAGAGCACGTCCACCCGGCCCAGCGCCTCGATGGTGCGGGGGTTGCGGACCAGCGCGCCGTGCTCGGCCAGCCGCCGGGCCGCCGCCAACTGCGCGGCACTGACCAGGAACGGCAGCCCCTCCGGCACCGACGCCACGGCCAGGTTCGCGGCGGTCGCCGCCGTCTCGGCCAGGGGTACGCCCCGGAGCAGCCCCGCCCCGGCCACCGCGATCGCCGAGGCGGCGGCCAGCGGCACGGCGGCGTTCGTCAGCTTGCCGAGCCGGGCCTCCACCCCGCTGGCCGGTGGCGCCTGCCGGGCCAGCGCCAGGCTCCGCCCCGACTCGGTCTGCTCGCCGGTCGCCACCACCACGGCGGTGCCGTGCCCGGCGGCCACCGTGGTGCCCTCGAAGAGCATCGAGTGCCGCTCCGCGATCGCCGCGGCGACCACCGGTTCGGGGTTCTTGGCCACCGGCAGCGACTCGCCGGTCAGCGACGACTCGTCGGCCTCCAGCCCGTCACTCGTCAGCACCCGGCAGTCCGCAGGTAGGGCGTCACCGGAGCCGATGCTGATCACATCGCCGGGCACCAGGTCCTCGGCGGGCACCACCCGTTCCGTGCCGTCGCGCCGCACCCGGGCGGTGACGGCCGAGCGGGACAGCAACTCGGCCAGGGACCGTTCGGTGTTGCGCTGGTGTACCGCGCCGACAAGCGCGGAGCCGCCGACCAGACCGCCGACGAGCGCCGCGTCGACGAGCGAGCCGAACGCGGCGGAGAGGACCGCGCCGGCAGCCAGCACCGGGGTGAGCGGATTGGACAGCTCGTCGACGAACGCGCGGAGCAGCGCGGCCGGCCCCTGCCCGTCGTCGGCCCCGGCGCCCCGGCGGCCGGCCGCCTCCTCGTCGGTCAGCCCGGCGGGCCGGGTGTCGAGCTGGTCCAGGACGGTCTCCACCGGCATGAGATGCCAGGCGGTGAGCGCCGGCGTCGGGGTGCCGGCCCGGTCCGGCAGCCGGTGCGCCCGGACGACGCCGTGCGCGAAGGCGACCATGGCGGCGCCGTTCACCGCCGCCATGGTCCGGCCGGGAAGCAGCCGCCGGTCGGCGGTGAACGCGCCGAGCGCGCCGATCCCGCTGCCGGCCATGGCGATCCTGATGTTCTGCCCGGTCATCCGGCGGGCCACCCCGGCGGCGTCGATGAGCAGGGCGGGGATCCGCAGGTCGTCGCCGACCAGCAGGTGCGCGCCCCACGGGGGCAGGTCGTCCGGCGCGGACACGCCGACGCCACAGTCGGCGGCGGCGAGGGCGGATCGCTGCCCGGAGACCACAAGCACCACCGCGCCCTCGCGTTGCAGGTCACGGACGGCGGCGGCAAGGTGGGACCCGCCCGGGACGTGCCGGTCGGCCACGTCGTACCGGCCGTCCTCGGCGCCGCCGACCACGAGCCGGACGTCTGCCTGACGGGCGGCGGAGACAAGCGCGTCCACCCCCGGGGCGGGTTCCGGCTCGACCCGCAGCACCGCGGCGAGCCGTCCGCCCTCGGCCAGCCCGAGCAGCCGCCCGCCGTGGGCCCGCAGCCGCTCGCTGTCCGGGGTGTCCCCCGGATCGGAGGCGTCGAGCCGGTCCAGCGGCGCGAGCCGCCAGCCGTCGTCGGTCCGTACCGCGTCCGGGCGGGCCGGGTCGAACAGGGCGAACGCCCGGGCGGCGACCTGCCGGGTGTCGGCGCCGGCCAGTGGCGCCAGGTCGGACAGCACGCCCCGGTCGGAGCCGAGCACCGCGGCATCAAGCACCACCGTGTCGATCCGGTCCAGCTCCCGCAGCACACTGCGGTCCATGGCGATCACGCCGCGCCGGGCCAACATGCGGCCGAGCTGCGCCGCGTACCCCTCGCGCCCGCTGCCCGGCGCCTTGGGCAGCGCGGACAGCGCCAGCGCGGCGGCGCGCTTGCCGCCGGCCACCGGGATCGCCGCCGCGCCCGCCGCCGCACCGGCGGTGAGCACCCGCTTGACGTAGCGCTCGACCTGGCCGTCCGGGACCGGGCAGGGCCGCTCGCCGTCCGGCACCCGCGCCACCGCCCGGTCCGGGTCGCCGGTCAACCCCGGCTCGGCGCGGCTCCACGCGACGAGCTGGGCCCGCGCCTCACCCCACTGCACCACCCGCTGCGCGCCGTCGAGCACGATGCCGGCCCAGCCGCCGGTGAGGCCCTGCACCACCGCCTCGGCGAGCGGGAAGAGCACCTCGGCGCGGGGATCGGCGCGCAGGCCACGGTCGGCGAGCGCGTGCAGCCTCGGATGCAGGTCGACCGCGTTCAGCAGGCCGGCCACCTCGCCGGGCACCGGCGTGAACGGCAGGATCCGGGTGGCCGCGGAGATGGTCAGGCCGAGCGCGTCGGACGCAAGCGCGCCGAGCGTACGGGGGGTGCGCGGACCCTCCTCCGGCGGATGCGGCGGCGGGATCTCCGGGTCCGGCTCGAACGGGCAGGCCCGCTCGGCACGCGTCACCGTGTCTATCAGGTCCCGCAGCCGCGGCGCCGGGTCCCCGGTCGCCACCACCACCCGGCCCGACGGCGCGTTCACCCGGGCCCAGGTCACCCCCGGCACCGCCTCCAACGCCGCCTCGACCTGCCGGGCCAGCCGGTCCCCGCCGTCCTGGCAGACGCCGTGCACCTCGATGTGGTGCCGACCGTCCCGGGACCACACCCGCCGCCGGGCCAGGTTCGCCAGCCGGGCCAGCCGGGTGGTCACCGCGCCCACGTTCCCGGCCGCCTCGGTGACGACCGGTGGAACGGCCGACCCGGGCAGGGCCGACCCGACGGTACGCGCCACCCGCGCGACGGCGTCCGGCACGGCGGCCGGCGACAGCAGGAGACCGGCGAAGCCGTACGCCATCTCGCCTCCCGGACTCGTCCCGGCGGCCCGACTTCCCGGCGCGGCGTCCGTTATGCCCCCGGAGTGAGGGAAGTTTCCCCACTGCCCGGCGCATGGACGCCGGGGTCGGTGGAATGCCGCTGGGGTCGATGCCGTCGTCGTGACCGGGGGAGGCAGGATGAGCACGCTGACGCGAGACCTGAGCGGAGCACGGGAGACGATCCGGGCATACAGCCGCCGGGTGGACCTCCCGCTGCTGGGCGAGGTGGCGGTGCCCCCGCCGGACAAGTTGGCCTACTACGCCGGCATCGGGGTGCTCGCCGCGCTCCAGGTCATCGAGTGGCCGCTCGCCCTGGTCATCACCGCCGGGCACGTCCTCGCCGACCAGCACGCCTCCGGCCTGGCCAAGGGCGTCGGCGAGGCGTTGGAGACCGCCTGACGAGACCGGGCCCACAGTTGACCTCAACCACGGTTGAGGGCTCAGGCTGGAGCCCATGACGACCGTCACCGCCCCGCCGGAGACCTCCGCCACCGGCCTGTGGTCGCCGGGCCTGCGGGCGATGACCGTGGGCAGCGTCGCCCTGGTGTCGCTGCTCGCGTTCGAGGCGCTCGCGGTGGGCACCGCCATGCCGACCGTCGCCCGCAGCCTGGACGGGCTCGGCCTGTACGCGCTCGCCTTCGGCGGGCCGTTCGCCTCCGGCGTGGTCGCGATGGTGGCCTCCGGCATCTGGTGTGACGCGCGCGGACCACGACCGGCCATGTGGCACGGGATGGCCTGGTTCGTCGCCGGCCTGGTGGTCGCCGGCACCGCCGACCGCATGGGAGTGCTGGTCGCCGGGCGGGTGGTGCAGGGCTTCGGCTCCGGCCTGCTCTCGGTGGCGCTCTACGTGATCGTCGGGCACGCGTACCCGGAGCGGTTGCGGCGGCGGATGTTCGCCGCCTTCGCCGCGGCCTGGGTGGTGCCGTCGCTTGTCGGGCCGGCGCTGGCCGGCCTGATCGTGGAACACCTCGGCTGGCGCTGGGTGTTCCTGGCGGTGCCGGTGGTGGCGGTGCCGGCGGTGCTGCTGATCCAGCCGGGGCTGCGGACGCTCGCCGGCACCGTGCCGACCCGGCCGCCGGCCGGCGCGCTCGCCCGGGTGGGCTGGGCCTGCGGGGCGGGGGCGAGCGCCGCGCTGCTGCACTACGGGGGGCAGCAGCGCGGCGCGCTCGCCGCCGGGCTGATCGGGGTGGCGCTGGCCGGGCTGCTCGGCTGCGTACCGCGGTTGTTGCCGCCGGGCTTCCTCCGGGCGGCGCGCGGGCTGCCGACGGTGATCGGCCTGCGCGGGCTGGCCTCGGCCGCGTTCGTCGGCGCCGAGGTGGTGATCCCGCTGATGCTCTCCCGGGAGCGCGGCTTCACGCCCACCGGCGCCGGGCTGGTCCTCACCGTCGGGGCGCTCTCCTGGTCGGTGGGCTCGTGGATCCAGGGCCGGATCTCCGCACCCCGCTCCGCGGCCAGCCTGCCCCGGGCCGGATCGGCCTGCATCGCCGTCGGCACGGCGGGCGTCGCGACGGCGCTGCTGCCGGGCGTTCCGGTGGTGCCGGCCGTGCTCGCCTGGGCGGTCGCCGGACTCGGCATGGGCCTGCTCTATCCCTCGCTGTCGGTGCTCACCCTGGAGTTGTCCGCCCCGGCCGAGCAGGGCCGGAACTCCTCCGCGCTGCAACTGGGCGACTCACTTGCCGCCGCCGTCGTGCTGGCGTTGACCGGGGCGGTGCTTGCCACCGGTTCGGCGCCCGGCCCGGCCAGCTACGCGGCCACGCTCGCCGTCGCGGCCGGCTGCGGACTGCTCGGCCTGCTGCTCGCCGGTCGCGTGGTGCCCCGGCCGGTCGCCTGAGCGGGTCGTCACGATCGGCACCGGCGTTCCGTCCCCTGTCCGGAGCGGCTTTCGGTGCCGACCGACGGCCGGACGGCATGGGCGGGAGGATGTGGCGATGCGGGTGCTGGTGACCGGGGCGACCGGACGGCTCGGACGGGTGGCGGTGCCCCGGCTGCGGGACACGGGGTTCACCGTCCGCGCGGTGAGCCGTCGACCCGACGCCGTCAGCGACGGTGGCGGCGTCGCTGGCGGTGGTGGCGGTGGCGGTGACGGCGTCGAGTGGATGCCGGTCGACCTGGCCACCGGCGCCGGGCTGGCCGAGGCGGTCGCCGGGACGGAGGCGGTGCTGCACCTGGCCTCGTCGCCGAACCGGGACACTCACCGGATCGACGTGCTCGGCACCCGCCGGCTGACCGTCGCCGCCGGCCACGCCGGGGTGCGACACCTGGTATACGTCTCGATCGTCGGCGTCGACCGGGTGCCGCTCGCCTACTACCGGCACAAGCTCGCGGCCGAACAGGTGGTGGCAGCCGGAGAGGTGCCCTGGAGCGTGCTGCGGGCGACCCAGTTCCCCGAGTTCCTGGCCGGCCTGCTGGGCGGCGCGAGCCGGTTGGGTCCGGTGATCGGGGACCGGGCCGTGCTCGCCCAGCCGGTCGACGCGGGCGAGGTGGTGGACCGGCTCGTGGCGATGCTGTCCGCCGGGCCGTCGCGCCGGGTCGACGACTTCGGCGGGCCCGAGGTGCTCCGCTTCGACGAGGCGGCCCGGAGTTGGCTCGCGGTCCGCCGGTCGCGCCGGCCGCTGCTGCCGGTCCGGATCCCCGGGCGGCTCGGCCGGGAACTGCGCGCCGGCGGGCTCACCACGACCGCCACGCCCACCGGTACGCGTACCTGGGCGGATCACCTTGCCGACACGTACGGGGGAACCGGCCGAAGGTGAGATCCGGTCGGGTCCGGGGCGGCCTACCGTGACCCCATGCTGGTCTTGGCGGTCACCGTGGTGCTGTACGTGTTCGGCTTCGTCTTCCTCTACGGGGTGATCCGGGTCGGCGTCCGGCACGGGATCGCCGACGCCGAGGCGAACCGTCCCGAGCCGCTGCAACGGCGGCATCTCACCGAGGTGTAAGGAGGGGGCCCCGGTTAACGGATTCCGCATAGGAAGGGGCCCCTATTAACAGCGCGGCGAGCGGATTGCCGGCGCGGGTGCGAGGATCGCATCCGTGATGGGGACGCTGAAGACGGAGCCGGCCCGGGGCCGGCTGGACCTGTTGGCGCCGCCGGTCGCCGCAGCGGTGGAGCGGTGGCCGGACGAGGCACCGGTCGACGTGAACGAGGTGCTTGTCGCTCCGATCGACGCCGACCTTGCCGACACCGCGGCCTTCTGCGCGGCGTACGAGGTGGGGCTGGAGGAGTCGGCCAACTGCGTGGTGGTCGCCGGTAAGCGTGGCGGCGAAACCCGCTACGCCGCCTGCATCGTGCTCGCCACCACCCGGGCGGACGTGAACGGCGCGGTCCGCAAGCTGCTCGACGTGCGCAAGGCGAGCTTCGCGCCGATGGCCGAGGCGGTGGAGCTGACCGGGATGGAATACGGCGGGATCACGCCGATCGGGTTGCCCGAGGAGTGGCCGATCCTGGTCGACGCACGGGTGATCGCCACCCCACACGTGATCATCGGCTCGGGCGTACGCCACAGCAAGATCGCCCTGCCCGGGCCGGCGCTCGGCGCGCTGCCCGGGGCCAGGGTGGTGGAGGATCTGGCCCGGCCGGCCTGACCCTTCACCCGCATCGATCTTGTTCCACGTGAAACATCACGCGGCGGCCTCACGCTGCGTCACCTCATGCAGCGCGGCGAGCAGGGTTGCCGGCTCCTGGGCGCCGGTGACCGCGTACTTCCCGGCCAGCACGAAGGTCGGGACGCTTGAGACGCCGAGCTGGTGCGCGGCGCTCAGGTCGGCGGCGACCTCCCGGCGGCCGAGGTTCGACTCCAGATACCGGCGGGCCTCGGTCTCGTCCAGCCCCACCTCACCGGCGAGCGTGACAAGCGCGTCGATCGAGCCGACGTCGACGCCGTCGAGGAAGTGCGCCCGGTAGAGCCGCTCCACCGCCTCCGCGGCCTGCCCCCGCTCGGTGGCGAACCGCACCAGCCGGTGCGCGTCGAACGTGTTCGCCGCCACCGCCCGGTCGAACCGCAGGTCGAGGCCGGCGCCCGCGGCGACCCCGGAGACGTGGGCGGCCATGCCCTCGGCCTTGTCCCGGCCGCCGAACTTGTCGGCGAGCGCGTCGAGCAGCGGCCTCGGCTCGGTGACCGGCGTCGGGTCGAGCTGGAACGGCCGGTACCTGACGGTCACCTCGCCGTCGTACGACTCCAGGGCCTGCTCCAACCGGCGCTTGCCGATCCAGCACCAGGGGCAGACGACGTCGGCGTAGATCTCGATCTCCATGACCAGCGACAACCCGCAGGTCAGGCGATCTGTTCCCGCACCTGGCGCTTCAGGCGGGCCAGGATGGCCGTGCCGCCGCGTACCCGCAGCGGGCTGATCACCTGGGCGAGCCCCATCCGCTGGTACAGGTCGTCCGGTACGGCCAGCACCTCCTCGGCGCTCGCGCCGGCCAGCCCCTCGGCGAGGATGCCGGCGAACGCCCGGGTGGTCGGCGCCTCCGGCGGGCAGTCGAAGACCGTGCTCACGGTCTTGTCCGGGTTCACCTCGGCGCGCAGGAAGAACGCGGTCTGACACTCGGGGACCTGCTCCAGTTCCTCCCGGTCCACCCCCTCGGGCAGGGGTGGGATCACGTCGGCGAACTCCAACAGCATCTCCAGCACGACGTCGCGCGGTGCGGAGGCGAACTCGTCGACGATCTCGGCCAGCTTGGTCGGCATCTCGGGCATGTGTCGAGGCTATCCGCCGTGCCGTCACCACCCATCGCAGGAGGGGCGGCTCGTGGCTTGAAAAACGCCACCGGGCATCACACAGATCAGTGCGATGCGAGCGGCGAAGGGTCGTGATGATCGATCATCACGACCCTTCGCCATCCGTCAGGGGTGACGATGGCCGCCCGTCTACCGCGACCGGCCATCGGTACGAGCAGCGCGCCGTTTCTACCGGGGCAGAGTTGGCGCCTGTGGGGCGGCGTCCGACCACTCCGCCGTCAGCACCACCGTGCTCCTCTGCTTGATGGGAACCTTTTCGCCCTTCTGCGTCGAGGTGTACTTACTGCCGAGCAGCCGATGGTCTGAGGGGTCGACGATCAGCCGCATGGTGGTGATGTTGTAGCGCAACTCCACACCCTGCCCTGCGCGTCCACTCTCGTCCTTGACGGTGCCGATGCTGCGGACGCCGGGGATGTCGGCGAGAACCCGGAACGCCGCGGCGCGTACCTTCGGCGGCGCTGGGGTGTCCAACAGCATCCGACTCAGGAAGCCGAACAGCAACTGGTTGCCCTCGCTGCTACCGGGGGCGAATCCCATGTCCGTCTGGATCCGGCTGCTCACCCACGCGCGTAGCGCGCCCTGCTCGTCGGGTAGCTGCCGAACCTGCTCCAAGCTCAGATACCCGAGGTCCTCCAGATAGCGTGGTGGATTGGTGTCCCTCCTCAGGGTGCCCTCACCCGGCCGAGTGGACAGGACCGGCTTGCTCGATCCGTCGTTGTCGAGAACCCACTCGCTCGGAGAACCGGCAGCGCGCCAGGCATGCTCGCCGAGCTCCCGTCTGCCGGTATAACTAGCCTCTGCCGGATCACTGGCGTCCCAGCTCTCATTCACGACGCGCTGCAACACCCAGTAACGTTTGTTGTCGGTGTCGATCCGCCGCATTCCGTACACGTCGAGGGTCTTGACGTGCCAGTACTTGCCAGTCTCGGCGGGCGCCTGTTCCGATCGGGCCGCCGCCGCGAGCAGAACGTCACGTGCCGACACCCGTGTCACGTCCCCGATCGCGCCATCCGCGACCCCCGGCTGCGCACCGGCCACCGGCAGGTTGCTGGTCTGTTCGCCCGACGGCGCGGAGATCACCGACACCGCCAGCACCCCCGCCGCGACCGTCCCGACCAACCCCGTGCCAAGGAAGGACCAGCGCAGCACCGGCCGCGATGCCCTTGAACGGCCGATCATACGATTACCTGCCGAATTCCCGGTCGGATCGGCTGCGAGGACTTGGTCCAAGACTCGCCGCCCCATGTCACTTCGCGCCCACCCGGCCGAGTCCTGCCGACCCCGACGCAACAATTCATCAAGATCCACTGCGTTCTTCTCCTTCATGCCGTCACCGAGCCGCGGATCATCAATAGGGCCTCACCGTTGTCTTCGGCGAACCGTCCGTAGGCTGCGCGGAACCGGTTACGCGCCCGATGCAGCCGCACCGCATAAGTGGGACGCGAAACGCCGAGCACCCGCGCTGCCTCCGCCGCGGTCAGGTCAAACCAGGCCGCCGTGACCAGCACCTCGCGGTC
The DNA here is from genome assembly GCF_056150385.1 of Micromonospora marincola. Classification (NCBI taxonomy): domain Bacteria; kingdom Bacillati; phylum Actinomycetota; class Actinomycetes; order Micromonosporales; family Micromonosporaceae; genus Micromonospora; species Micromonospora marincola. The sequence continues at coordinate 638,413 of NZ_JAXCFT010000002.1, read as the reverse complement.
CCGCTCACCGAGCGCGCGCAGCGCCCCACGCACCTGATCACGCAGCGCCACGTCATCAGCGAGCCCATCCGACCCGTCCTCCACGGCCGTCGTGCTCATCCGCTCGTCGAGAGCAGCCGCAACGGCTTGTTGCCGGCGGCGCGCCAGCATCACCGTACGAGCCACACCGAACAGCCAGCCCCGCTCCTCACCAGCCCGGATCCGGTCCAGGGACCGCCAAGCCACCAGGAACACCTCACCCACCACATCCGCGGCGTCGTGCTGACCAACCCGCCAGGCCGCGTAGGCGTGAATATCGTCGGCATGTCGACGGAACATCGCGGCCACTCGCTCTTCCCGTTCCCGCATCGCACCTCCACAGGTCGCCTGTCACGGGTACTTGTCGGCAACACGGTCACCGATTACAGGCGAAGGCGAGGTACTTCCGCGAACTGCTGCCGATCGCAGCGACAAGGGCGTGCGGGATGATCACGACAGGATTGAACAGGAAGAATGATGTTCGGCGGGCGTCCTGATTCCGTCGTGTCCGGTCAGGACGAGGCGGACGCCGGCTTCCTCCGGCCGACCGCCGCCGGCGTTGGTCGGGACATCGATCCGCAACCGGGTGGAATCTGGCGCCGAATAGGCTGCCATCGACACTCTCATTTGGCGACCGATAGCTGGACAGCATCCCGGCACACGCGGCAGAAGTAAGAGAATCCCCTTCACCGGTCAGTCGCGTTGGCGTCGAGGCTATCCGCCGTGTCCCGTGCGGGCGGGCGGGGTGTTAAGCGGGGGCCCCGCCTCTACCGCAGGCGTTAAGAAGGGCCCCCGCCTTTCACGAACTGAGGGTGGGCTGTGTGGCCAGGTCGCCGAGGGAGATGATGCCGACCAACTTCCGCTCGTTGTCGCAGACCAGCACACGCCGGATGTTGCGCTCGCGCATCAACGCGGCGGCCTCGCTCGCGGTGCAGTGCTGCTCGATCATGACGACCTCACGGGTGATGATCGACCCGATCGTGGTGGTGCCCGGGTCGGCGCGCTCGGCCACCGCCCGCACCACGATGTCACGGTCGGTCAGCACACCGGCGAGCGTGGCGCCGTCGGTCACCACCACGTCGCCGATGTCCGACTCCTTCATCACCCGGGCCGCCTCGTCCAGCGGGGTCTCCGCCGGGAGGTAGACCACCTGCTTGGTCATCACGTCACTGACGCGGTACATAGGAGCCTCCGAAAACGCCTCGGTCGATCCTTCTGCGGTACCCGGTGGCGCGTTCGTTACACCGCGTCGCGGCGTGTCGCGCCCACCTCGTCGAGCAGACGCTCCACGACGCCCTCCACCGGCAGGTCGGTCCGCTCGCCGGTGGCCCGGTCGCGCAGTTCCACGTACCCGTCGGCCAGGCGGCGGCCGACCACGACGGCGCGCGGGATGCCGATCAGCTCGGCGTCGGTGAACTTCACCCCGGCGGAGACGTGGGTGCGGTCGTCGACGAGCACCCGCAGGCCGGCGGCGGCGAGCCGTCCGCCGAGCTCAAGCGCCGCGTCGAGCTGCGCCCCCTTCCCGGCGGACACCAGGTGTACGTCGCACGGCGCGACCTCGGCCGGCCAGAGCAGTCCCCGATCGTCGTGGTGCTGTTCGGCGACGGCGGCGACCGCCCGGGACACGCCGATGCCGTAGCAGCCCATGGTCGGCCGGACCGGTTTGCCCTCGGGGCCGAGCACGTCGACCGCGAACGCGTCGGTGTAGCGGCGGCCGAGCTGGAAGATGTGCCCCACCTCGATGCCCCGCCGCATGGTCAGCTCGCCGTCACCGCAGGCCGAACAGGGGTCGCCGGGGCGCACGCCGGCCGCCTCGATCGTGCCGTCGGGGACGAAGTCGCGCCCGCACACCACGTCGGTGGCGTGCCGGCCCGGCTCATTGGCCCCGGTCAGCCACGTGGTGCCGGTGACCACGCGGGGGTCGACCAGGTAGCGGATGCCGTGCTTGGCCAGGATCTGCGGCCCGAGGTAGCCGCGGACCAGCTCCGGATGCGCGGCCCAGTCGTCGAAGACAGCCACGGAGGCCGGGGCCAGCACCGCCTCGACCCGCTTCAGGTCCACCTCGCGGTCGCCCGGCAGGCCGATCACCAGCAGCTCGGCCTGCGCGGCGCCGGGCCGGCGTACGGCCAGCACCACGTTCTTCAACGTGTCGGCGGCGGTCCAGCGGGTGCGGCCGGCGAGCGCGCGGGCGTTCGCGACGTCGACGAGGGACGCGATGGTAGGCGTCTCCGGGGTGTCGTGCACCTCCGTGGCCGGGTGCGCGTCCGGGTCGCCGGCGGCCGGCGCGCGGGTCACCACCGCCTCGGTGTTCGCGGCGTAGTCGCAGGTCGTGCAGCCGACGTAGGTGTCCTCGCCGACCGGCGTGGCGGCCAGGAACTCCTCGGACGCGGAGCCGCCCATCGCCCCGGACGTCGCGCGCACCACGGTGAAGTCCAATCCGAGCTTCCGGAAGATGCGCTGGTAGGCCGCGCGGTGCCGGTCGTACGCCTGCTGGAGCCCGGCCGGGTCCAGGTCGAAGGAGTATGCGTCCTTCATCAGGAACTCGCGCCCGCGCAGCAGGCCGGCCCGGGGACGCGCCTCGTCGCGGAACTTCGTCTGGATCTGGAACAGCGTCACCGGAAAGTCCCGGTACGACGTGAACAGATCCTTCACCAGCAGCGCGGCCAGCTCCTCGTGGGTCGGCGCGAGCAGGTGCTCGGCGCCCTTGCGGTCGGCGAGGGTGAAGATGTCGTCGCCGTATTCGGTCCACCGCCCGCTGGTCCGGTAGGGCTCGGCCGGGAGCAGCGCCGGGAAGTGCACCTCCTGGTCGCCGATCGCGGCCATCTCGTCCCGGACGATCGCGGTGATCCGGTCCAGCACCAGCTTGCCCAGCGGCAGCCAGGTGTAGCCGCCCGGCGCGGCCCGGCGTACGTAGCCGGCGCGCAGGAGCAGCCGATGGCTCGGCACCTCCGCGTCGGCCGGGTCCTCGCGCAGGGTCCGGAGCAGCAGGGTCGACATGCGAAGCAGCATGGCCGCAGCGTACGGCGACCAACGGCGGGCGGGCGATCCGTTTCGGCCGTCGCGGGGTATGAAGGTCGGATGGAACATCGACCGCGGCTCTCGTTGACGTCCACCGTGCTCGACGCGCCGTCCGCCCAGGATCTGGCAGCCTTCTACGAGCGGCTGCTCGACTGGCCGCGACGCGAGGACGAGCACGACTGGGTGGTGCTGGCCCCGCCGGACGGCGGTGCCACGCTGGCGTTCCAGGACGAGCCGGCGTACGTGCGTCCGGTGTGGCCGGCCGGGCCGGGGGACCCGCCGATGATGCTCCACCTCGACATCAAGGTGGACGACCTCGACGCGGCCTCGGCGTTCGCGGTGTCGCTCGGTGCCACGGTGGCCGACTACCAGCCCCAGGACGACGTGCGGGTGCACCTCGACCCGGTCGGTCACCCGTTCTGCCTCTATCTCTGACCGATCAGGCGGATCTCACATCGGACACCGACCACCTTGGCGAGTCGGGCGTCACCTGTCACCAGGGGGCATGCCGCCATCTCCGCTGCCGCGACGTACGCCGCGTCGTAGGCGGAGACGTTTGCGCGGAGCTGCCACATCCGCTCGATGAGAGTGGCGGTCGGGATCTCGTCGATGACCAGCCATTGCAGGGCATCGACCGCCTCCTGCGCGCGTGCGGCGCCCAGCTTTCGCCCCAGGGCCTTGCCCCTGATGACCGACATGACCTCGATCAGCAGGTGACCGGGGGATGCCCAGTGCGGGTCGGCGATCAACTCGGACCGGGCGGCGTCACCCATCGGGCCGTCGTCCACGAGGGCGTCGGCAAGGGCGGACGCGTCCACCACGATCATGCAGCGTCGCCCCAGCTTCCGCGCTGACCGCGCTCGTCTGCCACGTCGGCCGCGCTCTCCCCGGGCAATGACCTGGTGCCGTCCGACCGCCCGCCGAAGCCGTCCAGGATGGCGGCGTTGCGCAGCCGTCGGGCCTGGGTCTCCACCAACTCCAGCAGATATGCCTGGAGCGACTGGCCGCGCGCCTTGGCCTCGGCGGCGAGCATGTTCCGAACGTCTTCCGGCACGTCTCGGATCTGCAGGGCAACCATGCATTCATTATGCATGCACGCGCGGTGATTCGGGGCCGTCACCGCCGAGACGACGCCGGCCCGGGGTCGCGGCCCACTTCACCGACGTGGCGGTCGAGCGTTACCCCGACTACCTGGCGGTGCCCACCGCCGAGCCGGTCCTCGCCTACGTCGCCAGCATGGTCGGGCCACTCACCGCCGCGCAGGAGTCGGCCGCCCGTGACGTGGTCCAGGCCCGCATCAAGGCGGAGGGCGCCTTCCGGGTACGCAAGCACACGGTGCTGATCAGCGCGGCGCGCCACTCCCGCTGACCCGGATGAAGGCGCGCCAGGAGTCGGGGGTGAAGGTGAGGACCGGTCCGGCCGGGTCCTTGCTGTCGCGGACTCCGACCACGCCGACCAGGTTGCCCGCCACCTCGACGCACTCACTTTGGCCGCTACGGGTGGACTTGTGCCAGATAGCGCCGGTCAGTTCCATGACCCGACCACTTCCTTCATCAGCTCGATCGACTGGCGGCGGGACAGTGCCTCACTCCGGACGCTCTCCCACCTGGACAGCAGGATAGCCACACGTTCATCGTTGTCGATCACCGTTCCCCCGAGCTGGTTCTCCAGGTAGCCGATCCAGCCCCCGTCGCCACCACGAGCGAGTGTGAATGGTCCGGTGAGTCCGATGTGCAGGCTGACGTCGGATGGAATCACATGGACGGCGACGTGGGGCAGTCCGCTCGCGTCGATGAGGTGCGCGACCTGTTGGCTCATCAATCCACGGAAGGATTCATCCGCCCGTCGCAGCACCGCTTCCTCAATCACCGCGATGAACTTGGGCGGATCGGGGCGGGTGAGCACTGACTGCCGGTCGAGCCGGACCGCCAGGCGTCGATCACCTTCTTCGACGGTGAGCATGTCATCGGTGTGAATCATCGCCCGGGCGTAGTTCTCGGTCTGCAACAGGCCGGGGATGAGGCTCGGCTGGTAACAGCGCAACTGTTGGGCTTGGCGTTCGGCTTCCAGCCACGGGCGGAACCAACTCGGCTGGCCGTCCCGCTCGGCGAGCTTGAGCAGCGACGTCAACAGCCCGCCGGTGCCCAGCACCTCGTCGGCCCGCTTCAGGAAGAACCGGTCCAGCGGTCGCTGGCCCAGCTCGACCGCCGACACCTGCGAGTTGGAGAAGTGCACAAGCTTCCCGAACTCCTCCTGGCTCAGCTCGGCCTTGAGTCGCAGCCGCCGCAGTTGGGCGCGGATCAGCTCGGCGGTCGGCTCGTTCTCCACTTGGCCTCCTCGGTCGCCCGCCGGTTTCCCGATCCGCTCCCGGGCCGACCTCGACGACTTCCGAGCGTAGTGGTGCTCTCACCAGACTGTCACGCATGAGTCTCCCCGTACCCCGGCTCGGGCCGTTTCCGGACCGGCCGCGCGCCTACCCGCCGGACCATGTCGCGCACCTGCCGATCCGGCCGCTGTGGCTGTGTCGTGCCTGCGGCTCGCCGTGGCCCTGCGCCCAGGCCCGGCTGCTGCTCACGGCCGAGTACGCCGACCGCCCCGTCGACCTGGCCGTCTACCTGTCCGGGCTCTATCACGAGGCCACGCACGACCTGTTCCGGCTCAACCCGCAGGACGGCCCGACGCCACGGGACCTGTTCGACAGGTTCGTCGGCTGGGGCCCGTACCGGCGCGGTGTGGGCGAGCGGGGCTGACCGCCGGGCAGAGGGGTTTCGCAGATACGATTCCTCGACGTGGCAGCGCGCAGGCAACTCGTATCAGGTGACTTCGACCTGACCATGGACGAGCTGCGCGTCGTGGCGCGTTACGTGGTCGAGCACGCGGAGGACGTCCTGCCGGTCTTCGAGCAGGCCGTATCCGACGATCCGCGCCCCCGCGCGGCGATCGACGCGGCCCGGACGTTCGTCGACGGCGCCGACCGGACGAAGCTGCAACGGGTCGCGGCGATCGACGCGCACCGGGCGGCCCGGTCCGCGCCTTCGGAGGCGGCGCGCCTGGCCGCGCGATCCGCCGGTGACGCCGCCGCCGCGGCCTATCTGCATCCTCTCGCCCAGGCCAGCCAGGTCGGTCACATCCTGCGGGCCGCCGCGAGCGCGGCGCGGATCGGGGAGTTGACGGCCGGCGGTGACCCGGCGGTCGGTGACGCTCTGCTGGACCGTTCGCGGCGGCGTGCCAGCCCGGCGCTCGTCGACTTGCTCCGCCGCTATCCGCCGGTGACCGGTGGCAGCAGCCGGGTCGCCCGGTTGATGAGCGCTCTGGACGATGCCCTGCGGCGGGCGCCGGCCGCGGGCGTGGAGGCAGACAGGTGATCCTGCCGAAGGTTCGGGATCCCCGCTTCGTGACGATCCGTCGCGGCGGGACGTTGACCGACGACGACCACCGCCTGCTCGCGCTCTGGGCCGCCGACTGCGCGGAGCACGTCCTCGGCCTGTTCGAGGCGGTCCGGCCCGACGACAGGCGTCCGCGCGAGGCGATCGAACATATCCGGGCCTGGGTGCGGGGCGAGGTCACGATGATGGTGTCCCGCGCGGCGGGCGGCCACGCCATGGGCGCGGCCCGGGACCTGCGTGGGGCGGCGCGCCATGCCGCGTACGCCGCCGGCCAGGCCGGGGCGGTCGCCCACGTCGCCGCGCACGAACTGGGCGCTGCCGCGTACGCCATCAAGGCGGTACGGGCGGCGGCGCCGGACGGCCGGGGCGACACGGCGGGGCGCGCGGAGTGCCGGTGGCAGCGTGACCGGCTCCCGGCGTCGGTCCGCGAGCTGGTCCTCGACGATCAGCGGTTGCGCAACGATATCTGCTGGTCGGTGTTCGACTGCTGAAAGAGTCGACGCCCGCCGACGGCAACCATCGAGCGGCGAGGTGGCGTCTGGAGGGCATCAACTGTCGCACCACTGACCCGAAGGATCGGCTCGTGTGGACCCTCTCCTGAGTGAGTTCGACTCGTTCGTGCGCACCCGCACACCGGCGCTCCTGCGCTCTGCCTACCTGCTCACCGGTGACCAGCACCTGGCCGAGGATCTCGTCCAGTCCGCCCTGGCCCGGACGCACCGGTCCTGGAGCCGGCTGCACGACAGTGGCAACGCGGAGGCGTACACCCGCAAGATCATCTATCACCTGCAGGTCTCCTGGTGGCGACGCCGCCGGGTGGGTGAGTCGATGCCGGGCGACCTGCCCGAGTCGCGCGGAGGCGGCTCGGGCACCGACCACGCCCAGCAGATCACGCTGCGGCTCACCCTCCGGGCCGCGCTGGCCCGGCTCTCCGCCAAGCAGCGGGCCGTCCTGGTGCTGCGGTTCTTCGAGGACCGCAGCGAGGCCGAGGCGGCGGAGATGCTCGGCGTCACCGTCGGCACGGTCAAGAGTCAGACCTCGAAGGCGCTGAGCAAGTTGCGCGCCGTCGCCCCGGAACTCGCCGACCTGTACGTCACGGAAGGATCCGCCCGATGAACCAGGAGCGCCTGCGCCTCGACCTGGCCGACCTGGCCGACGAGGTGAACCCGGTCGACCTGCGGGACCGGGCCCTGCGTACCTCCCGCCGGCTCGGCATTCAGCGGGCCGTCGTCACCTCCGCCGCCGCGCTGGCGGTGCTCGCCGTCGCCACCGGGACCGCGCTCGCGATCCGGCCGGACAGTCAGGCGCCCGCGCCCGCCGGCCCGTCGGTGACCAGCCCGCCACCTCAGGTCAACCCCACGCCGAGCGTGGAGCCGTCCCGCACACCGAGCGCCAGCCCGAGCACCGTCACCGGTGGCGGCCCGGCCGCGGCCATGGTCGGGCGGCTCTTCTACGGCCCGGCGTCGTCCGACGACGACACGTCGGCCGCCGGTTACCTCTGGTCCTTCGAGCCCGGCTCGCCGCCGACCCGGCTGGCGAAGCTTCCCCGTCTCACCGCGATCCTCAACGCTGCCGTCTCACCTGACGGCAGGCGCGTCGCCTGGGTCGACCCGGACGACAACCTCCGGGTGGCCGACGTCGACGGTGGCAACCCCCGGACAATCACGCCTGGCGGCCACCGTCAGGTGGAACAGGACTGCTGGACGCCGGTGTGGTCGCCGGACTCCCGCCGGCTCACGGTCTCGGTCGTTCTGTCGACGGAACCGGATGTGACGCGGGAGAAGGGTGTCGTCGAACTGAACACGGGCAAGTACACCCCGATCGCCGAGATTGAGGGCTGCCACCCGCTGTGGTCGGCCGACGGCAAGGTCCTCGCCTACGCGGACGGGGAGGGCCGGGTGGCGGTGAACCGGCCGGACGGCACGGCGGAGAAACTGATCCCCGGCGTGGGTGTGCCGGGCGCCCCCTCGTCCTTCGACGTCGCGAGCATCTCCCCGGACGGGTCCCGGCTGGCGCTTCTGCTGCGCCAGCCGGACGAGCCGGGCGGTGACGTGGCGCGGGAACTCGACGCGAACGCGGTGATCGACACCCGCACCGGCCGGCAGGTCGACCTGCCGCTCGGCGGCCGGAAGCTGCTCCAGGCATGGTTCGGGGCCGACGGCAGGCTGGTGGCCCGGGTGAGTGCCGGCGACCACAACGTGCTCGTGCTGATCGGCGCGGACGACCGCAAGATCAGCGAGAGCCGGGAGCCGGCGACGTTGAGGGACCAGCAGATCCTTCAGGTCGTCGACTGACGATCGGCCATGGGCGGGTCACCGGGAGGTGGCCCGCCCGCGATCGGTCAGCGCAGCACGGTGATCGCGGCATCCGCGCTGACATGCTTCCACGGCACCAGCACCACCGTCCCGTCCCGTTCCAGCACCGTCGCCCCACTGCCCTCGGTGCCGGCCGACCGCGGGCCCTCGGCCAGCACCGACACCGTCCCGGAGGCCCGGTCGATCCGGACCAGTCGCGGCGCGAGATCCCGCCGGTCGCCGACCTCCCAGGCGAGCAGTCCCGCCTCGTCGACGCGGATCAGCGCGACCTCGCTGTCGGTGTGCCCGGCCGAGACCCAGCGCCGCTTCCCGGTCGCCAGGTCGATCGCCACCACCTGGTTGGCCTGGCGCATCTTCCCCGGCACGTTCGCCGCCTCGGTGGGCAGGTAGAGCGTGTCGGCGTCGGCCAGGTAGGGCCGCACCGCCGGCCCCTCGACCGAGTTGGAGCGGTTGACCGGCAGGTCGCTGAAACGCGTACCGTCGACGGGGTTGCCGAACGTGGCCCGCGCCTTGCCGGCGGCGTCCCGGGCGGCGAACGTCGCGTCGTTCAGACCGGGCAGGCTGACAAGCGGGTCGACGCTGAGCACGCCGGCGCTCGCGGTGGGCAGCCGCTGCTGCCAGCGCACCGTGCCGGTGGCCGGGTCCAGGCCGAGCAGCGCGCCCCGGTCGCCGTCACAGCGCGCGGTGACCACGGCCCGCTCGCCGGCGGCAGACGTGTCGGAGAGCCGGCAGTCCCGGCCGGGCAGCAGCCGGTCGGCGTCGGTCTGCCACCGTCGCCTGCCGTCGGTAAGCGAGTAGCCGAGGACGCGCTGGTCGGCGCGGACGACCACCTGCCCACCGGCCACCGACAGGTCCGGCGCGGCGAGCGTGTCGCGGCCCTCGCGGCGTTCGGCGGGGAACGTCGCCCGCCAGGACTGGACGCCGGTGGCGGCGTCGAACTCGACGAGCGTGTCGCAGGCGTCGGCGGAGCCGAGCGCGACCACGCCACGCCCCTCGGCCAGCGCCTGGGCGGCGCCGCAGAGCGAGCTGCCCGGGGGCGCGGGCAGCCCCCACGCCTGCCCGCCGTCGCCGAGCCGGTAGGCGATGACGCCGTCGGGCTGGGCCCGGACCACCGTGTCGCCGACCAGCCAGGCCCCGAACATGTCCTGCCCGTCGAACGTCTTCAGGCCGTTGCGCTGCCGCTCCGGGAAGTCGAGCACCCAGGCGGTGCGCAGCGCAGGCCCGTCACCGCCGCCGCCGCCGACCAGCCGGGACACGCCGTAGGCGGTGCCGGCGGCGACCGCCAGCACGGCCACCAGGCCACCGGCGGCGAGCAGCGCGAGGCGCCCGCGCCTGCGGGGCGCCGTCGGCGGCGCGCCGACCGGACCGGGCCAACCCACCGGGGGGTACGCGGGTGGCGGCTGCTGTTGTCGGTACGTCATCCGTCGTCTCCGATCCCGCTCAGCGCGCCTGCGCCCGGACGTCTGTGGCCCAGCCGGCCTGGAACTCGTCGAGCGACACGCCAAGCACGTCCCGGGCGGCGCGGTCGGTCGGCGTGCCCCGGTAGACGGCGTCGACGAAGCGGAACAGCTTCGGCTCGCCGTACCGCTCGGCCAGGTGGTTCATCGCGGTGTGCCCGAGCCAGTAGTGGAAGCCGACCAGGTCCGGGTTGTCCCACTCGCCGTTGTCCGGCAGCGTGCCGTCCCACCCGTTCCGGACGAGCCGCCGGGCCGGCGCGGTGCGCTCGCTGGCGCTCAACGGTCGGCCGTGGAAGGCGACGTATTCCGCGAAGCCCTCGACCACCCACTCGTCGAGGCCGGTGAGCGCGTCCACCTCGGTCAGCCTCGTCCGGGGCGTCATCAGCGAGTGCGCCACCTCGTGCCGGAACACCATGCCGGCGTCGTTGCCGCCGCCGGAGCGGGTGAAGTATTTCTCGGCGGTGTCCACCACCACCCGGGTGCCGCCGATGGTGACCGCACCGTCTTTGCGTTCGGCCGCCACCAGGCCCAGCGAGAAGCCCGCCTCGGTGGCACTGCCGGTGCCGATCCGGTAGAGCGAGCCCATCTCGTCCTTGCCCTTGGCGAGCGCGAGGACGAAGCCGTCCGGGACCGGGCCGGGCAGCCCGCCGGCCCGCCACACGGCCAGGTCGTGGGCGATCGCGGCCTCGGCGGTCGGGGCGTACCGCTTCGCCACCGCGGCGCGGCCGGCGTCGGCGATGAGCAGGGCGTGCGGTGTCCGTTCGACGTGGATCTCCGGCCACCTGTCCCACGGGCCGGGGTAGTAGACCGTCTTCGAGCTGCCGTCGGCGGCGGCCGGCGCGCCGGTGACCGCGGTGACCCGGATCGGCGCGTCCCGGGCTGCGCGGACGATCGTCCAGCGGTACCACTCGGTGACCGGGGCCGCGTCGAAGCCGTCGAACTGGTGCACGAAGGAGACATCGAGCTGGAAGGTGACGCCCTGCCCGAAGGCGTCGCTGGCGCGGCCCTGCTTCTCGACGGTCTCGTAGCGGGCCACCGACAGGGGCAGCTTGGCCAGGTTGCGGAACAGGCGCGTCTGCCCGGCGACCAGGTCCCCGCGGGCCGGGTCGAACGCGGCCAGGTAGCCGTTCAGGTCGCCGGCCGCCAGCGCCTTGCCGTGCCGGTCGAGCAGGGCGGCCAGGTCGGCGTCGGTGACCGTGACGCCGTTCGCCGCGGCGGCGGCCCGGCGGGCCGGGCTCTCGTCGTCGCCGCCGCGCAGGCCCAGACCGACGCCGACGAGCGCGCCGGCGCAGACCGCAAGCGCGAGCGCGCCGGCCGCGAGCCCGATCCAGAGTTTCCGGCGGGACCGCGGTGGCGCTGGTGGTGGCGGGTACGCCGGCCAACCTGGCGCCTGTGGGTGCCCCTGCGTCATGTGGATCCTCGCTCGTGCGTACGCGGGACCGGCCGGGTCGCGCCCGACCGGATGACGGCTGACATCATCCCCGGTCCGGCCGACGGATTCTGCCCCGCTCGCACGGCCCGGGGGGTTTGTCCGTCCGCACGGGGCTGTCCGGAACAGGACGCCGAGACGTCCGCCACGTCCGGCCCCGGGGGCGGCGGGACCGGCCCGGGCGGTGACAGACTGAGCGACGCACTTCTGCCGGGACGTCGGAGGGGGAGACGCCGTGCGTTGGCGCAGCTTCGTGGCGGTGGGCGACAGCTTCACCGAGGGTATGGACGACGCGTATCCGGACGGCAGCTACCGGGGCTGGGCCGATCTGGTCGCCACCCGGCTCGCCGCCGAGGCGGGCCCCGACTTCGGCTACGCCAACCTGGCCATCCGGGGCCGTCTGTTCCCGAACATCGTGGCCGAACAGGTGCCGGCCGCGGTCGCCATGCGACCCGACCTGGTCACGTTCGCGGCCGGCGGCAACGACGTGCTGCGGCGCAGCTTCGACCCGGACGTCTTCGTCCCGCGCTTCGACAAGGTGGTCGAACGGCTGCGCGCCGGTGGCGGCGACGTGGTGCTGTTCCGGTTCGCCGACGTGATGGCCCGGCTGCCCGGCCAGCGGCTGGTGGCCCCCCGGGTGACGCTGCTCAACCGGGTGGTCGGCGAGGTCGCCGAGCGGCACGGGGCGATCCTGGTCGACCTCTACTCCGACGAGGCATACCTCAACCCGATGCTCTGGAGCACCGACCGGCTGCACCTGTCGGCGGCCGGGCACCGGCGGGTGGCCGCGCAGGTCCTCGCCGCGCTCGGTGTCGGCTGCGAGGAGGAGTGGCTGCTGGTGCCGCCGCATCCCGCGCCCACCCCGTGGCTGGCCGCCCGCGCCGCCGACCTGCGGTGGGCCGGCCAGCATCTGGCGCCGTGGATCAAACGCCGGCTGACCGGCCGCTCCTCCGGCGACTTCGTCACCGCCAAGCGGCCGGTGCTCGGCCCGGTAAGCGCCGACTGAGCGGGTGCGCACCGTCCACGTCGCGGACCTGCTGCGGCTCACCCTCGACGACGAGTCCCGCCCCGGGCTGGCGTCCTGGTCGACGGCGACCGCGTCGGGCGCGCCTGACCGCCGCCGCGCACCGGCGTTCCGGCGTACCTTGGGGATCATGCCTGTGCCGAGCGATCCGCATCCCCACCTCCAGTCGTACGCCGACCCGCAGCGCCTGGTCACCACCGAGTGGCTGGCCGAGCACCTGGGCGACGAGGGCCTCGTGGTGGTCGAGTCCGACGAGGACGTGCTCCTCTACGACACCGGCCACCTCCCCGGCGCCGTCAAGGTCGACTGGCACACCGAGCTGAACGACCAGGTCACCCGCGACTACCTGGACGCCGCGAGTTTCGCCGAGCTGTGCGCGGCCAAGGGCATCGGCCGTGGCGACACGGTCGTCTTCTACGGCGACAACTTCAACTGGTGGGCCGCGTACGCCCTCTGGGTCTTCTCCCTCTTCGGCCACGCCGACGTGCGGTTGCTCGACGGCGGCCGGCAGAAGTGGGTCGCCGAGGGGCGGGAGCTGACCCGGGACCGGGTGAGCCGCCCGCGCGCCGACTACCCGGTGCCGGAGCGCAACGATGCGCCGATCCGGGCCTACCGCGAGCAGGTGATGGCGCACGTGGCGGCCGGCCGGCCGCTCGTCGACGTGCGCTCGCCCGGCGAGTACACCGGCGAGATGCTGCACATGCCGGACTACCCGCAGGAGGGCGCGCTGCGCGGCGGGCACATCCCGGGCGCGGTGAGCAAGCCGTGGAAGTCCGCCGCCAACGACGACGGCACGTTCAAGTCGGCCGACGAGCTGCGCGCCATCTACGCCGACCAGCTCGGGTTGAGCCCGGCCGACGACGTGGTGGCCTACTGCCGGATCGGTGAGCGGTCCAGCCACACCTGGTTCGTGCTGCACCACCTGCTCGGCTACCCGCAGGTGCGCAACTACGACGGCTCGTGGACCGAGTGGGGCAACCTGGTCCGGGCGCCCGTCGTCAAGGGCGACCAGCCCGGCGGCCTGACCCGCTGAGCGCCCCGGCCGGCCCCTCACGACACGTCCGGGGCCGGCCGGTCAGTGGGCGGGCAGCGACACCGGGCCGGTCACGTCGCGGGCCACCAGGTCGACCTCACCGGTCTCCGGTCGCCAGCGGGCCAGCCCGGCGGGGTCGGAGCGGAACAGCACCGCACCGTCGGCCGACCACCCGAGCACCTCGCAGCAGGCCTTCGCCCGGTCCTCACGGCCCAGGTCGAGCAGGCGGGTCACCGCTCCGGTGCGGGCGTCCACCACGGCCACGCCCTCGGCCCCGCCCATGCTGCCGGTGGTGGTCCATCCCGCCTGGGCGATCCGGTCGCCGCGCTGCCAGCCCCGCCCGTAGACCTCGTCCAGCCGGTAACCGGGGGGCAGCTCACCGCTTGTCACCGTCCGCCGGTCCGGCGTACCGCCGGCCGCCGGGAAGCGGCGTACGGACAGGCCGTCCTCCGCGCCGCCGAGGGCGAGCAGGTCGCCGGGGTGGATCGGCGCGGGCACGACGAGTCCCCACGGGTCGACCGGCAGCTTCCGCGCCGTCCCGGTGCGCCGGTCCAGCTCGTACGTGTTGTCGTTGTCGCCGACGAGCAGCCGGTCGCCGGCCCAGACGACGTGTTCGAGATAGCCGGCGAGCGGATAGTGGCGGACCGAGGCGTCGGTCAGGTCGACCACGACCACGTCGCCGGTCTGCGCGAACGCGGCGGTCCGACCGTCCGGCGACAGGCTGCCCGGCTTGAGCGGCGCGGCCTCGTTGCCGCTGGCGTCCCGGGTGGCGGCGAGCGTCACCACGTCGAGTTCCCGGACCAGCCCGTCGTCTCCGAGCACCCGGATCGGGCCGGCCTCGCCGGTCTCCGGATCGACCGGTTGGCGAAGCGCCAGGGCCCGGCCGACCGGTCGGGCGGAGAGCGGCGCGGCGACCCGGTCGCCGAGCCGGCCCAGCGGATCGTCGATCTGGTCGAGCACCAGCGGGGGCTGCCGCACCGGCGACGCGCTCGGGTCCGGGTGTGTCACCGGGTGGGCCGGGGCGGGCGGGCCGGTGCGGTGCGGGAGCGCCGCCGTACCGCCGGCGATCAGGGCGACGGCCAGGGCGGCGGCACCGGCGGCCCGGCGGGCGCGGCGGACCCGGCGGGCCCGTTCCCAGCCGGCTTCGGCCGGAAGGGTCGGCCGGACATCCTCGGCCGCCCGGGTCAGCAGCCGGGCCAGCTCGGTTTCGTTCACGGGTTCGCCTCCATCCCGGTGACCAGGCCGTCGTCGGCGCCGCCGAGTTCGGGCGCCACTTCCCGGAGCCGGCGTAGCGCCGCGTGGCTCTGGCTCTTCACGGTGCCCACGGTGACGCCGAGCGCGTCGGCGGTGGCCACCTCGGTCAGGTCCTCGAAGTAGCGCAGCACCAGGACCGCCCGCTGGCGCGGCGGCAGCCGGTCGAGCGCGGCGCGGACGGTGAGCCGCAGCGCGTCGTCGGCCTCCGCGCCCGCCCGGTCCGGCGGGTACGCGCTGAGCCGTTCCCGCCGCCGGCGCCGCCACCAGGAGACCGCGTCGCGGTAGAGGATGGCGCGCACGTACGCGGCCGGGTCGCCGTCACGCACGGCGGGCCAGCGGAGGGCCAGTTTCAGCAGCGCGTCCTGGAGCAGGTCCTCGGCCTGGTGCCGGTTGCCGCAGACCAGGTACGCGGCGCGTAGCAGCCGGTGCTGGTGCGCCTCGACGAAGGCGAGGTAGTCCGCTCGCCCGTGGTCCACGGTGCGCCCCATCCAGCGTCTCCCTCCGTCACCCGGCAGACGCCCGGGACGGGGTGAAAGGTTGGGTCAGATAGCGCTGGATCGTCGGGCCGACCCATTCGACCAGTTCCTCGGGGTCCAGGTCGATCACGGGTGGCAGCCGGATCACGTACCGGGTGAGGGCCAGGCCGAGGATCTGGCTGGCCACCAGGCCGGCCCGGCGGGCGGCGGTCGCCGGATCGGCGCCGGAGCGGGTGACCGCCGCGACGAGTTGGCCGGCGAAGATGTCGCGCATCCGCTCGGCCGCGCCGGGGTTGGTGCTGGCGGCCCGGAGCAGGGCGACGAGCGTGCCGTCGGCTTCCCAGCGGCGCAGGAAGTGTCGGGCGAGTGTCTCGCCGAGCCGCTCCGGCGGCACCTGTGTCAGTTCGGGCAGGTGCAGGTCGAACTCGGCGGCGGCGGCGAACAACCCCTCCTTGCTGCCGTAGTAGCGCATCACCATGGACGGGTCGATCCGGGCGTCGGCGGCGATGGCCCGGATGGTGGCCCGTTCGTAGCCGTCGGCCGCGAAGCGGGCCCGGGCGGCGCGCAGGATGGCCGCCCGGGTGGCGTCCGAGCGGCGGGTACGGGAGCCCGTTTCGGTCATGTCCACGACTGTAGGCCAACAAGTGTTGACATGCGTTCTAGGGTTAAGTCAACAAGCGTTGGCAAACGGATGTTGACATAAATGGAGGCGAAGCGATGCTTCCCGAACACACGGACGTCCTCGTGGTGGGCGCCGGGCCGACCGGTCTCGCCGTGGCCGCCACCCTGGCCGGGCACGGCGTGGCCACCACAGTGGTCGACCGGCTCACCGAGCCGCCTGTCACCTCGCGCGCCGCGGTCGTGCACGCCGGCACGCTCGAGGTGCTGGACCGGATCGGGGTCGCCGACCCGCTGGCCGCCCGAGGGCTGCACTCGGCCCGGTTCTGCGTCCGCGACCGGGACCGGCTGCTCGTCACCGTCCCGTTCGACAGATTGCCGTCCCGCTACCCGTACGCGCTTCTCATCT
This sequence comes from Micromonospora marincola, assembly GCF_056150385.1. Classification (NCBI taxonomy): domain Bacteria; kingdom Bacillati; phylum Actinomycetota; class Actinomycetes; order Micromonosporales; family Micromonosporaceae; genus Micromonospora; species Micromonospora marincola. The sequence goes on along the minus strand of NZ_JAXCFT010000002.1, from coordinate 621,976 downwards.
CGCAGGCCGAGACCGAGACGGTGCTCACCGACCGCCTCACCGCGCTCGGCGGGCGGGTGCTGCGGCCGTACGAGCTGACCGGCCTCGACCTCGACGGCGGCGGCGCCACCGCCCGGTTCGCCGGTGGCGGCGAGGTCCGGGCCCGCTGGGTGATCGGCGCGGACGGGATGCACAGCCGGGTCCGCGAGCTGGCCGGCATCGGTTTCGGCGGCCCGGCCGACCCCGGCGAGTCGTTCCTGCTCGCCGACGTCCGGGTGGACAGCGCGCTTCCCCGCGACCAGGTGAGCCTCTTCCTGTCCCGGAGCGGGCCGCTGATCTGGGCGCCGCTGCCCGACGGCACGGTCCGGCTGGTCGCGACCGTGGCCGACGCGCCACGGGAGCCGCAGGCGCGGCACTTCCAGGCGTTGCTCGACGAACGCGGCCCGGCCCGGCGGCCGGACCGGGTCACCGGGATGGCATGGGGGTCGCGGTTCCGGATCCACCACCGGATCGCCAGCAGCTACCGGGCCGGCCCGGTGCTGCTCGCCGGCGACGCGGCGCACGTGCACAGCCCGGCCGGCGGGCAGGGGATGAACCTCGGGCTACGGGACGCGGTCGCCCTCGGCGACGCGCTCGCCGCCGGCCCGCAGGCCCTCGACGGGTACGCGGCCGACCGCCGCCCACGGGCTGAGGAGGTGCTCGGGTTCGCCGCCGGCCTCACCCGGCTCGCCGCCGCCCCGCCGGCCCTGCGTCCCCTGCGTGACCTGCTGCTGCGGACGGTTTCCGTGCTGCCCCCGGCTCGGCAGCGGCTGGCGGTCCGACTGGCCGGCTTCGAGCCTCCAGCCCCGCCCCACGCCTGACGATCATGAGGTTGGCGGCGAGGTCCGTCCGGTTTGTCCCCGCCAACCTCATGATCGCCGGACACCGGACGGGCGGACGTGACGCAACCGGCGGGTAACCATGGCTGCCTCGTCCGGGACGCGAGGTCTAGGCTGGCCCGGTGGCGGTGGAACAGCAGGCACGGGGTGCGGCGGGCGCGGCCCGGCGCCGGTCCCGGCGGGACGAGATCCTGGAGATCGCGGTCGGCCTCTTCGCGGCGCGGGGCTATCACGGCGTGTCGATGGACGACATCGGCGCAGCCGCCGGCGTCACCGGCCCGGCGCTCTACCATCACTTCGCCGGGAAAGAGGCGATGCTCGCCGCCGCGCTGATCCCGGTCAGCGAGGGCCTGCTCGCCGGTGGCAAGGAACGCGCCGCCGGCCACCCGGACGACGCGCGCGTCGCGCTCGAGTCACTTATCGACTTCCACGTCGAGTTCGCGCTTGCCAACCCGGCGGTGATCGCGCTGCACCTGCACGAGCTGGACCGCCTCCCGGACGAGCCGCGTCGCCGCATCCGCCGGCTCCAGCGGATGTACGTCGAGGAGTGGGTCACCGTGCTTACCGCGCTGCACCCGGGGCTGCCGGACGGCGCCGCCCGGGTGCTCGCCCACGCCGCGTTCGGCCTGATGAACTCCACCCCGTTCCTCGGCGGCGAGGTGGACCGACGGCGCCGGGCGGAGCTGCTGCGCGGCGCGGCCCTGGCAGCCCTGCTCGCGCCCACCGACCCCACCTGACACGCCGCGTACGCCTTAACGCATGTTAAGAAGGGGCCCCGGCTATACCTCAGGCGTTAAGAAGGGGCCCTTCCTTGCCGAACATGTTTGATTCGCTGCTGGTGGCCAACCGTGGGGAGATCGCGCGCCGCGTCATCCGCACCGCTCGGCGGTTGGGAGTGCGGGCGATCGCGGTGCACTCGGAGGCCGACGCCGACCTGCCGTTCGTGACCGAGGCCGACGAGTCGGTCTGCGTCGGCCCGGCCAACCCGGCGCAGAGCTACCGCAACGTCGAGGCGATCCTGGCCGCCGCCCGGAGCACCGGCGCCCAGGCGATCCACCCCGGCTACGGCTTCCTGTCGGAGAACGCCGACTTCGCCCGTACCGTCGAGGAGTCCGGCCTGATCTGGATCGGACCCGGCGCGGACGCGATCACCGCGATGGGCGACAAGATCAACGCCAGGAACCTGATGGCGGCGGCAGGCGTCCCGGTCGCACCCGGCACCACCGATCCGGCGGCCGACCTGGACGCGGCGGTCACGGCCGCCGCGGGGATCGGCTACCCGGTGATGGTCAAGGCCGCGGCGGGCGGCGGCGGCATGGGGATGGGCGTGGCCGCCGACGAGACCGCGCTGCGCACCGAGTACGACAAGGTCCGCGCGTTCGCGGAGCGGATGTTCGGCGACGGCTCGGTGCTGATCGAGCGTTACTTCCCCCGGGTACGCCACGTCGAGGTGCAGATCCTCGGCCTGGCCGACGGCCGGGTGGTGGCGCTCGGCGAGCGGGAGTGCTCGGTGCAGCGGCGCAACCAGAAGCTGGTCGAGGAGTCCCCGTCCCCGGCGGTCTCCCCGGCGCTGCGGGAGCGGTTCCTGGCGGCGGCGGTCCGGGCCGGCGAGGCGGTGGGTTACCGCAACGCGGGCACCGTCGAGTGTCTCCTCGATCCGGCCACGCAGGAGTTCTTCTTCCTGGAGATGAACACCCGGCTCCAGGTCGAGCACCCGGTCACCGAGTACGTCTACGGCGTCGACCTGGTCGAGGAGCAGTTGCGGGTGGCCGCCGGCCTGGCGCCCACCTTCGACCCGGACGCGCTCACCCCGCGCGGGCACGCCATCGAGCTGCGGATCAACGCCGAGGACCCGAAGCGTTTCCTGCCCGGCCCGGGCGCGATCCGGACCTGGGTGGAACCGGCCGGCGAGGGCGTACGTATGGATTCCGGCTACGTCGAGGGCAACACGGTCACGCCGTTCTACGACAGCCTGCTCGCCAAGCTCATCGTCGGCGGCGCCAACCGGGAGGAGGCCGTCGCGCGGGCCAGGGCGGCGGTCGCCCGGTTCGAGATCGCCGGGCCGAAGAACAACCTGCCGTTCTTCGCCGAGCTGCTGGAGAACCCGGAGTTCCTCTCCGGCGACTACGACACCGGCATCGTCGGCCGGATGCGCTGACGCTCGAATCGAGAGAGGTGAACCTGATGACGGAACTGCCGAAGTCGGTGAGCATCCGGGAGGTCGGGCCGCGTGACGGGCTCCAGAACGAGGAGCCCATCCCGACCGACGCCAAGGTACGGCTGCTCGACGCGCTGTCCCGGACCGGGGTACGGCGGATCGAGGCGGTCTCCTTCGTCCACCCGAAGGCGATCCCGCAGATGGCCGACGCGGACGAGGTGTGGCAGCGGGCGGAGCGGGCCGACGGGGTGCGCTACTCGGCGTTGGTGCCGAACACCCGGGGCGCGCGGCGGGCGCTTGATGCCGGCTTCACCGAGATCGAGGTGGTGGTGTCGGCGAGCGACACGCACAACCGGCGCAACGTCAACCGCTCGACCGACGAGTCGCTCGACGACATCGCCGAGCTGATCGACCTGCTGCACGGCGCGGGCGCGACGGCCGAGGTGATCGTGGCGACCAGCTTCGGCTGCCCGTACGAGGGGGACGTGGACCCGGAGCGGGTGGCCGGCATCGTGGACCGGGTGGTCCGGGACGGCGCGGACCGGGTGGCCTTCGGCGACACCACGGGCATGGGTACGCCCCGCCGGGTCCGCGAGCTGGTGACCGCGGTACGCGACCGCAACGCGCACGTCCCGGTGCTGCTGCACTTCCACAACACCCGGGGGACCGCCCTGGCCAACATGCTCACCGCGATGGAGCTGGGGATCACCGAGTTCGACGCCAGCGTCGGTGGCCTGGGCGGCTGTCCCTACGCCCCCGGGGCCAGCGGCAACCTGGCCACCGAGGAGGCGGTGCACATGCTGCACGACATGGGCGTCGACACCGGCATCGACCTGGACGCCCTGATCGAGGCGGCGGAACTGGCCGAGCACCTGGTCGGCAAGAAGCTCCCGTCCGGCGTCCTCCACGCCGGCCCCCGTACCCGCCTCACTCCCCGGCCCGCTTGACCTTCGGCCCCCGCTCCCTCCGGGGTCGCCGGAGAGGGCGGGGGTGAGGTAGCCTAACGATCGTTCAGGTCGGTGGGCGGTGAGGGAGTCGGCGTGACGCTCGACGGTGAGGCTCTGGAGCAGCTACGCAAGCGCGCCCGTGCCGGCGGTGCGGACAAATACCACGCGGCCAACGCCACCAAGGGGAAGCTCTTCGCCCGCGAGCGCGTGGCCTACCTGGTCGACGAGGGTTCCTTCGTCGAGGACGGGCTCTACGCCAACGCCATGGCCGACGGACTGCCCGCCGACGGGGTGGTGACCGGCACCGCGACCATCGACGGCCGGCCGGTCTGCCTGATGGCGAACGACTCCACGGTCAAGGCCGGCAGTTGGGGCGCGCGCACCGTCGAGAAGATCATCCGGATCATCGAGCGGGCCTACACGACCAAGGTGCCGATGGTCTACCTGGTCGACTCCGCCGGCGCCCGGATCACCGACCAGGTCGACCTCTTCCCGGGCCGGCGCGGCGCCGGGAAGATCTTCTGGAACCAGGTCCGGGCCTCCGGCGCCATCCCGCAGGTCTGCGCGCTGTTCGGGCCGAGCGCGGCGGGCGGGGCGTACATTCCGGCGTTCTGCGACGTGGTGGCCATGGTGGACGGCAACGCCAGCATGTATCTCGGCTCCGACCGGATGGTCCAGATGGTCACCGGCGAGAAGACCACCCTGGAAGCGATGGGCGGGGCCAAGGTGCACTGCGCCGAGTCCGGCGTGGGTCACTTCCTCTGCAAGACCGAGGCCGACGCGCTGGACGTGGTGAAGACCTACCTTTCCTACCTTCCGGCCAACTGGACCCAGGCGCCGCCGGCCGCCGAGGCGAAGCCGGCGCCGGAGAAGGCCGACCTGGCCGCGCTGGTCCCGGCCAGCGAGCGGCAGGCGTTCGACATGCGCCGGTACGTCAAGGGGCTGCTCGACGAGGGCAGCTTCTTCGAGATCCAGGCGCTCTGGGCCAAGGAGCTGACCATCGGCTTCGGCCGGCTGAACGGCGAGGTCGTCGGCGTGGTCGGCAACAACTCGATGTTCAAGGGCGGGGTGCTCTTCGTCGACTCGGCCGACAAGGCGACCCGGTTCGTGCAGCTCTGCGACGCGTTCAACGTGCCGCTGCTGTTCCTGAGCGACGTGCCCGGCTTCATGGTCGGCAGCGCGGTGGAGAAGCAGGGCATCATCCGGCACGGCGCGAAGATGATCACGGCGATCTCCGAGGCGACCGTACCCAAGATCTGCGTGGTGGTCCGCAAGGCGTACGGCGCGGGTCTCTACGCGATGGCCGGCCCCGGCTTCGAGCCCGACGCCACCATCGCGCTGCCCACCGCGAAGATCGCGGTGATGGGCGCGGAGGCAGCGGTCAACGCGGTCTACGCCAACAAGATCGCGGCCATCGCCGACGAGGTCGAGCGGGCCGCGTTCGTCGCCGCGAAGCGCGAGGAGTACGAGCGCGACATCGACGTCGTCCGGCTCGCCAGCGAGCTGGTGGTGGACGCGATCGTCGAGCCGCACGAGCTGCGGGCCGAGCTGGTCCGCCGGTTCGCCGCGGCCCGCACCAAGGAGCGGCACTTCTCCCACCGCCGCCACGGCGTAACCCCCGTTTGACCGGTAAGGAAGGGGCCCCGCTTAACGCCTGGTGTATAGGAGGGGGCCCCTCCTAACGCTTCAGCCGCTCCCGGCGTCACGAGCGCCAGGCGGCCCGCCCCTTCCAGGAGGATCGAGATGGACTACCGGCTCAGCGACGAGCAGGAGGCGCTGCGCGAGAGCGTCCGGGAGTTCGCCCGCGAGGTGGTCGCCCCGGTGATCGGCGAGCACTACGAGCAGCACACCTTCCCCTACGAGATCGTCCGCCAGATGGGCAAGATGGGGCTGTTCGGGCTGCCGTTCGGCGAGGAGCACGGCGGCATGGGCGGCGACTACTTCGCGCTCTGCCTGGCGCTGGAGGAACTGGCCCGGGTCGACTCCAGCGTGGCCATCACGCTTGAGGCGGCGGTTTCGCTCGGCGCGATGCCGATCCACCGCTTCGGCACCGAGGAGCAGAAGGAGCGGTGGCTGCCGAAGCTGCTCAGCGGCGAGGCGCTCGCCGCCTTCGGGCTGACCGAGCCGGGCACCGGCTCGGACGCGGGCGGCACCCGGACCCGGGCGGTGCTCGACGAGGCGACGAACGAGTGGGTGATCAACGGTTCGAAGGCGTTCATCACCAACTCCGGCACCGACATCACCGCGCTTGTCACGGTCACCGCGGTCACCGGCACCAAGCCGGACGGCAGCAAGGAGCTGTCGACGATCATCGTGCCGTCCGGCACGCCCGGCTTCACTGTCGCGCCCGGCTACTCGAAGGTCGGCTGGACCGCCTCGGACACCCACGAGCTGACCTTCGACGACTGCCGGGTGCCGGCGGAGAACCTGCTCGGGGCACGCGGCCGGGGCTTCGCCCAGTTCCTGCGCATCCTGGACGAGGGGCGGATCGCCATCGCCGCGCTCGCCGTCGGCCTGGCCCAGGGCTGCGTCGACGAGTCGGTCAGGTACGCGAAGGAGCGTCAGGCGTTCGGCCAGCCGATCGGCAACTACCAGGCGATCCAGTTCAAGATCGCCGACATGGAGCTGAAGGCGCACATCGCCCGGCTGGCCTACTACGACGCCGCCGCCCGGATGCTTGCCGGCGAGCCGTTCAAGCGGCAGGCCGCGATCGCCAAGTTGCACGCCAGCACGGTCGCGGTGGACAACGCCCGGGAGGCGACGCAGATCCACGGCGGCTACGGCTTCATGAACGAGTACCCGGTCGCCCGCTTCTGGCGCGACTCGAAGATCCTGGAGATCGGCGAGGGCACCAGCGAGGTGCAGCGCATGATCATCGCGCGCGATCTCGGCATGTGACCGACCCTCGACTCAGCCGTCTGTCGGATATCGGCGTCGGACGGTCGGGTCATTGACGCTGGACTGTGGAGCGTCAGATCCCATCCGTACTCTTCGTGCCCATGACTCCGGACCATGATCGTTCACGGAGCCCGGGTGGCCGGACGCCGCTGTCCGACCTGTTGCGCGGGCACCGGCTCGGCGCCGGCCTGACCCAGGCCGAGTTGGCAAGCCGGGCCGGCGTGGGTGTGCGGACCGTCCGCGATCTGGAGCGGGGCCGGGCGACCCGGCCCCAACGCACCACCGTCGGCCTGCTCGCCGACGCGCTCGGCCTGACCGGCGCGACCCGGCGGGAGTTCGTCAGCACCGCCCGGCCCGCGCCGACCACCGCGCCGACCACCGCGCCGGCCTCGGAGCCGACCGGGGCCAACCCCGATCCGGGTACGCCGATCGCGCTGCCCCAGCCCGTGCCGCTGCTCGGCCGGGAACACGACGTGACCGAGGTGTCCGCGCTGCTCGACGCCCATCCGGTGGTGAGCCTGGTCGGGCTGGCCGGGGTCGGGAAGACCGCGCTCGCGCTCACCGTCGCCCACGCCGTCGCGGACCGGCATCCGGCCGGCGTGGCCGGGGTGCTGGCCGGCGAGGGCTCGGACGCCGCCGACGTGCTCGCCGCCTCGACGGCGGTGTTCGGCGTGAGCCGCCTGGCCGACCTGGCCTGTCGGCTCGGCGGCCGGCCGGCGCTGCTGCTCGTCGACGCCGTCGAACGGGCGCCCGGGCCGGTGGCGGAGGCGCTGCGGTCCCTCACCGCCGCCGCGCCGACGCTGCGGGTGCTGGTGACCGGCCGCCGACCGCTCCGGCTGTCAGGCGAACTGGTCCGGCCGGTGTCGCCGCTTGACGTGCCGCCGGCCGGGGCCGAGCCGGCGGACCGGTCCGAGCTGGCCCGCTGGCCCGCCGCGGCGCTCTTCGCCGCCCGGTTCACCCAGGCTCGGCACGCGCCACCCGCACCGGCGGAGCTGCCGGCGCTCGCCGCGCTGGTCCGCCGCCTCGGCGGCCTGCCCCTGGCCATCGAGCTGATGGCCGCGCGGGGCCGCATCCTCGACGTCCCCGAACTGCTGGACCGGTACGGTGACCGGGTCCTCGACCTGGCCGGTGTACGCCCCGGCTGGGAGCCCGCCGACCCGGCCGCCGGCACGGTGACGTTGCGCGAGGCGGTGGCGACGAGCTACCACCTGCTCGCTCCCGCCGAGCGTCGGGCGCTGCGCCGGCTCTCCGCCTTCCGCAACCGCTGGTCGGTCGAGTTGGCCGAGGAGTTGCTCGCCGACGGCGGCGAACGGTGGGACGCGGTCCCGTTGCTGGACCGGCTACGCGAGTTGGGTCTGCTCAGTGTTCGGGGCACCGGCCCGTTCCGGTTCCGGCTGCTGGACGCGGTCCGTGACTTCGCGGCCGAGCAGGCCGAGGTGGAGGGTGAGACGGCGGGCATCCGGCTGCGACACGCGTCGGTGGTCGCCGGCCTGGTCCGGCGTACCGCGCCGGGTCTGGTCGGCGCGGAGCTGCCCGGCACGGTGCACCTGCTCGACGAGGCGACCGGCGACATCGGTGCCGCGCTGGCGTACGCCGCGCAGGAGGCTCCGGGGACCGCGCTGCTGTTGGCCGCGGCGCTGCCCCGGTGGTGGCGGCTGCGCGGGCGGGACGTCTCCGGTCGCCGGTGGCTGCGCCGGCTGCTCGCCGATCCGCGTACGGCCGACGCGCGACAGGCGTTGCGGGCCTGGGCGCTGCTCGGCGCGGCGCGGCTGGCCGTCGAGCACGGGGCGGGGCCGGAGGAACTGCCGGCGGCCCGGGCGGCACTTGCGACCTTCGCCGAGATCGGCGACGTGACCGGGGAGTTGTCCGCCCGGTCGGTGCTCTGCGCGGTGCTGCGCGGGCTCGGCGCGCACGACGAGGCGCGGGAGCAGGCCGAGGCGGCGCTGGCGCTGGCCACCCGACACCAGCGGGTACGCGAGGTGGCGATTGCCCAGCACCACCTGACCTGGCACGACGTGCGCGTGGGGGAGCTGGCCGGTGGTCGGCGGCGGCTGGCCACCGTCGACCGGTTGGCAGCGCAGTGCGGTGACCAGCGGCTCCGTCTGCTCGGCCGGGCCGATCTGGCGGAGCTGACCAGGCTGGAGGGCCGTTACGCCGAGGCGGCCGAGCAGGGGCGGCGGGCGGCGTCGGCGCTTGTGGAGTTGGGTGATCCGGGGCGGCTGCGCCGGACGATCGGTTCGGTCGGGCTGGCGCTCGCGCTCGACGGGCGCGACGACGAGGCGTTGGCGGTGGTGGCCGAGGTGTGGCCGTCCAGCCCGGTGCCGGGTCCGCGCCGGCCGCCCGCCGGGGAGAGGTGGGACTCGCCCGGATGGGGCCGGAACGCGCACACGGAGGACGCGCTCCGCGCGTTGATCGAGGGTCAGGTGGCGTTGCACCGGGGAGACCGGGAGCTGGCGGCGGAGTGGTTCGCCGCGGCGGCCGAGGCCGCTGCCGACGGCGCGGACCGGCGGGACCTGGTCGAGGCGCTGGTGGGGTTGGCGGCCAGCACCGACGATCCGACCGTGCTGGACCGGTTGGACCGCGCGCGGCAGGTGACAGGCGTCAGCCTGTTGCCACGGGAGGAGGAACTGCTCTCGCCACTGCGGGAACGCGCTCGACGGGCGTGAGCGGGAGCCGGTGCGGTGGAGGGCGCGGGGGTGGCGCGAGCGAAGTAGCCCCCTGGTGTTGCCCCTCGCTCCACGCTCGCGCCAGCACCCCCCGGTGCCCCCCGCGCCTGGAAGCCTATCCAGGTGCGTAGACCAGTTGATACGTCTATATCCGCTTTTGCCCCGGTGATCGGGTGGTTCTGCCGGTCATTCTGCCGGTGACCGGCGGGTAACAGCGGGGGTCAGCAGGCGTCGCTCCCGGCCGGTTCGGTGCTGCCGGCGGTGGCACCCGGGTGGACCGCGTCCCGCACCCGACGCAGCCCGTCCAGGAGCCCGGCGAGTTGAGCTGGTTCGAGCTGGCCGGTGAACCACTGCTCGATGATCTTCAGGTGGCCGGGGAGCGTCTCGTCCAGCCGGTCCAGGCCCGAGGCGGTCACCACGGCGAAGGAGCTGCGCCGGTCGGAGGGGCAGGCCCGGCGGCGGATCAGGCCGTCCCGCTCCATCCGGTCGACGACGCGGGTGACCCCGCTCGTCGACAGCGAGGTCTGTGCCGCCAGATCGGTCATCCGTAGCTGGTTGTTGGGCGAACGGGCGAGCCGGGTCAGCACCTCGAACTCGACAGGCGAGAGCCCGTGCTCCTCGAACTGGGCGGCGAACCGGGCGGAGAGCCCGGCGTGTGCCTCGTAGAGCAGGCCGACGGCGGTGATCCGGGGGTCGTCGAACACGTTCTGGTCCACGTCACCATCCTAGCAGCACTTGACACAGGGAATATTGCTGTAGCTATAGTTGCTTAGTCAGCCGTTGGGCTACTAAACAATCTTCTCCGGAGGAACGCATCATGACCAGCAGCACCGAGGCGACTACCCGCGACTGGGAAGGCCTCACCATCCCGGCCCCCGGCACGTACCTCCTGGACGCCGCGCACAAGCGCGTCGGCTTCGTCGCACGGCACATGATGGTCAGCAAGGTACGCGGTGAGTTCGCCGACGCCACCGCCACCATCACCGTCACCGACGACCCGCTCCAGTCCTCGGTCACGGCCAGCATCCAGGCCGCCAGCATCAACACCGCGCAGGCGGACCGGGACGCGCACCTGCGCAGCCCGGAGTTCCTCGACGCCGAGCAGTTCCCGACGCTTGAGTTCCGCAGCACCGGCGTGAAGTCGCGTGAGAGCAACGAGTTCGTGCTCACCGGCGAGCTGACCGTGAAGGGCGTGACCCGCCCGGTGGACCTCGAGGTCGAGTTCGAGGGCGTCGGCCGCAGCCCCTTCGGGCAGGACATCTTCGGCTTCTCGGCGCACACCGAGATCGACCGGGAGGACTTCGGCCTGACCTGGAACGTCGCCCTGGAGACCGGTGGCGTCCTGGTCGGCCGCAAGGTCAAGATCGAGATCGAGGGCGAGGCCATCCGCCAGGGCTGAGCCCTCGCGCCAGGCCCACGGGCCCGCACCGTCAGTCGACGGCGCGGGCCCGCCCGCGTGTCCGGGGGCCGTGCCAATTGTCACGTGATGTTCGCAGGTTAACCGCGCTGCTTCGGGCGGCGGCTGGGTACAGGTGCTCCACCTACGTCCGACCCGGGGTTCGCCGGGCCGGACGTACTTACGCACACCACGTGGATGGTTCACAATGCGTTGCGGAACGCCAACGGTTCCGTGGCACCGGCGCCGGGAGGACACATGGGCAAGGACGTCGAGCAGGGCGCCTTCACCCGCGAGGATCGGGTCCGCTACCGGCAGAAGGTCCGGCGCTGCCTGGACGTCTTCGCGCTGATGCTCGACGACTTCGGTTTCGACGCCGCCCGGCCGATGACCGGGCTGGAGATCGAGCTGAACCTGGTCGACGCCGCCGCCGAACCGGCCATGCGCAACGACCAGATCCTGGCCGACATCGCCGACCCGCTGTTCCAGACCGAGCTGGGCCAGTTCAACCTGGAGCTGAACGCCTCACCCCGGCTGATCGAGGGCGCCGGATTCACCGACTACGAGCGCGACCTGCGCAGCAGCCTCAGCCGCGCCGACGAGCGGGCCGCCAAGTCCGACGCCGCCCTCGTCATGGTGGGCATCCTGCCCACGCTCACCGAGCGGCACCTGGTCGCCGACAACCTCTCCACCGACGCGCGCTACCGGGTGCTCAACGACCAGATCGTCGGCGCCCGGGGCGAGGACATCGAGCTGGACATCAACGGCGTCGAGCGGCTGCGGACGCACACCGACTCGATCGCGCCGGAGGCCGCCTGCACCAGTCTCCAGTTTCATCTCCAGGTCGCCCCGGACAGCTTCGCCGACCACTGGAACGCCGCCCAGGCGATCGCCGGCGTGCAGGTCGCCCTCGGCGCCAACTCGCCGTTCCTCTACGGCCGGCAGCTCTGGGCGGAAACCCGGATCGCCCTCTTCGAGCAGGCCACCGACACCCGGCCCGACGAGCTGAAGGCCCAGGGCGTACGCCCGCGGGTCTGGTTCGGCGAGCGCTGGATCACGTCGATCTTCGACCTGTTCGAGGAGAACGTCCGCTACTTCCCGCCGCTGCTGCCGATCTGCGAGGAGGAGGACCCGGTCGAGGTGCTGCACGCCGGCGGCGTGCCCCAGCTCGGCGAACTACGGCTGCACAACGGCACCGTCTACCGCTGGAACCGCCCGGTCTACGACATCATGAACGGCCTCCCGCACCTCCGGGTGGAGAACCGCGTCCTGCCCGCCGGCCCGACCGTGGTGGACATGCTCGCCAACGCCGCGCTCTACTTCGGCCTCGCCCGCGGTCTCGCCGAGGCCGACCGCCCGATCTGGAGCCAGCTCACCTTCAGCTCCGCCGAGGAGAACTTCCACGCCGCCGCCCGGCGCGGCATCGACGCGGTGCTGCACTGGCCCGGCCTCGGCGACGTGCCGGTCACCACGCTCGTGCTCGACACGTTGCTGCCGGTGGCCGCGCAGGGGCTGGACCGGTTCGGCGTCGCGCCGGCCGAACGCGACCGCCTCCTCGGCGTGATCGAGGGACGCTGCCGTACCGGCCGTAACGGCGCGGTATGGCAGACCGAGGCGGTGTGGGCGGCCGAGCGGCACCGTGGGATGGACCGAAAGGCGGCGCTACACCACATGGTCCAGCGCTACGCCGAACTCCAGCGCGCCAACGACCCCGTCCACACCTGGCCGGTCGAGTAAGGCGGGGCCCCCTGTTAACGCCTGCGGTATAGGAGGGGCCCCCTCTTAACCGCTGGCAGGGGATCAGCGGCGGCCCTCGGGGGCCGACTCGTCCGTGCCCGGCTTCTCGTCCCGTCGGCCGGCGGGATCGTCGGCCGGCACATCCTCGGGCTGCCGCTGCCGTGGCGTCGCCCGGCCGCGACGGTCGGCGCCGGACCGCGCGGCGCTACCCGGCGACGAGGGCGGCTCGTCGGCCACCCGGCTGGTGGAGCCCACCGTCGCGTCCGGCTTCGCCGCGGCCGTCGACCGCGGACGGGGGCCGGCCGGCGTCCCCGGAGCGGGGCCATTCTCAGTCCGCCGATCCGGGCCGGCGGTCGTCTCCAGCCCGGGGCCGGCCGCCACCGTCTCCGGCCCGACACTGGCCGCCCTCCCGGGATCACGGCCAACGGGCGTCGTGGTCGCGGTCCGATCGTCGGGCGAAGCGGCCGTGCGAGGCTCGACCTCGGGCCGGTCAGCGAGGGTCGACCCGGCTGCGGCGCGACGACGGAAGAACCGCCCGCCGGGCTTCTTCCCGCCGCCGGCCGGTTCCGCCGCCGCGCGCCCCGGCTCCGCATCCGCGCTCCCGGGTTCCGCCGCTGTGTCCGACGGCTCCCCCGCTGCGCCCGACGGCTTTCCCGCTGCGCTGCCCGGCTTCGCGTCTGCGGCTGCCGGCTCCGCCTCCCCGCGCTGGGCTGGCACGGTGGCCGGCTCCCCGGCGAGTTCACCGGACCCGGTCACCGGTGCGCCGTCGGCTGCCCGGCGGTCGGCCCGCTGGGCCAGCGCGGCCACCAGGACCGAGCCGCCCACCCCGGCGATCACCGCGTACGGGGCGATCAGGTGGGCCGACAACTGCTCGGCGGCGATGCCGGCCAGCCGCGGGACGGCCAGCAGGTACGCCAGTGCGACAAGCAGCGGGCCGGCCGCACCGGAGGCGGCAGCGCCGATCCGCACCCGCGGCGATCGAGCCGCGCGTCGGGCGGCCAGCACTCCGATCACCAGTGCCGAGCACAGCGAGAGCAGCGCACCAGGCCAGTAGAAGTAGTCGCGGATCCAGAACCGCGCGCTGTCCGCGCTGATCTGCCAGATGCCGAGCTGGGCGGTGCTCAGGCCACGACCGGAGAGCACCCCGTCCACCACCGACACCACGGCGAGCAGCCAGAGCCAGCCCGTGGTGGCGATCAGGTTGGTGGCGGCGGCACGTGTGTGCAGCGCCCAGGTCGCCAGCAGCACCCCGAGCACCAGCCCCGCCGCGGCGTACGCGGCGGCGACGGTCTGCGGCGCCGAGGTGTCCGGCACCCGGGCGGCTCGGGCCGGCACCGCCACCAGCAGCACTGTGACAAGCGCGCCCACACCTGCGGCGAGTGCGAGCCCCAGCCGGGGCAGGGTGCCCGACGGCTGGTCGCCGCCGCGTAGGTGCTGGGCGCAGACCGCGCCGGCGATGACCGAGGTCGCGGCGATCCAGGTGGCCCAGGCGAGGCTCGCCACCCAGGCCGACTCGACCCGTACCGCGCCGGTGGGCGCCCAGTTGATGATGCCGAGCCCGTAGCCGAAGCCGAGCTGCGCGGCGCCTGCGCCGGCAGCCACGCCGAGCGCGGCGGCGGTCGATCCTCCCCAGCCTCGTCTGGACATGCCGGGCAGCGTAACGTCCCGAGGTCGGCCCGGCGAGTCGTGGGAGCGCCGACCGGCCGTGGGTGGCTTGGGGGCACCGGCTACGGTGCCGGTGACTGAGGCGGGAGACGCGATGACGGACGAGCGGCAGCCGGTACGCGACGAGAACGGTCCGAACCGGACGCGGCTCTTCGTCGGCGGTGCCCTGGCGGTGGTCCTGCTGGCGGTCATCGGTGCCAGCACCGGCTGGATCCTGGCCGGCGAGTCGGACCAGCCGTCCGCTTCGTCCGAGCCCACGCCACCGGCGGCGACTCCGTCGTCCGGCCGGTCCGAGAGCGTGCCTGCCGACGACCGCCCCACCCCCGGGGACGGCCCGACGGGCACCCGGTCGACCACTCCGGCCGGTCTCACGGTGCCGGAGCTGGTGGGCACCGACTTCGAACGCGCCCGGCAGGAGTTGCGCGACCGTCGGCTCGGCTGGCGGCTGGTGTTCGGGAGCGGCTCGGGCCGTGCGGTGGAGCGCACGTCACCGTCGCCCGGTGCCCCGGTGAAGCGCGGTGTCACAGTCACCGTCTGGGTCGCCGGTCCGGCGCCGGCGGTCACGGTGCCCGACCTGGACGGTCGGGCCTGCTCCGACGCCGCCGACGACCTGGTGGAGGCGGGGCTCTATCCCCGTTACCGCACCGGCCGTCAGGGATCGGTCACCGCGCAGGATCCGGCCGCCGGGGGCACCGCCCGTTGGAACGACCAGGTCGCGCTGACCTGCGGCGACGCGCCTCCGGGTACGCCGACGACCAGCCCGCAGCCGACGCCCTGACGGATCGGTCCGGCCGGTCGGCGCGCTGATCCCGGCCGGCGTGGCCGTGGAACGCTACCGTGGACGATCGAGGGCCGTGTGCCCCGTCCCGGTGGGGGAGGACGTGTGCCATGAGCGACGACCGTCAGCAGTCACCCGCCGGCGACATGGACGACGCGACCCGTGCGCTTCCTCCGGACCGCAGCGGCGACGCCACAGGCGTCCCACCCCCGGGCGGGGCTGCCGCCGGCGACGACCCCGACGCGACCCGGGCGATGCCGTCGGACCGGTCCGCGGCCGACGCCGACGCGACCCGGGCGCTGCCCCGGGAGACGGCCGGTCAGGACGCCGACGCGACCCGGGCGATGCCCCGGAACGCGGCCGGTCAGGACGCCGACGCGACCCGGGCGATGCCTCGGAACGCGGCCGACGCCGACGCCACGCGGGCGATGCCCCGGAACGCGGCGGGGGACGGGGCGAACGCCACCCGCCCCCGGCCTCTCGACGCCACCAGCCGCCAGGAGACGGTCGGCGGCGGGGCCTGGGCCGGCCGGGCCGGGGTGCCGCCGCCGCGTCCGGCCGGCTATCCGGAGCCGGGCGCCGAGTGGTACGGCGACGAGCAGGTCGGGCGTCGCTGGTGGATGCCGATCCTGCTGGGAATCCTGGCTCTGATCCTGATCGGGCTGATCGCGGCGGGGGTCTGGTTGGCGTTGCGCGCCGCGGACCGCGACTCCGGTCCGGGCACGTCACCGTCGGCGTCGCCGAGCACCTCCGCGTCGCCGAGTGCCACGCCGACGAGCGCGTCGCCGAGCAGCTCTCCGTCGAGCACACCGTCGGCCACGACGGCGGCGGAGGTGCCGATGCCGCCGTTGGTGGGGCTTCCGGAGGGTGTCGCCCGGTCGGCGCTTGATCAGCTCGGGATTGACTACCGGGTGCAGCGCCGGCCGTCGGACCGGCCGGCCGGGACCGTGATCGCCACGGATCCGGAGGCCGGTTACTCCGTGGGCGAGGGTGAGCGGGTCACGATCGTGGTGGCCGCGCCGGCGGCGCCCACGACCGGCGCGCCGACGACCGGTGGGACCAGCCCTTCCGCGCCGGCCACCTCCGCCACGCCCTGACGGTCACCACTGTCGGCGGCGGGTGCCGACCAGGCCGAGCCCGGCCAGCGAGATGGCGAGCCCGAGCAGCCCGGAGTAGAACAGCGACCGGCCGGGGTCGGTCGACGTGAGGGGACGGTCGGCAAGTGTGCCCTCCCCGGCGCCGGCGCCGGCACCGGCCTGGTCCGAGTCGGGCGACACGTCGGCACCACCCGCCGCCGGCGGCTCGTCCTCGCCCGGCTCGGCGTACGCGGGCTCGTCCGCCGCCGGATCGGTGGCCGACCGGGCGTCCGCACCGGCCACGGTGATCGCCGGGGCCGGTACGGGGTCGGCGAGTGGCCCGGTGGCGGAGAAGGCCGGGTGGCGGGCCGTGAGCGCGATGGCGATCGCGAACCCGAGGAAGGCGAAGAGCCCGAGGGCGTAGCCGACGCGGGACCTGTGGTGCCGCCGCGCGGCGGGCAGTTTGACCATGACCATCCCTGGTTCAGGGTCCGTGGCGCGCGGGGTGGAACGTGCCGGGGTGGGCGTACTGATTCTATGGCTCCGGCACGCCCACCCGGACGGGAATCCTGAGGTCAGCCCACTCGGACCGGGGTCCGGGTCACCGGACGCCTGGCGGTGCGGACGGTGTGCTGACGAGGGGTCGGCCCGGCTTGGACCTGCCGCAACCCCTCCTGTTGTACGAAGATCGACCGTCTGTTGACCGCGTCCCCCGCCGCGTTCAACTCGTAGCCGTCGAGCCAGATCCAACCGTCGTAGGTCGGCCAGTCGAGCACCCGGATCATCCGGAACATGATCGGTCGGAAGAACTGGACACTCGCCGCACGTGTCACGTGCAGTACGTCACCGGAGCGGGGAAGCACATGGGCTCCTGGGAGGGTTCGGCCGGCGACCGGGGCGCCGGCGAGGTTGAACGGGGGTCGGATGCGGTCCGGTGACGGGGGTTCTGCCTGGTGGACCGGCGTTCAGTGGGTCGGTGCTGGTCGGGTCGTACCCGCGGTGGCGGACCGCCACCCGACCATCACCCGGCTGCTCCCGGTTGCCGCTCCCGCCGCCGCAGCCGAGCTGGCGTGCAGCGGCGGGGTCTTCATTCCGGTGCAGGACGCGCACGGCGCGGGACGATTCCCCACCGGCCACGCCCCGAGATCAAGCGAAGACGGTGAGTAACCCGCGCCATACGGACAGAGTGCATCAGCCACGTGCGACATGCAAGTTGCACGTCGACTTTTGCCGATAGGTGAGCGGGACACGTGAACGAGGCGCTTGATGCGTCAGGTATCCGAGCGGCACACTGGACGGCGGTTTCGCCCGTCGCGGCCGGTCGAGGACCGGCACCCCCTGCCGTGCACTGAGGAGACTTCGTGAGCGAACGGCGCAGCCCGACCATCCGCCGGCGCCGACTCGGGGCCGAACTCCGTCGGCAGCGCGAGGCGGCCGGCATCACCATAGAGGCGGTCGCCGAGCAACTTGAGTGCTCGGCGTCGAAGGTCTCCCGGATCGAGACCGGGCACACCACCGCGACGCCACGCGACGTGCGGGACATGCTCCGCATCTACGGGGTGGTCGGCGCGGAGAGCGACGAGTTGGTGCAGATCGCCCGCGAGGCCCGACAGAAGGGCTGGTGGCATCCGTACAGCACGGTGCTGGTCGGGGCGTACGTCGGCCTGGAGGCGGCGGCCAGCACGATCCGGGCCTACGAGCAGCAGGTCGTGCCGGGTCTGCTGGAGACCGAGGAGTACGCCGGCGCGATGATCCGCGCCGCCCGGCCGGACTTCACCGCCGATCAGGTCGACCAACGGGTGCGTGTCCGATTGGGTCGTCAGTCGTTGTTGACCCAGGACGATCCGGTCGATCTGTGGGTGGTGCTCGATGAAGCGGTGCTGAGCCGGCCGGTTGGTGGCGACGCGGTGATGCGTGGCCAACTCAGGCGGTTGGTGGAGGTGGCCGAACTGCCGAACGTGACGGTGCAGGTCCTGCCCTTCGAGGTGGGAGCGCACGCCGGCATGGACGGGACCTTCTCCATCCTCGGCTTCCCCGAACCGAGTGATCCCGATGTCGTGTACGCGGAGAACGCCACGGGTGGGCTCTTCCTGGAGAAGAGCGACGAACTGCAGAAGTACAGCTTCATCTTCGATCACATTCGAGCAGCGGCCATTCGACCGGAGGAGTCCGTCGCACACATCGCGAGACTGGCAGAGGAGCCGCTGTGGAAATGGCGACCAAGGAGTTCCCCGTGGACCTGACGCAGGCGACGTGGTTCAAAAGCTCGAAGAGCGGGCCGAACTGCGACAACTGCGTGGAGGTCGCTTACGTGACCGGGGCGGTCGGCGTCCGGGACTCGAAGGACAAGGCCGGTCCGGCCCTGGTCTTCGCCCCGGGTGACTGGCACGCCTTCGTCGCCCGCGCCAGGGGCGGGGCCTTCGGCCAAAACTGATCGGTACCCCGGAAGCACGGTCCCGTCCGGCAGCGTCGCCGGGCGGGACCGTTCTCGTCCGCGTGCCGGCGACGCCTGTCACCCGTCGCCAGTTCCGTTCCGCCTCGTTGAACCGCACGGATCGGCAACCGAACGAGGCAGGCGAGACGGATGACGACGATCGGTTCAGAGAATCTCACCAACGGCCCAGGCAAGCCCGAGCGGTTCGGTGGCAAATACCGTGGGGCCCGCCGGGACACCGTCCTCACCGAGGTGGTCTCCGGTGACGGCGACGAACCCGCCGGGCGGGACGCCGGCGTGCCGGAACAGCAGGCCCCGGCGCTCTCCCTGCCGTCGCTCGACCCGAACCCGCTCACCGAGCCGTCCTTCCCGCCCAGCGGCTGGCCGGTGGAGCAACCGGAGTCCCTGGTGGATCATCCGCTGCTGCGTGGCCTGCTGCTGGAGTTGCCGCCCAGAGGCAGCGTGCCCCCGCCCGGCTGGCTCGACCGCTGGTTCGAGGCGACCCGGGCGATCCTGGAACTGCTATACGTGCAGGGCGCGAGCCGATCGCGCTGACACCGCCGACACGCCGGTCGCCGGTTGCATGGCCCGCTCGGCGAGCCGGCTGTGCCGCAGCGCGTGGCGTACCCCGATCGCGGACACACCGAGCACCGCGACGGTGATCGCCGGGCCGGCCACGCCCGGCGCGGCGAACAGGTCGACCCCGACGGCCGGAAGCACGGCGACGAGCATCGCGAGCGCGGTCGCCTGGAGCGGGAGCGCGATCAGCGGGTGCGCGGCGGCGGCCCGCAGCGCGTGCGGGGCCGGGGTTTCCGGCGCGGCGGTGAAGGCGCCCGCGCCGGCCCGCAGCCGCCGGATCCGGCGTACCGCGCAGGCCCCGACGACCGCCGCCGGCACCGCCGCGACGGCGAGCCCGGAGGCGGCCCGGTCGATCGCGGTGTCACCGGCGCTCTGGAGGCCCGCGGCGAGGACCGCCGCGGTGAGCGCGAGGCCGGTCAGCACCAGGGCGGACAACCATCGGGTACGCCGCCGCAGCGACCGGGCGCGATCCAGCCCGGGCAGGCCCTCCGCGACCAGGCCGGCGGCCAGCCATACGGCGGCGACGGGAAGCAGCACGGCGAGATGGTCATCCATGGCCATCAGCCTTGCCCACTTCGACGCCCACCGAATCCGGGGCGGCACCCCGCTTACCCCCGAACGTTCTCCCGTAGGGGGCGTCGCCGGTCAGACGTCGAAGGTGGCGGGGCGTTCGGTGGCGGGCGCCGGCGGCGTCGCCTTCCACAGGCCGGTCTTCTGCGCGGCCAGCCGGGCCAGGTAGGCCGGGTTGAGGATGACGTAGCGGCGCCACAGCCGCTTCGGTTCCAGGCCGAGCCGCCAGAACCACTCCAGGCCGGCGCGCTGCATCCACGGTGGTGGGTTGCGCAGCAGCCCGGCGTGGTAGTCGAACGCCGCGCCGACCGCCATCAGCGGCATGTCCAGCAGCGGTCGCATGGCGTACGCGAAGACCTCCTGCCGGGGGCAGCCCAGGCCCACCAGGACGAGGCGGGCGCCGCTGCTCTTGATCCGGTCGGCGATCTCGGCGTCCTCACCCGGGTTGGCCGCCCGGAACTTGGACGGCTCGACGCCGGCGATCTTCAGTGCGGGGAACGAGCGCTCCAGCGCCGGAATCAGCCGGGCCAGGGTCTCCTCCGTGGAGCCGTAGAGGTAGACCGGCAGCCCTTCGTCGGCGAACCGGGCGAGCACCCGGAGGGTCAGCTCCGGGCCGTAGACACGGTCGGTGAGGCCGGCGCCGTGCAGCAGGTTGAGCGCCCAGCGCACCGGCTGCCCGTCCGGGGTGACCACGTCGAACGAGTTGAGCCGGGCGTTGTGCGCCGGGTCGAGCACGCCTGTCATCACGCCGTGCACGGCCAGCGCGGTCAGCGCCAGCGGCCGGCGCTCGCGGGCGGCGTCGACCACGGCCTCGGTGGCCCGGGCGTAGTCGGTGGCGTCGACCCCGACGCCGAGCACGTTGCGCTTGGTGTCGGAGGTCATGCCTTCGGCACCCACTTGTCGACGTTCGCCTCGTAGATCTCGCGGAGGATCATCGGTGCGTCGTAGGTGATCTTCCAGGAGGGGTAGTGCTCCTCGAACCGGGCCATGCTACTGACGTACCACTGGTGGTCGCCGGTGCGGGCCTGCTCGACGTAGTTGATCCGCGCCTCGCGGCCGGTGATCTCCTGGGCGACCCGGAACGCCTCGATGTGCGAGGTGTTCGAGTGCCGGCCGCCACCGAGGTTGTAGACCTGGGCGGAGCGGGGCTCGCGGAAGAACGCCTCGAACGCGGTGAGCACGTCGTGGGAGTGGATCGCGTCCCGGACCATCTTCCCCTTGTAGCCGAAGAGGTTGTACGTCCGGCCCTCCATCACGCACCGCATCAGGTACGCCAGGAAGCCGTGCAGCTCCGCCGCGGAGTGCGCCGGGCCGGTGAGCGTGCCGCCCCGGAAGCAGGCGGTCTTCATGTCGAAGTAGCGGCCGTACTCCTGGACCATCACGTCCGCCGCGACCTTCGAGGCGCCGAAGATCGAGTGCAGCGACTCGTCGATCGACATGTCCTCGGTGATGCCGCCGTACCAGTGGTGGTCCTCCGGCAGCTCGTAGCGGGTCTCCAGCTCGATCAGCGGAAGCGTGTTCGGCCGGTCGCCGTAGACCTTGTTCGTGGAACAGTGGATGAACGGCGCGTCGATCGCGTGCCGCCGGGTGTTCTCCAGCACGTTGAGCGTGCCGCCGGCGTTCACGTCGAAGTCGGTGTACGGCTCCTTGGCGGCCCAGTCGTGGCTGGGCTGTGCGGCGCTGTGGATCACCACGGCGATGTCCCGGCCGTAGCGGGTGAACACCTTCTCCAGGCCGTCCCGGTCCCGGATGTCCACCGCGTGGTGGGTGTACGCCGGCCCCAGGTCGGCGGCGAGCCGGTCGAGGCTCCAGGCGGTCGAGCCGTCCTCACCGAAGAAGTATCGCCGCATGTCGTTGTCGATGCCGACCACGTCGAGGCCGAGGCCGGCGAAGTGCCGGGCCGCCTCGGAGCCGATCAGACCGCCGGAACCGGTCACCAACGCGACACTCACACGCCACTCCTGGTCCATGGGAGGCAGGGAAACCATCGGAGCATAGCGTGACGTCCGGTACGCCCCGATACGGCGCGAGGGCCCCGCGGTCTGCGGAGCCCTCATCGTGGTGGGGATGGGGGGAGTTGAACCCCCACGTCCTTTCGGACACACGGACCTGAACCGTGCGCGTCTGCCATTCCGCCACATCCCCGTGGCTGACCCGGGACACCCTATCCCACCCCGTGCCCGCCTTCTGCGGCGAGTGCCGGGACATACTACGCTGTCCACTGGTCATGCCACGAGCGGTCACCGTCCGTGGCGGACGAAACTGTAGCACGCTCGCGGGCCCGGTCACGAACGGGTCGACGGCAGCCGGCCGAGCGGCGTGTGAGCTGCGGAGGCGGTGTCCGGATACCATCATTGCCTCGGGACCCGAGGAGGAGCCGGTGAGCGTGCTGCAACGCTTCGAGAAGCGTCTGGAAGGCCTGGTCGAGGGGGCCTTCGCCAAGGTCTTCAAAGGGGTGGTCCACCCCGTGGAGATCCTCAACGCCATGCAGCGGGAGGCCGAGGCGCACAAGGCGATCCTGGCCGGTGGGCGCACGTTGGTGCCCAACCGCTACGTGATCGATCTCTCGCCCTACGACCACAGTCGGTTGGCGCCGTACGCCGCCGCGCTGGCCCAGGAGCTGGCCCAGTCGCAGGCGGAGTTCATCGGCGAGCAGGCCTGGACGGTCTACGGCGACGTGATCGTCGAGGTCGAACGTGGTGAGGGACTGGACACCGGCATGTTCCGGGTGACCGCCGAGGTCTACACCGGCGGCGACGTCGCCCCGGTCTCCGCGCCGGGCGGCTACGACTCCGGCGGTGGCTACGACGCCGGCCCGGCGTACCCGGCCTATGACCAGGGCGGCGGCTACGGTCCCCCGCCCGGCCAGGGCGGTGGCCGCAACGTTCGCCTGGTCTCCGGCGACGGCCGCACCTATCCGCTCCAGATGGGCTCGACCGTGATCGGCCGCGGCGACCAGGCCAACCTGCGCCTGCCCGACGTCGGCATCTCCCGGCGGCACGCCCGGCTGGACTTCGACGGCGGCCAGGTCGTGCTGACCGACCTGGGCTCGACGAACGGCACGATGGTCAACGGCCAGCGGGTGTCGGCGGTCGCGCTCAACCCCGGCGACATGATCCAGCTCGGCACCACGACGCTGACCTTCCGCGTGGACGGCTGATCCCCGTTGCCGGAGCTCGTCATCACCGTTGCCCGGTTCGGCTTCCTGATCCTGCTGTGGATCTTCGTCTTCACTGTGGTCGGCGTGATCCGCCGGGACCTCTTCGCGGGGGCCCGGTCGGGTCGGCTGGTGGCCGCGCCACGCGGGGTCGGCGCGTCGACCGGCCAGCCCGCCGGTAAGCCCGCGAAGGCGAAGCGGGGTCGCGCCGCCCACCAGATGGTGGTCACCGCAGGTCAACTGGCCGGCACCCGGATCACCCTCGGGGAGGCCCAGATCACGATCGGGCGGGCGGAGGACTCGACCCTGGTGATCACCGACGACTACGCGTCGGCGCGACACGCCCGGCTCGTGCCCCGTGACGGGCAGTGGTACGTCGAGGACCTCGGATCGACTAACGGCACGTACCTCGATCGCGCTAAGGTCACCGGACCAACCCCCGTCCCCCTCGGCGTGCCGATCCGGATCGGCCGCACTTCCCTCGAATTACGGCCATGACTCTGACCCTGCGCTACGCGGCCCACAGCGACCGCGGTCTGATCCGAGACGGCAACCAGGATTCCGTCTACGCCGGACCGCGGCTACTCGCCGTTGCCGACGGCATGGGCGGCATGGCCGCCGGTGACGTCGCCAGCAATATCGTCATCGGTGCCATGGCGCCCCTCGACGAGGACGTCCCAGGTGACGCCCTCGTCGACGCGCTCCGATCCGCCGTGGGCACCGCCAACCAGCAGCTCCGCGACACCGTGGACGCCAATCCGCAGTTGGAGGGGATGGGCACGACGCTCACCGCGACCCTCTTCTCCGGCAGCAAACTCGGCATGGTCCACATCGGTGACTCGCGGGCCTATCTCCTGCGCAACGGTGAGTTCGCGCAGGTCACCAAGGACGACACCTACGTCCAGATGCTCGTCGACGAGGGCCGGATCAGCGCCGAGGAGGCGAGCAGCCACCCCCAGCGCTCGTTGCTCACCCGCGCGCTCGACGGCCGTGACATCGACCCGGAGTACAGCGTCCGCCAGGTGCTGCCCGGCGACCGCTACCTGATCTGCTCCGACGGCCTTTCCGGCGTGGTGAGCGCGGACACCATCGGCGACACCATGCGGGAATATCCCGACCCGCAGCAGTGCGTGGAGCGTCTGGTGCAGCTCGCGCTCCGTGGCGGCGGCCCGGACAACATCACCGTGATCATCGCCGACGCGACCGACCAGGACATCGTCGAGGCGTCCCCGATCGTCGGCGGCGCCGCCGCCCGGGACCGGGGCATGGCGACGTCGGCCGACGACTCCACGCCGGCGGCCCGCGCCTCGGCGTTGTCCGCCCCGCGCGCGCCCGCGCCGGAGGAGCCGGCCGACAACCGCGACGACGAGCCCGAGCAGCGTCGGCGGAAGCCGCTGCGGACGGTGGCGATGGCACTCGCCCTGGCGGTGATCGTCGGGGGCGCCGTCTTCGGCGGCTGGACCTACACCCAGCGGCAGTACTACGTCGGCGCCACCGACGACGGCCAGCTCGCGGTCTTCCGCGGGGTGCCCGGCCAGGTCGCCGGGCTCGACCTGTCGGACGTGCACGAGCGCAGCGGCTCCCGGCTCGACGACCTGACGCTTGCCGCCCAGGAGCGGGTGAAGCAGGGCATCCAGGCGAAGAGCGAGCCGGACGCCGAACGCCGGCTGGCGGAGCTGACAAGCGACGATCCGGCCAACCCGAACCTGAAGCCGCTCTGCCCGCCCGGCCCGACGCCCGGGCCGACCCCGGTGACGACGGCGACCCCGGTGTCCCCGGCGCTCAGCCCCAGCGCCGTTTCGCCGACCCCGGTGCCCGGCACGCCCACACCGGTGGCCGGCACGCCGACGCCGACGTTGACCATCACGCCCGACGCCGTGACCTCCGACACCGTTCCGCCGGCCGATCCCGCCGGTTGCCGGTCGCCGGAGTGAGCGCCGGCTCGATCCCGAGGAATCATCCGTGACCGCAGCCGCCGCACCGGCAGCCTCGCCCGCCTCGACGGGCGAGCAGTCCGGCGTACGCCTGGCCCGGTCCCGGCGCAACGCCGAGTTGTCCCTGCTCCTACTCGCCATGGTGCTGGTGGCTGCCTACGCGGCGATGGTCGAGGCGAAGGCGCTCGACACGGTCACCCCGGACTTCTGGATCCCGGCCGCCGCGCTGGGGCTGGTGTTCCTGGGCCTGCACCTGGTGATCCGCTGGCTGGCGCCGTTCGCCGACCCGGCGCTGCTGCCGGCGGTGGCCCTGCTCAACGGCATCGGGGTCGGCTTCCTGCGGCGTTACGACCTGGCTCAGGCCGCGCCGGCGGAGCGGGAAGACCTCGCCATCTTCGCCGGCACCGGTGGCCGCCAGCTCGCCTGGACGCTCGCCGCGGTGGTGCTCGCCGCCGCGCTGCTGGCGATCCTGCGTGACCACCGCACGCTGTCGCGGTACGCGTACACCCTGGGGCTTGCCGGCATCGTGCTGGTGATGATCCCGGCGGTCCTGCCCGGTCGGTTCTCCGAGATCAACGGCGCCAAGCTGTGGATCCGGCTCGGCGGGTTCCAGATCCAACCGGGTGAGTTCGCCAAGCTCGCCCTGCTCACCTTCTTCGCCTACTACCTGGTGCGCAAGCGCGAGGTGCTCTCGCTGGCGAGCCGGCGGGTGCTCGGCATCGACTTCCCGCGCGGGCGCGACCTCGGCCCGGTCCTGGTGGTCTGGATGATCAGCATCCTGGTGCTGGTCTTCGAGAAGGACCTGGGCACCTCACTGCTCTACTTCGGCATGTTCGTGGTGACGCTCTACATCGCCACCGAGCGGGTGAGCTGGCTGCTCATCGGTCTGATCCTGTTCTTCGGCGGCGCCTACCTGGCCTACCTGCTGGGCAGCACCGTGGGTGGTCCGTTCGCCAACTTCTACGACCGGGCGCAGATCTGGCTCGACCCGTTCGCCGAGCCGTACGACCGCGGTTACCAGTTGGTCCAGGGCCTGCTCACGCTCGGCACCGGCGGCCTGTTCGGGGCCGGGCCGGGCGGTGGCCAGCCGACGCTGCTGCCCGAGGTGCAGACCGACTTCATCTTCGCCGGGATCGGTGAGGAGATCGGCCTGTTCGGCCTCTCCGCACTGCTCGTGGTCTATCTGCTGATCGTCGAGCGGGGCCTGCGGGCCGCGCTTGCGGTGCGGGACTCGTTCGGCAAGCTGCTCGCCGGCGGCCTGGCGTTCACGCTCGGCCTCCAGGTCTTCGTCATCGTCGGCGGGATCAGCAAGCTCATCCCGCTGACCGGGCAGACCACCCCGTTCCTCTCCGCCGGTGGCTCCTCGCTGATGGCGAACTGGCTGCTGATCGCGGTGCTGCTGCGGGTCTCCGACGGTGCCCGCCGACCGGTGACCGGGGGCGGTGGCTCGGCGGCCCGGCCCGCCGGTGGCCCGCCCGAGCAACTGCACGGTGCCCCGACGGAGGTGATCCGGCCGTGAACGCGCCCCTGCGCCGCGTCGGTGTGGTCGTGATGATCCTGTTCGGGTTGCTCTTCGCGAACCTGAACTGGATCCAGGCCTACAAGGCCGACGAATACCGCACCAGCGACTACAACGGCCGGGTCCAGGTCGCCGAGTACGACCGCAAGCGCGGCAACATCGAGGTCGGCGGCACCGCGTACGCGCTCAGCAAGGAGACCGGCGGGGAGCTGAAGTACCTGCGCACCTATCCCCAGGGGGAGATGTACGCGCACGTGCTCGGCTGGAAGCCGGTGAACGGCAGCGCGAGCGGCATCGAGCGGTTGGAGAACGACTTCCTCGCCGGCACCAGCGACGCGCTCATCGCCAACCGGATCAAGGACATGTTCACCGGTGACGAGACCGGTGGCGGCAACGTGCTGCTGACCCTCTCCAAGCGGGCCCAGGAGACGGCGTTCAAGCAGCTCAACGACAACGAGGTCGGGGCGAAGAAGGGCGCGGCGATCGCGATCGACCCGCGTACCGGCGCGGTGCAGGCGCTTGTGTCGATGCCGAGCTTCGACCCGAACCCGCTGGCGAGCCACTCCAGCACGGAGGCCGACCGGGCCTACAACGCGCTGGAGAAGGACAAGGACCGGCCGCTCGCGAACCGGGCGCTGTCCGAGGTGCTGCCGCCCGGCTCCACCTTCAAGGTGGTCATGGCCGCGGCGGCGCTGGAGAACGGCATCGGCCAGCAGACCCAGATCCCGGCCGGGTCGAGCTACACCGCGCCCGGCGCCGGCAAGCCGATCAGGAACGCGGCCCCGTCGATCTGCCCGGAGTCGCAGGTGACCCTGCGGGATGCGGTGACCGAGTCCTGCAACACCGGCTTCGCCCAGCTCGGCGTGCGCCTCGGGGCGGACAAGGTCAAGGAGAAGGCCCAGCAGTTCGGCTTCGAGCAGGAGGACCTCACGGTCGGCCAGCTCGGCGAGGGCGGCCTGCCGGTGGCGGCCAGCCGCACCGGCGACATGCAGAACCCGGACGGCAGCACCGACCCGGCCGCGCTGGCGCAGTCGTCGATCGGCCAGAACAACGTGCGGATGACGCCGTTGCAGGGCGCGCTGATCGCCGCCGCGGTCGCGAACGGTGGCAGCCAGATGCGCCCGTACCTGGTGAAGCAGCTTCTCGGGCCGGACCGCACCACGGTCTACGACGCCGCCAAGCCGCGTGAGCTGCGTCGCCCGGTCAGCGGCCAGGTCTCCGCCGACCTGCGCGACATGATGCAGAACGTGGTGAAGGAGGGCACCGGCCGCCGGGCCGCCATCGACCGCTTCGTGGTCGGCGGCAAGACCGGCACCGCCGAGTCCGGCCCGGACACGCCGGACCACGGTTGGTTCATCGGGTTCGCGCTTGACAAGGACGGCACGCCGCTCTCCGCGGTCTGCGTGGAGCTGGAGCAGGCCGGCAGCGGCGGCAGCTCCGAGGCGGCCCGGATCGCCGGCCGGATCATGGCGGCGGCCATCGCGGATTCCGGGAGGCGCTGACGTGCTCGGCCCGGGGGTGCAGCTCGGCAACCGTTACCGCCTCGACGAGCGGATCGCCAGCGGTGGCATGGGCGACGTATGGCGCGGCACCGACCAGGTGCTGGGCCGGACGGTCGCGGTCAAGAGCCTGCTTCCCGCGCTGCTCGACGAGCCGGGCTTCGCCGAGCGGTTCCGTGGCGAGGCGCGGACCATGGCCACCATCAACCACCCCGGCGTGGTGGACGTCTACGACTTCGGCAGCGACCAGCAGATCGCGTTCCTGGTCATGGAATACGTCGAGGGCGACGCGCTCTCCGCCACGCTCGGCCGGGTCGGCCGGCTCACCCCGGCGCGCACCATGGCGTTGCTGGCCCAGGCCGCCGACGCGCTGCACGCGGCGCACGAGAAGGGCATCGTGCACCGCGATGTGAAGCCGGGCAACCTGCTGGTCCGGCCGAACGGCACGCTCGTGCTCACCGACTTCGGCATCGCCCGCTCGGAGCTTGTCGGCCAGCTCACCGCCGCCGGCTCGGTGCTCGGCACCGCCTCCTACATCTCGCCCGAGCAGGCCACCGGCGCGGTCGCCACCCCCGCGTCCGACGTGTACGCGCTTGGCGTGGTCGCCTACCAGTGCCTGGCGGGCCGCCGCCCCTTCGAGGGGGACAATCCGCTCGAGATCGCGATGAAGCACGTGCGGGACACTCCCCGGCCGCTGCCCGCCGACATTCCGCCGCAGGTGCGGGCCATCGTCGAGCGGGCCATGGCGAAGGAGCCGGGGGCCCGCTGGCCCAGCGCCGCCGCGTTGGCGAGCGTCGCCCGGCAGGCCAAGCTCGCGCTCTCCCAGCAGGCGCGCGGTGGCCGCCCGATCTCCGGCGTACCGGCCTCGCCGGCCGCGCCCCCCGCGCGGGCGCAGGTGCCGACCGCCGGACCCCGCCAGCAGCCCCGGCCGCCGGTGGCGCCGGCCCGCCCACCGGCGGCGCCGCGCCCGACCATGGTCGCGCATCCCGTCCCGCAGCCCCGCCCGCCGGTGGGGTCGCGCGGCGCGGCGCCCGTCCCGCAGCAGCAGCCCCGCCCTCCGCACAACCCCCTGGCGTACGCTCGCCCGTCCACGCCGCCGCCACAGGCGCCCCGCCGCTCCCGCTCCGGGCTGTGGACGACGGCGATACTTGTGGCGGTGCTGGTCATCCTCTGTTCGGGCGTGATTTCGTTCTGGTACCGGAAATACGTGGCCGGTGCCGCCGGCGCTCCCGGTCCGGCGAGTGTGAGCGTGACCTCCGGCGCGGTGCGCGCGTACGGGGACGACTATCCGGTCCGCACGTCGTACCGTCGTGAGGTACGCCTCCAGTTGGCCGGCGGCGGTACGACGACGAGCGAAGGACGAGAGACGCGATGACAGCGCAGGCCCGCCTGCTCGGTGGCAGGTACCAGGTCGGCGAGCTGCTGGGCTACGGCGGCATGGCGGAGGTGCACCGTGGCCGCGATCTGCGGCTTGGGCGGGATGTCGCGATCAAGATGCTTCGTACCGACCTGGCCCGCGACGCCACGTTCCAGATGCGGTTCCGCCGGGAGGCGCAGAACGCCGCCTCGCTCAACCACCCGGCCATCGTCGCCGTCTACGACACCGGCGAGGAGACCGCGCCGACAGGCGAGACGCTGCCGTTCATCGTGATGGAGTTCGTCAACGGCCGGACCCTCAAGGAGGTCCTGGGCGTCGAGGGGCGGCTCCAGCCGCGCCGGGCGCTGGAGATCTGCGCCGACATGTGCGCCGCGCTGGAGTTCAGCCACCGGCACGGGATCATCCACCGGGACATCAAGCCGGGCAACGTGATGCTCACCCAGACCGGCCAGGTCAAGGTGATGGACTTCGGCATCGCCCGGGCGCTTGCCAGCGGCGCCACCACCATGACGCAGACAAGCGCGGTCATCGGCACCGCGCAATACCTCTCCCCGGAGCAGGCGCGCGGCGAGTCGGTGGACGCCCGTTCCGACGTCTACGCGGCCGGGTGCGTGCTGTTCGAGCTGCTCTGCGGGCACCCGCCGTTCGTCGGCGACAGCCCGGTCAGCGTCGCCTACCAGCATGTGCGGGAGCAGCCGCCGACGCCGAGCACGATCAACCCGGACGTGAATCCGGCGGTCGACGCCATCGTGCTGAAGGCGCTGTCGAAGAACCCGCTCAACCGCTACCAGAGCGCCGGCGAGATGCGGGCGGACCTGCTCCGCGCCGCCGCCGGCCGCCCGGTGCTCGCCACTCCGGTGATGCCGGCCGAGGAGACCATGCCGATGGGGGCCGCCGCAGGTGGCTACCAGGCGGCGCAGCAGACCCAGATGATGGGCCCGCAGACCCGCCAGCAGGCGCCCGCCCGGGTGGGTGACCCGCGCAAGCGCAAAAGTTCCTCGTGGGTCATCGCCACGTTCGCCGCGCTCGGCGTGCTCGCGGTGATCGCGCTGGGCACGGCGCTCTGGCTGAACCAGGCCGGCAACGAGAAGGTTTCCGTGCCGCAGCTCGTGGACCGCACGCAGGCCGACGCGCAGGCCGAGCTCACCAAGGCCGGGCTGCGGTTCGCGGCCGGTGCCCCGGTGCAGAACACCGAGTGCAAGGAGGGCACCGTGGTCGGGCAGAGCCCCGGTCCGGGCCTGCGGGTGGAGAAGAACAGCGCCGTCACGATCCAGATGTGCACCGGGCCGGGCGAGGTCACCATCCCGGCGGATCTGGAGGGCGGCACCTACGCGAGCGTGAAGACCCAGTTGGAGAGCCTTGGGCTCACCGTCGACCGCAAGGATGTGAGCGACGCGGCACCGGAGGGGCAGGTCATCAAGGTGACGCCCAAGGAGGGCAGCGCGGTGGCCCCGGGGAGCAAGGTGACCCTGGAGGTCTCCAAGGGCAACATCAACGAGGTGCCGAACGTCCGCGGCTACACGGAGGACCAGGCGAAGCAGCGGCTGGAGGACGCCGGCTACGTGGTGAAGGTCCGGGACGGCGACGAGGTCGAGCCGGCCGATGCCGGCAAGGTGAGCGGCCAGTCGCCGTCCGCAGGGAAGAAGCTGGCCAAGGGCTCGACCGTGACCATCGAGGTCGACGTGCCGCTTGAGGAGGAGTCCGAGAGCCCGTCGCCGAGCCCGACCCCCAGCGCGACGTCGTCCACGCCCGGCGCCGGTGGTGGCGGCGGTTTCCCGTTCCCGTCCGTCCCGCCCACCCGCGACCGCTGATCCCTGCCGACCTGACGTGGCGGTGCCCCACCCGGGGCGCCGCCACGTGGCGTACCGGAGGCCCTCAGGCGGTGGCGAACGCGGCCAGGCGCCGCGCGTCGACCTCGGCGGCCAGCTCCGGGGCCCGCTCCAACGCGGCCGGGAAGCCGCAGGCGGCCAGCCAGTTCGCAAGCATCAGGTGACCGCCCTCGGTCAGCACCGACTCGGGGTGGAACTGGACGCCCTCGATCGGCAGCGTGCGGTGCCGCATCGCCATCACCACGCCGGACTCGGTCCAGCCGGTGACCTCCAGCTCGTCGGGGAGCGTCTCGGGCAGCACGGCGAGCGAGTGGTAGCGGGTGGCGGTGAACGGGTCGGGCAGGCCGGCGAGCACCCCCGCGCCGTGGTGGCGCACCTCGGAGGTCTTGCCGTGCAACAGCTCCGGCGCGCGGGTCACGGTGCCGCCGAACGCCTCGCCGATGGCCTGGTGGCCGAGGCAGACGCCGAAGAGCGGGAGCGTGCTGGCGTACTCGCGGATCACGTCCAGGCAGATGCCGGCCCGGTCCGGGGTGCCCGGACCGGGTGAGAGCAGCACGCCTGCCGCGCCGGCCCGGCCCACCTCGGCCACGTCGATCTCGTCGTTGCGGCGGACCTCGCAGTCCACCCCGAGCTGGCCGAGGTATTGCACGAGGTTGAAGACGAACGAGTCGTAGTTGTCGATCACCAGCACGCGCATCGGGGTCACCTGCTCGGAGTGGAGGGTGGGGCGTTGTTCGTCGCGATGTCGTAGGGAAGTTCCTCGTCCTCGTCCGGCTGCGCGGTCGGGTCGGTGAGTTCCCCGTTGTCGCCGCCCGGGACGCCGGAGTCCTGGGTGACCTGCACGTCGTCGAAGGGAAGCAGCGGCTCGGCCCACGGGAAGACGACGAGCCAGAGCAGGGCGACGGTGGCGACGGCAAGCAGCATCGAACCGATCAGCTTGCCGGGCAGCCCGAACGGCAGTTTCCGCCAGATCCACGAGTACACGGGTCAGCCCTCCAGCTCGGCCGGTCGGCCCGCCGACTTGGCCTGGGCGTGGTCGAAGCGGGCGTGGATGATCAGCCGCTGGTAGTTGTCGAACTTGGGGTTGCAGGTGGTGAGCGTGAGCAGCTTCTCGGTCGCCTTGCTGCCCGGCTTCCCCGGCACCGGCGCGACCACCTCCACCTGGGACGGCTTGACGATGCGCTGCTGGTAGACCCGGTAGACGAGCCAATCGGTCTTGGTCTCGACCACGATGGCGTCGTCCGTGTTCAGCTCGTCCAGCCGCCAGAACGTGGACCGGATGCGGTGGCCGGCGACGGAGAAGTTGCCCACCTCGCCGGGCATGGCGCTGTCCGGGTAGTGCCCGGGGGCGTAGCGGATGTCGTCCGGGGTCACCCCTTCGACCACCACCCAGTGCTTGTCGAGCGTCGGGATGTAGAGGCCGGCGACCGGCTTTCCCTCGGCCGGCGGCTTCGGCTTCGTGCTCGGGCCGGTGGTCGGGCCGACTGTCGGGTCCGCCGCCCACTCCTGGGCGAGCTGGCCGTTCAGGTCGTTCTGGTGGGCGTCGACGATGACCGACTTGCCCCAGATCTCGTACCCGGCGAAGAGGAGCACCACCAGACCGAACGTGATCAGCAGCTCGCCCGCGCCCCGGACGAGCGTGCGCAGGCGGGTGCCGGTGGTCGGGCGGGTCAGCTCGGAGTAGACGCTCTTGTAGCCCTCGCCGGTCTGCTCCGGCCGGAGCTGCACCACCCGCTCACCGCGCCGTGGTCGCGGCGGCTCGGCCGGTGGTTCGCCGCCGTCGCCGCCGGTGTCCGGCGCCGGGGGCACCGCGCCCATCAGCCCGGTGGCGTCCAACCGTGGATCGGCCGGCGGGCGGGTGACTGTGGGAAGCAACGCGGTCGCGCCGGGGTCGGCCGGCGTGGGCACGTCCGGGCCGCGCCCGACCGGACCGTCCGACCGGGGTACGCCGGCGCGCCGCTCGGGCCCGCCGGGCGCCCCGGCGTGCCGCTCGGGCCGCCCGGTCATCGGCGGGATGAAGTCGGTTGGCCCGTCACCCGGCGCGGCCGGTCGCACGCCGGCGCCGGGCATCCCGCCGGTGCGCCCGGACGGCATGTCGGAACGGTCCGGGCCGGTGCGGCGGTCGTGGGGGCCGTCGGCGGGGGGGCGGAATTGCGCTCCCCGGCCGGGTGGCGCGAACCGCCGGTCGGCGGTGGGAGCCGTGGGACCGGCGTACCGCCGAGGGTCGACGGGTGGCGTCTCCGCCGGCCGGCCGGCCGGCGGGTATGCCTCGGCGCGGGAGGCGGCGGCCGGCGGGCGGGACTGGTTGCCCGGCCAGGCGGGCGGTGGCGGTGCGGTCGGGCGGGCGGTGGGTCCGCGTCGCGCCGGGGCGGAGTGGGACGGGCCGGCGTCCGGCCAGGGCAGGTTCAGCGGGGGCGGCGGCGCGGGCGCCGGGCGGTCGACCTTCGGGAGGAACGCGGTCGGCTCCTCCTGCTGCCGGCCGCGTCCGCGGGTGTCACGGTCGTGGGGGTCGTCGCCGGTCACCTGGGCACCGTCGCCGACTGGAGCGCGGTGGAGTCTTCGAACGCGGGCACGGTGACGGTGGAGGTGTGCTCGGTGTAGCCGAGCTGGTAGTGGTCAGCCACTTCCTTGAACTCCCGGACTCCCTTGGATGCGGCGAGCGCCCGCTGGAATCCGGCGGGATCACCGATGGCCACGATCTTGAAAGGAGGGGAGTAAACCCGGCCGTGCAGCAGCAGGGTGTTACCGACGCAGCGTACCGCGCTTGTGCTCAGCACGCGGACGTTCATGATTGACATGGCCTCCGCGCCGCCGGCCCAGAGCGCGTTCACGACCGCCTGCACGTCGCCCTGGTGCACGACCAGGTCGTCGTTGCTGGCGCCCTTGGGCAGCGGCTGGCCGGGGCCCCAGTCGGCGTCGTTCAGTTCGATCGTGATGCCGGTGCCGGTGAGCGCGGTGAAACCGGCGGCCTGCCGGCTCGCGGCGGCCCGTTCGCGCTGCGTCTTCACCGGCCCGTCGCTGCCGGCCAGCGACTCGGTGCGTGCCTCGACCTCGTCGCGCAGCCGGGCGGCCTTGGCCTCGCTTGCCGCCACCTGCTCGCGCCGGTCCTCGATGAGCTGGGTGAGCTGGGGTCGCCGGTCCTCACGAAGCGGGGTGCCGCCGGCGGTGGTCGCGCTCGTGGTGAAGAGCAGCCCGGCCGCGGCGGCGATCAGGGGTACGCCGACCGACCATCCCGGGCGCCGCTGGCGCGCCCGGCGGGGCAGCAGGCCGGCAACCGCGCGGCGGAGGGCCTTCTGCCAGGAGGCGGCGCCGGACGTGTACTCCACCGGGCGTTCCCTTTCCCGTCGTCTCGTTCCGGCCCGCGTCGATGCGAACCGACCTGCTCGACCCGAAAAGTCCGCTCTTTTCGGTAACTCCCCGCACCGGCCCGGCCCCATTCGTGGCTTGGACGGCCCGTCCGGACTACGCTAGCTGTCGAACATTATTGGCCATGGACCGTCGCCCCCGCGCCCGGTTGTCAGGCCGGACGAGGTCGTACCCCCCTCTGGAGAGCGTCGTGCCCAAGTCACAGGTCCGCAAGAAGAAGGTGTACACCCCGCCGACGGACGTGCGTCCGACGGCGACGGCGTCGACGCGCAAGCCTAGCCCGATCTGGCTGCCGGCCACCGCCGTCGCGCTGATCGTGGTCGGCATCGGCTGGCTGGTCGTCTACTACCTTTCCGAGCAGGCATACCCGGTCGCCTCCTGGGGCTACTGGAACCTCGCGGTGGGCTTCGGCGCGATGGTGTCCTCGCTGATCCTGCTCTCCCGCTGGCGCTGAGCAGCGGGTCTCCATCCCGGCTCACGTCACGCCACGCCGCCCCTGCCCGGCACCCGGGCGTCGATCCACCTAAGGTGTCCGCAGGGCGGCGTGGCCGATGCGAGAAGACTCACGTTACTGCTGAGTAACCTTCCGCGTAGGCTGCACTGACAAGCAGCAGACCGGGAGGCCAACTCGATGGGCAGCGTCCAGATCGTCACCACGATCCTCGCGGTCGCCATCACCGCCGTGGCGGTGTGGCTTGCGGTGCGTGCGGTCATGAAGATGACCGCCGTCATCCGGCTCGGGCAGCCCGCGCCCGAGCGGTTCGCCGACAAGGGCGCCCGCACGACGAAGATGCTCGTGGAGACCGCCGGCCACACCCGCATGCTGAAGTGGAGCGTGGTCGGGGCCGCCCACTGGTTCGTGATGGTCGGCTTCATCGTGCTGTCGCTGCTGGTGCTCGAGGCGTACTTCGAGGTGGTCTCGCCCGGTGGCGGGCTGCCGGTGATCGGGCACTGGACCGTGTTCGGCCTGGCCACCGAATGGATCGGCATCCTGGGCCTGGTCGGCATCGTGGTGCTGATGGCCATCCGGCTGCGCAACCGGCCGACCCGCCCCGGCGGCCTGTCCCGGTTCACCGGGTCGACCATGTGGCAGGGCTACTTCGTCGAGTGGGTCGTGCTGCTGGTCCTGATCTTCGGGTTCGTCATCCGGGGCTTCAAGGTCGCCACCGACCACTTCGAGCACCCGCTCTGGGCCACCCCGCTGAGCCATGCGGTCGGCGCCGCGCTCCCGGACTGGTCGGCAGGCGTCAGCGTGGCCGCCCTCATCAAGATCGTGATCTCGATGACGTGGCTCATCGTGATCTCGCTCAACGTCACCATGGGTGTGGCCTGGCACCGCTTCCTGGCCTTCCCCAACATCTTCTTCAAGCGTGACCCGGCCAAGCCCGCCGGCTCCGGCCTGGGTCCGCTGCGGCCGATGACGAGCGAGGGCAAGCCGCTCGACTTCGAGGAGGCCGACCCGGAAAAAGACCAGTTCGGCGTCGCCCAGGTCGAGCAGTTCACCTGGAAGGGCCTGCTCGACTTCAGCACCTGCACCGAGTGCGGCAGGTGCCAGTCGCAGTGCCCGGCCTGGAACACCGGCAAGCCGCTGTCGCCGAAGCTGCTGGTGCTCAGCCTGCGCGACCACGCGTACGCCAAGGCGCCCTACCTGCTGGCCGGCGGCGGCAAGGACCTGGCCGGCGAGGAGAAGGGCACCGCGGAGCAGTTGGCCGGCGTCGACGTGCTGGCCATGGCCGAGGCCGACCGGCCGCTGATCGGCACCGCCGAGGAAGGCGGCGTCATCGACCCGGACGTGCTCTGGTCCTGCACCACCTGCGGCGCCTGCGTCGAGCAGTGCCCGGTGGACATCGAGCACGTCGACCACATCGTCGACATGCGCCGCTACCAGGTGCTCATCGAGTCGAGCTTCCCGTCCGAGGCCGGCGTCATGCTGCGCAACCTGGAGAACAAGGGCAACCCGTGGGGGGCGCCGCAGAACACCCGCGAGGACTGGACCAAGGGGCTCGGGTTCGAGGTGCCCCGGGTCGGCGAGGTCGACGACTTCGAATACCTGTTCTGGGTCGGCTGCGCCGGCGCGTTCGAGGACCGGGCCAAGAAGACCACACGCGCGGTCGCCACGCTGCTGAACGAGGCAGGTGTCAGCTTCGCCATCCTCGGCGAGGGCGAAACCTGCTCCGGTGACCCGGCCCGTCGGATCGGCAACGAGTTCGTCTTCCAGATGCTCGCCCAGCAGAACGTCGAGACGCTCAACGAGGCGTTCGAGGGCCGGGAGAAGGCCAAGCGGAAGATCGTGGCCACCTGCCCGCACTGCTTCAACACCCTTGGCAACGAGTACGGCCAGCTCGGCGGCGAGTTCGAGGTGGTGCACCACACCCAGTTGCTGGCCCACCTGGTCAGCGCCGGCAAGCTCACCCCGGTGCAGCCGGTCGACGGCGGCGTGACCTACCACGACCCCTGCTACCTGGGCCGGCACAACCGGATCTTCGCCGCCCCGCGTGAGGTGCTCGGCGACTCGATGCAGGGTGAGCTGACCGAGATGCCACGCAACAGCGAGCGCTCCTTCTGCTGCGGCGCCGGCGGTGCCCGGATGTGGATGGAGGAGAAGATCGGCAAGCGGATCAACGTGGACCGGGTCGAGGAGGCCATGTCCACCGGGGCGAAGACCATCGCGGTCGGCTGCCCGTTCTGCTCGACGATGCTCAACGACGGGGTGAACGGCAAGGGCGCCGGCGAGGACGTCGAGGTGGTCGACGTGGCGAGCGTGCTGCTGCGTTCGGTCAAGCCGGAGGCGCCGGCCGGCGAGAAGGAGACCGCCCCGGCGGCCGGCTGAGGCGTACCCGGGCGGGGTGACCCGCCACCGGCGCTCGCGTGCCACAATCACGCCCATCGACGGCCTGCTGGTTCTGACGCTGTTGCCCCTGGTCGGCTTCGTGCTGCTGACCGCCGGCAACGCCTTCTTCGTCGCGGCCGAGTTCGCCCTGGTCACCGTCGACCGCGCGGAGATCGACAGGCGGGCCGGCGAGGGGGACGCCCGGGCCGCCACCGTACGGCGGGCGCTGCGGGACCTGTCCTTCCAGCTCTCCGGCGCCCAGCTCGGCATCACCATCACCGCGCTGCTCACCGGATATCTCGCCGAGCCGGCCCTGGCCCGGCTCGTGGCGCCGCTGCTGCACCCGTTCGGCGGGGCGGAACGCTTCTCCGGGCTGCTCGCCCTGGCCCTGGCCACGCTCCTCTCGATGCTCTTCGGCGAGCTGGTGCCGAAGAATCTGGCGCTGGCCCGTCCGATGCCGGCCGCGCTTGTCACCGCCGCGCCGATGCGGGCCTTCTCCCGCGCCTGCGGGTGGCTGATCCGGCTGCTCAACGACTCGGCCAACCGGCTGGTCCGCCGGCTCGGGGTGGAGCCGCAGGAGGAGCTGGCGAGCGCCCGCTCCCCGGAGGAACTGGGGTTGCTGGCGGCCATCTCGGCGCGGGCCGGCGCGCTGCCGCCGGACACCGCGATGCTGCTGCGCCGCACCATCCGCTTCGGCGACAAGCGCGCCGCCGAGGCGATGACCCCGCGGGTGGACGTGATCGCGCTGCGCGCCACCGCCTCGGTGGCCGAGCTGCTGGAGGCGTCCCGGCGGACCGGCCGGACCCGGTTCCCGGTGTACGAGGAGACGCTCGACCTGGTCACCGGCGTCGCCGGGGTGCCCGACGCGCTTGGCGTGCCGCTTGCCCGCCGGGCCGTCACCACTGTCGCCGCGGTCGCCCGGGAACCGGTGTACGTGCCGGAGAGCCTGGACCTGGACGGGGTGCTTGCCGCCCTGAAGGACGCCGGCGCGGACCTGGCGATCGTGGTCGACGAGTACGGCGGCACCGACGGCGTGGTGACCGTGGAGGACCTGGTCGAGGAGCTGGTCGGGGAGATCGCCGACGAGTTCGACCCGGCCGCGGTGGACGACCTGGGGCCGGCGGAGCTGACCGTGCCCGGCGGGGAGCGGACGGTCCTGGTGGACGGCGTGCTGCGCGCCGACGAGCTGGTCGAGCAGACCGGGTTCCGGTTGCCCGAGGGGCCGTACGAGACGCTCGGCGGCTTCCTGATGGCCCGGCTCGGGCGCATTCCGGTCCCCGGCGAGACGGTCGACGCGGCCGGTTACGAGTTCACCGTGGTGGAGGTCGACAGGCACCGGATCGAGCAGGTCCGGGTGCTTCGCCCCGAGGAGTTCGACGACGGTGCCTGAGCTGCTTGTGGCCCTGGTGTTGCTGCTCGGCAACGCCTTCTTCGTGGGCAGCGAGTTCGCGTTGATCGCGTCTCGCCGTACGGTGATCGAACCGCTCGCGGAGTC
Source organism: Micromonospora marincola (assembly GCF_056150385.1). Classification (NCBI taxonomy): domain Bacteria; kingdom Bacillati; phylum Actinomycetota; class Actinomycetes; order Micromonosporales; family Micromonosporaceae; genus Micromonospora; species Micromonospora marincola. The sequence continues at coordinate 583,208 of NZ_JAXCFT010000002.1, read as the reverse complement.
GTCGAAGCGGGCCCGGTGGGCGCTCGCCGCGATGAACCAGATCCCGCTGATGATCGCCGGCGCGCAGCTCGGCATCACGGTCTGCTCGCTCGGCCTGGGCGCGATCGCCGAGCCGGCGCTCGCGCACCTGCTGGAGATGCCGTTCACCGCGCTCGGCCTGCCGGCCTCGGCGGTGCACCCGGTGGCTTTCGTGATCGCGTTGGCCGTGGTGGTGTTCCTGCACACGGTGGTCGGCGAGATGGTGCCGAAGAACATCACGCTCGCCGGTCCGGAGCCGTCGGCGCTCTGGCTCGGCCCGGCCATGCTCGCCTTCTGCCTCGCGACCAAGCCGCTGCTGGTGGCGATGAAGTGGTCGGCCCGGCAGGTGCTGCGCTTGTGGCGGGTGGAGGCGACGGACGCGGTGAAGACCGTGTTCACCGCCGAGGAGCTGGCCGGGCTGGTCTCCCAGGCGCGTACCGAGGGGCTGCTGGACGCCGAGGAGCACGCCCGGATCACCGGCGCGCTCGCCCTGCACAGCCGCACCGCGGCCGACGCCCTGCAACCCTGGTCCACGGTGACCACGGTGGCCGAGGACGTCTCACCGGCCTCGCTGGAGGTGCTGGCGACCCGCACAGGGCGGTCCCGCTTCCCGGTGGTGCAGCGGACCACCCGTCGGGTGCTGGGTTTCGTGCACGTGAAGGACGTGCTCGGGTACGCCGGGGCGAGCCGCCGGGCTCCGGTGCCGGCCGAGGTCTACCGGCCGCTGGCCGTGGTGCCGCCGGACCGTACGCTCGCCGACCTGCTGCTGGCGATGCGCCGCGAGCGCCGGCACATGGTGCTGGTCAACGACGGTCGGCTGCCCCTGGGCGTGGTCACGCTCGACGATGTATTGACGGCAATCATGGGCAAGTGAATGAATACCCTTGGTGTGCAACCGATTGCGGAAACATGATTGAACAAACAGCCGCCTTGATTCCACCCCGGTGTCTTCCCTAATGTGATGCACCGACCGCTGTGGGTCGTCTGCCTCGATCTTCCCTATCGCGAGGCGCCCGGCGGTCGGTTGCAAAGGAGTCCGTGCCGGTGGCAACCATGCCCCCTCAACGTCACGCCCCGAGCGCTCCCCCCGGCCGGTGGGCCGGGTCGCACCGGGTGGTACGCCGTCTCCTCACCCTGGTCGCGGCCGTCGCGGTCGGCGCCGGGATGCTGGCTGCCCCGGTGTACGCGGCGCCCTCGGTGGACGAGATCGACGCGCAGATCGACAAGCAGTGGGAGAAGCTCGAACCCACCATCGAGGACTACAACAAGGTCCGCTCCCAGCTCAAGGTCAACAAGAAGAAGTCCGCTGACCTGCAGAACAAGATGGTGCCGCTGGAGCTGGCCTCCACGCTGGCGATGAACAAGGTCGGCGACATCGCCGCCCGCTACTACATGCGCGGCCCCTCGCAGGAGATGGGCGCGCTGCTGGTGAGCACCAAGCCGGGCACCCTGGCCGAGCAGCTCGTCATGCTCGACCGGGTCGCCGACGACCAGCGGAAGCAGATCGCCAGCGTGCTCGCGGCCCGCGACAAGTACAACGCGCAGAAGCAGAAGCTCGACCGGCTGATCGCGACCGAGCAGCAGCAGGAGGCCAAGCTGGCCTCGCAGAAGAAGCAGATCGACGCCGAGATCAGGCGGCTCACCGGGATGCTGCCGGTGACCTCGATCCGCCCGGCCGGCTGCCCGAAGATCGACGGGGTGGTGAGCAGCGCCGCGCGTACCGCCATCAAGACGGCGTGCGCCCAGGTCGGCGACCCGTACGTGTGGGGCGCCACCGGCCCGAACTCGTTCGACTGCTCCGGCCTGACGCAGTACGCCTACAAGGCGGCGGGCATCTCGCTCACCCACTTCACCGGCGCCCAGTGGAACGAGGGCCGTAAGGTTTCCCGCTCCGAGGCGAGACCTGGTGACCTGGTCTTCTTCGGTAGCGACCTGCACCACGTCGGGCTCTATCTCGGCAACGGGGTGATGGTGCACGCGCCCCGGACCGGCAAACCGGTGCAGGTGTCGAGCATCAGCACCCAACCGCTCGCCGGTTTCGTCCGGGTCGGCTGAGGCGCACCCGAGGCATCGAGAAGGCCCCCGGTCCACTGGACCGGGGGCCTTCCTCGCGTCGGGGCCGCCACCGGGGCGCGCCGCGGGTTCCGCTACCGGGGCGCGCCGACCGGCGACGGCAGGATCAGCACGTCGTCGAGGTTCACGAACATGATCCGGTGACCGAACTGGACCTGCACGTACCGGTTCTTGCCACGGACCACGGTGCGGTCGCCGGGAGCCGAGCCGTCGAACGAGACCGCCCGGTAGTACTCGCCCGGCAGCACGCCACCGACGGCGTACCGCTGGCCCGCCGCGAACGTGTACTGGAGCGGGGAGATGGCCTGGTACGGAATGGTGTCCGGGTAGGCGGCCTGCTCCGGGTAGGCGCGGCCGTACACCGGGACGGTGGCCCGGCCGGGCCGTGGCGTCACCACGAAGCCGGTGGCCCACTTGGCCGTGGGCGCCTTGGCCGGGTTGTGGAACCACGCCTTCCGGCCGAGATACCAGATCGCCGTCCAGTCACCCTGCCGGCCGGCCACCGCGTACGTCTGTCCGGCGGAGGCGCGGGCGCCGTGGTCGGAGATGTACATCGTGTCCGGCGTGCCGTCCGGGCGCAGCCCGAGGTCGTTGACGAGCGGGGCGTCCGCGCTCGGCGCGGTTCGCAGGATCACCGCCGAGGAGCCGCGCGACGGGCAGGGCTCGGCCGGCGGGGTGGGCGTCGGGACACCAGGCGGTTGCTGGTTGCAGCCGACGAACGCCGGCCGGTTGGTGGTGAAGTCCGGGTCGATGGTGACCAGGCCGGTACGCGCGGTGCCGAGGGTCCGGAACGGCGCCTTCATCAGGTCGAAGTAGTGCGACCAGTCCCAGTAGGGGCCCGGGTCCCAGTGCATGCCTCCGACCGCCGCGGCGGTGATGCCTGGCACGTTGTCGTGACCGATGATGTGCTGCCGGTCGAGCGGGATGCCGAACTTCTGCGCCAGGTAGCGGACCAGCTTGGCGGAGCTCCGGTACATCGCCTCGGTGTACCAGGCGCCGTGCCCGGCGAAGCCCTCGTGTTCCAGGCCGATGGACTTGGCGTTGACGTACCAGTTGCCGGCGTGCCAGCCGACGTCCTTGGCCTTGATGTGCTGGGCGACGTAGCCGTCCGCCGAGCGCAGCGTGTAGTGCCAGCCGAGGTAGTCGGCGCGCTTCACCAGGTCGACGCTGGGGTCGAAGTAACCCTCGGTGTCGTGGATGACGATGTACTCGATCTTCTGCTGCTTGGGCCGGTTGCCCAGGTCGTGGTTGCCGTAGTCGCCCGGGTCCGCGCTGAGCTGCTCGTACGGGGCGGGGATCCACTCGCAGGCAAGCCGCACCGGGCACTCCAGCCCGTCCGGCCGTTGCGCGTGGCGCAGCCCGAGCCGGGCCAGCACCCCGCGGTCCGGCCGGGCGGCGGTGGCGGCCATGGTGACCCGCTGCCCGTCGTCGGTGGTCCGGGTCGCGCCCTGGCCGAGCTGGTCGTAGACCTCGTCGGCGAAGGCCGCCGCCGCGTCCGAGGTGTCCGCGCCGGAGTAGCGGGCCACCGCGCCGTACCAGGCCGCGGCGTCGGTGCCGGCCCCGACCGGCCCGCCCAGTGCCTTCTGGTACGAGGCGAGCAGCGCCGCGCCGCCACGGATGTTCGCGGCCGGATCGGTGCGCAGCGTCCCCGGGTCGAGTCCGGTGAGCGTCGCGGCGGCGTCGAGCGTCTGGAGCGAGGCGGTGGGCAGCGGCTTCTCCCGGGCCGGTGCGGCGGTGGTGGCCGGGTCGAGGGTGCGCGGGCGGGAGTCGTCGCCGCGCGGGTCCTCGTCCTCGTCGACGTGCCCGTTGCGGGGCGAGGCGAGGACGTGCGCGGCGTCGGTCAGGTGCATCGGGCCGTAGCCGCCGCTGGTGCTGGGCTGGCCCGGGTGGGCGTCCCAGCGCGACTCCAGGTAGGAGACGCCGAGCAGCACGTTCTGCGGTACGCCGTACTCGGCCGCCGCGGCGGCGTACTGCTTCTGCCGGTCGGCGCCGGATGGGGTGTTCGGTGGCGCGGCGGTCACCGGGCCGGTGACCGCCAGCGCGGTGGCTGTCGCCACGGCGGCGGCGAGCAGCATCCGTCCGGCCGACGGCGGGGGCGAGAGGTGCATCGAACCTCCTGGACAGGGATGGGGGTCACTGCGTCCCCACCCTCACTCCACGCACCCGTGACGTCAATACCTTTCCGACGGATAATCTGATATGAAAAAAAGCTTCACTCATGTCCGGGGTCGCCCATCCCGTACGGAGTGTCACGGCCGTTCGGGTTGCGGATCGATAACGGGGATCCCTACTCTGGCCAATTGTCGGCCGCACGTTCACCGTCCAACCCGGTCGGTGACGGTCCGACACCGCCGAGTCGCCTTCGGGTGAATCGGGGACCCAGGTACCTGGGGTGAATCCGCAGCCACTGCGGTAGGGCGTCTCCCTTCCCGCCCGAACCCGTCAGCTAACCCGGTAGGCGGTCAGGAAGAAGGAGTACCGACGCCCGGTGGCACACCATGCCCCGCGGCCGACGTCGAGCCGGTCGGTCGACCGGTCCGCCGTCGCGCCGCGTTCCCGCTGGTCCCGCTTCACCACCACACTCGCCGCCCTGGTCGGCGCCGCGGTCGTCCTGACCGGAGGCGCGACGGCGGCACACGCCGAACCCTCGGTCGCCGAGATCGAAGCCCGGATCGACCGCGACTGGAACAAGCTCGAACCCGTCATCGAGCAGGTGAACGCCGTACGCGAGCAGCTCGCGCTGCGGCGCAAGCAGGCCGACGCGCTCGGCCGGCAGATCGCCCCGCTCCAGGCCCGGGTGGACGCCGCGCTCGGCCAGGTCGGCGGGCTCGCCGCCGACGCCTACAAGGGCGACAACCTCTCGACCGTCAACGCCATGCTTGGTAGCCGCTCGCCGGGTGAGCTGATGAGTGGCCTGGAACTGCTCGACCGCTTCGCGCACCACCAGCAGGAGCAGGTGCGCACCATCGCCGAGCTGCGCGACGAGCTGGCGGCGAAGAAGAAGCCGCTTGACGAGATGGTCGCCGACCTGGGCCGCACCGAGGCCCAGCTCGCGGCGAAGAAGAAGCAGATCGACGCCGAGATCGCCAAGCTGCAGAAGCTGCGGCTCAAGGTGTACGGCAACGGCGGCGGTGGCCCGCTGCGCCCGGCGCCCTGCCCGTCCGGATACCCGGGTGGCGCGGCCGGGGTGGCGGTCAAGTTCGCCTGCGCCCAGATCGGCAAGATCTACGTCTGGGGCGCCGCCGGACCGGACCACTTCGACTGCTCGGGCCTGACCATGGCGGCCTGGGCCAAGGCCGGTGTCTCGCTGCCGCACAACGCCCGCCAGCAGCACAACGTGACGAAGCGTGTGAGCCGCGCCGAGCTGCGCGCCGGTGACCTGGTCTTCTACTACGGCGACCTGCACCACGTGGGGATGTACGTCGGTGACGGCTGGGTGGTGCACGCCTCCCAGTCCGGCAAGCCCATCACCATGAAGCGTTACGACGACGGCGACATCAACAGCTACGGCCGCCCCGCCTGAGATGCAAGGAGGGGCCCCCGCTTAACGCATTCGGTATAGGCGGGGGCCCCGCTTAACAACGGTCGGCGGGCGTCAGCGGGTCGGCCAGGTGCGCCAGCTCTGCCAGGACCGGCTCGGCGTCGGGCCGCGCTGGCCCTGGTAGCGCGACCCGTAGACAGCCGAGCCGTACGGGTGCTCGGCCGGCGAGGAGAGCCGGAAGATGCAGAGCTGGCCGATCTTCATGCCCGGCCAGAGCGTGATCGGCAGGTTCGCCACGTTCGACAGCTCAAGCGTGACGTGACCGGAGAAGCCCGGGTCGATGAAGCCGGCGGTGGAGTGCGTCAGCAGCCCGAGCCGGCCCAGCGACGACTTGCCCTCCAGCCGGCCGGCCAGCTCCTCGCCCAGCGAGATCACCTCCAGTGTGGAGGCGAGCACGAACTCGCCCGGGTGCAGCACGAACGGCTGCCCCTCCGGCACCTCCACCATCGACGTCAGGTCGTCCTGCTGCATCGACGGGTCGATGTGGGTGTAGAGGTGGTTGTTGAAGACCCGGAACAGCCGGTCCAGGCGTACGTCGATGCTTGACGGCTGCACCAGTGTGGGCTCGAAGGGCTCCAGCGCGAGCGTGCCCGTCTTTATCTCGGAGACCAGGTCGCGGTCGGAGAGCAGCATCGGAACACCATAGCGACCACCTGCGTGTCGGACTACTTCTTCGTACACGTGTTCGATAGAATGTCGGCATGGCTTCCTGGTCCGAATTCGCCGCCGACGAGCCCCGACTCGCCGCCGAGATCCGCCTTCTGATCCAGCAGTACGGGCCGGGCTTCGGCTACCTCGCCACGGTCCGCGCCGACGGCGGGCCCCGCGTGCACCCGGTCTCCCCGCTGATCACCGATGACGGGCTGTGGTGCTTCGTCATCGACTCGCCCAAGCGTCGCGACCTCGAACGCGACGGCCGCTACGCGCTTCACTCGTTCCCGCCGGAGGAGAGCGACGACGAGGCGTACGTTGCGGGTCGCGCTCATCAGGTGACCGACCCGGCGACGGTGGCCCGGCTGGCCCGGATCGGCCGGGCGGCGCCGCTCGGTGACTGGAAGCTGTTCGAGTTCTCCGTCGAGGTGGCGATGCTGACCCGGCGCGATCCGGTCGCCCGCCCCGGCGTCGGCCGACCGCAGATGCGGCTCTGGCTCGACCCGCGCGGGTCCGCACCGGCCCGGCGCGACCCGCTCGTCGCGGAGGGCCGGCGGGGCCGGCACGGCTTCGACACCCGCCGCTCGGCCGCCTGACCTCGCGCTCGGGCCGGGGCCGCCGCGGTGGCCCCGGCCCGGGCCGGAAACGACAGGCGCCGGCCCTGTCCTCAGACAGAGCCGGCGCCGCTTCGCGGTGCGTCGGGTCAGGCCGCGCGGTACGCGTTCCACGCGGTGAGCATGCGGCTCGCCTGGCCCGCGGTGAACTGGTACATGCAGGAGTCGTACGTGTAGTCCATGAAGTTGGTGATCGGGTCCTTGCCGGCCGCGGAGCAGGTGTCCCGGCCGGTCGGGCACTGGTAGGCCGGGGACGCCTCGGCCGGGGTGTCGGAGACGCCGTCGCCCGAGCCCGAGCAGCCGCCCTGGAAGGTGTGGTAGAGGTTCAGCCAGTGGCCGATCTCGTGGGTGCCGGTGTCGCCCTGGTTGTAGTTGGTCGCGGTGCCGCCGGGCAGCGACTCGTTGAGCACGACCACGCCGTCCATCTTGTCGAGCGTCTGCTTCGGGAAGGTCGCCCAGCCGAGCAGGCTGTCGCTCAGCTCACCGAGGTAGATGTTGAGCGTGTTCTTGCCGCCCTGACGCAGTGAGGTCTTCATCGAGCGCTCGGCCGAGGAGCCCTGCACGATCGGGTACCACGACGTGTTGGTCACGCGGTTGATCTTCGAGAGTGAGAAGGAGAACGCGGTGGCCGCGCCGCCGGTCGAGCCCGCGTACGCCTGGTTGAGCACGCTGATCTGCTGGTTGATCATCGAGTCGGTGATGTTGCCGCCGGCCCGGGTGCTGTTCTTCTGGATGACGTGCACGACGACCGGGATGGTCACGGTCGCCAGTGGGGCGACGGCGCCGGTGCGGAAGTTGGCCCGTGCGCGTTGCGCGGCGGCGAGGTCGGCCTCGCGCTCGCGTACCTGCTTGGCGGTCAGCTCGTTCGGGTCGAGCTTGGCGTTGCCACCCTTGGCGACGCGGGCGTTGGCGTGGCTGTCGGCCGGCTCGGCGCAGACGCCGGCCGGGGCGGCCGAGAAGGCCGAAGCAGCGGGGACGACGCCGACGGCCGCGGTGCTGAGCAGCAGCGCAAGGGTCGACGTCGCGACACCGGCGGTACGCCGGGTCAGCAGGTTGGGACGAAGTCCCATGGGCCCACCTCTTTCTGACGACGTGACCGGGGGTGTGTCACGCCGGGTCGGAAACGTGGGGCAGACGTTACATCCCATCGACGCATTTGAGAACGCCCATATGTTGCCGGCGTGCAACATCCCTGGCCCGTACGCACCGAGCGTGTTTGATCCACTCCAGTTCGGGTGAGGTGGCGGCGACGCGGGGGTACCTGGGTGCACGGGGATGGTGACCTCAGGTACAGTGGGGCCGCCTGCGGGTGTAGTTCAATGGCAGAACATCAGCTTCCCAAGCTGACAGTGCGGGTTCGATTCCCGTCACCCGCTCCAGCGTGAGGCCCCAGCTCAGGACAGGTTCCCTGGCTGGGGCCTCGGTCGTTCTTACGCTTCTTGCGCTGGCCGTGCCCGGTACGGGATCGGGCGTCCACTCTCGATGGTGAACGCGAGTGCTTCCCCAGTTCCACTCCGCCGAGGTACGGCACGATGTGCTTGTCGAGCAGCCGCCCGTACAGGTGCACGGTCCGGGGTCGCAGGTTCGGCCGCTGGTCGATCCAGCGTCGCGCGTAGTCGGCACGCTTGATCTTGGCGGGGAAGCCGCCGAGAACCGACGGGCTGCCACGCCCACAGGAGTGACACCTCTCTCGACGATCGGGAGCCGGCCGAGACGATCGCCAGCCCGGATGGCCTCCGTCGGGCTTCCGGCGATCGACTTCCGCACCGGCTCCGCCGGCTTGCCCTCGAATCCCGTGGACGAGCCGATCGGGCGTCCGGAGACTGCAGTCATGAGAGAGCCGTACGTGCTGCGCCGCCCTGGTGGCGCGCGGTGGGTCGTTCATCCACCTGAGGACCCTTACGGCGACGGTTACGTGTTCACCGTCGCCACCGAGCTGCACGAGGACGGGATGACGGCTTCGACCGTGGCCATGATCGACGGCCTGTGCAGGAGCCCGGACATTGTCGCTCTGCCGGTCTTCCTCGACTCCCTGGCCGCAGGGTGGAAGGGGTGGCTGGACATCCGTACCTGGAGGTCAATGGAGCGGGAGCTTTGCTTCGACGCGCGTCATGACGGGCGCGGTTACGTCTCGCTCGGCGTAACCCTCCGTCCGCCGGGGTTCGACCCCGATGACACGGGATGGTCAGCCAGAGCGGTCTTCGTGTTGGAAGCGGGCGAGGAGATGACCCGAATGGCCGCCGCCCTCAGCGCCTTGCTCCGGCCGTAGCAAGCCCCTCGTGGCGTGCCATTAGCGTGCCATTGGGGCAGGACAACCGGGGTCAAACCAGGCCACCAAGGACCACCGCGACCAGGCCGCCGGCTCTCGCTACCGCTTCTTGCGCCGGCCGTGACTGCTACGTGCCCGATCCCTGCTCTCCTTGATCTGCGAGGTGAGGGCATCAGTGATGTGCTCGTCACGCTCGCGGGCGGCGTTCTGGTAGATCAGCGCGGCCCGGGTCGAGGCGTGACCCATCCGGGCCATCAGGTCGGCCAGGCTTGCCCCGGTCTCGACGAGGTGTTGATCGTCGACGAGACCGGGTTCCTGAAAAAAGGGGATCAAGTCGGCCGGCGTGCACGGCGCTGCGGTCAGACGTTGGATTCCGACACGAAGTCCGCGATGACCGTCAGCGTCCTCGGATCGGTGAGGATCTTGCTGTGTCCGAAGCCCTGAGTGGTGATCATCCGAGACTGGCCGGGGAAGGCCGCGGCGATCTTCTTGGCCTGCGACATCTCGATCCGGAGGTCGTCTTCGTCGTGGATCACCAGCACGGGACCGGTCACCCGGTCCGCGTGGTACGGGACGGAGAAGCGGCGGTAGATGTCCTGCTCCTGTGGGAACAGGCCCTCGAACCGGCGGCTCAGATCCTTCCTCAGGCGCTCGGGCAAACCGAGTTCCTCGCTGAACCGGTGGACCAGGTAGTCGAAGTCGCACACGGCGTTCACCGTCACCACGCGGTCGACCTTGACCCCTTTGCGCATGGCGTGGAAGAGCGCCAACGACCCGAACGAGTGGGCGACGGCCGCCTGGAAGGGGCCGTGCCGCTCGTACAGTTTCTCGATGATGTCCGCGTACTCAAGCAGCGTGGTGCGATTTCCCTCGGAGTCGCCGTTACCAGGTGCGTCGAAGGTGACCGCGCTGTATCCACGGGCGAGCAACTCCGCCACCAGGGGTGCGTACCGCGAGCCGCGAGACTCCCAGCCGTGGACCACCAGGACGGGCTTGGCGCCGTCCCCCCACTGGTAGGTGACGACCCGCCGACCGTTGTACTCGATGCTATCCACTTGGGCCTGGGCGTGGACCTCGGCCTCGTCGGGGCGCACCCGCGACGGGGTCCGGAGCTTGCAGAACAGTGCGAACGTCCACTTCCCGGCGAGACCCGGTACGACCACCGAGGCTACGCGCAGCCCAGCCTTCACCGTGGAAAGGGCGATGCTCATAGGAATCTCAATTCAGTTGACGTTGCGGCCCGCATGCGCCCAGAACCGGTCTCGGAGGATCCGACGCAGAATCTTGCCACTGGGTTCACAAATAGCTTACAGGCCTATCACGCTGAGGAGGTACCCGCAAGTCGGAGATCAGCCCCTTCCGCAACAACATCAACTCACGCTGCGTCGCACCACCGGCGAGCTGGCCTTCTACCTGTGCTGATCATCCCGCCCGACCCCGCTGCACACCCTCGCCGCGCAGCACCCGAACCCGAGCCCGCCAATCCCACTACCAGCGCAGACAGGCGAAGTGACGTTGGAGTATCAGCTCGGCCAGCCGAGAGCGTCGAGGAACTCCTCCACGGCGACCACGACGTGACTGAGCACCGCGATCGACTCGGTAAGTGGGCCAGGTACGTACATGCCGTGGTCCGCGCCTTCCACCTCCAGCACGTGGGGGGGACAACCGGCGGGCGATGCCACCGTCCCATACCTTGTCGGCAGTGCCACCCCCGAGCAGGAACGGCGCGGTCGCGCGGCCCAACGCATCAGCCACCCACGGCAGGGTGAGCAGGGGCGTGATCCACACGGCGGGCAAGGATCTTTCGGCGGCAATCGCTGCCGCGTTCGTGCCGAGCGACTTGCCGATCAGCAGCGGGCTACCGCCAATGGTGTCGACCAGCGGAACGATCTCACCGCCAACCCAGCTTTCGATTTCTGGCTGATCAGGAGGCGGAAACTCCTGCGACCACGAGTATCGGTGCACCGTTGCGCCCCGCTGCTCCGCCAGATCGCCGGTATACATCAGCAGGGGAGCGGCCGGTCCGAACCTACCGCCGGGAATCACGACAGCGTCAGCCATGCGGGCGACCTTACGCCAATGCGGCTCCATTCCCGTCACCCGCTCCACGCGCGTAAAAGCCCTGGTCAGGACGGGTGCGAGCGCAGGTCGAGGACGTGCCGCCGGCCGGGCTGCCCGTTCAGGTCCACCTCGCCGGCCGGCACGAACCCGCTACGCCGGAGCACCGCAAGCGACGCCGGGTTCGCCAGCGCCGCGTCGGCGACCAGCCGGCGCAGCCCGTACTCCTCGCGGGCCAGCTCACAGACGCGCCGTACGCCGTGTCGGGCCAGGCCGCGCCCGGCGGCGCGCTCGGCCACCCGGTAGCCCAGTCCGGCCCGGTCGTCGGCCACGTCGACCAGGTTGAACCGTCCGAGCACCGCGCCGTCGGCGTCGACAAGCACGTGGAAGCGGCACGTGCCGCGAACCTGCTCGTCGAGCAGGCCCGCATGCCGGGCCGCGAAGTCGGCGAAGTAGTCGTGGCCCCGGTCGGGCACCCATCGGGCGAAGTAGGCCCGGTTCTCCCGCTCGAAGCGCAGCACGGCGGGCGCATGATGGGCGGCGAGGCGTTCGAGTTCCGGCACCGCGCCAGGCTAGCCAACGCGCCGCCCCGGCACGGTCGAGCCGCACCTCGGGCGGATGCTGGCGATGCTGGCTTGACCCGGCCCCTGCGGTAAGGCCCAGCGTGGTCCGGGCCGGCCAACCGGGTCGGCCCGAGGAGGAGAGCGACGTGCGGCTGCTGACCATCGGGGCGTTCGCCCGCGCGGCCCGCCTGACCGCCAAGGCACTGCGGATCTACGACGACTGCGGGCTGTTGCCGCCGGCCGCCGTGGACCCGCACTCCGGCTACCGCTACTACGCGCCGGAGCAGCTCGACCGGGCCCGGCTGATCGCCGCGCTGCGCCGGGCCGGGATGCCGCTGGCGGAGATCCGGACTGTCTGCGGCCGGCCGCCGGAGGCCGCCGTCGAGGCGCTCGACGCCTGGTGGCGGCGGGTAAGCGCGGACACCGCCGCCCGCGGGCGGGCCGTCGCGCTCCTCGTCGACCAGCTCAGCGAGAGGGGCACCACCATGTCCGAGCACACCTTCCGGTACGCGACGCGCTGCGAGACCGGCACGGTACGCGACTCCAACGAGGACGTCGCGTACGCCAGCGGCACGCTGTTGGCGGTCGCCGACGGCGTACGCGGTCCCGGCGGGGCGGATGCCAGCGCCGCCGCGGTGGACGCGCTGCGGTCGTTGGAGCCGGCCGACGTGCCGGCCGCCGACCTGCTGTCCGCGCTCGCCGACGCCGTGTCCCGGGCCGACCGGGCGGTACGCGCGCGGGCCACCGACGTCGACCGGCCGGCCAGCACGCTCACCGCCATCGTGCGGAGCGGCACCCGGCTCGCCCTGGTGCACGTCGGGGACACCCGGGCGTACCTGCTGCGGGGCGGCGAGCTGTCCCGGCTCACGCAGGACCACACGTACGTGCAGACCCTTGTCGACCAGGGGCGGCTCACGCCGGCCGAGGCCGGGGCGCACCCGCAGCGGGCGCTGCTGGCCCGGGCGCTCGGCGCGGGCGCCGAGGTGGAGGCGGACCTGGCACTGCGTACCGCGTTGTCAGGCGACCGTTACCTGCTCTGCTCCGACGGCCTCTCGGCGGTGGTCGACCCCGGCGCGTTGCACGCCGCGCTGGCCGGCGCGAACGACCCGGAGACCGCCGTCGGGCGGTTGGTCGATCTGGCGTACGCGGCGGGCGCGCCGGACAACGTCGCCTGCGTGGTGGCCGACGTGACGGCGTGAACCGCCAGCCCGGGCCGGTGGGGCCGGCCCGGGCCGTACCCTGGCGATCATGCGGATTGGCATCGTGATCCTGCCGGACCAGCGTTGGTCGGAGGCGCGGCGGCGGTGGGCGCAGGTCGACGAGTGGGGTTTCGACCACGCCTGGACCTACGACCACCTCGGCTGGCGTGACCTGGTTGACGGGCCCTGGTTCGACTCGTGGACGACGCTCACCGCGGCGGCGACGGTGACCTCCCGGGTCCGGCTGGGCACGCTCGTCGCCTCGCCGAACTTCCGCCACCCGGCGGCGTTCGCCCGGCAGGTGACCGCGCTCGACGACGTCTCCGGCGGGCGGGTGCTGCTCGGGTTGGGCGCGGGCGGCATCGGCTTCGACTCGGCGGTGCTCGGCGGGGAGACGCTGCCGCCGCGGCAGCGGGTCGACCGGTTCGCCGAGTTCACCGAGCTGCTCGACCTGATCCTGCGGGAGGACGGCACGACCTGGCGCGGGGAGTGGTTCGCCGCGGTCGACGCCCGTAACAATCCCGGCTGTGTCCAGCAGCCGCGGGTGCCGTTCGTGGTGGCCGCGAACGGACCGCGCTCGATGCGGCTGGTCGCCCGGTTCGGGCAGGGTTGGGTCACCACCGGCCTCGACGGCGAGGACCTGGAGAGCTGGTGGGGCACGGTGGCGGAGCTGTCCGACCGGATGACGCGCACGCTTGAGCAGGCGGGCCGGGATCCGGCCACGCTTGACCGCTACCTCTCGCTCGACTCGGCGCCGATGTTCTCCCTGACCAGCGCCGATTTCTTCGCGGAGCAGGTGGCCCGCGCGGCCCGGTTGGGCTTCACCGACGTGATGACGCACTGGCCCAGGGCGAGCAGTTGGTACGCCGGCGACGAGGCGGTGCTGGCCGAGGCGGCGGCGCTGCTGCCGGAGCTGCACCAGGTGTAAGGAGGGGGCCCCGCTTAACGCTTTCTGCATAGGCGGGGCCCCCTCTTAACACCTCAGGTGCCGAGGCTGCCCTCGGTGGAGACGAGCCGGAACCGGATGCAGACGATCTCGCTGTCGTCGGTGACCGGCGTGCCCTGCCGGGCCCAGTAGGCACCGTGGCCGGCCCGCCACTCCTCGATCGACCGGTCCCCCTCCCCCTCGGCGCGGGCGAACTCCCACGGCACGTCGGCGAAACGCACCACCTCGACGCCGGTGACCTCGACGACGCCGACGAGCGCGTCGTTGTCGTCGACCAGGGCCAGCCGTTCACCGACGTGCTCCAGTTCCTCGTTCTCCTGCGCGTACTCGCCGGTCAGGCCGGCGGTGGCGGTCTTCACACCCGAGACCACGAGCGTGTTCAGACGGGCGCGCAGCTCGCCGGGGGTGCCCAGAGCGAGCGCGCGTAGTCCACCGATTCGGGGCCACATTCGGCCGAGGCTACGCCCCGTCGCGCCCGGCTGGGTGTTAAGCGGGGGCCCCGCCTATGCAGAATGCGTTAAGCGGGGGCCCCTCCTTGCACCAGATCAGATCAGGTGGCCGGCGTAGCCGGGCGCGGAAAGGACCCGCTCGTCGCCGGTTTCCGCGTACGCCTCCAGCACCGCGTCGGCCAGCTTCACCACGTGTTCGTCGCCGTGCCGGGCCGCCCGGGCGAACACTTCGGCCGGGTCGGTGAGGCTGCCGGCCGGGGTCGCGGTGGCCGGCGCGGGCGCGGCGTACACCGAGGTCACGGCCGCCGTCGCGGACCAGGCCGCGGCGACGCTCGGCGCCCGCAGCGCCGGGTCCAGGGCCGGCAGGGTACGCAGCACCGCGGTCGGCGCGGTGACCGCGTGCACCAGCATGACCGGCTCGCCGTGCCCGAACCGCAGGTAGTCGAGCGCGGCCCGGTGCACCAGCTCGCCGAGCGTGCGGGCGGCCTCGCCCGGGTCGGCGGGTGAGCGCAGCGACGTGACCGATGCAGACCATCCGGGTGTGTCGGTCAGCCGGTTGAGCCGGTCGCGGATGCCGCCGGTCTGCTCGGTGATCCGGGGCACCCCGGCCAGCGCCGAGGTGACGTCGGAGCGGCCGGTGAGTGGGGCGGCGCCGGGCACCGGCTGCCAGCGGGCCGCCCAGTAGCCGAGCGCCTGGCCCAGTTCGGTGCGGCGGTCCGGGGTTTCTCCGTCGGTGTGCAGCACCCGCACCGCGTGTCCGACCCGGATCACGCCGTGGGTGGCACCGGCCGCGATCCCGGGCAGCAGCCGGGGCCACCATTCGCCGAGCACCTCCCGCCATGGCCGCTCGCGCAGCTCACGGTCGAAGTGGTCGAGCCAGTCGCCGGCCCGCTTCGGGTCGCCGAGCGCGGTCTGCCAGTCCTCGATCGGCCGAAGGCCGCGGGGCAGTTCGTCCAGCCGGCGCAGGTAGCCGTCGAGCCAGCGGTGCACGCGTGCGCCCTGCCCGTGCCGGACCAGCGCCTCCGCGGCCATCGGCCCGTGGTTGGAGAGCCAGCCTTCGAACTCGGGGCCGGTGCGGTGCAGTCGGTGGTACGCCTCGTCGAGGATCCCGTCGTCCATTGTGTGATCGTCGTGCTTGAAGTGTGCTTCAGGTCAAGCCTCTCCGGGGAGTTGGTCGCCGGTGAGCAGGGCGCGCAGCCGCAGGCGTTCGGCGACGGCGGGTGGACAGGTCGCCACGAGCGCGGCGGCGCCGAGCAGGTGCGCGCCGCTGTCCCGGACCACCTGGCGCAGCGCGTCGAGCTGTGCCCCGGTGTCGACCCAGTCGTCGGCCAGGAGCACCAGGTCGCCCGGCCCGAGCCGCCGACTGTCGACGCCGATGCGGAGCCGCTGCCCGCGGTGGTCGGGCGGGGTCTCGGCCCACCGCATCGGCCCGGCCCGGCGACGCTCACCGCCGGCCTTGTACGCGGGCAGGAACCCGGCGTTGGCGGCGACCGCGACCAGCGGGCCGAGCAGCAGCCCGGTCACCTCGGGGGCGATCACCACGGTCGGGCGCGCGTCGGGGAAGAGGCCGGCGAGTGCCGGCCCGACCTCGGCGAGTACGTCGGGGTCGCGCCACCAGCCGGAGAGGTCGCTGACCAGGTGGCTGCTCTGCGGTCCGGGATCGGTCCACCGGAACGACTCGACCAGGCGACGTGTCAGCACGTCCCTCATCCTGCACACCTTCCACCGTTCGGCCCAACAGCGATGGCTTGATCGGCTACACGTACCAGGGTAAATACGGGCATAGCACCATGATCACGTTGACTTCGGAAGTACTTCTCTCGTTACGGTCCGGGCCGGTTTTTGTTCCACCGACGAAAGGACCGGGCCCGGTGGCTGCTAGGCACCTTCGTACCCGCAGATTGTTCTCCTCGCCCGCCGGCATCGCCGCCACCGCGGCCGTCGGCGTGGCGCTCGCGGTCGGCGGCACCGTCGGCGCGGTGCAGCTCACCGCCGCCGAGCCGCCCGCCCAGCCGGTCGTGGCCGAGATCCCGCCCCCCACCTCCGCCGCGCCCTCCCCGAGCGCGTTCGCCTCGCCGAGCGCGTCCGCCTCGGCGAGCCTCAGCGCGTCGCCGAAGGCCAGCCCGAGTCCGAAGCAGACCCGTACGCAGCCGGCGTCCCGCGGCAAGGCCCGGACCGTGGCGCCGAAGCCCACCGCGACGAAGAAGAAGACCGCCGCCCCGAAGGTCGTGGACACCGGCTCCTGCGGCGCGTCCTTCTACGACGAGGGCCAGATGACCGCGAACGGCGAGACCTTCAACCCGGACGCGCTCACCGCCGCGCACAAGACGCTGCCGTTCAACACGAAGCTCCGGGTCACCAACCCGGCCAACGGCAAGTCCGTGGTGGTCCGGATCAACGACCGCGGTCCGTACATCGACGGCCGGTGCATCGACCTGTCCCGCGCGGCGTTCGCGGCTATCGCCTCGACAGGTCTCGGCGAGGTGAACGTTCGCTACGAGGTTCTCGGCTGATCGGCCTCTCCGGCAGAACTTCCGCGACGGACGGCCGAGGTTCATTCACCGGTCCCCATCCATCAGGCATGCTGTCGGATGTACGTACGCGACCCTTCCAGCCGGGCCACGGCCCGCTGAGCCCCGGATCCCGCGCCGGCCTCGGCGCGGCCCTCGCGCTGCTCGCGGTCGTCTCGGCCGCGGAGGCCGCCGACGGCCGGCCGGTGCACTATCTCGCGCTGATGGCCGCCGTGCCCGTGCTCGCCGCCGCGCTTGCCTCCTGGCGGGTGGTGCTCGCGGTGGGGGCGCTGGCCACGGTGGCCGCCGCCGCCTTCGCCGCGGCCGAGCCGAGATGCTCGCTGGCGACCGGGGTGAGCGTGGCGGCCATCGTGCTGGCCAGCGTCATCGCCGCTGCCACGGCGGCGATCCGGCAACGCCAGGCGGAGCGGATCGGGGAGTTGTCCCGGCTCGCCGCGGTCGCCCAGCAGGCGGTGCTGCGTCCACTCGGCCCGCAGGTCGGCACGCTTGCCGTCGCCGCGCGCTACATCTCCTCCACGGCGACGGCCGAGATCGGCGGCGATCTCTACGAGGTGATGGACACCCCGTACGGCGTCCGCATGATCATCGGTGACGTGCGGGGAAAGGGATTGGACGCGGTCCGGCTTGCGAGCATCGTGCTCGGCTCGTACCGGCACGTGGCGTACGAGCGGGCCGACCTGCGCGCCGTGGTGACCGACCTGGACCGGGCGGTGGCCCGTAACGTCGGCGACGAGGACTTCGTCACCGCCGCGCTGATCGAGGAGCGCGGCGGCACGCTCACCATCGTCAACTGTGGACACCCGGCGCCGCTGCTGCTGCGCCGGGGCGCGGTGATCCCGCTGGAGCCACCGGCGCCCGCGCCGCCGCTCGGCTTCATGCCTGTGGTCCGGCCCCGGGTGGAGCGGCTGGAGCCGGGCGACCGGCTGTTGCTGTTCACCGACGGGCTGGGCGAGGCCCGGCGGGACGGGGAGTTCTTCCCGACCGCCGACCGGGCCTGGCGGCTGCTCGGCCACGGGACGGTAGGCGACGGGCTCGCCTCGCTGGAGACCGCCCTGGTCGAGTGGGTGCACGGCCGGCTCGACGACGACATCGCCCTGGTCCTGATGGAGTACGCCGGGCCGCGCAGCGCGGCGGGCGCGCCGGTGCCGAGCTGGGAGGTCGGCGCCGCCGACGGGTGAACCGGAAGTGTGTAATCGCTGTCACTTCCGTGAGCGGCTTGTCGTTGCCTACCGGTGAGTAATACAGTCTGGAGTTACTGATCGGTAACACCTGTCCGGAAGCGGGGGCCAGCGAGCATGACCCACTACAAGAGCAACCTTCGGGACCTCGAGTTCAACCTGTTCGAGGTGTTCGGGGCGGACCGGGCGTTCGGCCAGGAGCCGTACACGGACCTGGACGTCGACACCGCCCGAAGCTTCCTCTCCGAGGTCGACCGCCTGGCCCGCGAAGACCTGGCCGCCAGCTACACGGACAGCGACCGCAACCCGCCGGTCTTCGACCCGGCGACGCACACCGCGCCACTGCCGGAGTCGTTCAAGAAGTCGTACCAGGCGTTCATGGACTCGGAGTTCTGGCGGCTCGACCTGCCGGAGGCCCTCGGCGGCACGAACGCCCCGCGCGCCCTCTGGTGGTCCCTCGCCGAGCTGGTGCTCGGCGCCAACGCCCCGGTCTGGATGTACGCCTCCGGCCCGTCCTTCGCGCACGTGCTGCACGTCGAGGGCACCGAGGAGCAGAAGACCTGGGCCCGGCTGTTCATCGAGAAGCAGTGGGGCTCGACCATGGTCCTGACCGAGCCGGACGCCGGCTCGGACGTGGGCGCCGGCCGCACCCGGGCGGTCCCGCAGCCGGACGGCTCGTGGCACATCGAGGGCGTCAAGCGCTTCATCACCTCGGGTGAGCACGACCTGAGCGACAACATCGTCCACTACGTGCTGGCCCGCCCGGTTGGCGTGGAGGGCGTCGGCGGCCCCGGCACCAAGGGCCTGTCCCTCTTCGTGGTGCCGAAGTTTCACTTCGACGGCGAGACCGGTGAGCTGGGCGAGCGCAACGGCGTCTACGCCACGAACGTCGAGCACAAGATGGGCCTGAAGGTCTCCAACACCTGCGAGGTGACCTTCGGCGAGCACGGCGTACCGGCCAAGGGCTGGCTGCTGGGCGAGAAGCACGACGGCATCCGCCAGATGTTCATGATCATTGAGTACGCCCGGATGATGGTCGGCACCAAGGCCATCGCCACGCTCTCCACCGGCTACCTGAACGCGCTCGAGTACGCCAAGAACCGGGTGCAGGGCGCCGACCTGATCCAGCAGGCCGACAAGACCGCCCCGCGGGTGACCATCACCCACCACCCGGACGTACGCCGCTCGCTGCTGATGCAGAAGTCGTACGCCGAGGGCCTGCGGGCGCTCGTCTGCTACACCGCCGGTTGGCAGGACAAGGTCGCGATCGCCGAGGCGGCCGGCGACGAGAAGGCCACCAAGCTGGCCAAGCGGGTCAACGACCTGCTGCTGCCGTTGGTCAAGGGCGTCGGCTCGGAGCGGGCGTACGAACTGCTCGGCCACGAGGCGCTCCAGACGTACGGCGGCTCCGGCTTCCTCCAGGACTACCCGCTGGAGCAGTACGTCCGGGACGCCAAGATCGACACTCTCTACGAGGGCACCACAGCCATCCAGAGCCTCGACCTGATCTTCCGGAAGATCGTCCGGGACAACGGCAAGGCCCTGATGGCGGTCGCCGGCGAGATCCAGGAGCACATCACCTCCGAGGCCGGCAACGGCCAGCTCAAGGAGGAGCGGCTGGCGCTCGGCAAGGCGCTCGCCGAGATCCAGGCCATCATCGGTGTGATGACCGGTTGGCTGGGCGAGGCCCAGGCCGGTGACGCCCGCGCGCTCTACAAGGTCGGCCTGGGCAGCCGCCGGTTCCTGCTGGCGATCGGCGACCTGGTGGTCGGCTGGCTGCTCCAGAAGCAGGCGGACGTGGCGTTGAAGGCGCTGGCCGGTGAGGTTTCCGCCACCGACAAGGCGTTCTACACCGGCAAGGTGGCCGCTGCCCGGTTCTTCGCCCGCGAGGTGCTGCCCCGCATCGGCGCCGACCGGCGGATCATCGAGGGCGCCGACCTGGAGATCATGGACCTCCCGGAGGAGGCGTTCTAAGCCTCCATCTCCCTTTCACCTCGACGGCCGGTGGGCGACAGCCCGCCGGCCGTCGTCGTTGGTGCCACCCCGGGTGGTGAGGGCGGCCGGTGGGCGGGTAACCCGTCGCGGACCACGACCGGAGCACGCCCAAGGGCAATCGCACGGGGGAGTGCAGCGCACATGGGCATTGGCAGCGCCATCTTTCTCATCGCGCTCGGCGCGATCATGACCTTCGCCGTCCGGGCCAACGTCTGGTGGATCGACCTGCGCGCGGTCGGCTGGGTCTTCATCCTGGCCGGGCTGGGTGTCCTGCTGACCACGCTGTGGTTCTGGCAGGACCGCCGCAAGCGCGCCCGCACCCTCATCGTGGAGGAGAACCGGCTCTCGCACCCGACCGCGATGATGCCGCCGCCACCCGACCCGCCGCCGCCGACGGCCCCGCCGTCCTGACGCGCCGCAACTCCAGCCGAACGTGTTAAGCGGGGGCCCCGCCTATACCGGAGGCGTTAATAGGGGCCCCCGCCTTGCACCTCAGGCGCGGGGGGTGTGGCGTGTGGAGAGGGGGGCGTGGGTGAGGGTGGGCCAAGGGGTGGTGGGGTGGTGTACCGCTATGTCTGTGGTGCGCAGGCCGTCCGGGTCCGCCCGCTCGGGGTCGAGCAGCGCCGAGAGCAGCGAGATGCCCGGATTGTGGGCTACCAGCAGCACCGTCCCGGCCTCCGGGCCGACCGACCGGACCAGCTCCAGCAGCACGTCCGGGTGCGCCTCGTACACGGTCGGCTCGTATCGCACCGCAGGTGTCGACCCCGCCGGACCGCCCTCCGGCGGGGAGCCGGTCATGCCCAGGGCCACGCCGTGCCAGGTCTGCCGGGTGCGTCGGGCCGGCGAGCAGAGCACCACGTCGGGGAGCAGCTCGTGCCGGGCCAGCCAGGCGCCCGCCGCCGCGGCGTCGGCGTGACCCCGGGCGGTGAGCGGTCGTTCCGCGTCCGGGCCCTGGCGGGACTGTTCGGCCTTGGCGTGCCGCAACAGCACGAGCGTCCGCCGTCCGTTCCTGCCGTCCGTCATCCGCCCAGCTTGCCTGATTGGCGACCGGACCGCCTGGGTAAGTCGATGTGTGCCGCTACCTCTATCCATGGCCGCGGCGGGCAGGAAACGCCAGCAGGACGCCAAGGAGGCGACGTCATGGGCATCGGTGCAAGCATCTTCCTCATCGCGGTCGGCGCGATCTTCGCGTTCGCCGTCGACGCCAACCTGGGTTGGCTGAACCTCAACGTGGTGGGCTGGGTGCTCATGCTCGCCGGGCTCGTCGGACTGCTCACCACGCTCTACTTCTGGAACAGCCGCCGCCGCGTGGTCGCCGCGCCGGTGCGCGAGCAGGTCGTCGCGGAGCCGGTGGTGCCGGTGCAGGGCGACCGCGTCGTGCGCGAGGAATACCGCGAGGTGCGCCGCCCAGGTACGGGTTACCCGGTCTGACCCATCCCCCCAAGACCCGAGGGCCCCGCAACGGCGCGGGGCCCTCGCGCACGTCCGGGGCCGGCCGCGTCGGGTCAGGCGAACAACGCGAAGTAGATCGCGATGTGGTGGCAGATCGCCGCGAGCAGCGTGCACGCGTGGAAGAACTCGTGGTGGCCGAAGACGGTGGGCCAGGGATTCGGCCGGCGCAGCGCGTAGAACACCGCGCCGACGCTGTAGATCGCGCCGCCCACGCTCAGCAGCACCAGCGCGGTGACGCCGCCGCCGTGCAGGATCTGCGGCAGCATCGTCACCGCCACCCAGCCGAGCGCCAGGTAGAGCGGGGCGGAGACCCAGCGCGGCGCGTGCGGCCAGATCATCTTGACCGCGACGCCGGCCAGCGCGCCGCCCCACACCAGGCTGAGCATGACCGTGGCGTGCCGGGGGTCCAGCAGCAGCACGCAGAACGGTGTGTAGGTGCCGGCGATGAACACGAAGATCATCGAATGGTCCATCCGGCGCATGATCTGGTAGCCGCGCTCGGACCAGACCCGCCTGTGGTAGAGCGCGCTGGTGCCGAACAGCCCGCACACGGTGAGGCTGTAGATCAGGCAGCTCACCAGCGGTGCCCAGCCGGGCCGGGTGGCGGCGATGGAGCACAGCACGATGCCGCAGACGAGCGCGGCGAAGAACGCGTACGCGTGGAGCCAGCCGCGCATCCGCGGCTTTCCGATGTCGACCGGCCGGAGCCGGAGCGGTGCGGAGGTGGTCACCTCAACAGGTTACGACACCGTAGGTTACTTGCAAGTAGTGTGGACCGTCACGTTCGCTGACGCGAGGATGACCGGATGCGGATCCAGCCCGTCGGAGCACACGCCCTGCTGCTCGACTGCGACGACCCCGACCAGGTCGAGGCGTGGCGCGGCGAGCTGTGGCGCCGCCGGGCCGCAGGCGAGCTGACCGCCGAGGAGATCGTCCCGGCCGCGGTCACCGTGCTGCTCGACGGCGTGCCCGACCCCGCCGCCACCGCCGCGCGGATCGCCGGCTGGCACCCCCGCAGCGCCGCCGCAGGCGCCGACACCGCCGAGGTCCGGGTGCCCACGGTGTACGACGGGGAGGACCTGCCCGCCGTCGCCGACCACTGGGGCGTCGACGTGCCGGCCGTTGTCGAGCGACTGCGGCGCACCGAGTTCGGGGTCGCGTTCTGCGGCTTCGCGCCCGGCTTCGCGTACCTCACCGGGCTGCCGCCGGAGCTGGCCGTGCCACGGCTCGCCACCCCGCGTACCCGGGTGCCGGCCGGCTCGGTCGCGCTCGCCGGCCCGTACGCGGGCATCTACCCCGCCGCGTCGCCCGGCGGCTGGCTGCTTGTCGGGCGCACCGAGATGTCCCTCTTCGACGTGCGCGCCGACCCACCGGCCCGGCTCACCCCCGGCACCCGGGTCCGACTGGTGGAGCCGTGATGATCGAAGTGCTGCGGGCCGGCGCGCTCACCACCGTGCAGGACCAGGGCCGACCCGGCTGGGCCCACCTCGGCGTACCCCGCTCCGGCGCGCTCGACCCGGCCGCCCTGCGCCTGGCCAACCGGCTCGTCGGCAACCCGGAACACGCCGCCGGCCTGGAGATCACCCTGACCGGATGCGTGCTGCGCCTGACCCGGGCGGTCACCGTCGCGCTCACCGGCGCCCCGGCCGACGTACTCGTCGGGCAGCGGCCGGGGGACGTGGGGCGACCGCTGTCGCTGCCCGCCGGGGCGGTGCTGCGGGTCGGCCCGGCCCGCGCCGGGGTGCGTACCTGGCTGGCGGTCAGTGGCGGCATCGCGGTCGAACCGGTGCTCGGCAGCCGATCCACCGACACGCTCTCCGGGCTCGGCCCGCCGCCGCTGCGCGACGGGGACC
Source organism: Micromonospora marincola (assembly GCF_056150385.1). Classification (NCBI taxonomy): domain Bacteria; kingdom Bacillati; phylum Actinomycetota; class Actinomycetes; order Micromonosporales; family Micromonosporaceae; genus Micromonospora; species Micromonospora marincola. The sequence continues at coordinate 559,818 of NZ_JAXCFT010000002.1, read as the reverse complement.
GGCTGCCCCTCGGCACCACGACCGGCCCGCCGGCGCCGGTGGACCTCACCATCAGCCGGCCCGTGCCCACCGAACTGTGGCTGGGTGTCGAACCCGGCCCCCGACAGGACTGGTTCACCCCGGTCGCGCTCGACCTGCTGCGCCGCGCCGCGTACACCGTTGCCCCGGACAGCAACCGGGTCGGCGCGCGGCTGGCCGGCGCCGCCCTGCCCCGCGCGGTCGCCGGCGAACTCCCCAGCGAGGGCCTGGTGCTCGGCGCGGTGCAGGTCCCGCCGGACGGCCAACCGCTTGTCTTCCTGGCCGACCATCCCACCACCGGCGGCTACCCGGTGATCGCGGTGGTGCGGGACGTGGCACCGCTCGCCCAGGCCCGCCCAGGCACTACGGTGAGGTTCCATGGACCTCAACGCTGACCTCGGCGAAGGATTCGGGAGCTGGCGGCTCGGCGACGACGAGGCGCTGCTCGGGCTGATCAGCTCCGCCAACGTGGCCTGCGGCTTCCACGCCGGGGACGCGCCCACCATGCACCGGGTCTGCGCCGCCGCCGCCGAACGCGGCGTCGCGATCGGCGCGCAGGTCGGCTACCGGGACCTCGCCGGCTTCGGCCGGCGGCACATCGCGTACGACTTCGCCGAGCTGCGCGACGAGACGATCTACCAGCTCGGGGCGCTCGACGCCTTCTGCCGGCTCTACCGCACCCGGGTGCGCTACCTGAAACCGCACGGGGCGCTCTACCACGCCGCCGCGTGCGACGAGGCGCAGGCCGCCGCGCTTGTCGCGGCGGTAAGCGGGTACGACCACGAGCTGCCGGTGCTCTGCCAGCCCGGCACCGTGCTCGCCCAACTCGCGGCCGGCGCCGGCCTGCGGGTGGTGGCCGAGGGCTTCGCCGACCGCAACTACCTGCCCAACGGCGCGCTGGTGCCGCGCAGCGCCCCGAACGCGCTTGTGACCGACCCCGACCAGGTGGCCGTGCGGGCGGTCCGGATGGCCGTCGAGCGGACCGTGGTGGCCGTCGACGGCAGCTCGATCCCGTGCCCGGTGGAGTCGGTCTGTCTGCACGGGGACACGCCGGGCGCGGTGCGCTGCGCGGAGCTGGTGCGGGCGGCGCTCGTCGACGCTGGGGTCACGCTCACTCCGTTCGCGTGAAAGGAGGGGCCCCCGCATAACGCATTCTGCATAGGCGGGGGCCCCTATTAACACCTCACGCTCACGCCTCGTCGAGGCCGCGCAGCACCAGGGGGAGGCGGGTGGCACCGTCGGCGACGACCCGGACGGGCACGCCCCAGTCCTGCCGGGTCAGGTGGCAGGCGGCGTGCTCGACATCGGCGTCGCAGGTCGCCGCCTGGGCGGTCACCTGCAACACCCCCTGCGCCACGTCGCCGTTGACCACCAGTCGGCGGGACAGGTCGGTGGTCGTGCCGGCGCCCTCGACCAGCAGCTCCGCCGGGGACGCCGAGACCACCAGCCGGGTCGACGGCCCGTACGTGTCGTCGAGCTTCTGCCCCGGCGCCGGCGTGAAGATCACATCGAGCGTCAGCTCCCCGGCCGCCACGTCGGTGGGCTTGCGCTCCAGCCGCAGCCGCGGACCCGCCACCGTGTTCGCGCCGGCCGCGGTAAGCGCGCCGGGCGCCAGCCGGGTCAACCGGTGCGCGGCCGACTCGACCACGAGCACCTCGCCCTCGGCGGTGACCACCAGGTCGCTCGGCTCGGCCAACCCCTCGGCCACGGTGCCGACCTGCCCGGTCGCCGGGTCGAAGCGGCGCACCGCGCCGTTGTACGTGTCCGCGATCAGCACCGAGCCGTCCGGAAGCGCGCACACGCCCAGCGGGTGCTGAAGCAACGCCTGGTCGGCCGGCCCGTCGACGTGCCCGAAGTCGAACAGGCCCTGACCGACGGCGGTGTGCATCACGCCGTCGGCGACCCAGCGGATCGCACTCGTCTCGCTGTCAGCGACCCAGAGCCGGGAACCGTCGGCCGAGACCGACAGCCCGGAGGGCTGCGCCATCCAGACGTCCGGCAGCGGGCCGTCGCGCAGCGCCTCGACCGTGGTGCCGGCGTACATGCCGGCGGTCCGCCTGGTCGGATCGAACCACCAGAGCTGGTGGATGCCGGCCATCGCCACGATCACCCGGTCGTCGTACCAGGCCACGTCCCACGGGGAGGAGAGGTCGACCGCACGCGCGTCGTGCGCGTGGTCGTCGACGGTCGAGCGCCACTGCCGCCCGGTGCCGGCCACCGTGACCACCTCACCTGACGACAGCCGTACGCCGCGCAGCAGGTGGTTGACCGTGTCCGCGACGACCAGGTCGTAACCGGCCACCTCGGCCACGTGCGGGGGCAGCAGGCAGAGCCCCTGCGGCTCGGCGAAGGTGGCGCCGGTCGCCGGGCCGTCCGTCCGGCCGCGGCTGCCCGCGCCGATCCGGCGGACCACCGTCTCCCCGTCCGGGGCCAGATCAACCAGGGAGTGTCGGGCCGAGTCGGAGACCAGCAGGTTGCCGCCGTCGAGCGGGACGGCCTTGCCGGGAAAGCGCAGCGCCGTCTCCGGCTCGGCCGGCGGGACGTACGGGCCCTCGCCCCGGTGCAGCGTGCCCTTCGCCTCGTGCGTGGCGATCAGGTCGTCGATGAGCCGGGCCAGCCCCTCGGCGTGCCCCTCGCCGGCCATGGTGGCGACCACGTACCCCTCGGGGTCGATCACCGAGAGGGTCGGCCAGGCCTTCGCCGCGTACTGCTGCCACATGTCCATCTCGGGGTCGTCGAGCACCGGGTGGTGCACGCCGTACCGCTCGACGGCCGCGGCCAGCGCGTCCGGGTCCTTCTCGTGCTCGAACTTCGGCGAGTGCACGCCGACCACCACAAGCACGTCGCCGTACTTCTCCTCAAGCGGACGCAGCTCGTCGAGCACGTGGAGGCAGTTGAGGCAGCAGAAGGTCCAAAAATCCATCAAGACGATCTTGCCGCGAAGATCGGCAAGCGTGACGGCCCTGCCGCCGGTGTTCAGCCAGCCGCGACCGCGCAGCTCGGGTGCCCGTACTCGTGCGCTCATCCCCCCATCGTGCCGCACGACCGGAGCACCGCCAGCGCGACGGGGGATGAGAGGCGGCGGGGACGGCGATCGGAAAGGGCCTCGCAAATACCGTCGCGTGTCGGAGTTGGACAGCTACTGATCGTATGCATAGGTTCTGGGAGAGTTATAGACGTCCATCAGGAGGCGACCGTGAACCAGATACTACGGGCAGCCATGGCGGACACCGGCCGGACCGTCGAAAGCCTTGCTGAGCAGGTAGGGGTGGACCCGAAGACGGTTGCACGGTGGATAACACCGGGTCGGATTCCACATCCTCAACACCGCGCCGCTGCGGCCACCGCGTTGGGAAAGGACGTGGAAGACATTTGGCCGGACGTTTTGAAGCGACGCGAGCCGGCGTGGCTCCGACCTTGGGTGGAGACGGAGCTTCAAGCAACCGCGCTGCGCTCCTTTCAGAGCGCGGTGATCCCCGGTCTGCTGCAAACGCCCGAGTACGCCTCGGCCGTGCTGGGAAGCGGACCTCTAGCGCCGGATGAGGTGGCGGGCTACGTCGAGACGCGGATGCGCCGACAGGCCGCGGTCCTCGACCGGCGGAAGCCGCCACTCTTCGTCGCTGTGGTCGACGAATGCGCCCTTCGTCGCGGCGATCCCGCTTTGATGCGTCCACAACTGGACCACCTGGTGGCGATGGCCCAGCGGCCCAACGTCCTCCTTCATGTCCTCCCCATGGACGTCGGCATTCATCCCGGCCAGGCCGGACCTTTCTGCATTGCCACTACCGACGACGGCGATGTCGCGTATCTCGACGACCAGGCGGCCGGACGGTTGACAAATGACACCGCCTCCCTCTGGGCGGTCTGGGATATGCTGCGGTCGCTGGCACTCCCACGCCGACAGACCATCGACTTCCTGGAGGCACGATCATGGCTGACCTGACCGGCGCCCTCTGGCGCAAGAGCACCCGCAGCAGCTCTAACGGCGGCGACTGCGTCGAGGTCGCCGACAATCTTCCCGGTGTCGTAGGCGTGCGTGACTCCAACGACCCGAACGGGCCGGCGCTGGCCTTCGAGCCGGCGGTCTGGTCGGTGTTCGTCTCTCAGGTCGCCGGGCGCGCCTGACCTGACCGGAACCGAGAGCGCCCCGGACCCACGCGGCCGGGGCGCTCCACTGTTTCACGCGGATGTGGGTGCCGGCGGGCAGCGCGAAGCGCCCGCCCCCGGACGGGGCGGGCGCTTCGCGTTCGGCGTTACTGGCCGGATGGCTTCAGGCAGAGCACCCGGTTGGCGCCGCCGCCCTGGAGGACGACCGTGGGCTGGGACAGGTCGGCGCACTTGTCCTTGTTGTCCACCTTCGACACCACGGTGAACGCGCCCGGCTGCCCGCAGTCCGTGGCGACGGCGCTCTCGCCGGACTGCTTGATGCAGGTGCCGACCGCCGGGTCGAAGCCCGCCGGCTTGTCACCGCCGTCGATCTTGCCGAGCAGCGTGAGCAGGCCGAGCGGCACGGCGAGGATGAGCACGGCCGCGACAAGCACGGCGGCCAGCACCCGGCCGTTGCGCACCTTCGGCACGGGTGCCTCGGTCTGCGGCTCGGCGTCCGGCTTGAACGCGTCGAACCGGCCCTGCGCGGAGTCGCCGGACGGGTCGTCCGCGGACCATGCCGGCGGGGCCTGCCGGGGCGGCGGCGGGAAGCCATCCGGCTCACCCTGACCAGGTACGGCGACCGACGCGCGCCCACCGGCCGGCGGACCGAACGGGTCCGGCTGGCCGCCGAATGGCTCGGGACGACCGCCGGGGCCGGGGAACGCGTCCTGGTGGCCAGCCGGGCTGCCATAGGTGCCCGGCTGGCCACCGGGTCCGCCGAACGGGTCGCGCGGCCCGCCGGGCTGCTCGCCGTCGTGCGGGTGTACGCCGTTGGCGGGACGGTTGTTGCCGGGCGGGTCCACGAAGGACGGCACACCGACCGGGAACGGCGCCGGGCCGGCCGGGGAGGACGGCGCGTCGCCGTACCCACGCGGGTCGTCCTCGCCGGAGCGCGACGGCGACCCCGGGTAGCCGTGTGCGTCGTCCGATCCCGACTGCGGCCCCGCGAAGGCGGACGGACCGTTCGGGCCGGGATAGCCCTGCGGACCGTCCTGGCCGGGATAGCCCGGCGGGCCGTCAGGCCGGGACTGCGGTCCGGGGTAGCCGTGCGGGCCGTCGGGCCGGGAGTAGCCGGGTGCGTCGTCCGGCCGGGACGGCGAGCCGGGGTAGCCGTGTGCGTCGTCGGGCCCGGACTGCGGCTCCGCGAAGGCGGACGGGCCGTCCTGACCGGGGTAGCCGGGTGCCTCGTCCGGGCCGGCTGCCTCCTCGGGCTCCGGGCGGGCGGGCCGGCCGTACACCCGGGGCTGGGGCGTCGGGGTGCCGGTCGGGTGCACCGGCTGGTCGGAGGGCGGGCTGACCCGGCTGGCCACCGGCACCGACGCGCTCGCGGAGACCGGGCCGGACGCTTTCGCCTCGGGCGACGTACGAGGGCCGGGAATGACCGGGCCGTCCGATGACTGCGGCTCCTCGGTGCCCCAGCCGGTGTCACCGCGCTCCGGCTCGTACGCCTGGGGTTCGTGCTCGGCCGGCGCGAACTGCGCGGCGGCCGGGTGGTCGGCGGGCGGCGAGGCGGCCAGGGCGGCGCCCGGCACCCGCTGGCCCTGCGCGGGCAGCGGCACCACGTTGCCGGGGGAGATGCCGGGCGCGGGCGCCGGCTGGTAGGCCGGGCCGTCCTCGGCGGGTTGCCAGCCGCGCGACGGCGCCGGGGCGGCCTCGTCGGCGCGGCCCCATGCCTCGGCGGGGGACCAGGGCTCGGCGGCCGGGAGGGCCGGACGCTCGGGTGCCCTCTCGTCGGAGTTGCCGCCCCAGCCGGACGGCGCGTCCGGCGTCGGCACCGAGGCGCTGGCCCGGGCCGGCGTCTCGGGCACGGTTGCGGAGCCCCAACCGGGCTGCTCCGACTGCGCCCAACCGCCCGACACGGGCTGCTCCGACTGCGCCCAGCCTCCCGGCTGCGGCGTCTCCGGCCGGGCGGCGGCGCGTCCGCCGGCCGGCCAGCCGCCGGAGCGGTCCGGGTCGTCGTCCCGGGTGGACTCGTCCCAGCCGCCGGCCCGGTTGTCGGCCTGCGGAGCGGGCCAGTCGGCGGAGCGGGGCGGGTCGTCGTGCGGCGATCCGCCGGCCCGGCTCCAGCCGCCGGAGCGGTGCGCGTCGTCCTCGGACCCGGCGGAGCGGTTGTCCTGGTCGGACTGCTCCGGGGTGGACCACGTCTGGTCGGGTCGGACGGTGCCGGGCACGGAGACCTTGGCGGCGGCCCGGGCGGGTGGCTCGGCCGGCGGCCACGTGGCGCCGGTCTGCTGGCCGGGCGGAGCCCAGGCCGGCTGGGTGTCGCGTGGAGTCCAGCCGCCGGAACGGCTGGCGTCGTCCGTCTGCGGGCCGGCCTGCTCGTCGCGCGGGGGCCAACCGCCGGAGCGGCCCGGTTCGTCCGGCTGCGCGCCGACGGCCCAGCCGCCGGAGTGGCCGGCGTCGTCGCTCTGCTGCGCGGCGGGAACGTATCCCCCGGAGCGGTGCGGGTCGTCCGGGCCGGTGGGGGTGACCCAGGATTCGTTCGGCACGGTGGCCGGCGCCGGGACGTAACCGGTGTCGCGCGCGTCGCCGGGCTGCCCCCAGGCCGGCTGCTCGCCGGACGGGCCGCCCGCGCCCCAGGCGGGGCGGTTCGGCTCGGCTGCCCAGGTGGGGGGCGTGGGCTCGGCGGGACTGTTCGGCGGCGCGGCGGCCCAGGCCGGTGGCGCCGGTTCGGCGGACCGGTCCGGGACCGGCTGCTCGGCCGCGGCCCATGCGGGCCCGTTCTGCCCGGGGGCGGCCCAGGCCGGTGCGCCCGGCTCGGGGGCGCCCCAGGCGGGCTGCTGGCCACGACCGCTCTGGTCGGCGGGCGGGGGCACCTGGGCGGTCGCTCGGCCGGTGACCTGCTGGCCGGCGGGTGGCGCCCAGGCGGGTGGCTGGTCGTCGGCCCAGGCCGGGGCCGACGGTGCGGGTCGGCCGGGCGGCGGGGGCGGTGCCCAGCCGAGGTCGGGTGTGTCGTTGTACCCGTTGTCCTGCTGCGCCGGCTGATCGCCGTACGGCACCGGTCCGCCGGTGCCCGGCGACACCTCGCCCGGCTCCTGGCCGGGGCGGTGCGGAGCCTCGGACGTCATGGGTGCGCCTCCTCCATCACAGGTCGGCCGCCGATGCCGGTCGGGAATCGTCGGCACGGCTGCCGCGTCGCCGGCGGGTACCGGCCGTGCGGGCTCCCCGCACCGTATCCGGTGGTCGCCCGGGGGCGCTCGGGGGAGCCTTGGCCGTCACCGAAAGTCACCGGATGACGTCGATGAGTTTCACTTTCCGCGTCGGTCCGAGGACAGTCGATTGGCGACCGTGCCAACCGTACCGGGCGGTGCGGCGAGGTGGAATCCCGGTGCCGGGCGACGCGGAACGCCGAAGACCCGCCCGGCGTGCCGGGCGGGTCTTCGAACTGGAGGAGGTGAGGAACGTCGGTGGCGTCAGCTGAGGTGACGCTGGGCGATGGCGAGAAGCTCGTCCCGGACCGCGGGCGAGTTGGCGGAACGCAGGGCGTGCTCGATGGCACGGGCCCGGCGGTTGGCGTCGCGGCGGGTGCGGATTCGCTCGATCATGCTCATCTTGGGTCTCTCCTCCTGGCTATTCGGTTGTCAGCCCCTTGATGTCTCTATTGAAGCGCAGATCGGCGCCGATTGCCATCGATTAGAAGGTGAGCTGAGCCACGCGCCTAAGGATCGTAGGTTCAGAAACCGGGTGAGCCGACGATCTAACGGCAACGGCCGGTGTGCCGGGCGTTCACCCGTGGCACACCGGCCGTGGCCGGAGCGGTGGTACGTCAGGTCCAGGCGAGCAGCGCCGCCTCCGGGTCGGCCAGGAAGTCCCCCACGTCACGCAGGAACTTCGAGCCCAGCTCACCGTCGACGATCCGGTGGTCGAAGGAGAGGCCGAGCGTAGTGACCAGGCGCGGCTTCACCTTGCCCTTGTGCACCCACGGCTGCTGGCGTACGGCGCCGAAGGCGAGGATCGCCGACTCGCCCGGGGGCAGGATCGGCGTACCGGTGTCGACGCCGAAGACGCCGACGTTGGTAATGGTGAGCGTGCCGCCGGACATGTCCGCCGGGGAGGTCCGCCCCGACTTCGCGGTCTGCACCAGGCCGGTCATCGCGTCCGCCAGCTCGCGCAGCGTGAGCCGGCCGGCGTCCTTGATGTTCGGCACGATCAGGCCGCGCTCGGTGGCCGCCGCGATGCCCAGGTTGACGTACTCCTTCACCACGATCTCGTCGCCGGCCCAGGTCGAGTTGACCATCGGGTGCCGCTTGACCGCCAGCAGCACCGCCTTGGCGACGAGCAGCAGCGGCGAGACCCGCACGTCGCGCCACTCGCGACGGTCCCGGAGCCGGTCCAACGCCTTCATCGCCCGAGTCACGTCGACGGTCAGGAACTCCGTCACGTGCGGCGCGGTGAACGCCGAGCGGGCCATGTTCTCCGCGGTGAGCTTGCGTACCCCCTTCACCGGGATGCGCCGCTCGCGGTCCGCGCCGAAGCTCGCGGCCGACGCGGTCGGGGCCGCGACCGTCAGCGGCTCGGCCGCCGCCGGGGTCCCGCTCGCCGCCCGCTGTACGTCCTCGCGGGTGATCGAGCCCAGCGGACCGGAACCGGTGAGCGTGGCCAGATCGACCCCGAGGTCCTTGGCGAGCTTGCGGACCGGCGGCTTGGCCAGCACCTGACCGCCGGCCCGGCCGTGGCCGTTAACCGCCGGCGCGGGTGCGGGTGCGGCCGGCGCGGGTGCGGCCGGCGCGGCCTGGATCGGAGCGGCCGGGGCGGGAGAGCCGCCCTTGCGCGGGCGGCGCTTGGCCGGCGCGTTGCGCGGGCCGTAGCCGACCAGGACGGCGGTACGCCCACCCGGGGCGGCGCCGCCGATCAGGCCCGGCTCCACCATGCCCTCGGCGGGCGCGACCTCCACCGCGGCCAGCGACGCGGCCGACGGGGTCGGCAGCGCCTCCTCCGGCGCGCCGGTCGTGGACTGCGCCAGCGGCCCAGCGTTCGGGTCCGTGTCGATCGCGATGATCGGGCTGCCCACCTCGACCGTGGCGCCCTCCGGGTGGAAGATCGCCTGCACCCGGCCGGCCCACTTCGCCGGGATCTCGACCGCAGCCTTGGCGGTCTCCACCTCGACGATGGGCTGGTTCAGCTCGATATCGTCGCCCACCTTGACCAGCCAGGCGAGGATCTCGCCCTCGGTCAGGCCCTCGCCCAGGTCGGGCAGGTTGAACTCCTTGACCCGTGACATGCCGCTCACCAGCCGAAGGTGCGGTCGACGGCGTCGAGCACCCGGTCGAGGTCGGGCAGGTACTCCTCCTCCACCCGGGCGGCCGGGTAGGGGATGTCGAAGCCGGTCACCCGCAGCACCGGGGACTCCAGGGAGTAGAAGCACTCCTCGGTGATCCGGGCCGCGACCTCCGAGCCGAGACCCAGGTTGCCCGGGGCCTCGTGCACGACCACGCAGCGGCCGGTGCGCCGCACCGACTCGTACGCGGCGGTCAGGTCCAGCGGCGAGAGCGTACGCAGGTCGATGACCTCCAGCTCCCGGCCGTCCTCGGCGGCGGCGGTGGCCGCGTCGAGCGCGGTGCGCACCATCGGGCCGTACGCCAGCACGGTGGCGTCCGTGCCCGGCCGCGCGACCCGCGAGCTGTGCAGCGGGTACGCGTCGGCGAGCGGGGCGTCCAGCTCGACCGGACCCTTCTCCCAGTAGCGCCGCTTCGGCTCCAGGAACACGATCGGGTCGTCCGAGGCGATGGCCTGCTGGATCATCACGTAGGCGTCCTGCGGGTTCGCGCAGGTCACGACCTTCAGGCCGGCGGTGTGCGCGAAGTATGCCTCGGGCGACTCGGAGTGGTGCTCGACCGCGCCGATGCCGCCGCCGTACGGGATCCGGATGACCATCGGGATCCGTACCTTGCCCTGCGAGCGGTAGTGCATCTTCGCCACCTGCGACACGATCTGGTCGTACGCCGGGTAGACGAAGCCGTCGAACTGGATCTCGCAGACCGGCCGGAAGCCGCGGATGGCCAGGCCGACCGCGGTGCCGATGATGCCGGACTCGGCAAGCGGGGTGTCGATCACCCGCTGGTCGCCGAAGTCCTTCTGCAGGCCGTCGGTGATGCGGAACACGCCGCCGAGCTTGCCGACGTCCTCGCCCATGATGACGACCTTCTGGTCGTTCTCCAGGGCCCGCCGCAGGCCGGTGTTGAGCGCCTTGCCGAGGGTGAGCGTCTCCGTGGCCATCAGTGGGCGCTCCCCTCGAACGACTCCATGTACCTGGTGAACTGGGCCCGCTGCTCGTCGACCTCGGGGGAACCGTGCGGGTAGGCGTGGTCGAACATGCTTACCGGCTGCGGGTCGGGCATGTCGAGCACCCGCTCACGCAGGTGCACCGACTCGGCACGGGCCTGCTCGTCGACCTCGGTGAAGAACGACTCGTCGGCGATCTTCTGCCGGGTCAGGAACGCCTTCATCCGGGCGATCGGGTCCTTGGCCTGCCAGGCCTCGACCTCGCTGGCGATCCGGTAGCGCGTCGGGTCGTCGGAGGTGGTGTGCGCGCCCATCCGGTAGGTGTACGCCTCGATCAGGGACGGGCCCTGGCCGTTGCGCGCGTTGTCGAGCGCGTGCCGGGTCACCGCGTACGAGGCGAGCACGTCGTTGCCGTCCACCCGGACGCCGGGGAAGCCGAAGCCGCCGGCCCGCCGGTAGATCGGGACCCGGGTCTGCCGCTCCAGCGGCTCGGAGATGGCGTACTGGTTGTTCTGGCAGAAGAACACAAGCGGGGCGTTGAACACGCTGGCCCAGACGAACGACTCGTTGACGTCGCCCTGGCTGGTGGCGCCGTCACCGAAGTAGGCGATCACCGCCTCGCCGTCCTCGCCGCCGGTCCTGCCGTCCATGGTGACGCCCATGGCGTACCCGGTCGCGTGCAGGGCCTGCGCCCCGATCACGATCGTGTACATGTTGAACTTGAACTCGTTGGGGTCCCAGCCGCCCTGGTCGACGCCGCGGAACAGGCCGAGCGGCATGATCGGGTCGATGCCCCGGCAGTAGAGGACGCCGTGCTCCCGGTAGGTCGGGAAGGCCATGTCCTGGGTACGCAGCGCCCGGCCGGAGCCCACCTGCGCGGCCTCCTGGCCCAGCAGGCTGGCCCACAGGCCCAGCTCACCCTGGCGTTGCAGGGCGGTCGCCTCGGCGTCGAGCTTGCGGACCAGGACGAGGTCGCGATAGAGCCCGCGGTATTCCTCGTCGGTGAAGTCGACGCGGTACTCGGTCCCGTCCGGGCCGAGCGCGGTCTCGATCCGCTCCCCCTCGGGGGTGAGCAACTGTACGAGTTCCGGTTCGCCGGTCGCGGCGGCGCGCCTGGTACGGGGTGCGGCCCGCTTGCTGCGGGTGGCGCCCCCGGGGTCGCCCTTTGCCATCCGTCTCTCCCTGTCTGTCTGCGCCGCGCCGGGGGTGACCCGAGCCGCGCACCTCGTGCGCCCGCCCGGCTGCTGCCGGGTCGGTCCCTGGCGACCGCGCCTAGCCCCGGTGAGGGTTGCCGCGCGGCGTGAGCCGGGGTCCGTCCGTCGGGGGACCCTGGCCCGGGAGCGCCGGCGCCGTAGCGCACCAGCCGCGGGGTGCGCGGAGGTGGCGGCTGCGTTGCCGTCGTGCCTGAATGATTGCAGAGGAGGTGAGCGGGCCCACAGTATGGCCTCCCCTGCCGGTGAGGTTCCATCAGGTTCGTAACGCATCGACGCTTTTGTCGCTTAGATCCGGCCGAGCGGACGGACAATTTGTGTGTCGACACGCGGTGGTGGCTGGTGAACTGGCCGTCACTGCTTCAAGCTGGCAATGAGCCGTTGCGGGGCATTTGTCCGAATATCCGCGCGTGTTCTTCCGTCCGTCGACACGTACGAGGAGTGTGCCCGGTGTCCGATCCAGAAGGTCCCCCCGGTGCTCCCTTCCTCGGCCGGCACCGGGGCCTGCCCGCCGCCCGCTACCGCCGGGTGGTCGGCGCGCACCGCGCACCCGGCGCCGGCGCCCCGAGCCGGGGCTACCTGCTGACCGTGGCGCTGCTCGCCGGCACCGCGTCGATGCCGATCCTCGCCGCGATCAGCACCGGCTCGGCGACCGTGGGAAACAGCGCGCTCCCCGACGTCGGCACCCCGTTCATCCCGACGCCCTCGGTCGGGCCGGTGGTCATCCCGCTTCCGCGGACCACCCGGGCCCCGGCGATCCCCGCGCCCACTCCGGCGGTCGGCCCCACCGCCACCGAGCCCCCGCACCCGGTGCTCCCGGCCGCGCCGGCCCTGCCCGACGACAGCGACCTCGGCTCGATCCACAGGTCCCGGCCGGCCACCGTGCCGCCGCCCCCGTCCGTGCCGACCCGGCCCACGCCGGTCCGGCCACCGCGGCCGTCTCCGGTGCCCTCGCCCTCCCCGTCACCCTCCGGCCCGGCCACGCCCGAACCGAGCCCGGTCCCCGAACCGTCCAGAAGCTCGTCCGAGCCGACGCCCGAGCCGTCCGGCACATCCGCCGAACCCACACCCGAGCCGTCCGCGAGTTCGTCCGAGCCGTCCGCCGAGCCCGAGCCCGAGCCGTCCGGCACATCCGCCGAGCCCGAGCCTGAGCCGTCCGGCACGTCCGCCGAACCCACGCCCGAGCCGCCCGGCGCGTCCTACCGGGTCAGGCCGGGTCGTCGGTGAGGCGGTGCCGGTTCGCCTCGATCCAGGCGTTGAGCGCCTCCGGGTCGTCCGGGTTCACCCCGTCCGCCATGAGCTGCGCCACCGCCGCCGTGGCCGGACTGCGCCGCTCACCGGTGCTGTAGAGCCGGGCGAACTCGGGGACCATCTCGGTGATCGCCTCGTCCGTCCGGTCGGCGGCGGACTGCGACAGCCCTCGTTGCCGGGCCGCGTACGCCGCCCAGGCGCGCAGCACCCGGGGCAGCATCGCGGCGTCGTCCATGTCGAGCACGGCACGGCGGTGCACCCAGTCGAGCAGGAACAGCTCGACGACCATCGGGCTCCACCGCATCGGGTCGGCGTCCGGGAAGCTCGCCGCGTGGTCCAGCAGCAGGCCCAGGCAGAAGTGCAGTGAGGCCAACTCGCCGTCGGCCACCTCGGGCAGGCCGAACCGGGCGGCCTCGGGCGCGTCGAGGAAGGCGCGTACCAGCCGGGTCCGTTCCTCGTCCGTGATCGGCGGCATGACGGCGGGGCCGGCCGGCGGGGTCGGCCCGGGCAGGGCGGCCAGCCGGGCGCCCACCAGGGCCCGGTCGGTGGCGAGCGAGCCCTGGGCGGGCAGCTCACTGAGATCGTCGGTGACCGCCAGGTGGCGGCTCACCTCGGCGTGCATCCGGGCCGGGTCCTCGGTGCGGAACCAGGTCAGCTCGTCCTCGGTGCAGATCTCCCGGGCCTGCTCGACGATCCGGGTCGCCGGACCGCCGACGAACACGTCCTTGGTGATGCCGATGTTGTGGTCGACGAGGGCCACCAGGGCGTGCTCCGGCCCGCCCTGCTCCTCGTCCTCGTAGACGAATGTGGCGAGGTAGGAGGTCTGGTCGCCGTACACGTCGCCGTATGCCCAGGTGCCGGTGAGGCGGACCCGGCCGAGCTGGGCCGCCCACGCCGGGGCGTGCGCGCCGGGGCGGACCCGGGCGGCGCCCTCGGCGTCCGGCACCAGGGTGGCGAAGACGGCACGGATGGTGGTCGCGGCGGCGCTGCGCCGGCGGGACGTGGCGGCGAGGAAACCGGCCACGAAATCGCGGACGGCCTGCTCGCGGTCGTGCTCCGCGACGGCGTAGACGCTGCCCAGCAACGCGGCGCCGAGCATCTCCGCGTCCAGGGCGGAGTCGAGCCTCGTCACGTCGCGCGCGGCGTGCAGCACCGCGTCGTAGGGGGTCTGTGGCGTGGCCATGCATCGACCCTACGCCGCGTCGCCGGGCATCACATCGGCCAGCACGCCGGGTTCAGCGCCGCGCGGCGTCCCGCAGCGCGTCCCGCGCCGCGCCGTAGCGCGCCAGCACCGCCCAGACCGGGTCCAACACGTACTTCTCGCCGACGCTGCCCACGGAGGTGAGCAGGCGTTGCTCGGCCCGGTGGCGGGCCCGCCGGGCCGCCCACCCGACCACCGGCCGGGTCACCGCCGCCACCAGGAGCCCGGCCAGCAGGCCGCCCAGCAGCAGCACGGTGGGCCAGGGCACCTCACCGAGCGTCGGATATTCGAGCGCCGGCAGGCCGAGGAAGCGCAGCGCGTACCCCAGGACCAGCCAGAGCAGCCCGCCCAGCGCGGCGAGGGTGACCAGCCACTGGATCGCGCCGACCACCCGCCACCAGGCCGGACGATGGTCCATGCCGAGGTCGGTGGCGGCGACCGCGTGGTCGAGCGCGCCCGGCAGCTCGGCCAGCCGGGACCGGGCCGCGGCGGTCACCGCGGTCGGCCAGGGCGCCGGCAGGTTGGTGCTGGAGCGGTCGGCCACCGCGCGGATGGCCAGGTTGAGCGACGAGCGCTGCGCGGCGGTCGGATCGGGTACGGAGGTGGCCGCGACCAGGCTCTCGGCCGGCGCCTCCGGATCCCGCCCGGGCAGGTGCAGCCGGCGCAGCGGATCGGGGCGCAGCTTCCGCCAGCTCCGCACCAGCGGCCAGCCGGTGCTGCTCGCCGCCCGGTGCCGGTAGGCGCCCTGAACCGCGTTCGCCACCGTCGGCACGCCTGCGGCTCCGGCCAGCGCCCGGCTGAGTTCCTGGGCCGACGCGTCGCCCGGCCGGGTGCGCGGCGGCTCCGGCCCGACAAGCGGGTCGAGGTCGGCCACCACGGCGTCCACGTCGCCGGAGAGCCGGCGCAGGGCGGCCTGCCGTTCGGCGACCGTTTTCTCCAACTCGGCCCGCAGCCCGGACAGCCCGGCGGGGTCCACCGCCACCGTGGGCAGCAGCGGCACCCCGCCCAGCCCGTCGGCGTCGAGCAGCCGGCGCAGGTCGTCCAGGACCGTGGGCAACTCGGTCGTGGGCAGCCGGTCGGCCTGGTTGAGCACCACCACTGTCACGTCCTTGTGCCTGTGGAACTCGCGCAGGTAGCTGGTGTGGATCACCCGGTCGGCGTACTTCTGCGGGTCGAGCACCCAGACCACGAGGTCGACCAGGCCGAGCAGCCGGTCGACCTCAAGCCGGTGGCTGTGCTGCACCGAGTCGAAGTCGGGCAGGTCCAGCAGGACCAGGCCGTGCAGGGTGGACTCGTCGTCGCCGTCAAGCGGGCTCTCCCGGACGAACCGGTGCCGGGGCAGCACCCCGACCCAGTCGAGCAGCCGGACCGCGCCGTCGAGCGGCCCCCACACGCAGGCGTGGGCCATGCCTGTGGTGGGCCGGCGGACACCGACCGGGGAGAGATCCATCCGGGCCAGCGCGTTGAACAGGCTCGACTTGCCGCTGCCGGTCGCCCCGGCGAGGGCGACCACGGTGTGCCGGCCGGAGAGGGCGAGCCGGTCACCGGCCCGCTCGACCACGGTGTGCCCGGCCACCAGTTGCGCGTCGGGCACCTGGCCGTCGACCGCGCCGAGGAACCGCTGGACCGCCTGTAGGCGCGCGATCAGGACGTCCGGGTCGACCCGCTGGTCGGCCCGGAACGCCTCGCGCATCCGTCCCACGATGTTGGTCATGGGCGACCGTCCTGTTCGGTGGTGGGCAGCGGGGCGCCGCCGGCGGAGGCGAGGCCGCTGCGGTGCCGTGCCCGCTCGACCGTCACGGCGGCCCGGCGCAGTGTCGCACCGGCGTCGGCGGTCGGGCGGGCCGCCTCGGTGCGGGTCAGGAAGCGATCCGCCTCCTCGGCCATCAGCGCGCCGACCCGGTCGAGCAGGTCCACCCGGGCCTTGCGGGACAGGTTGCGCACCGCCTGGTCGCCGAAGATGGCCTGGAGCACGGTCTGCCCGGCGACCGCGGTGCCGGTGCCCGCGGCGACCTCCAGCCCGGTCGGGATGAACGCGGTGGACGCGAAGACGCCGATCATCACGACCAGGCCGGTGGCGTTTACCGCGTACGCGGCGGTGCGGGCCACGAACCGCCGGTCACCACCCTCGACGCGGACCAGCTCCAGCACCCCGCGCTGCCAGTCGCGGACCATCTGCTCGCCGCGCGCGGGCAGGTCGGCCGAGGCGTGCGCCAGCTCCGGTTCGAGCAGCGCCGCGCCCGCCGGATGCGCCTTCCATCCGGTGTACGCGTTCTCCGCCGCCTCGGCGGCCACCCCGCGCAGCAACGTGACCAGTTGGGACTCGATCGCCGTACGCAGTTCCGCAGCCGGGGCGGGTCGTCCGGTGACCACCGCCACCACCCGGTCGCGCAGCCGGCCGATGCGTGCCTCCAGGCCACGGAAGAACTCGCCGGTGCCGACGAACTCCTGCCAGCGGGCCAGCACCTCGCCGCGGAGCAGCCGGCCGTCCTTGAGCCCCTGGTCGACGGTCCGCTCCGCGCCCCGGTAGGCGGCCCGGACGCGCTCGTCAAGCGCCTCGGCGGCGGCCACCTGCTCGTCGGCGGCGTCGGCAAGCGACTCCACCGCCGGGTGCAGGGCGGCCAGCGCACCGTCGAGCGTCTGCCGGACCACCGCCGAGCGGGCCTCCGCGTCACCGGCGAGGCGGGCGAACCACCCGCTCAACGGTGCGGTCATCCGGTCGGGCAGCAGCCCCTGCCCGTCCACCGAGGTTTCCGGCAGCACGAACAGCGGCGCGGCGCCCAGCTCCTGGGCGGCAAGCATCTCCGACAGGTGGGCGGCGACCTCGTCGACGGCCTCGGGCGGGACCCGGTCGAGCACCATGGCGACGGCGGTGCCCCGGGCGCGGGCGCTGCGCAGCAGCTCCCAGGGGACGGCGTCGGCGTAGCGCGCCGCGGTGGTGACGAACAACCACAGGTCGGCGGCGGCGAGCAGTTGCCCGGCGAGCGCCCGGTTGGCGTCGACCACCGAGTCGATGTCGGGTGCGTCGAGGAAGGCCAGGCCGGGCGGCAGCGCCGGGGCGGTGACCAGTTGCAGGGTGCCCGGATGCTCGCTCGGGCCGGTGGTGCGGGTCAGGCCGGGCAGCAGCTCGCCCTGGCGGAACCAGGCCGCGTCGGCCGGATTGCAGACCAGCACCGGGGACCTGGTGGTGGGGCGGAGCACACCTGCCGCGCTGACCCGCGCCTGGACCAGGCTGTTGACAAGCGTCGACTTGCCGGCGCCGGTGGAGCCGCCGACCACCACGAGCAGCGGGGCGTCGAGCCGGGCCAGCCGCGGCAGCAGGTAGTCGTCGAGCTGGTCGGTGAGGCTCCGGGCGGCGTGCCGGGCCGGCTCGGCCGAGGGGAGGGCGAGCGGGAAGCGAGCTGCGTCGATCGCGGCCCGCAGGCCGGTGAGCGCGGCGGGCAGGCCGGCGGCTTCGGCGGGCTGGTCGTCGCCGGTGGTGGATCCGGTGCGGGCTGCGACGGCGGGCGCGCCGGCACGGGTGGCGGAATCGCCATGCGTCGTCACCGCTAAAGCGTGCCCGACCGACGCAAGGTAAGACAACCGGACGGTAATAACGGTCAGGTTGCGCCGAGTCGACTCAACCCCGACTTGCGGTTTGCCGGGGGCGTGGCACTATTGAGTCAAGTTCACTCAACTTATGGCGTGGCCGCTTCCGGGCGGCCCTGCCGGGCAGGCCATCCGACCTGCTCACCCGTTACGAAGCGAGGAAGCGAACATGGCACGTGCGGTCGGCATCGACCTCGGCACGACGAACTCCTGCGTCAGCGTTCTCGAGGGCGGTGAGCCCACCGTCATCGCCAACGCCGAGGGCTCGCGTACGACTCCCTCGATCGTCGCGTTCGCCCGCAACGGCGAGGTGCTCGTCGGTGAGGTCGCCAAGCGCCAGGCGGTGACCAACCCCGACCGGACCATCCGCTCGGTCAAGCGGGAGATCGGCACCAACTGGACCGTCGACATCGACGGCAAGAAGTACACCCCGCAGGAGATCTCCGCCCGGACGCTGATGAAGCTCAAGCGGGACGCCGAGGCGTACCTGGGCGAGCAGATCGCCGACGCGGTGATCACCGTCCCGGCGTACTTCAACGACGGGCAGCGCCAGGCCACCAAGGAGGCCGGTGAGATCGCCGGCTTCAACGTGCTGCGGATCGTGAACGAGCCGACCGCCGCCGCCCTGGCGTACGGGCTGGACAAGGGCTCCAAGGAGCAGACCGTTCTGGTCTTCGACCTCGGTGGCGGCACCTTCGACGTGTCGCTGCTGGAGCTGGCCGAGGGCGTCGTCGAGGTCAAGTCGACGAGCGGCGACAACCAGCTCGGCGGCGACGACTGGGACCAGCGGATCATCGACCACCTGGTGAAGACGTTCCGCGGCGAGCACGGCATCGACCTCTCGCAGGACAAGATGGCCATGCAGCGGCTCAAGGAGGCGGCCGAGAAGGCCAAGATCGAGCTGTCCGCGGCCACCACCAGCAACATCAACCTGCCGTACATCACCGCCGGCTCGGCCGGCCCGCTGCACCTCGACGTGACGCTGAGCCGCGCCGAGTTCCAGCGGATGACGCAGGATCTGCTGGACCGCTGCAAGGGCCCGTTCGAGCAGGCCGTCAAGGACGCCGGGATCAAGGTCTCCGACGTCGACCACGTCATCCTGGTCGGCGGCTCGACCCGGATGCCGGCCGTCACCGACCTGGTCAAGCAGCTCACCGGCCGCGACCCGAACAAGGGCGTCAACCCGGACGAGGTCGTCGCCGTCGGCGCCGCCCTCCAGGCCGGCGTGCTCAAGGGCGAGGTCAAGGACGTCCTGCTGCTCGATGTGACCCCGCTGAGCCTGGGCATCGAGACCAAGGGCGGCATCTTCACCAAGCTGATCGAGCGCAACACCACCATCCCGACCAAGCGCTCCGAGGTCTTCACCACGGCGGACGACAACCAGCCGTCGGTGCTGATCCAGGTGTTCCAGGGTGAGCGGGAGATCGCGGCCTACAACAAGAAGCTCGGCACCTTCGAGCTGACCGGTCTTCCGCCGGCCCCGCGTAACGTGCCGCAGATCGAGGTCACGTTCGACATCGACGCCAACGGCATCGTCAACGTGCACGCCAAGGACCTGGGCACCGGCAAGGAACAGAAGATGACGATCACCGGCGGCTCCTCGCTGCCGAAGGACGACATCGAGCGGATGCGCCGGGACGCCGAGGAGCACGCCGACGAGGACAAGCGCCGCCGCGAGGAGGCGGAGACCCGCAACGTCGCCGAGGCCCTCCAGTGGCAGACCGAGAAGTTCCTCGCCGAGAGCGGCGACAAGCTGCCGGGTGAGAACCGTGACCAGCTCAACGAGGCGCTCGGCGAACTGCGCAGCGCTCTCGGCGGGCAGGACATCGACAAGATCAAGGCCGCGCACGAGAAGCTGGCGCAGGTGTCCCAGCAGGCCGGTTCGCTGCTCTACGCCCAGCAGCAGGAGGGCGAGCCGGGTGCTCCCGGTGCGGCCGGACCGGGCGCGGGTGCGACCGGTGGGCCGCAGGCCGGCGGCGCCGACGACGTGGTCGACGCGGAGATCGTGGACGAGGACAAGAAGTGACGGTGGTCCCCGGACACGACTCGCACCGCACAGGGATGAGGTAACCGCATGACGGACAAGCCACGAGCGGCCGACCCGGGTTCCACCGGGTCGGCGCCGGGTGGCTCCGCGGGCGCCGGCAAGCATGCCAGTGACGAGCCGCGGGTCGTCATCCGCGACAAGCGCAAGCTCGGCAAGGTGACCGACGAGCCGGCGGACGCCGCCGCTGCGGCCGACGCCGCCGCCGACGCGCCCGCCGAGGGCCTGGTCGAAGAGGCCGAGGTCGTGGTCGACGAGATCGGCGGTGAGGACGAGGTCCCCGGGCCGCCCGTGGTCGACTCGCCGGCCGAGCCGAACGAGGAGACCAGCGGCGTGAAGGCGGAGCCGCTCGGCGCCGAACTGGAGTCGCTCCGCTCCGACCTGGAGGAACGCACCCGCGACCTCCAGCGGGTCTCGGCGGAGTACGCAAACTACCGCAAGCGGGTCGAACGGGACCGCAACCTGGTCCAGGAGCAGGCGACCGGCGGGGTGCTCACCGCACTACTGCCGATCCTCGACGACCTGGACCGGGCCCGCGAGCACGGCGACCTGGTGGGCCCGTTCGGCAGCGTGGCCGAGCAACTCACCGCCGCGCTGGGCAAGTTCGGCCTGACCGCGTTCGGCGAGCAGGGCGACCCGTTCGACCCGACCCGGCACGAGGCGGTGGCGCACCAGACGTCCACCGACGTGACCGAGCCGACCTGCGTGCAGGTCATGCGCCGGGGCTACCAGCTCGGCGAGCGGCTGCTGCGGCCGGCCATGGTCGCGGTCGCGGAACCGGAGTAGTGCCGACCCGTGACGTCCCGCCCGCCCCCACCGGGCGGGCGGGACGACCGGGATTCGACCCGTGGAAGGGGGTGGACCGGTGAGTTCCAAGGACTGGATCGAGAAGGACTACTACGCCGCGTTGGGCGTGGACAAGTCCGCCTCCTCGGACGAGATCAAGAAGTCGTACCGAAAATTGGCCCGGGAGTCGCACCCGGACCACAACCCCGGTGACGTCAAGGCCGAGGAGCGGTTCAAGACCGTCTCCGAGGCGTACGCGGTGCTCGGCGACGAGAAGAAGCGACGCGAGTACGACGAGATGCGGTCGCTCTTCGGGTCGGGCGCCTTCCGGCGCGGCGCCCGGGGCGCCGGCCAACCGGGCGGCGCGCCGTTCGACGTCTCAGACCTGTTCGGTGGTGGCGGCCCCGGCGCCGGTGACACCCGGTTCGGCGGAGGCGGCTTCACCGACCTGTTCAGCACGATCTTCTCCGGCGGCGGCGCGGGCGGCGCGACCCGTGCCCGCGGCCCGTCCCGGGGCCGGGACGTCGAGACCGAGGTGGGGCTCGACTTCGGCGACGCGGTCCGTGGCGTCACGCTGCCGCTGACACTGCGCGCCCCAGGCGTCTGCGACACCTGCCACGGCAACGGCGCGAAGCCGGGCACGCAGCCGGTGGCCTGCCCGGTCTGCCACGGCGCCGGGGTGACCACCCGCAACCAGGGGTCGTTCAGCTTCTCCGAGCCGTGCCGCAACTGTCAGGGCGTCGGCACGGTCGTGGAGGAGAAGTGCCCGGAGTGCCAGGGCACCGGCGGCGTCACCAAGACCCGCACGCTCAACGTCCGCTTCCCGGCCGGGGTGGCCGACGGGCAACGGATCCGGCTGGCCGGCCGTGGCGAGCCCGGCGAGCGGGGTGGCCCGGCGGGCGATCTGTTCGTGCAGGTGAAAGTCCGCCCGGACGAGCTGTTCGGGCGCACCGGGGACGATCTCACCCTGAGCGTCCCGATCACGTACGCCGAGGCCGTGCTCGGCACCGACCTGCGGGTCCCGACGCTTGACGGCGCGGTGACCCTGCGGGTGCCGCCGGGTACTCCGGCCGGGCGGGTGCTGCGGGCTCGCGGCAAGGGCGTCGTACGCAAGGACGGCCGCGCCGGTGACCTGCTGGTCACGCTCGACGTGGTGATCCCGGCGACGGTCTCGGACGAGGCGCGGGCGGCGCTGGAGACCTTCGCGGAGCAGACCCCGCCCGCCGCGCGGGAACATCTCGAAGCGCGGGTACGTCGATTCAGTTGACGGCGGCAGCGGAGGTGAGCGGGCATGTCGGAGGAGTACGTCGGTTCGGGTGACCCGGCCTATGAGGCCAAGATCTTGATGATCTCGGTGGCCGCGCGGATGGCGGGCATGCACCCTCAGACACTGCGCCAGTACGACCGGCTGGGCCTGGTGCAGGCCGGCCGGGCCACCGGTGGTGGTCGCCGGTACAGCGTCCGGGACGTGGTGCTGCTCCGCGAGGTGCAGCGGCTCAGTCAGGACGACGGGATCAACCTGGCCGGGGTCAAGCGGATCATCGGGCTGGAGCGGCTGCTTGAGGAGGCGCACCAGCGGGTGGCCCGGCTGGAGGCGGAGCTGGACGCCGCGTACCGGCGGATCGCCGAGCTGGAGTCGCTCGGTGGCTTCGCCCGCGGGGATCTGGTGCCCACCAACCGCACCTCCACCGCGCTCGTCGTTTGGCGCCCCCGCCGCACGCCCGACCGCTGACGAGCGCCGTTCGCCGCTCGCCGTTCGCCGCTCGCCGCTCGCCCTCGTGCTCGTGCTCGTCCGGAGGCCGGCACGCCCCGCTGTTCCCGGGGCCGTGCCGGCCTTCGGCCGCTTCCGCCCCTGCCCGCTGCCCGCTGCTGCCTCCGTGGCTGCAGAGCTGGTCGGTGGAACGCCACGGGTGTTTCCGGGCCGCTGAGAGACCCGTGGCGTTCCAGCCGTGCCGGTCGGCGCGGAGGTTGCGGAAAGTGGGGTGCGACGGGGTGAGTTCCACTAGGCTTCTGCTCAGGGACAAAAGCCATGAAACGGAATCCGGGCTGGCGGGGGGAGCCATGGCGGAACCGGCGAAGAAGGTGGCGGAGCGCGCGGAGGAACGCCTGGAGAAGGTGGCCGAGAACGTCCGGGAGCGGTTCGACCGGGTCACCGAGGGCCGCTTCAGCGACAAGGTCAAGGAAGGGCGTTTCGCCGACCAGACCGACCACGGCGTGGACCGCGCCAGGGACGACGAACGGCGCAGGAAGCAGGGCGGATCGACCTGACTGATCCGCCGCCGAACGGGCCGGGACCCACGGGGGGCCCCGGCCCGCACGCCTCACGCCTCCCGCCCCCCGCCCTCAACGCAGTGATCATGAGGTTGACGGCGGTGTCGATCTCCATCGACGCCGCCAACTCCATGATCACCCCCTCTCACACTTACCGGGGGTGGTGGGTCAGAGGCGGCGGTTCTCGCGGACCAGGCCGCCCTCGCACCAGTCCCGGTAGACGAAGAGATCCGGGCGGGCGAGCAGCACCCGGCTGTTGTGCGCCCAGTTGCGCATCAGGTCGTCGCCGGACCGCTCGGACTGCTCGACCAGCTTCCGGAAGCGGCGCTTCGGGTGGGCGCGGAAGTTCGTCCGGATGCCGTCGGCGGCGTAGATGTAGAGGCAGTGGAGCGCGAACCGGCGGGCCGGACAGTTCTGGTCCATGGCCAACTCGAACAGCGTCTGCACCAGGTGGTCACCGGCGACCAGCAGGTCCCAGTCCGGCGGCATCGAGGTCAGCGGCACGGAGTCCGGCTGGTAGGCCCAGGCCCGCAGCTCGGCGGACGAGGGGTCGACGGGGTTGGCGAAGCCGTGAAACGTCTCTTCCCGCACGCTCACCGGCCGACCTTCCGCATTCCCCGGCGGGTGCGCCGCTGGCCACCCGCAGATCCTGGCTGCTGGGGCGACACGTTAACGCGGTTCGGTGGAGCAGTGGTAGACCTTCCCGGAATCAATTTGACAACCTTCGCCGGGCCGGACCGCCGGACCGGACCGGCTGAGTCGCCGATCCGGCCGGGCCGAGGTCAGTCGCTCACCCGTACCGCGGCGGCGGCCCGGGTGGCGGCGGCGCGCTGGCGCAGCCACTGCTTGAACCACGGCGTGTCCGGCAACCGGGCGAGCAGCGGACCCGTCACCACCGTGATCAACACGTACGCGGTGGCGAGCGCCGCCAGCTTCGGCTCCACCGGATAGACGGCGGAGACGGCAAGCCCGGCGATGACGATGGAGAACTCACCGCGCGGGGTGAGCGCGAGGCCGGCCCGCCAGCGTCCGGGCTCGGCGATTCCGGCCCGGCGGGCGGCCAGGTAGCCGGTGGCCACCTTCGTCGCCATGGTCGTCACGGCCAGCAGCAGCGCGGGCAGCAGCACCGGCGGCATGTCGAGCGGGTTGGTGACCAGCCCGAAGAACACGAAGAAGACCGCGGCGAAGAGGTCCCGCAGCGGCGAGAGCAACTGGGTGGCGTGGTGCGCGACCGGCCCGGACAGCGCGATGCCGACCAGGAACGCGCCGACCGCGGCGGAGACCTGGAGCTTCGCCGCGAGACCGGCGACCAGCAGGGTCAGGCCGAGCACTCCGAGCAGGAGCGCCTCCGGATCCTTGGCGGAGAGGGCGGTGGAGATCAGGTGCCCGTACCGGATCGCCACGGCCAGCACGACGACCACGGTGAGCACCGCGACGGCGAGCGCGAAGCCGCCCTTGGCCAGGCCGACCCCGGCGAGCAGCGCGGTGACGAGTGGCAGGTAGAGGGCCATCGCCAGGTCCTCGATCACGAGGACGGAGAGGATCACCGGCGTCTCCCGGTTACCGACCCGGCCCAGGTCGCCGAGGACCTTGGCGATCACCCCGGAGGACGACACCCAGGTGACGCCGGCGAGCACCACGGCGGCGACCCAGCCCCAGCCCAGCAGCAGCGCGAAGGCGAAGCCGGGCAGCGCGTTGAAGACCGCGTCGATCACGCCGGCCGGCGCCGCCGAGCGGAGGTTGCCCACCAGTTCGTTGGCGCTGTATTCCAGACCGAGCATGACCAGCAGCAGGATGACGCCGATCTCCGCGCCGACGGCGAAGAACTCCTCGCTGGCGTTGAGTGGCAGCAGGCCACCGTGCCCGAAGGCGAGGCCGGCGAGCAGGTACAACGGGATGGGCGAGACGCCGACGCGACGGCTCAGCCGGCCGAGCAGGCCGAGCAGGAGCAGCAGCGCCCCGACCTCGATGAGCAGGATGGTGGTTTCGTGCATACGCGTCAGCCGTCCGGATCGGTCTCGGCGAGGATCGCGGTGACGCCGTCGAGACCCTGACGGGTACCGACCACGACGACCACATCGCCGGATTCGAACCGGAAGGTGGGGTCGGGCGAGACGTTCACCTCGCCCTGACGCAGCACGGCCACGATTGACGCGCTGGTCCGGGTGCGGGCCTTCGTGTCGCCGAGCCGCCGGCCGACGTACTTCGAGCCGGCCGGGATCACGATCTGCTCGGTCAGCAGCCCGGCGGCCTGCTCGCGCAGCCCGGAGAGCTGACCCAGCATCAGCGACGCGCCGAGGATGTCGGCAAGCGCCTCCGCCTCGTCGTCGGTCAGCGGTATGTCGTGCTGACAGGAGTCGGGATCGTCCGGGTCGTAGAGGACCAGGTCGCGGCGGCCATTGCGGTGGGAGACCACGCCGAGCCGGCGGCCGGACTCCGTCATGAGGTCATGACGTACGCCGATTCCCGGTAAGGCGGTCTGTTCGACACGTACTCGCACGCCGGTGAGGCTACCTCTGCCAGGCACGTGGTGGTTCGTGGGCCGAGTCACTGCCCGACCCCGGCACCCCTTTCGCTACTTCGGCTCGGCAACGAACACGCCGACCCCTTCGAGCGTCTCGGTCAGCCCGGTCGCGCGCAGGATCATCATTGCCTTGCCGACCACCGTGTCGGAGACGCCGTACTCCTTGCACAGTTTGGCGCGGCTCGGCAGCTTGGTGCCGGGCGGCCACTCTCCCGAATCGATCTTGCTTTTCAGCTCGTCTGCGAGCACCTGATATTGCTGCTTGGGCATACACACTCCCCGGATGGCACGCCCATTCGATCACGCATCGACCTCCAACCTCAAGCAATTGTGGGTTGGTGGTTGACCTACAACTGGTACCGATTGTAGGTTGCTGGTGAACGCTCTCGGATGGCACCTGGAGCGCTTCTCCCGGGTCGGGGCGGGCACCCCCGTGGTCCGTCCCGACCCCCGTTTCGGCGAGAGGGGATCAACGTGATTCGCAACCTGGGCAGTCGTCGATGACCGGGCGGTATGTGATCCACCTGCCGGTGCGGGCGGCCGATCTGGCCCGGGCTAAGATGCTCGGTCGCACGGCCGGCCGGTCGCTCGGGTTCCTCGCCGTGGTCGAGTTGGGCGGGATCACCGTCTCGACCGAGGACGACCAGTGCGTACGCCACTGGGTGTTCTGTGACCGCAAGCTCGACGGCGGCCGACGTTGCGTGCTGCGCGCCGACCACGTGACCCCCTGCGCCGCGCGCCTCCCCGGGCGCCGCACTCTCTGACGACTGGGTGCACTTGTTGTCGCCCCAGCGACAACAAATGCACCCAAACACCAGGTCCGCTCAGCGGAGCCGCGCGAAGAACTGCCGGATGTCACCGACCAGCACGTCGGTCGCCTCGTGCGCGGCGTAGTGCCCGCCGACGCTCCCGCGCTGCTCGGGCCCGGTCTCGAAGGCGTGCCAACTGACGATGCTGGCGTGGTCCCGGTCGGCGAACCGGCGGATCGACTGGAAGTCACCGGGGAACATCGCCAGCCCGGTCGGCCCGGTCGGCTGCTCGGTGGCGTGCGCGTCCTCCCAGTAGAACCGCATCGCCGAGGCGGCCGTGCCGGTGAACCAGTAGATCGCGACGTTGGCCAGGACGAAGTCCGGGTCGAGGCTCTCGTCGAGGAGTTGCCCGTTCCAGGCGAGCAGGCCGACCGGCGAGTCGGCAAGCGCGAACGCCAGGGTCTGCGGCTGCTGGCTCTGCACCTGGTTGAAGGAGAACTTGTTCTCGTAGAACCACTGGAGGTGCCGCAACGCGGCCTGGTCGGCCTCGGTCAGCCCGTCGAACTCCGCCGGGTCGCCGGACGGGAACGAGAAGAGCTGGGTGACGTGGACGCCGAGCACGTGATCCGGGTCGAGCCGGCCCAGCTCGGGCGCGACCATCGAGCCGGCGTCGTTGCCGACCGCGCCGTACCTGTCGTAACCGAGACGGGCCATCAGCTCGGCCCAGGCCCGGGCGGTGCGGAAGCGGTTCCAGCCGGGGCTGCGGGTCGGGCCGGAGAAGCCGAAACCGGGCAGGGACGGGATCACCAGGTGGAACGCGGGCGCGTCCGGGTCGGTCGGCTCGGTGAGCGGGGTGATCACGTCCAGGTATTCGACCACGGAGCCGGGCCAGCCGTGGGTGAGCACCAGCGGGGTGGCGTCCAGCCGAGGTGACCGGACGTGCAGAAAGTGGATCTCCTCGCCGTCGATCTCGGTGATGAACTGCGGGTGTGCGTTCAGGCGGGCCTCGACCGCCCGCCAGTCGAATTTCTCCAGCCAGTACGTCGCCAGGTCGCGGACCCGGTCGGTCGGCATGCCGTAGGCGGCGCCGACGCCCGGCAGCTCACCCGGCCAGATGGTCCGGCGCAGCCGGTCGGCGAGGTCGTCGAGGGCGCGCTGGGGGACCTCGACGCGATACGGGCGGAGGGTGGTGTCCGGCATGACAACTCCTTCAGAACGGAATGCTTCGTTCCGTTCCACCGTATCAGAGCGGAACAATCCGTTCCACTGTTATCCTCGACGCATGCCGCACCCGACCGACAACCCACCGCTGGCCGGCCGGCGTGCCCAGGCGGCCCGCAACGACGCCACGATCCTGGCCGCCGCCCGCGCCGTCTTCCTGGACGACCCGAAGGCGCCCATCGCCGCCGTCGCCGAGCGGGCCGGCGTCGGCATCAGCGCCCTCTACCGGAGGTACGCCGGCAAGGAGGATCTGCTGCGCAAGCTCTGCCACGACGGGCTGCGCCGATTCGTCGCCGCGGCCGAGGAGGCCGCCGCCGAGCCGGACGACTGGGCCGCCCTCGCCGGCTTCCTGGAGCGTGTCGTCGACGCCGACGTGCACTCCCTCACCGTGCATCTGGCCGGCACCTTCACCCCGACCGAGGAGATGGGTCAGGCCGCGGTGCGCGCGAACGCGCTCGTCGACGGGCTGGTCGGGCGGGCGCGACGTGCCGGGCGGCTCCGGCCGGACGTGGTCACCCAGGACGTCGGGCTGCTGCTGGAGGGGTGTGCGGCGATTCGCGTACCCGATCCGGACCGGACCCGGCAGTTGCGCCGCCGCCATCTCGCGGTGCTGTTGGCCGGCTTGGCCACAGCGGGCCCGCCGCTGCCTGGTCCGCCTCCGGTCGCCGGGGAGTTGGACTGGCGCTGGCGGTCAGCCGGGTAGTGACTCAGCTCACACCGTAGGAGTTGAGCGGAATAGACTCAACTCTGGTTGTGTCGTTTCCAGTGGACACGCCGATCCCGGGGGAGCCCATGAACACGGAACGCCTCACCACCAAGAGCCGCGAAACCATCACCGGTGCCGTCGCGCAGGCGAACCAGCGCGGCCACGCCACCGTGGAGCCCTGGCACCTGCTGCTCTCACTGCTCGACACCGACGGCTCGACCGCCGCCGGCCTGCTGCGCGCCGTCGGGGCCGACCCCGCCGAGCTGCGCCGGGTCGCCCTGCGTTCGGTCGACGCGCTGCCCGCCGCGCGCGGGTCCAGCCTCGCCGAGCCCACGCTGGCCCGCGAGTTCGTCAACGCCATCGGCGCCGCCGAGCAGATCGCCCGTCCGCTCGGCGACGAATACACCTCCACCGAACACCTGCTGGCCGGGCTGGCCCGGGTCGGCGGCGCGGTCTCGGTCGCGCTGAAGAACGCCGGCGCCACCGAGGAGAACCTGGTCGCCGCGTTCCCGACCGTCCGGGGCGGCGACCGGCGGGTCACCACCGCCGACCCGGAGCAGACCTACCAGGCCCTGGCCAAGTACGGGGTCGACCTGACCGCGAGCGCCCGGGACGGCAAGATCGACCCGGTGATCGGCCGGGACTCGGAGATCCGCCGGGTGATCCAGGTGCTGTCCCGGCGCACCAAGAACAACCCGGTGCTGATCGGTGAGCCGGGCGTCGGCAAGACCGCCATCGTCGAGGGCCTGGCCCAGCGGATCGTGGCCGGTGACGTGCCCGAGTCGCTGCGGGAGAAGAAGCTTGTCTCGCTCGATCTCGGCGCGATGGTGGCCGGCGCGCAATATCGCGGCCAGTTCGAGGAGCGGCTCAAGTCCGTCCTGGAGGAGATCAAGAACTCCGACGGGCAGGTCATCACGTTCCTCGACGAGCTGCACACGGTGGTCGGCGCCGGCAAGGGCGAGGGCTCGATGGACGCCGGCAACATGCTCAAGCCGATGCTGGCCCGGGGCGAACTGCGGATGGTCGGCGCGACCACGCTCGACGAGTACCGCGAGCACATCGAGAAGGACCCCGCGCTGGAGCGTCGCTTCCAGCCCGTGCTTGTCGGCGAGCCGACCACCGAGGACACCATCGGCATCCTGCGCGGGCTCAAGGAGCGCTACGAGGTGCACCACGGCGTACGGATCACCGACGCCGCGCTTGTGGCCGCCGCCACGCTCTCCGACCGCTACATCACCGACCGGTTCCTGCCGGACAAGGCGATCGACCTGGTCGACGAGTCCGCGTCCCGGCTGCGCATGGAGATCGACTCGCGTCCGGTCGAGGTGGACGAGATCGAGCGGGCGGTGCGCCGGCTGGAGATCGAGGAGATGGCGCTGGCCAAGGAGCCCGACGCCGCTTCCGCCGAGCGCCTGGAGCGGCTGCGCAAGGAACTGGCCGACAAGCGCGAGCAGCTCACCGCGCTCTCCGAGCGCTGGCAGACCGAGAAGAGCCACATCACCAAGCTCTCCACCGCCAAGGAGGAGTTGGAGCGGCTCGGCGGCGAGGCCGAGCGGGCCGAGCGGGACGGTGAGCTGGAACGCGCCGCCGAGTTGCGGTACGGCCGGATCCCCGCGCTCAAGGGCGAGCTGAAGCAGGCCGAGGAGGAACTGGCCCGGCTCCAGGCCGACGGCGCGATGCTCAAGGAGGAGGTCGGCGCGGACGACATCGCCGCCGTGGTCGCCTCCTGGACCGGCATCCCGGCCGGCCGGCTGCTGGAGGGCGAGACGGCGAAGCTGCTGCGGATGGAGGAGTCGCTCGGCTCCCGCGTGGTCGGCCAGGCCGAGGCGGTCGGCGCGGTCTCCGACGCCGTCCGCCGCGCCCGGGCCGGCGTCGCCGACCCGGACCGCCCCACCGGCAGTTTCCTCTTCCTCGGCCCGACCGGCGTCGGCAAGACCGAGCTGGCCAAGGCGCTCGCCGAGTTCCTCTTCGACGACGAGCGGGCCATGGTTCGCATCGACATGAGCGAGTACGGCGAGAAGCACTCCGTCGCCCGCCTGGTCGGCGCCCCGCCCGGTTACGTCGGTTACGAGGAGGGCGGGCAGCTCACCGAGGCGGTGCGCCGCCGGCCGTACTCGGTGATCCTGCTGGACGAGGTGGAGAAGGCCCACCCGGACGTCTTCGACGTGCTGCTCCAGGTGCTCGACGACGGTCGGCTCACCGACGGCCAGGGCCGCACGGTGGACTTCCGCAACGCGATCCTGATCCTCACCTCGAACCTGGGCTCGTCGGTGATCAGCGACCTGACGCTCACCGAGGACGAGCGCCGGGAGGGCGTGCTCGCGATGGTCCGGACGCACTTCAAGCCGGAGTTCCTCAACCGCCTCGACGACATCGTGGTGTTCGCCGCGCTCCAGGGCGCCGACCTGCGGGCGATCGTCGACATCCAGCTCGACCGGCTGCGGCGCCGGCTGGCCGACCGCCGGCTGGGCCTGGACACCACCGAGGCCGCCCGGACCTGGCTGGCCGAGCACGGGTACGACCCGATCTACGGCGCCCGGCCGCTGCGCCGCCTGGTGCAGTCGGCCATCGGTGACCGCCTGGCCAAGGCGCTCCTGGCCGGCGAGATCCGCGACGGCGACACCGTCCAGGTAGACCTGTCGGACACCAAGGACTCCTTGTCGGTAACCCCCGCCTGACCCGCACCACCCCGCCCCGGCCCCGAGCCCGATCCGTCGATCATGAAGTTGGCGTCGCGACACGCCGTCGCTTCTCCGGACAACTTCATGGTCAACAGCGTCGGGTCGGGCCCGAGCGGGCAGTAGGAGGACATGTTGGGGATCGGGAAGAAGGACCGGGAACTGGACGCCGCGGTGCGGCAGCTCGCCGAGGCGGACACGCTGGCGTTCGGCGGAGTGGGGTTCGCGGGACAGATCCTGCCGGCCACGGACGCGTACCGGCATGTCGAGCAGGCGCTCGCCGACCACCCGGAACAGGCCCGGAAGAAAGTCGACCGGCTGCTCAGCGACGGCACGCCAGCCGGCAGGGCGTACGCGGCAAGCCTGCTCGAAGCCGTCGACCCGGCCGCCGGGCGGGACGCCTGGGCGCGGCTGCGCGACGACGACGGCGAGTTCACCACGTTCACCGGTTGCGTGATGGGCCGGACGACGCTGCGTGAGTACGCGGCCGAGCGCCTGTCCGGCGGCTGACCGTAGCTGACCACACACTCAGCGAACGGCAGTTCAGGTGAGGTGCGCGGGGTTGTTACCGTCTCCGCCAATGCACGTTGGGGGAGGCGCTCATGAACGGTTCGGTGGCGTACGTGGTGGCCACGCTGGGGTGCCTGCTCGGGGTGGCCGGTGTGGTGATCGCCGTGGTCGCGCTGCGCAGGTCCCGCTCGACGCCGCGCCCGAAGGCGGCACCAGGTGACCCGTTCCGGGACCGGGACACGGACGTGCTGCGCGGCGACCCACGCGCGCTCAAGCCCGGCGACATCGTCGAGATCCGCCAGGTTCCCTACACCGTGCGTGGCTCGGTGCACCTGGTCGAGGGCGGCTGGAGCTGGGCGGAGCACCTGCTCGACGACGCCGGTGGGGTGAAGCGCTGGCTCTCCGTCGAGGCGGATCCGGACCTGGAGCTGGTGCTCTGGACCGGCGAGCCGGGGGCCACCGTCACGCCCGGCGCCCCGACGCTGGAGATCGCCGGTCGCCGCTACAACTGGGACGAGTCCGGCCAGGCCCGCTACACCGCGACCGAGGGTACGGGTCTCGACCCGCGCGGCACCATGCGTTACCACGACTACCAGGCGCCCGGCGGGGCCCGACTGTCGTTCGAGGCGTACGGCGAGGCCGGCTGGGAGGTGAACCTCGGCGAGGAACTGCGCCACGCGGAGGTGATGATCTACCCCCAGGGCGGCGCGGACCAGGTGGACTGAGCGTGCTCATCGCCCTCGCGGCCCCGTACGTCGACAGCCGCGCCGCCGATCTCAGCCTGTCCCTCGGCGGGCCGGAGCTGCCGGCGCTCGCCGTCCGCGACCTCGACCTACCCGGCGGCCGACCCCTGCGGTTGCGCCTGCTCGGCGCCTCCCACCAGGTCGTGGCCGGCGCGCTCACCGAGACGGTCGCCTGCCTGCCCGGCCGCCGGCCGCACCTGCCGGACGCGCTGCACGACGCGACCACCGGCTACCGGTTCACCGCCACGGTGCTCCGGCCGGCCGGCGACGGACTGCGCACCCGGGTCGCGGCGCTCCGCGCCGAGCTGGCCGACGACCCGTACGCGCTCGTCGGTGTGTTTCCCGGCGACGAGGACGCGGTCACCGCGCTCGCCGTCCGGCTCGACCCGCCGGACGGCGCGGTCGCCTGGCGCACCTGGCACGCCTACCCGCAGACAAACGAGCTGGTCCTGACCGAGACGGTGGTGGAGGAGCTGTGACGTACCGACGGTGGTTCGTGGTGGGCGTGGCGGTCGCCGTCGTCGGCGTCCTCGTCGCCGCCTTCGCGATCTTCTACGGCAACTTCTCGCCGCGCGGCTATGTGCAGGACCACTTCTCCCGGGCGTCCGGGCGGGACATCGGCTCGCAGGCGGTCGCGTACACCTCGAACAAGTCGCCCAGCCAGGTGTCGAAGCAGATCACCGACGCCTGGCAGCCGGCCGACCAGTACGTCGACGGCAGCGGCGTCTACCTGCGTTACGACGACGACTCGGTGGTGATCCTCCCGCTCGCCGTCGGCTCGGTGATCCTGCTGGAGCGGATGACCTCGGCGTACCCCCGCTACCACGGCATCGTCGGCAACAGCTGGGGCTGGGGCCGAGGCAGCACCGTCCGGGGCGGCGGCCCCGGCGCCGGCAAGTAGCCCGTCCGACCCCCTCACCCTGGAGTCCCCTGTGCAGCATCTCGTCACCGACCTGCTGGTCACCCTCGCCTACGGCGTGGTCGGCGTGGTCCTGATGGCCGTCGGCTACCTGCTTGTCGACATGGCCACTCCCGGCAAGCTCCACGAGCTGATCTGGGCCGAGCGCAACCGCAACGCGACGCTGCTGCTCGCCTCCAACCTGCTCGGCGTCGGCACCGTCGTGGTCGCCGCGATCGTGTCCAGCGATGACGACTTCGTGCTCGGGCTGGTCGGCTCCGCCGCGTACGGGTTCCTCGGCCTGGTGATCATGGCGGCGGCCTTCGTGCTGCTCGACGTGGCCACCCCCGGCAAGCTCGGTGAGCTGCTTGTCGACCCGGAGCCACACCCGGCGGTCTGGATCTCCGCCACCGTGCACGTCGCCACCGGCGCGATCATCGCCGCCGCGATCAGCTGATGGCCGGAAAGGCCACCGCCACGCAGAACAAGCGCCAACAGGCGGTGATCTGGACGGTGATCATCGGGATCACGGTCGGCGCCTGCGTGATCGGAGCGGTCACCGGCGACTCGGACACCGACGTACCCGCCCCGGCCGCCGACGAGCGCTCCGGCACCGTGCCGATCCTCCAGGCCGCCGCCGACAGCCAGGGCATCTGCTACGGGTGGCAACTGCTCGACGGCTACCGCCAGGTGAGCGTCGGCTCCAACCTCGGCGACGGCACAGCGGTCGAGGACGCGGCCGGGTGCGCGCGCTGGATCGAGGTGACCGCGAACATCTACTACACGTCGTCGAGCAGCGAGTCGAACGACTCCGCCTCCATCCGGGTCAAGGGCTCGGACGACATCGAGTTCGGCGACCTCACCGCGATCGAGACCGGGCTGGGCCGCTTCGGGCTGGACGAGGGCGCGTTCGTCGACGACCCGGGCTGGGCCGTCACCCGGGCCGCCACCATGCTGCCGCTGCTCGCCGCCGAGCGGAAACTCGCCGAGCCGGCCCCGCCCCCCACCGCCGGGCCGACCACCACTGCCGCGCCGCTGCCGGATGCCGGCAACGACTTCTGGCGGGACCGCTGGGGATGGCTGCTCGCCACCGCCGGTCTGTTCCTGCTCGCCGCGCTGTTCATCGCCGTGGGCGTGCGACAACGACGACGGCAGCTTCGGGGCGGGGTGCCCGCGCAGCGTGCCAGGGCGGGCGCCGCCGGGCGTACCGGGAGAAAAGCGTGACCACCGACGCGCCCGCGCGGCCACGATGGCGCGCGGCCCGCGCGGCGGTCCTGCTCGCGGTCTTCGTCTGCGCGGCCTGCGGCCTGGTGTACGAGTTGGCGCTCGTCGCGCTCGGCAGCTACCTGATCGGTGACGCGGTCGGCCAGGCGTCGATCGTGCTCGGCGTGATGGTCTTCGCGATGGGCGTCGGCGCGCTCGTGGCGAAGCCGTTGCAGTCCCGCGCGGCGCCCGCGTTCGCCGCGATCGAGCTGACCCTGGCGCTGCTCGGCGGCCTCTCCGTGCTCGGCCTCTACGCCGCGTTCGCCTGGCTCGACCTCTACGGCCCGGCGCTCGTCGGCACCGCGTTCGTGCTCGGCCTGCTGATCGGCGCGGAGATCCCGCTGCTGATGGTGATGCTGCAACGCATCCGGGAGCAGTCCGCCGGCAGCGCGGTGGCCGACCTGTTCGCCGCCGACTATGTCGGCGCGCTGCTCGGCGGACTGGCCTTCCCGTTCCTCCTGATGCCGGTCTTCGGCCAGCTCAAGGGCGCGCTCGTGGTCGGCGCGGTGAACGCGGTCGCCGGCGTGGCGCTGGTCCTCACGGTGTTCCGCGACGACCTCGGCCGCCGGGCGCGGGTGGGCCTGGGCGCCGGCTCCGTCGTGGTCGGCCTCTTGCTCGGGTACGCGTGGATCACCGCCCACGACTTCGAGGTGACCGCCCGCCAGCAGCTCTACCGGGACCCGGTGGTGCACGCCGAACGCAGCCGCTACCAGGAGATCGTGTTGACCCGGTCGGTGCGGGAGGTCGGCCACGCCGACACCGACCTGCGGCTGTTCCTCAACGGTGACCTCCAGTTCAGCTCCGTCGACGAATACCGCTACCACGAGGCGCTCGTGCACCCGGCGATGCGCGGGCCACACGGCGACGTGCTGGTGCTCGGCGCCGGGGACGGACTGGCCGCGCGGGAGATCCTCAAATATCCGGACGTGCGCTCGGTGACGCTCGTCGACCTCGACCCGGCCGTGGTGGCGCTGGCCCGCAGCGAGCCGCAACTGCGCGACCTCAACCACAGGTCACTCGCCGACCCCCGGCTGCGGGTGCTCAACCTGGACGCGTTCGGCTGGCTGCGGACCGCCACGCAACGCTTCGACGTGGTGATCGCCGACCTGCCCGACCCGGACGAGACGGCCACCGCGAAGCTCTACACGGTCGAGTTCTACACGCTGATCCGACCGGTGCTCGCCCCGGGCGGGCGGCTTGTCGTGCAGTCCGGCTCGCCCTACTTCGCGCCCCGGTCGTACTGGTCGATCGAACGGTCGGTGCGGGAGGCGGGCTTCGCCACCGTGCCCTACCACGTCGACGTGCCGAGCTTCGGCGACTGGGGATTCGTGCTTGCCGCACCGGGCGGCACCGCCCCCGAGCTGGGGTTGCCGGCCGACCCGCCGCCGCTGCGCTTCCTCACCCCGGAGGTGCTCGCCGCCGCCGCCACGTTCCCCGCCGACCGTGGCCGGATCGACGTGCCCGCCTCCACGCTGTTGCGACCCAGGGTGCTTGAGTACGCCCGCGAGGAGTGGCGGGGCTACTAGGTTTCGGAGCATGTGGTCACACCACTGGCTGGTGCGCCGGCTGCCGACCCGGGCGATCGGCGCGGCCTCCCACCTCCAGGCGTTCGTGCTCTCCGGCGTGGTCACCGTGCTGGCCGTCCGGGCGTACCTCCAGGCCACCAACTATCCGCAGCTCGGCGGCGGCGGGCTGCACATCGCGCACGTGCTCTGGGGCGGACTGCTGCTCGCCGTCGGCCTGGGGATCGCGCTCGTGTTCCTCGGCGGCGGCCCGCGCACCGCCGGGGCGGTGGTGGGCGGCGTCGGGTTCGGGCTCTTCATCGACGAGGTGGGCAAGTTCGTCACCGCCCGCACCGACTACTTCTACGCCCCCGCCGCCGCCATCATCTACGTCGCGTTCGCCCTGCTGGTCCTGCTCACCCAGGCGGTACGCGGGCGCACCGGCCGGTCCCGGCTGACACCTGACGAACGCACCGCCAACGCGCTGGACATGGTGCTCAGTGGCCTGCCCGGCGGGCTGACCGACAGGCGCCGGATCGCCGTGCTGCGGCTGGTGCAGGGCACCGGGCCGGCCACCGAGGCGGCCCTGACGCAGTTGCTTGACGCGGTGCCCCGGCGGGAACCGCCGCCGGTGCGGTTCTGGCAGCGCGGGGCGGAGTGGGCCCGACGCCTCGCCGCCTGGGCGGCGGGCCGACGCTGGCTGGTATGGCCGGTGGTGGTCTGGTTGGTGGTGGAGCCGCTGGTGACCGTGGTGGCGGTGGTCCTCGACGGCGTGACCGGCGAACTGGACCAGGAACGGGAGTGGGGCGCGGTGCTCGGGGCGTCCGCCACCGCGCTCGTCACCGCCGCGCTGAGCCTGCGGGCGGCGTGGCTGCTGCGCCGGGACCGGGCCGAGGCGTTCCGGCTGTTCAAACTGGCCCTGCTCGTCGACCTGCTGTTCGGGCAGGTCTTCAACTTCACCGTGAACCAGTTCGGCGCGGTCTCCGCGGTCGCGCTGGATCTGGCGCTGCTCGGTGTGGTCACCGCCGAACAACGACGGCTGCGCCGCGCCGCCGATCGCTGAGCCCTCCTACCGTGCCCACCTGGCCAGAGATCGCTACGGTGGTCATCTGATCCAGGGAGGGAGAATCATGGTCGATGCTCCGGGCACCACGCCCCGCGCGCGTCCCAGTGTGGTGACGCTTTCCAGTTGGCTGCTCATTCTCGTCGCCGTCATCCAGGTGCTGAACCTGATCGTGACGCTTGCCGTCATCGGCAAGATCCGCGACGTGATGACTGACGCGTACGCCGGCACCTCGGCCGAGTCGGCCGGCGACATCGCGTACGCCTTCACCATCGGCTCGTCCGTGCTGACGCTGCTGCTCGCGATCGGGCTGGTCGTCCTCGCGATGCTCAACAACCGGGGGAAGAACGCCTCCCGGATCACCACCTGGGTGGTGGGCGGCATCCTGCTCTGCTGCACCGGCGGCGGCCTGCTCAGCGGTGCCTCCGGCGGCATGATGGGCGGCGGCGGCAACACCAGCGGCGACCTGCCGAGCACGCAGGAGGTCCAGCGCCGGGTGGAGGACGCGCTGCCGTCCTGGCACACGCCGGTCAGCATGCTGCTCGGGCTGATCGCGCTGCTCGCGCTGCTGGGCGCGCTGATCCTGCTGGCGCTGCCGAAGGCGAACGAGTTCTTCCGGAAGCCGAAGGCCGGCTGGGAGCCGCCGGTGCCGGGTGGGGCGTACCCGTCGTACCCGCCGGCCCCGGGGCAGTCGGGTGACCCGGCGTACCCGTCCGCGCCGGGGCAGTCGGGCGACCCGGCGTATCCGTCGACCCCGGGCCAGCCGGCCGGTGGACCGCCGGCCGCCACGCCGCCGCCCGCGCCGGGCGACCAGCCGCCGGCCGGGCCGACAGGTCAGCCGGGCGAGCGCCGCGACCCGGAGCCGCCCGCCGGAAGTTGACGACCGGATTTCAGCGACGCCGACGGTCCCTCCGAGTAGGTTGCAAGCCGACGCCTACCGGAGGGACCTGTCGTGTCGTACCCCGATCGGGCCGCGCCCCGCCGGCCGGCCACGGTCGTCGCGGCGGTGGCGGCGCTGCTCCTGATGGCGGTCGGCGCCGTCGCGTACGCGGTGACGAACCTGGTGGTCGCCGGTGGCACGGTGGACCGGTTCCGGGCCGCCGCGCAGGGCACCGGCGCGGGGGGCGGCGACATCGACCGGGTGGCCGGGCTGCTGCGCGGCTCGACCGTGCTGGCCGCCGTGCTCGGCGTGCTGGCCGCGCTGCTGCTGGTCGGGCTCGCGCTCGGCCTGCTCGCCGGTCGCCCCGGCGCGCGCATGGCCACCTGGGTGGTCGCCGGCCTCGGGCTGCTCTGTGGCTGCTGCGGGCTCGCGGCGCTTGTGGGGCAGCGGGCCGCTCCGCTCCGGCTCGGCGCCGACGACCGGGTCACCGCCGACCTGCTGGGCCTGGTCGGCGACGCGTACCCGGCCTGGTGGATCCCGGTGAACGCGGCGCTGTCGGTGGCGCAGGTCCTCGGCTACCTGGTGGTCGCCGCGCTGCTCACGCTGCCGTCCGCCGGCGCCTTCCTGCATCGCCGTACGACCCCGCCGGGTCCGTCGTCCGGCCCGGTGACCGGCTTCGGGGGTTCGGTGTCCGGCGCCCCCGTCTCCGGGCCGACGCCCTGGGGACCGCCGGCGGGCCTCGTTCCACCGCCGGGGCCCGCGATGCCACCGCCGGGGCCCGCGATGCCACCGCCGGGGCCTGCGATGCCGCCGGCGGGCTCCCCGCCACGACCCGAGGACATGCCATGACCGGTGCGGCTCTCCCGTCCCGGCGCCGTGCCCTGGTGACCGGCGCCAGCCTGGGCATCGGTGCGGGCTTCGCCCGCCGGCTCGCCGCCGACGGCTGGGACCTGGTTCTGGTGGCCCGGGACGCCGCCCGGCTCGGCGCGTTGGCCGCCGAGCTGACCGGCCGACACGGCGGCGAGGTGGAGTCGGTCCCGGCTGATCTGTCCACCGACGACGGCTGCGCGGCGGTGGAACGCCTGCTGGCCGCCGGCCCGCCGGTGGACCTGCTGGTGAACAACGCCGGCATCAGCCTGAGCACCCCGTTCGTCCGGTCGGCGGTCCCGGACGAGGCCCGACTGATCCGGCTCAACGTGCTGGCCGTGCTCCGGTTGACTCACGCGGCCCTCGGCCCGATGATCGACCGGGGCGAAGGGGCAGTGATAAATGTCTCTTCGGTTGCGGGTTTTGGCGTCCCCATGCCCGGCTCCACCTATTCGGCCAGCAAGGCGTGGGTGACGAACTTCAGTGAGTCGATCGGCCAGTCGGTGGCCCCACTCGGTGTGCGCGTGATGGCGTTGTGCCCCGGCTACACCCGCACCGGCAATCACGAGCGCTCCGGCATCGACATGTCGCGACTGCCCACGTGGGCCTGGCTGCGGGTCGACGAGGTGGTCGACGAAGGGCTGCGTGACCTGCGTAAAGGCAAGCTTGTGAGCGTTCCGGACTGGAAATACAAGCTGGCCGTGGCCGGGCTGCGGCACGCGCCGAAACGGCTGCTGCGGGGCTTCGCCCGGGACACCCGGGGAAAGGTCGACCGGGCCCACGGCTGACCCGGCAGTCGCGCCGTTGACCGGGCCGGAGCCGCCGGTGGGCCGACATGGACGGTCGCACAGCGTAGCCGAACATCGCTATACATCGGTCGCCCTCAGGGTTGAAGGGGGTTGACCCCACAGACGGCCCACAGACTTGCGAAGTACGCTCATCGCCATGGGGGACCACGACGACCTGCGCAAATTCATCACCGACCTGGCTGTGGTCCACGGTCGAGTGGTGCTCTCGTCCGGCCGTGAGGCGGACTGGTACGTCGACTTGCGTCGCGTCACGCTCCATCACCAGGCCGCTCCACTCATCGGCCGGGTGATGCGCGACCTCACCGCGGATTGGGCGTACGACGCGGTCGGCGGACTGACCCTGGGCGCCGATCCGGTGGCCGTCGCGATGCTGCACGCCTCAAGCGGCAGCGAACGGCCGCTTGATGCGTTCGTGGTCCGGAAGGCGGGCAAG
Source organism: Micromonospora marincola (assembly GCF_056150385.1). Taxonomy (NCBI): domain Bacteria; kingdom Bacillati; phylum Actinomycetota; class Actinomycetes; order Micromonosporales; family Micromonosporaceae; genus Micromonospora; species Micromonospora marincola. Next base: position 520,231 of record NZ_JAXCFT010000002.1, on the reverse strand, counting down.
GCGCACGGCCTCCAACGGCGGATCGAGGGTCCGGACGTGGCCGGACGCCGGGTCCTGGCGGTGGAGGACACCTCGACCACGGGTGGAAGTGTGTTGACCGCCATCGACGCATTGCGTGAGGCCGGAGCCGACGTGGTGGGTGTGGCGGTTATTGTTGATCGAGGCGCCGGCGACGCGGTGCGAGCCGCCGGATTGCCGTATCGGGCGGCCTATACGTTGGCTGACCTTGGCCTTGTGGCGTAAAAGTTTGTCGATTCGGATCTGCTGATATGCAGGCGGATCGATGCTGCTGGTGGAAGGATGGAATACGTGGGAACTGCGTTGGCTGAAATGACCATGCCTCAGATCTCGCCGCTTGCCGGCGAGCCGATCGAACGCGCCGATGCCGAGCGGCTGGCGGGGGTCCTCAAGGCCCTCGCCGACCCCGCCCGGCTGCGGCTGCTCAGCCTGATCCAGTCGGCTCCCGAGGGGGAGGCGTGCGTGTGTGACCTCACCGCGCCGCTCGGCCTCTCGCAGCCGACGGTCAGCCACCACCTGCGAATCCTCACCGAGGCCGGCTTGCTGGAGCGGGAGAAGCGCGGGGTCTGGGCGTACTACCGGCTGGTGCCGACCGCGATCGCGACGATCGCGGATCTGCTCACCCCGCCGCGTAAGCGGGCCACCAAGAAGGCTCGCTGAATCCAGGCCCGTCCTCCTTGGACGGGCCGGCCGGCCGAGGCCCGGCGCGATGACACACGCGCCGAACCCGGCAGGCCGTCCCGACCGGGTGCGGGTGAGCGGTGGCGTGTCAGGGGTGGCGCCACCACCGCGCGATGACGGCTGCCGTTGTCCGTGTCACCCGCGACCCGACAGGTCGTGAACGAAGGCCGGCCCCCACCCGGGGGCCGGCCTTCGGCGTCAACTTGCTATTGGCGTCGGCTCGCTGTCGGCGTCGGCTCGCTGTTGGGCGTCGGGGCCGGTCAGCGGCGGTGCTGACCGCCGTGCCCGTGCGGGTGGTCGTCGCCGTCGATGGCGTCCCGGGCGGCGTCCACGGCGCCGGCCGCGGTCGCTGCGGCGATCACCGCGACCGCCTCGCCGCGCTTGCGTGCCTTGCGGTCGCGAAGGAACTCGAAGAAGATCGGCAGCACCGAGATCAGGATGATCAACGCGACCACCGGCAGGATGTAGCGGTCGATCTTGTCGCCGATGGCGTCGTAGATCTGGCGGGCCAGCAGGTAGCCGAGCAGCAGGATGCCGTCCACCCAGAGGACCGCGCCGACCACGTTCCACACGAAGAACTGCCGGGCCGGCATGCCGAGCACCCCGGCCACCGGGTTGAGGAAGGTCCGCACGATCGGGATGAACCGGGCCAGCACCACGGCCTTCGCCGGACCGAACTTCTGGAAGTAGTACTCCGCCTTCTCCACGTACTCCCGCTTGAACAGCCGGGAGTTGGGCTTGTCGAACATGCGCCGGCCGTAGCGTGCGCCGAGCCAGTGCCCAAGCTGTGCACCGGCGATCGCGCAGATCGGGCCGCCGATCAACAGCCCGACCAGCGAGAGCCGGGTGCCGTCGCCGAAGATGGCATCGGCCACCGGGGAGGCGGCCACCCCGGCCAGGAAGAGCAGCGAGTCACCCGGGAAGAAGAAGCCGACAAGCAGGCCCGTCTCGGCGAACAGGATGGCCCAGACGCCGATCATCCCGAAGGTGTGGATGAGGTCCTTCGGATCGAGCGGATTCAACGCCACGTTCTCGGAGATCATCCGGGTCTTCTCAGCTGTGTCCACGGCCACAAAGGGTACCCGCCTGCCCTCCACCCCCAGCCCACCCCCGCTGTTTCCCGGAAAGCGGGGCCATCCGGGCGCGGACAGCCACTCTTTCCGGGAAACAGCGCGGAAGGGGCGGGCTCCGCCGCAACGTTTCGGGTGTCCGTACGCGTCCATGGATCGGGACACCGGGAGGTGCAGTGACGTATGAGGAGTTCGCCGACGCGCGGCTGGGCGCCCTGCTGCGGTACGCGGTCATGCTGACCGGCGATCCGCACCAGGCCCAGGATCTGGTGCAGGACACCATGGTCCGGGTCCAGCTCCACTGGCGGCGGGTGGCCCGCAGCGACGCGCCGGAACGGTACGTGCGCCGGATGCTCACCAACCAGTTCGTCGACTGGCGGCGCGGCTCCTGGGCGCGCCGGGTGTTCCTGCGCGGCGAGCTGGACGACTCGGTGCCCGCGTCGGCCGATCACGTCCAGTCCGCGGTGGACCGTGACCAGGTCTGGTCCTGGCTCTCCCGGCTGCCCCGGCAGCAACGCGCCGCGCTGGTGCTGCGCTACTACGAGGACCTGCCCGACGCGGAGATCGCCGACGTGCTCGGGTGTGCCGTCGGCACCGTGCGATCAAGCATCTCGCGCGCCCTCGCCACGCTCCGAGCCGAACACGTGGAGGTCTGCTGATGATCGAGGACGAGCTGCGGGCCGCGTTCGCCCGGCACGAGGAGCTGACCCCACCGGCCGGCCCGCTCCGGGTCGCCATCGACCGGGCGGCGGTCCACCGCCGTCGACGTCGTCGCCGGGTGCGCCTGGCCGGCGCGTCGCTGGCGATGGCCGCCGTGGCACTTGTCGGTTTCACCGTGGTCGCGCCCCGCCCGCCTGCGTCCGTACGCCTGCTTCCGCTGCCGCCGGCAGCGGCCCCGAGCGGCGCGGTGAACCTGCTGCTGCTCGGCGTCGATCAGGCGGACACGAGCCGGCGCGCCGACTCGATCGTGCTGGTGCACGTGCCGGCCGACCGGAGCCGGCTCTACCTGGTGACCATCCTGCGTGACCTGCTGGTGCCGATGCCCGACGGAGGGACGGACAAACTCAGCGCGACGTTCGCCCGCGCGTCCGGCTCGGGGGACCTGGCCGCCGGCTACCGCGCCACCCGGCAGGCGGTGGTCCGGCTGACCGGGGTACGGGTCGACGCCGGCGCGGTGCTCACCTACCAGGCGACGCGGGAGTTGACCGACGCGGTGGGCGGCGTGCCGGTCTGCCTGCCGGCGCCGGTGCGCTCGGCGCACACCGGCCGTCGTTTCCCGGCCGGCTGCCAACGGCTGGACGGCACGCAGGCGGTGGACCTGCTCCGGCAGCGGTACGGTCTGCGCGACGGCGCGTTGGACCGGGACCGCAACGCCGTGCGGTACGCCGCCGGCCTGTTCCACCAGGCGCGGGAACAGGGCCTGACCACCGATCCGGTACGGCTCAGCCGGCTGATCAGTCAGGTCGGCCCGGCCGTGACCACCGACCTCGGTGACCTGTCTCTGCCGACGCTGCTCTCGGTCGGTGCGCCAACCGTCGCGGCCGACCCGGTCGCGCTCGCACTACCGGTCCGCGACCGGATGGAGCCGACGGCGTACGGCTTCGAGCCGGATCCGACGCAGATCGACGGCTTCCTGGCCGCGCTGCGCACGGACCGGCTTGCCGGCTGGACGGCCGTCCATCCGGCGCAGGTCACCAACCTGCGCTGACCGCCGTCAGCGGTAGTCGTCCTCGTCGGCGGTGACCACCCGGGCCTGCTCCATGGCGTCCCAGTCGTCGACCTCCAGGCCCCGGTGCGGCTCGCCGTCGACGTCGTCCGGTGCGACGGTGGCGGCCTGCTCGACCGCGTCGGCCGGCTCCGCCTCGGGGTCCCGCTCCTCCGGAGCGAGGTGGTCGCTCGGGGTGAAGTCCTCGTCGGGCTGTCCCATCGTCCCTCCCTGCGTCCGGGGTGCGGATCGTGTCACCACCACCGTACGGGCTGGTCCGGGCCGCCGCTCGGCGCCCGGCGGAACGAGGCGAGTCGGCGATTGCCCCTCCCGGGCGCGCGGGCGGTGCCAGGATGGTGCCGTGGGCTTCCTCATCCGGCTGGCGATCACCGCGGTGGCGTTGTGGATCGCGACGCTGATCGTGCCCGGGGTGAACGTGACCGGCCGCAACGGTGGCAACACGGTCCTCACCCTGATCGTGGTGGCGCTCGTCTTCGGCGTGGTCAACGCCGTGCTCAAGCCGCTCATCAAGGTGTTCGGCTGCGTGTTCTACCTGCTCACGCTCGGTCTGTTCGCGCTCGTGGTGAACGCTCTGCTGTTCCTGCTGACCGACTGGATCGCCCGCCAACTGCGCCTGCCGTTCCACGTCGACGGCTTCTGGGCTGCTTTCTGGGGCGCCATCGTGGTGTCGGTGGTGAGCTGGCTGATCAGCGTCGCCGTGCCGGACCGGCTGGAGAAACGGTGAGCGGTGCCCGGGTCGGTTGTGTCCCGCGTTCGCTCCTACGGGATACTTCCCGCGGTGGACAGCGCGGTCCGGCGCACCCGAGGAAAGACGGCGGCCTGTACGGCCGAGAGCGGTAAGTAAGGAGCGTTCGACATGCCCATCGCTTCCCCCGAGGCTTACGCGGAGATGCTGGACCGGGCCAAGGCCGGCCGGTACGCGTACCCCGCGATCAACGTGACCTCTTCCCAGACGCTGAACGCGGCGCTCAAGGGCTTCGCCGACGCGGAGAGCGACGGCATCATCCAGGTCTCCACCGGTGGCGCGGAATACCTGTCCGGCCCGTCGATCAAGGACATGGTGACCGGTGCGACGGCGTTCGCCGCGTACGCGCACGAGGTGGCCAAGAAATACCCGGTGACCGTCGCCCTGCACACCGACCACTGCCCGAAGGACAAGCTGGACAAGTTCGTCCGGCCGCTGATGGCCATCTCCCAGGAGCGGGTCAAGAACGGCCAGGAGCCGCTGTTCCAGTCGCACATGTGGGACGGTTCGGCCGTGCCGGTGGCGGAGAACCTGGAGATCGCCGAGCAGCTCCTCGCCGAGGCCGCCAAGGGCAAGATCGTCCTGGAGATCGAGGTCGGCGTCGTCGGTGGCGAGGAGGATGGCGTGGAGAACGCCATCAACGACAAGCTCTACACCACCGTTGACGACGGCCTGGCCATGGTCGAGGCGCTCGGCCTGGGCGAGAAGGGCCGCTACATGGCGGCGCTTACCTTCGGCAACGTGCACGGCGTCTACAAGCCGGGCAACGTCAAGCTCCGCCCCGAGGTGCTCAAGCAGATCCAGGACGCGGTCGGTGCCAAGTACGGCAAGGAGAAGCCGCTCAGCCTGGTCTTCCACGGCGGTTCCGGCTCGCTGCTGGAGGAGATCCGGGAGGCGCTCGACTACGGCGTGGTGAAGATGAACATCGACACCGACACCCAGTACGCCTTCACCCGCCCGGTCGCCGACCACATGCTGCGCAACTACGACGGCGTGCTGAAGGTCGACGGCGAGGTCGGCAACAAGAAGCAGTACGACCCGCGGGCCTGGGGCAAGCTGGCCGAGGCCGGCCTGGCCGCCCGCGTGGTGGAGGCGTGCGAGCACCTGCGCGCCACCGGCACCCGGATGAAGTAACGCCGCGCTCCGCGCGTTAGGCGGGGGCCCTTCTTAACAGACGTCTGTTAAGAAGGGCCCCCGCCTTTCACTTCACCTCACCAGGAGGGCGACGGCCTCGCGGACGTCGTCGGTGAGGTGGATCGTGCGGGACAGGTCGCCGAACGGGGATCCGGCGAAGAGTGGCCGCAGCAGCGACTCCACCGGAAGCTCGGTGGTCCAGAAGGCCCGGTCCAGGAAGACGTAGGCGCCGCTCGCCCCGTCGGTGCCGTAGAACGTCTTCGTCGCCGCCTGGAACACCTCCTGCACGGTGCCGGCCCGGCCGGGCGCGAACACGATCCCGCCCCGGGCCAGCCGCAGGATCGTGTCCTCGCGGATGGCGTTGGAGAAATACTTGGCGATCCGGCCGGCGAACAGGTTCGCCGGCTCGTGGCCGTACAACCAGGTGGGGATGGCCAGCCCGCCGGACCGGGCCCACCCGGTGCCGGGCGCCGCCGGCCGGGGCGTGGGCAGCGACGGGCCGTCCGCGTACCGCTTGCGCACCGCCAGGGCCGCCGCCGTGTAGCGGTCGTGGTCGGTGAAGTCCGGCGCGGCGGCCAGCCCGTCGATCGCGGCCGACAGTTCGTCGGCCGGCCAGGCCGCGAGGAACGCGCCCAGGTTGGCGGCCTCCATGACCCCCGGACCGCCGCCGGTCACCACCAGGCGGTCGGCCCGCGCCAGCTCCCAGCCCAGCACCGCCGCCATCCGGTACGCGGCGCTGCCGCGCGGCACCGCGTGCCCGCCCATCACACCCACCACGGACTGCGGCCCGTGCACGGCCAGCCACGCCCGGGTGGCGTCGGCGAGCGCGTTGTCCACGCCGTGGTCGTGCAGCCGCTGGCCGAGCGCCTCGCGTACGTCCGGCAGCGCGCCGCCGTGCGCCCGGAAGTGCGCGTACACCCGGGTGTCGTACATCTCGGCGAATCCGCCCTCGTCGAAGCCGGCGGCCAGGTCGTCGGCGGTGTAGAGGTGGGACGGCTGGGTCGGGTAGGGCAGCTCGGAGAACGGCGGGACGACGTCGGCGCCCCGGCGGACCAGATCCGCGCCCACCTCACGGTCGGCGAACCGGCAACCCACGAAGAGGGCGCCGGCGACGTCGACGTCGCGCAGGTCGGGGACCGGGTCCAGGTCGAGGCGGAGACCCTGCACGGTCAGGCCGGCGAGTGTCCCCCCGGCCAGCCGCCGGTCGAACTCGACCCGGGTCTGTACTTCGTTGAGGTGGGGGGCGTGCGGCTCGATGACGTCCGCGGGTGGTGGGGTCGGCACCAGGCCATCCTGCCCCGACCCGGCAACCCCGCAAACCCGGGCGGTACGGACAGGAGCCCGGCGGGCACGCCGCCGGGCTCCTGCGTTACCGGTTCCTGGGGAGGCTCCGGATCTGTAGTTGTAGTGCAATATGCACGCGGGCGGCATGGGCCGCTGGTACGTGTGGTCCCACCGCAGGCGTGACGAAACCCTCAGCCGTTCAGCCGACCGGCTGGCCGGACCCCCTCGCGCACCCAGGGGCGAAGCGGGTTGAATGGGGCGATGCAGAACCTGTTGCCTGAGCCACCGGCCACCCTGCTCCCCGTCTCCGAGGAGGCCGACGCCGCGCTCGCCGCCGCGGCCGAGCAGGGCACCGACGAGGCGTACGCCGAGGTCGCGGCCCGCTTCCCGACCTACAGCGCGGCCTGGGCGGCGCTTGCCGGCCGCGCGCTCTCCGCGGGCCAGGTCGTTCCGGCGTACGCGTACGCCCGCACCGGTTACCACCGGGGTCTGGACCAGTTGCGCCGCAGCGGCTGGAAGGGACACGGCCCGGTGCCCTGGTCGCACGCGCCCAACCAGGGCTTCCTCCGCTGCCTCTACGTGCTCTCCCGGGCCGCGGGCGAGATCGGCGAGGCGGACGAGGCGGCCCGCTGCGCCCAGTTCCTCCGCGACTGCGACCCGGCCGCCGGGGACGCGCTGGCGAGCGACTGAACCGTTCCGCGCCGGCCGGTCCCCACCGGGGGCCGGCCGTCGCGCCGTCCTACAGCCCTTCCGCCACCGACGCGGCGATCTTCAGCCAGGCGTCCCGGGTGGCGGCGGAGAGCTGTCCGTACCGCAGCGGCTCGCCGGTGTCGATGAGCCGCTCGTACGGCGCCAGCAGCACCGCCCGGGTGCGGGCGGCGAAGTGGGCCTGGATGGCGGGCAGGTCGATCTCCTTGCGGGAGGGCGGCATCGAGACCACCGTCACCGCCTGCCGGACCAGCCGCTGCCGGCCGCTCTGCTCCAGGTGGTCGAGCATCCGGGCGGCGGTCTCAGCCGAGTCGTTCCGCGCCGACATGGTCACCACCAACTGGTCCGTGGCGTCCATGGCGGCCTGCCAGTTCTGGGCCCGGACATTGTTCCCGGTGTCCACGAAGATCAGCTTGTAGAAGCGGCTGACCACCTCGCGGATCTCGGCGAACGCCGCGGCGGTGAGCATCTCGCCGCCGGTCGCCGACTCGTCCGAGGCGAGCACGTCGAACATCCCCTCGCCCTGCGAGCGGACATACTGCGACAGGTCGCCGACCCGGCCGTGCGGACCCTGGAACTGGGCCAGGTCACGCAGCATGTCCCGCACCGTGCGGGCGTGGAAGTCCTGCTGCGCCCGCATCCCGAGGGTGCCCTGGGTCTCGTTGTTGTCCCAGGCCAGGACGTACCCGCCGCGCTTCTGGCCGAACGTCATGGCGAGCAGCAGGATGGCCACCGTCTTGCCGGCGCCGCCCTTGGGATTGACCACAGTCACCTGGCGCAGCCCGCCGAAGTTGCGGCGGACCATCTCGATGTCGCGCTTCAGCTCCTGCTCGTGCCGGCCGGGGGCGAGCCGGACCAGCCCGATCCGGTTGACCACCGCGCGGACGCCCATGGTGGCCACCGGGTCGATCGGCCGGACCTGGCGTCGCCGGGCGAAGTCCTCGGCCGTCGGGGGCACCGCCTGCTGGGGAGTCCAGCCCTGCTCCGGGTATACCCCGGGCGGCAGGGCGGGCTGCGGCGGCATCCCGGGCTGCGGTGGCCCGCCGGCTTGTTGCGCGGCTGCGGCCTGCTGTGGGGACATCCCGGGCTGTGGCGGTATCCCGGGCTGCTGTGGGGGCATCCCGGGCTGTGGGGGCATCCCGGCTTGTGGGGGCATTCCCTGCTGTGGGGGCCAGCCGGGCGGGTACCAGCCCGGTTGGCCGGGCTGCGGCGGGTAGGCGGGCGGGGGGTAGGCCGCGTCACCGCCGTACGGCGGCTGTTGCATCGGCACGCCCGGCGACGGCGGGAACGGGCCGAGTCGGTGCGGGGTCTCCTCGGCCGGCGCGCCCGGCCCCGCCGCGTGCGGCCCGTGCAGCGGCACGGCCGTGACCGACGCGGAGCCGGCGACCGTCCCGGCCCGGGTGGCGTCGTGGGGCGGGGGGTGCGGGACCGGGACGACGCCGTCGGTCCCGCTGCCGGTCGGCTGGCTCGGGACGCCGGGACGGGCCGGTGCCCCGACGCGGTCGGCCGGCTCCGCCGCCCCCAGGACCTCAGCCGTGGGGCGCTGCGGCGGCTGTGCCCACGGCGACTCGGCCCGCCCGTTCGCCGGGACGTCGCCACCGGCATCATCCGCCCGAGCCGCGCTCCCGGCGGGGCCGGCCGTCGGGTCGGCCGAACGGCCTGCGGTCGGCGTGGCCACCGGGAGGCGGCCGGGTGCCGTGGCCTCCGGAGGATGGCCGGCGGGTGCCGCCGACGGGGCGGGTGCCGCCGGTGGGGCGGGTGGCGGCTGGTCGACCAGGAACGGCAGGTTGACGTCGACCGCCTGCTGCGGTGACCCCCCGTTGCTCGTGCGGCCCGCCTCGGGCGCGGGGGTGACCTGCGGCGACGGCACGGGAGCGTCGGCCGGCGGGAGGGGCCACGGTGGCACGGCCGGCTGGGCCGGTGCCGCCCACGGCGGGGCGGTGACCACCCCGTCGATCTCCTCGGGCGGCCAGAGCGGCTCGACGTCCCGCTCCGGCACCTGCGGCCCGCCCGGCACGTGGGCCCGGTCGTCGTTCTCGTGCGCCACGATTCCTCCCCATCCCTCCCGCCGAGAATAGGCGGTCCGGCCAGCCCGGCGATCCGGGTGCGGATCGATCGCGGTCAGCCCGTCCAGACCGCCCAGGCCCCCGGCTCGGTCCACCAGGAGCGCTTCCGGCTCAACTCGCCCTCGACGCCGTCGTCGAGGAAGGGCACCTTCCCGTCGCGGGGCACGACCGCCACCGCCCGGCCCCGGGCCCGGCGTACCTCGAGCCGGACCTTCTTCCGGCCCAACGCGGATCGGGTCACCACGGGCACGGCCACGCCCACCGCCAACCGGCCGTCGGCCGGATCCGGGTCGGCGAGCAGGGCCACCTCACCGAGACGCGCGTACCCACCGGCGTTGCCGATCGCGCAGGCCGAGATCGGCTCGGTGCCGTCGCTCAGCACCGCGCCGTCCACCTCGACGCGGGCCCGCCAGTGCAGCGGGCGGCCGGCGTCGTCGGCCGCGCCGAGCAGCGCGCCGTCAAGCGTCACCGAGCCGCCGTCGTTACGCAGCAGGTCCAGCCGGCGCGGCGTACCGTCCAACACCGCCGCGGCCACCGCCGCCGGATCGCGCGGCAGCCCGAGCTGCGCGGCCAGGTCCCGCGCCGATCCGGCCCGGGCCGGATCCAACGGGAGTACGCCGACCGGCGGCAGATCGGGAAGCGTCCGGTTCTCGGGCAGGTCGGCCGGTCGACGGCTGGGCGGCGGAGCGTACCGGCGGACCAGCCGGCGCAGCACGGCGCGCAACTGACCGTCACTTGCCGTAGCGACGATCAGCCGGGTCTTGCCGTCGGAGTCCGGCCAGGCCAGGCCGTCGGCGCGGGGTGGGCCGTCGAACCGGGCCAGCACCTCGTCGATCTCCGCGTCCGACCGGGCGGTGACCGTGGACACCCGGGCGCCCCTGGTGGTCAGGGCGTCCGCGCAGGCCAGCACCGGTACGCGCGGCGTCTCGCAGCGTTCGGCGTCGGGCGTGGCGGCGGTGTCGTCCGCGCCGTCCGCGCCTCCGCAGCAGGCTCCCCCACCGCCGCAGCCCCCGCCTGGAGCGTCCCGCTCCGAGCCGAGCGTGAGCAGCACCACGTCGTACACGAAGGAGCCTCCTGCTTCTCGACGAACCCCTGCCGGTCCCGTCGTCACTACTTGTTAGCCTGACACCCCGGGCTCGCCGACCGGTCGCCACCTGGCACCCGAGCCTTCTGGAGGCGGAAAAGATGCCAGCGATCGTGCTCCTCGGCGCCCAGTGGGGCGACGAGGGCAAGGGCAAGGTTACCGACCTGCTGGGTGAGCGGGTCGACTACGTCGTGCGCTACTCCGGCGGCAACAACGCCGGCCACACGGTGATCACCCCGGACGGCCAGAAGTACGCGCTGCACCTGATGCCGTCGGGTGCGCTCTCCCCGAACGCGATGATCGTCATCGGCAACGGTGTGGTGGTCGACCCGAAGGTGCTGTTGCAGGAGATCGACGGGCTCGCCGAGCGCGGCGTGGACGTCTCCCGGCTGCGCATCTCCGGCGACGCGCACCTGATCATGCCGCACCACCGGGGGATCGACCGGGTGGTCGAGCGCTACCTGGGCAGCGCCCGCATCGGCACCACCGGTCGGGGCATCGGCCCGGCGTACGGCGACAAGGTCGCCCGGATGGGCATCCGGCTTCAGGACCTGCTCGACCCGGGCATCCTGCGGAAGAAGCTGGAGCTGGCGCTCCGGGAGAAGAACCAGCTCCTGTTCAAGATCTACAACCGCAAGGCGATCGACGTCGACGAGACCGTCGAGGAATACCTCCAGTACGCCGAGCGGCTGCGGCCGTACATCGCCGAGACCCGGGTGATGCTCTGGGACGCCCTGGACCGCGGTGAGACCGTGCTGCTGGAGGGCGCCCAGGCCACCATGCTCGACATGGACCACGGCACGTATCCGTTCGTCACCTCGTCGAATCCCACCGCCGGTGGGGCGTGCGTGGGCGCGGGCATCCCGCCGACCGCCATCACCAAGGTGATCGCGGTGAGCAAGGCGTACACCACCCGGGTGGGCGCGGGCCCGTTCCCCACCGAGCTGTTCGACGACAACGGCCGCCACCTGGTCAAGATCGGCCACGAGTACGGCACCACCACCGGCCGGGAACGCCGCGCCGGCTGGTTCGACGCCGTCGTGGCCCGGTACGCGTGCCGCCTGAACGGCGTGACCGACCTGGTCGTCACGAAGCTGGACGTGCTGACCGGCCTGCCCAAGGTGCCGATCTGCGTCGGCTACGAGATCAACGGCGAGCGTTTCGACGACATGCCGATGACGCAGACCGACTTCCACCACGCCACGCCGATCTACGAAGAGCTGGACGGCTGGTGGGAGGACATCACCAAGGCCAGGACCGAGGAAGAGCTCCCCGAGAACGCGAGACGCTACATCGCCAGAATCGAGGAACTGACCAACACCCGCGTAAGCGTGGTAGGCGTAGGCCCAGGCCGAGAAGAAAACGTCCTCCGCCACCCCCTCCTCCCCTAACAGCCCCCGTCTCACCCCGTCCCACCCCGTCTCACCCTGTTGATCATGAAGTTGGCGGCAGTTGCGTAGATCGACATCGCCGTTAACTTCATGATCAACCGGGTCGGGCCGGGGTGGGGTAGGGGGCGGTTGTCCACAGGGTGGGGGCGGTTATCCACAGGGGGTTGGTTCGGGCTGGGCCTGCCGGGAGGCTCGGTGGGTGGAGCGCGTTTGGGTGGTCAAGCAGATCGCCAGGGAACAGGGTGGGGTTGTCACCCGTGACCAGGCGTTGCGGGCCGGCTTCAGTCGATTTGAGATCGACAACCTGCTCAGGGCCGGTCGATGGCGGCGGCTTGCTCGGGCGACGTACGTCGTCGAGCCGTCGTCCGGGTCCGACCTGGCCGAACGACGTCGCCGGATCCGAGCTGCGCTGCTTTCTCTCGGGCCGGAGGCGCACGCCGTCCTGGGGACCGCCGCCGAGCTGCACGGGATCGCCGGCCTTCCGAGGACGGCGGCGATTCATGTCGCGTTGCCTGGCCGTGCGGCCCGACCGGCCCGGATCGGGGATCCCGCCGTGGTCCCGCATCAGTTCGACCATCCTGACGGCGAGCTGACGACGGTCGACGGCATTCCGGTGACGGTTCCGGTGCGTACCCTCGCGGATCTTGTTCTCCGGGAGCGCCGATATCCGGCCGTCGCGCTGCTCGACTCGGCGCTGAACCGTGGGAAGGTCAGCGAGGACGACCTGCGGGCCATGCCTGCACTGATCGCAGGCCGGCGGGGCGCGGTGGCGGCTCGCAGTCACCTGGGGGAGGCGAATGGCGCGGCGCAGTCGCCGCTCGAGACCCGGACCCGGCTCCGTTGTGTCGATGGTGGAGTGCCGCCGGACATCCTCCAGGTGGAGGTGCGTGACGCCGACGGGCACCTCCTCGGTGTGGGCGACATGGGCTGGCGAAGTGCCCAGGTGATCGCCGAGGCGGACGGCCGGGATCCGCACACCGCTCCCACGGCGCTCTTCGAGGATCGGCAGCGGCAGAATCGCCTCGCCAACGCCGGGTGGACCGTGCTCCGGTTCACATGGCCCGACACCCTCCGCCCCGACTACATCCCCCAGGTCGTCCGCGAAGCACTTCGCACCCGTACCCGGCTTCGATCATGAGGTCGGCGGCGAAGTCGATCTCACATGTTGCCGTCAACTTCATGATCGACGGGGTGGGGGTGGGGGTCAGTAGGATGCGGGCGTGCGGGTTCTTCTTGTGGGTGGTGGTGGGCGGGAGCACGCTCTCGCGCTCGGGGTGGTTGCTGATCCGGCCGTGTCGGGGGTTGTCGCGGCTCCTGGGAATCCGGGGATCGGCCGGGTTGCCTCGCTGCGGGAGGTGAACCCGACCGATCCGGCTGCGGTGGCGGCGCTCGCCGTGGAAACGGCGGCGGATCTGGTGATCATCGGTCCCGAGGCGCCACTGGTGGCCGGCGTCGCCGACGCGGTACGCGCCAAGGGCATTGCCGTGTTCGGCCCCGGCGCGGAAGCCGCCCGCCTGGAGGGCTCGAAGACGTTCGCGAAGGACGTGATGACGGCGGCCGGTGTGCCGACCGCGCGCGCGTACACCTGCACCGACGCGGCGGCCGTGGCGCGGGCGCTCGACGAGTTCGGCGTGCCCTACGTGGTCAAGGACGACGGGCTCGCCGCCGGCAAGGGCGTGGTCGTCACCGAGGACCGGGCGACCGCCGAGCGGCACGCGGCCGAGTGCGGCCGGGTGGTGATCGAGGAATACCTGTCCGGCCCCGAGGTGTCGCTCTTCGTGGTGACCGACGGCGAGGCGGCGCTGCCGCTGCTGCCGGCGCAGGACTTCAAGCGGGTCGGGGACGGCGACGCCGGGCCCAACACCGGCGGCATGGGCGCGTACACGCCGCTGCCCTGGGCCCCGCCGGGCCTGGTCGACGACGTGATGCGGGACGTGGTGCACCCGACGCTTGCCGAGCTGCGCCGCCGGGGCACGCCGTTCGTCGGCCTGCTCTACGTGGGCCTGGCGATCACCCCGTCCGGCCCGCGCGTGATCGAGTTCAACGCCCGCTTCGGCGACCCGGAGACCCAGGTCGTGCTGGCCCTGCTGGAGACGCCGCTGGCCGGGCTGCTGCACGCCGCCGCCACCGGCACGCTCGGCGCGCACCCGCCGCTGCGCTGGCGCGACGGCGCGGCGGTCACCGTCGTGGTGGCGGCCGAGGGCTATCCGGAGCGCCCGCGTACCGGTGATGTGATCACCGGCGCGGACCGCGCGGGGATCATCCACGCCGGCACCCGCCGGGATGCCGACGGCACCTTGCGCTCCGCGGGCGGCCGGGTCCTCTGCGGTACGGCGACCGGCCCGGACCTGGCCGCCGCGCGCGACGCCGCCTACGAGTTGGTACGCGGCGTCGAGCTGGACGGCGCCCACCACCGCACCGACATCGCGGCGGCGGCGGTGGACGGCCGGATCACGATCCCGGGCTGACCGGACGGCCGGCGGCCCAGGCTGAGGCCCGGGCTACTCCGGAGCGGTCCCGTCCCGGCCGATCATCCGGTCGAGCACGTTCGCGGTGGCCCGCTCGATCCGCGGGTCGCGGTGCCCGCGCCGGTTCAGCGCCATGGTCCAGCCGAGCGTGCCGGTGGCGAACACGACCGCGCCGCTGGGCGTCTCGTACAGGTGGGTGCCCTGCACCCGCCGGCCGTTCTGCCGTATCGGATACGGCGAGGCGCTGAGCAGGACGTCCTCCACGTGGGCCGACGGTTCGAGCCGCCGGTTGAGGCCGTCCGCCTCGCCGGCCACCACCCGGGGAATCCGGTCGCCGTCGGCCAGGCCGGTGCCGGCCCACACCCAGTGGTTGGCCGCGCGCACCACGAGCGGCTGCGGGGTCAGCACGATGCCGTTGAACTGCACGCCGATGAGCGCCTGTTCGGGCCGGTCGAGATCACGCCACCGCACGGTCGGGCCGGTGGTGACCTCGGCCGGGTCGGACCAGTCCTTGGCGCAGGCGACGAGGCGTTCGGCGCGGCCATCCGGGGTGTGCGGCATGCGGGCGTGCCAGTAGACGCTGTTGGCGCCGAGGAACGCGAGGCTGGTGCCGTCGGCCCGGGCGGCCTCCGTCGCCCGGCGCATCTCCGCCGACCAGTATTCGTCGTGCCCGCAGAACACCAGGCCACGGTGCCGGGACGGGTCGAGCCGACCGGAGTGCAGGTCGAAGCTGGTGGCGTAGCTGACGTCGTAGTGGTTGCGCTCCAGCCACTGGATCGCGTCCTGGTCGCGGTCGAAGTGGATGGGCAGGCCGGCGTCGGCGTACGGGCGGTCGAAGGAGACCGCGCGTGCCCTCAGCGCCGGGTCGCGCCGCCCGTCGGGGGTGTAGCCGTTGTAGAGGCTCGTGCCCGAGCGCCGGTCGCGGGGCCACTGGTTGTAGGCCTGCCAGGTGGTCACCGGCAGCACCACGCAGAGCGCGGCGGCGCGCCGGTCGTCCCGCACCACGAAGGGGGTGCACGCCCGCCAGCCGGCGGCCGAGGTGAAGACCGCCACGTAGAGGCCGGAGACCCAGCTCTCGGGCACGCGCAGGCGCCAGGACACCGGCCACCGGCAGTCGAGCGCGCCGGTGGCCGGGTCGGCCGGGGGCACCGGCTGCGGCACGCCGTCCAGGTCGGGACTGGAGAGCAGCGTGCGGGCGCCGGCGCCGGCGTACCAGCCGACGCGGTGCACGGTGACGCGGAACCGGCCGGCCGGGTTGACCGCGACGTGGAAGTCGATCGACTCGCCGGGGGCGACGCTCGTCGTCGAGGCGTACCCCTGGATCTGGCGCCGCCTGTCGTCGGCGGCCCGGCCGCCCTGCGAGGGCCACCAGGGCTGGCCGGCCGCGCGGTTCTCCACCTCGACGGGCGGGACGTGCCGCCGCGCCGGCCGGACCTCCCGGTGCTCGCCGAGCACCGGGTCGATCGGGCTGACCGCGGCGACGGACGCGCCGCCGAGGAGGAGGCCGAGCGCGGTACGCCGGCGGAGTCGGATCACTTCGTCGTTCCCCCGTTCCCATGAACCAGGGGGAAACTAACAGCGGCGTCCGTCCTCTGTGGTCCGCCGATCAGCCGAAGTATCGGTGCAATTCGCGACTCAGCACCTTGCCGGTGGCGTTGCGCGGCAGGTACTTGACGAAGATCACGTCGCGCGGCACCGAGAAACGGGCCAGGTAGCGCCGGACGTATTCGCGGACCGCCTCCGGGTCGAGCGTCTCGCCGGGGCGCAGCGCCACGAACGCGGCGAGCCGCTGCCCATACTCCGGGTCGGGCACGCCGATCACGGCCACCTCGCGGACCTGCGGCAACCGCGCGATCAGATCCTCCACTTCGGACGGGAAGAAGTTCTCCCCGCCGGAGACGATCATGTCGTCCGCCCGCCCGTCCACGAAGAGCAGGCCGTCGGGGTTGCGCCGACCGAGGTCGCCGGTGTCCAGCAGGCCGTCGCGGCTCTCCCGGCCGGCACCAGACGTGTAGCCCTCGAAGAGCATCTCGTTGCCCACGAAGATTCGCCCCACCCGGCCGTCCCGGACCGGCTGGCCCGTCTCGTCCACGATCGCCAGCCGGGTGCCGTGCGGCGGCCGGCCGGCTGTGGTGGGCGCGGCGCGCAGCTCGACCGGCCCGGCGATGGACGCCCAGGAGACCTCGGTCGAGCCGTAGAGGTTGTAGAGCACGTCGCCGTAGCGGTCCATGAAGGCCGTCGCCAGGTCGCCGGGCAGGGCCGAGCCGCTGACCGCGACCACCTTGAGCGGTGGCCGGGGCTGCGGCGGCGCGACCTCCATCAGCCGTTGCAGCATCACCGGTACGGCGAAGAGCGCGTCGCACGGCTGCCCGGCAAGCGCGGCGAGCGTGGCGGCCGGGTCGAAACGGCGGTGCAGGACGACTGTGGCGCGCAACGCGAACGAGACCTGGAGGGCGGCGTACCCCCAGGTGTGGAAGACGGGCGCGGCGATCATCACGGAGTCCCGCGCGTGCAGCGGAATCCGGTCGATGATGGACACCAGCGGACCGAAGCCGTGCGGGGTCGGGCGGCGGGCGCCCTTGGGTGTGCCTGTGGTGCCGGAGGTCAGCACGATGGTCCGGCCGTCCCGCTCCGGCGGTTGGAGCCGTTCGCCGGGCACCGCGCCGGCGATCAGCTCCTCCTGCCGCCGTTCGTCGACCCGGTGCAGGCCGGCCGGGAGGCCGAGGACGCGGTCCGCGAACTCGGCGTCGTGCACGAGCACCCGCAGGTCCTGCTCCTGCGCGACGGTGACCAACTGCGCCGCGGAGAGGCCGGTGTTGACCAGGACGGCGTCCGCGCCGAGCAGCATCGACGCGACGATCGCCTCGATCAGCCCGTGGTGGTTGCGGCAGAGCAGGCCCACCTTGTCGCCGGCCCGTACGCCGAGGGCGGCCCGCAGCGAACGGGCCAGCCGCTCCGACCGGTCGAGCAGTTCCTGGTACGTCAGCGCGGCGCCGTGCTCGTCCACCACCGCGACGCGGCCGGGGTCACGGGCGGCGGCCTGGCGCAGTTCCCCGGCGAGGCTCCAGCCCCACCGGCGCAGCGCGTTCAGTTGCGAGGCCACCCGGATCGGGCGGCCCGGGGTGAGCAGCCCGCGTCGGGTAAGCGTGGCGGCGATGAACGGCAGGTCCAAGGCGCAACCTCCTTCACGTTCGTGGTCTCCCGATCATGCGTCCGGCTCGTCCGGCGGGCGCGGCCGGACGGGCCCGGCCCGCGACGGTGATGCCCGGCACGGCGTGCCGTCGCGGGTCGGGGTCCGGCGGCGATCAGCGGATCTGCATCCCGGAGATGGCCCGGGAGATGACCAGCCGCTGGATCTCGGAGGTGCCCTCGAAGATGGTGTAGATCTTGGCGTCCCGGTACCACCGCTCGACCGGGTGGTCGCGCAGGAAGCCCGCGCCGCCGAGGAGCTGGACCGCCCGGTCGGTCACCGAGACGGCCACCTCGCCCGCCTTCAGCTTCGACATCGAGCCCTCGCCGGCGGTGAACGGCCGGTTGTTGCGGCCCATCCAGGAGGCCCTCCAGACCAGCAGCCGGGCGGCGTCGATCTCCATCTTCATGTCGGCGAGCGCGAACGCGACCGCCTGGTTCTCGATGATCGGCCGCCCGAACTGCACCCGCTCCTTGGCGTAGTCGAGCGCGTACTCGTAGGCGGCGCGGGCCACGCCGAGCGCCTGCGCGCCGACCGTCGGGCGGGACAGCTCGAACGTGCGCATCGCCGCCTGCCCGGAGGCGCGCCTGCCGGTGCGGGCCCGGGCCAGCCGCTCGTCGAGGGCGTCCTTGCCCCCGAGCAGGCAGCGGCCCGGCACCCGGACGTCGTCGAGGAAGACGTCGGCGGTGTGCGAGGCACGCAGCCCGAGCTTGCGCAGCTTGCGGGTGGCGGCGAGGCCGGGGGTGCCCGGCGGTACGACGAACGCGGCCTGCCCGCGCGAACCCAGCTCGGGCTCGATCGAGGCGGTGACCACGTGCACCCCGGCGATGCCGCCGTTGGTGGCGTACGCCTTCTGCCCGTTGAGCACCCACTCGTCGGTGGCCTGGTCGTAGACGGCCCGGGTCCGCATCGACCCGACGTCGGAGCCGGCCTCCGGCTCGGTGGTGCAGAACGCGGCGACGGCCGGGGAGTCGGCGTCGCCGAAGCACTGCGGCACCCACTCGACGAGCTGGTCCGGGGTGCCGGCGCCGTAGATCCCGGCCACCGCGAGGGCGGTGCCGAAGATGCTCAGGCCGATGCCGGCGTCACCCCAGAAGAGTTCCTCGCTGGCGATCGGCAGGGAGAGGCCGGTGGGGTCGGCCCAGCAGGTGGCGAGGAACTCGAACCCGTACAGGCCGACCTTCGCCGCCTCCTGGATGACCGGCCAGGGAGTCTCCTCCCGGGCGTCCCACTCGGCTGCGGCCGGGCGCACGACCTCGGCGGCGAAGCCGTGCACCCAGTCGCGAAGGTCCCGCTGTTCCTCGTTCAGGTCAAGCGAGAACTCGGCCATGGTCAGGCCTTGGGCATGTCGAACAGGTTGGCGATGTTGGCGGCCAGGCCCAGGTCGCCCTTGGCCTTCAGCTTGCCGGTCATGAACATCATCACCGGGTTGGCGCCGCCGGTGACGATCTTCAGGAACTCGACCGGACCCATGGTGAGGCTGAGCTTCGGGTCGCGGGTCGGGGTCTCCAGAACGGTGCAGGTGCCGTTCTCGATGATGATCTCGTAGGTGTCGGTGCCACCGTCCGGACGGCCGGTGATGTTCCAGTGGATGACCGCGTTCGTGGCGCCGGCGCGGTCGGCGCGGAACAGCGTGGGCATCCGGCCGAAGACCTCGCTGAGGATCTTGCCGCGCGCCTCGCCGGACATGATCTCGGCGATCTTGTCGTCCGGCGTGGACTTGACCAGCTGCGCGAACTCCTTCGGGCCGACGTTCGCGAAGGTGGCCGGGTCGAAGTCAGTCATGGGAAAGGCACCTCTCGACTTGGTTACTCCGGCGTAACCCTACGCACGAGTAGGTATGCTTGCAAGGGTGTCCAGCACACCGGCGTTCAAGCGCCTGCCCCGCGCCGTACGCGAGCAGCAGATGCTCGACGCGGCGGTCAAGGTCTTCTCCCGCCGGGGCTTCCACGCCGCCAGCATGGACGAGATCGCCGACGACGCCGGCATCTCCAAACCGATGGTCTACGCCTACCTCGGCACCAAGGAAGAACTCTTCGTCGCCTGCCTGCACCGCGAGGGCACCCGGATGATGGAGGCCATCGCCGGGGCCGCCGCCCCCGACCTGCCCGCCGACGAACGGCTCTGGCGCGGGCTGCGCGCGTTCTTCGGCTTCGTCGGCGAGCACCGGGACGGCTGGGCGGTGCTCTACCGGCAGGCCCGCGGCTCCCAGCCGTTCGCCGGCGAACTCGCCACCATGCGCGGCCGGCTGGTCGAGGTGGTCGCCGGAATGCTCGACCACGCGCTGCGCGCCTCCGGCCGCGAGGTCGGCGCGACCGACCTGGAAGTGGTCGCGTACGCGCTCGTCGGCGCCAGCGAGTCGCTCGCCGACTGGCTGGCCGACCACCCGGAGGCCGACGCGGAGAAGACCGCCACCCGGATGATGAACGTCGCCTGGCTCGGCGCCGACCAACTCCTGCGCGGCGTCACCTATCACCCCGCTCGGGGGTAAGGAGGGGGCCCTTGTTAACGCCTCCGGTATAGGCGGGGCCCCCGCTTAACACCCGCGCCGAGCCGTGGCCCGGGCGCGCGCCCGGCGGCGGACCCAGCGGGCGGCCTCGAACAGCCCGGTGACCGCCAGCGAGATGCCGACGCCGGCGAGCAGCCCGGTGACCGGGTTGTGCGCGAAGGCCAGCCCGCCGAAATAGCCGAGCAGCCCGCAGTAGATTCCCCAGGTGCCGCAGGCCAGCGCGTCGTAGACCAGGAACGAGCGCGGCGGGTAGCGCACCGCGCCCATGGTGAGCGTGACCGCGGTCCGGCCACCTGGCACGTACCGGGCGGTGGTCAGAATCATCCCGCCGCGCCTGTCGACCGCCCGGCGGGCCCAGTCGGAACTCGCCCGCCGCCGGCTGTCCGCCGGTAGGCGGGCCAGCCGGTGCGCGCCGCCGCCGCGCCCGATGGCGTACGAGACGTGGTCGCCGATCAGTGCGCCGAGCGCGGCGGTCACGATCACCGCGACCAGGTTCGGCTCGCCGCCGGCCGCGAAGACGCCGGCGGTGATCACGATGGTCTCGCCCGGCACCGCCGGGAAGAACGCGTCGACCGCGGTGACCGCGACGATCACCAGGTATACCCACGGTGAGGTCACCGTGTGGTGCAGCAGGTCGAGCGCATCCCCCATGCCCTCATGCTCGACGGTGGGGTGTTAAGCGGGGGCCCTTCCTATACAAAAGGCGTTAACAAGGGCCCCCGCCTTCGCTTCAGCGGTGGGGCCGTGTGACGTCAGGAGCACGGGGGCGCCGAGCGCCTCCTCGACCGTCGCCGGCCAGTCAGCCGGCGCCGGATCCAGCACCGGCCGCGCCCGCATCAGCCGGTCGGTGAGCGCGGCCTGCCGGTCCAGGTCACCGGGGCGGCCGGGGACGAGCCGGTCGAGGCCGTCGGCGTAGCGGCGGCAGATCCGCAGGACCGGGCCGGCCAGGTCGAGGTGGGTCAGGGCCAACCCGTCCACGCCGCCGGCCACCTCGAGCGCGTACCTGTGGGCGACGGCGTCGAAGTGCCCGAACCGGAACCGGCCCTGCCAGGCGTTCGTCGGGTTGCGCGGGTCGGTGAACGGCAGCGCCGGGTCCTCGGTGACAAGCGGCCCGGGGCCGTGCCGGGTGGTGGTCACCCGCAGCACCCCGAGCCGCTGGGCGGTGCCGGCCATCCCGGCCTCGGCCAGCAGCGTCTCGGCGTTGGCGAACGTCGTGGTGCTCCACGTCGTGTACGGGTGGAAGCCGTGCCACTCGTCGAGCAGCACCCCCTGCGCCCCTTCGAAGACGCAGGTGCCGGCGTGCAGGGCCCCGGCCAGCCAGGTCCGGTCGACGATCGCCACCCGGTCGGCGAAGGCCGCGTACGCGGGCAGGCAGTCGGCGACCGGCGGCGCGTCAAGCGGTCCCAGCTCGGCGGTGAGCCGGTCGCGCAGCGCGGCGAGCCGGCGGCGCAGCACCGCCGGCTCGCGGCAGTCGGCCACCCGGGGCGCCTCGTCGGGGTGGGCGAGGCCGTATGCCACGGCCTCGCCCACCCCCAGCCCGCAGGAGCCGTGCCGGTCGGCCCCCCGGGCGATCTCCCGGGCCCGGTTGGCGGCCCGGTGGTACGGGGTGGCCAGCAGCGCCTCCCCGTCCACGGTCAACCGGTCGAGCGCGTCGGGCACCCCGACCGCCGCGAGGTGGTCGGCCTCGGCGGCCAGCGCCAGCGGGTCCACCACCACGTGCCGGGCCAGGTGCGTCCGCACGCCGGGGCGGAACGTCCCGGCCCCGAACTGGGCGAACGTGTGCGCCCGCCCGTCGCGCAGCACGACGTTGTGCGCCGCCTGCGCGCCCCCGTTGAACCTGACGACTGTGTGCACCGGCCGGGTGGCGCAGAGCCAGTCGACGACCGTGCCCTTGCCGGCGTCGCCGTAGCCGAGGTCGACCACCATCACGTGGTTCACAGCCGGGTGACCCCGCCTTCGCCGTCGGTCGGGGTGAACGGCAGCGCCGCCACCGCGCGCCGGTCGCCGCCGAGGCGGGCGAGCGCCCGGGAGACGGTACGGGTGGCGGTCGAGCCGGTGCGGTCCAGGTCGTCCAGGCCGGTGTCCAGGTCGATGGCCTGCTCGCCGAGGCCGACGATGAGCGCGATGGTCTCGCAGACCGCGTCCAGGTCGTCCAGCTCGACCGCGTTCTGCCCGAGCAGGCCGCGCCAGAAGTCGAGCACCTTGCGGTTGCCGGCGTGGGCGGCGCCCGCGGGGAGCAGGTGGTAGGTGTCCCAGCGCGCGGTCACCTCGTCGACGATCTGCCGGATCGGCAGGTCCTCGGCCCGGCGGTCGCCGATCAGCTTGGCCACCTCCCGCGCCTTCACCCGGGGGTAGGCCAGCTCGTCGCCGATGACGAACAGGTAGCCGCGCCGGCCCCGCTTCTCCCAGCTGTCGGTGACGGTGTGCCGGGCCATGAAGTACAGCGCCAGCTCGTACGACTCCATCATCTGGCCGCCCCCGCCGCCTTCCAGCACGATCCGGCCGAGGTCGTCGTCCATCCGGTTGTCGGATTCGAACTGCCCGATCTGCAACGGCACCCGGTCGCAGGTGGCGTCGCCGATCGCGCCGAACATGACCTGCGGGTCGCGGGCGTACCCCTGGCGGAGCAGCAGGCCGAGCAGTTGCGGCAGCTTGCCCTGGAGCACCCGGGGCACGTGCCCCATCGAGCCGGTGACGTCGAAGAGCACCGCGATCGGTGTCGACTGCGGGTGTTCGGCGGAGTCGCGGCTCTCCCGCGTCGCGTCGCGCGGGTCGAGCGCGGGGTGCACGGTCCGCGCCCCGCTGTCGCTGTAGGAGAAAGCGCTCCGGCCGGTCTTGCGCCGGTAGCTGTCGGCCGCGTCGTACACGTCGGTGGACCAGATTCCGCTGCCCATGGCAGCCTCCCTAGGGGTTGAGGGTGAAGGGTCGGAAGGTGCGTGGCCCGTAGAGCCGGTCCAGCACCTCGTCGAGTTCGCGGAGCAGCCGCCAGGCGTCGTCCGGCCGGGCGGACAGCGCGGGCTGCTGGCAGCCGGCGGCGAAGGCGCGCAGCTCGCGCGGCGCGCGGTCGGCCATCAGCCAGGCCAGGCAGCGGGCGGCGAGCGCGATGTCGGTGCCCGGGCCGCAGGGCCGCTTTCCGGTGACCTCGGGCGGATACCAGTCGGCCATGCCGGTCACGAGCGCCGGCACCAGCCCGCCCGGCTCGGTGGAGAAGCACCAGTCGACAAGCACCAGGCCGTGCGCGTCCGGCTCGATCAGCACGTTCCGGGGGAGCACCGCGCCGTGCACCACCCCGGCCCGGTGGGCCAGGCCGAGCGCGACAAGCAACCGCCGCCACATCCAGGCCGCGTCGCGCGGGTCCACCCCGTCGGGGTACGCCCGGCGCACGTCCTCCAGGCTGTGCAGCCCCGGCACCGTCTCCAGCACATTGACGAGCAGTTCCGCGCCGGTAGCCGGGTCGCGCACCGGATAGGAGTCGACCAACCGCGGCACGTACGCGAGGTGCCGCGGGTCCCCGCGCTCGGCGATTCGCCGCAGCGCCCGCGCCTCCCGGCGCATCAGATCGTTGTCGCTCGGGTGCCGCGGTGCCTTGAGTTGCCGGTGATAAGCGGGGCCCCCGCCTATACCGGAGGCGTTAAGCGGGGCCCCCTCCTTGCACTTCATCGGAGGAGGGCGGGGTGTAGGAGGTGGGCGGCGCCGGGGCGGTAGAGCTTGGCGCGGGGGCCGCCCCGCGCGCCGCCGCGTTCGGTGCTGGCGCCGGTCGGCTCGACGAAGCCGGGCACGGAGAGCACCTTGCGGTGGAAGTTGCCGGCGTGCAGCGGCTGACCCCAGACCGTCTCGTAGACCGCCCGCAGCTCGGTGATGGTGAACTCGGGTGCGAGGAAGCGGGTGGCGAGCGCCGTGTATTCCAGCTTGGACCGGGCCCGCTCCAGCCCGTCGTCGATGATCCGGCCGTGGTCGAAGGCGAGCTGCCGGCTGGCCAGCGCTGTCACCGGCAGCCAGGCCGCGTCGGCGGCGTCGGTGTCGGCGACCGGGTCGGGCAGGTCGGGGGCGAACGCCAGGTGGGCGATGGAGACCACACGCATGCGCGGGTCGCGGTCGGGCGTGCCGTAGCTGCCGAGCTGTTCCAGGTGCACCCGGCGTAGCCGCTCGCCGCCGAGCCCGGTCTCCTCGGCCAGTTCGCGCCGGGCGCCTTCGGCGAGGTCCTCCGCCGGGCGGACGAAGCCGCCGGGCAGCGCCCAGTGCCCTTCGTAGGGAGGTGCGCCCCGGCGGATCAGCAGCAGGTGGAGCGCGCCCTCGCGGATGGTCAGGGCGACCACGTCGACGGTGACCGCGACCGCCGGGTAGTCCCGGGGGTCGTACCCGTCGAGGAAGTCCTGCTCGTTCACGACGATTTCCTTCTCAGCTTGAGAACAACTCAATCTGAGAACAACCTAACGCACGAGAGAGGGGACCGCAAGGCCCCCTCTCACGTCAGCGGACGGTGCCGACCAGGTGGGGTCGCCCGTCCCGGGCGCCGTGCAGCCCGAAGTCCCAGCCCTCACCGGTGCGCGACGCGCTGAAGGCCACCGTGGACGGCAGCGGCACCGGCAGCTTGAACGCCACGTCCACGGTGTACGCGTCAGGTAGCCGGGCATCAAGCGCGGCCAGGCAGCGGGCCTTGCTCCACATGCCGTGCGCGATCGGGCGCGGGAAGCCGAACAGCCGCGCGCCGAGCTTCGAGGTGTGGATCGGGTTGCGGTCGCCGGACACCCGGGCGTAGTCCGTACCCACCCGTGGCATCACCCGCCACTGCGCCGAGGAGGCCGGCGGCGCGGGGCGGTCACCCCGGTCGCGCCGCGGACCGCCGGCCGCGCGCTCCTTCCCGAGGTACGTCGACACGCCCCGCCACACCTCCTCGCCGCCGACCGAGCCGACGAGCACCACGTCGAGCTGCCGGCCCCGCTCGTGCGGGCGCAGGTTCTCCGAGTACGTCCGGAAGTCGACGACCTCGTCGGCCCGCACCGGCCGGCGCACGGTGATCCGGTTGGCCACGTGCACCACGCCGGTAAGCGGGATCGGGAAGTCGGCGGCGGTCATCAGCCGCAGCGACAGCGGGAACCCGAGCACGTGCAGGTAGGTCGCCGGCAGCCGGTCGGCCAGCCTGAACCCGCACACCCGGTCGTAGTCGGCCAGATGCCCCGGATCCACCCGAACCCCGGCAACCCCCAGCTCCACGCCGGGAAGCCCCCGCCCCCGCCCCCGCCCCCGCCCCCGCCCCCCACCGGGCACCGCCCCCAGCAGGGCCCGCCGATAGAGCCCCCCCGCGGAGGGCAACCCGTCCAACTCCACAAGCTCCCGCCCACCCGGCGTCTCACCGCGTCGATCATGAAGTTGGCGGTCTTGTTGATCTCCAGAAGTGCCGTCAACTTCATGATCGACGGGGCGGGTCGGGGCGAGCGCGGACAGATCCTGGGTCGGGGTGGCCTGGGCGGCCAGCGCAGCGGCGCGGGCGGAGGTGAGGTCCTGGGTGCGGCCCTCGATCAGGTCGTGCAACGACAGCTCCTCGGCCGGCTCCTCCGGCCGCTGCTTGCGCCGTGCCATCACGCCCCCAGCAGGCTCTGGCCGCAGACGCGGACCACGTTGCCGCTCACCGCGCCGGTCGCCGGCCAGGAGAGCCAGCCGATCGTCTCGGCCACGTCCACCGGCAGGCCGCCCTGGGCCATGCTGTTCATCCGCCGGCCCGCCTCGCGGATGGTCAACGGGATACGCGCGGTCAGCCGGGTCTCGATGAACCCGGGCGCGACCGCGTTCAGGCTGATCCCGCGCTCGCGCAGCACCGGGCTGAGCGAGTCGACCAGACCGATCACGCCGGCCTTGCTCGTCGCGTAGTTGGTCTGCCCCCGGTTGCCGGCGATCCCGGCGATCGAGGAGACCGAGACGATCCGACCGCCGGCCGGGATCAGGTCGCGCTCCAGCAGCACGTCGTTGATCCGCTCCTGGCTGGACAGGTTCACGTCGATCACCGAGTCCCACCGGTCGGCGTCCATCCGGCCGAGCGTCTTGTCCCGGGTGATGCCGGCGTTGTGCACCACCACGTCGACCCGGCCGTGCCGCGACGCCAGGTGCTCGGCCAGCCGGGCCGGCGCGTCCGGCGCGGTCAGGTCGAGCTGCACCGCGCTGCCGCCGACCGCGTTGGCGACCGTGGCCAGTTCGTCCCCCGCCGCCGGGACGTCAAGCGCCACCACCTGCGCGCCGTCGCGGGCGAGCACCGTGGCCAGCGCCGCGCCGATCCCCCGGGCCGCGCCTGTGACAAGCACGACCTGACCGTCGAGCGGCCGATTCCAGTCGGCCGGCGCGACGGCGGTGCCGGCGCCGACCCGGACGACCTGGCCCGAGACGTACGCGGAGCGGCCGGAGAGCAGGAAACGCAGGGTGGACTCCAGGCTCACCGGCGTGCCGGCGTCCCCGTCGCGGGTGACGTGGACCAGTTGGGCGGTGACGCCACGGCCGAACTCCTTCCCGATGCTGCGGGTCAGCCCCTCGCACGCGCGCTGAACGGTGGCCTCCCGGGGCGAGCCGCACTCGGCCGGCGGCGTGCCGAGCACGATCACCCGACCGCTGGGCAGCAACGACCGGGCGTGCGGGTGGAAGAAGTCGTAGAGCTGGCGCAGCCCGCTGGAGTCGGTGACGCCGCTGGCGTCGTACACCAGGGCGGCGAACCGGCTGTCGGCGGTGACGGCGGCCGGGTCGGCCAGCTCGACCCCGGCGGCGGTCAGGACCTTGCCGGCCGGCTCGGCGAGCCGACCGCCGGTGGCGGCGCCGAGCAGGACCGGCCCGGGGACGAGCGGGTCGCCAGGCGTGTGCCGGCGCAGTCGGGGCGGGTCGGGCAGCCCGAGGCGCTTGACCAGCGCACGACCGGCCCCCGTCTGGACGAAGCTCGCGTACCTGTCGGTCATAGGCGTAGCCTACTGGCGAGTAGGGTTTGGGCAAACAGCTTCGAGGAGGCCGATCGTGCAGAGTGTCAGGCGGGTCGCGGTGATCGGCGGCAACCGCATCCCCTTTGCCCGGTCCAACTCGCGTTACGCGCACGCGTCCAACGCCGACATGCTCGGCGCGGCCCTCGACGGGCTGGTCGCCCGGTTCGGGCTCGCCGGCGAGCGGCTCGGCGAGGTGGTGGCCGGCGCGGTGCTCAAGCACTCCCGGGACTTCAACCTCACCCGCGAGGTGGTGCTCGGCTCGCGGCTCGACCCGCACACCCCGGCGTACGACGTCCAGCAGGCATGCGGCACCGGGCTGGAGGCCGCCATCGGAGTCGCCAACAAGATCGCCCTCGGGCAGATCGACGCCGGCGTCGCCGGTGGCGTCGACACCACCTCCGACGCGCCGCTCGCCGTCAACGAGGACATGCGCCGCACGTTGATCCAGCTCAACTCGGCCCGCACCCTCGGCGAGCGGCTCCGGCTGGCCGCGAAGCTGCGCCCGCACCAGCCGTTCAAGCCGGAGATCCCGCGCAACGCCGAGCCGCGTACCGGGCTGTCGATGGGTGACCACGCCGCGGTCACCGCGCTGCGCTGGAACATCGACCGGGCCGCCCAGGACGAACTGGCGCTCCGCTCGCACCAGCGGCTCGCCGCCGCGTACGAGCAGGGGTTCTTCGACGACCTGATGACCCCCTACCTGGGGCTGACCCGCGACCAGAACCTCCGGCCGGACACCACCCTGGAGAAGCTCGGCTTGCTCAAGCCGGTCTTCGGCACCAGGGGCCCGGACGCCGAACGGGCCACCATGACCGCCGGCAACTCCTCGCCGCTCACCGACGGCGCGTCCACCGTGCTGCTCGCCTCCGAAGAGTGGGCGCGGGCGCACAACCTGCCCGTGCTCGCCTGGTTCTCCTGGTCCGAGACGGCCGCCGTCGACTTCGTGCACGGCGACGAGGGGCTGCTGATGGCCCCCGCGTACGCGGTGCCCCGGATGCTGGCCCGGGCCGGGCTCAAGCTTCCGGACTTCGACTACTACGAGATCCACGAGGCGTTCGCCTCGCAGGTGCTGGCCACGCTGGCGGCCTGGGAGTCGCCGGAGTTCTGCGCGGAACGGCTGGGCCTGGACGCGCCGCTCGGCTCGATCGACCGGGACCGGCTCAACGTCAACGGATCGTCGCTCGCCGCCGGGCACCCGTTCGCCGCCACCGGCGGCCGGATCGTCGCCACGCTTGCCAAGCTGCTCGACCGCAAGGGCAGCGGACGCGGGCTGATCTCCATCTGCGCGGCCGGCGGGCAGGGCGTGACCGCGATCCTGGAACGCTGAGACGGGCGACGCCCGCCCGCGTTCGTGAGGCGTTCGTGATGCGTTCGTGAAGCGGGCAACCCGAACGGTGCCCGCTTCCGTCCCCTGGGTATGAGGCGAGCGACGGAAGCTGTTCCGTGACGGGGCGCGACGACGAGTTCCGCGACTACATGTCGGCCCGGCTGGAGCCGCTGCGTCGTACCGCGTATCTGCTGTGCCGGGACTGGCACACGGCGGACGACCTGGTCTCGATCACGTTCAGCAAGCTCTACCGCAACTGGCAACGGGCGCGTGCCGCGGACAACCTGGACGCGTACGTCCGGGGGATGCTCACCAATACCTGGCTGGACGAGCAGCGACGGCCGTGGCGGCGCGAGCGCAGCACCGACGACGTGCCGGACCGGGCGGACCTGGCCGCCGTTGAGCCGGACGTCGGCGAGCGGGAGGCGCTGCTCGATCTGCTGGGGCGGCTCGCGCCACGACGACGCGCCGTGGTGGTGCTCCGTTTCTACTGCGACCTCTCGGTGGAGGAGACCGCTCAGGTGCTCGCGATCAGTAGCGGGACCGTGAAGAGCCAGGCGGCCCGTGCGTTGGAGACGCTCCGCCTGCTCGCCTCGCAGGACTCGGCAATGGAGAGCGGGAGGCAGAGATGACGTATCGGCAGATCTTTGACGAGGCGATCGGCGCGGCGCCGCCGACGGCTGTGGACATCGACAGCCTGTTGGCGCGGGAGGGCCGGCGCCGGCGACGGCGGTTCGGGACGTACGCGGCCTCCGCGGCGACCGCGGTGCTGGCGCTGGCGCTCAGTGCCGGCATGGTGATCGGACCGCGTTCGGCCGCCGAGCCGGCACCGGCCTACTCGGCGGCCTCCGCCACCCCGGTGGGTCACGCGGAGCGCCTCCGCTCGGCGATGCTCGCCGCGCTCGACCGAGAGGCGCCGGACCTACGCTGGGTGCTCGGTGCCGATCCGGTCACCGACCAGGCAACCTGGGGTGGCCCGCTTACCGACACACCCCAGTGGTCGATGGACTCGTACCGGTGGGTCTCCTTGACCGGTTGGTCGGGGGTGGGCGTGGCAGCCCGTGGCGACCGCCGGTCCTACCTGGCCGTCATCGTGGGCCAACCACGTCCCGGCCAGACCGCCGATCCCGGGCGCTGCACCGGCCGCTCGAAGAACTGTCGATCCTTCACCGGCCCGAACGGCGAGCGGGTGGTCACGGTGGACTTCGAGGGCCTGCGCACCGTTCCTCAGCCCGCCGCCCGGATCGTCTCCCGGTTCGTGACCGTCATGCGAACCGACGGGACCTGGGTGAACGTCCAGACGGTCTCGTCCACCGACCGGCACCTGCTGACGGCGGAAGAAATGGTCGGGGTCGCGCTGGATCCCGCGATCCGGGTGAGCTGACCGCATGCTCACCCCCGGTCCGGCCCGTGCGTGCGGGCCGGACCGGGCTCGCCGGCGCCCGGGTCGGCTCGTGAAAGACTGAGGTACGTGACGACGATCCCGAACGTGCTCGCCAACCGCTACGCCTCGCCGGAACTGGTCGCGCTCTGGTCGCCGGAGGAGAAGATCCGGATGGAGCGCCGGCTCTGGCTGGCGGTGCTCCGGGCCCAACGTGACCTCGGCGTGCCGGTGCCGGACGGGGTGGTCGAGGCGTACGAGCGGGTGGTCGACGACGTCGACCTGGCCTCGATCGCGGCGCGCGAGCGGGTCACCCGGCATGACGTGAAGGCCCGGATCGAGGAGTTCAGCGCGCTCGCCGGGCACGAGCACGTGCACAAGGGGATGACCTCCCGCGACCTCACCGAGAACGTCGAGCAGCTCCAGATCCGCGCGTCGCTGGAGCTGATCCGGGACCGGGTGGTCGCCACCCTGGCCCGGCTCGCCTGGCACGCGGGCGAATACTCCCCGCTGGTGATGACCGGCCGGTCGCACAACGTCGCGGCCCAGGCCACCACGCTCGGCAAGCGCTTCGCGTCCGCCGCGGAGGAGCTGCTGATCGCGTACGAGCGGCTGGAGGACCTGATCGGCCGCTACCCGCTGCGCGGGATCAAGGGGCCGATGGGCACCGCGGCCGACCAGCTCGACCTCTTCGACGGCGACGCCGGCAAGGTCGCCGAGCTGGAGCGTCGGGTGGCCGGGCACCTGGGCTTCGCCCGGGTGCTGGACAGCGTCGGCCAGGTCTATCCGCGCTCGCTCGACTTCGACGTGCTCGCCGCGCTGGCGCAGGTGGCCGCCGCGCCGTCGTCACTTGCGACCACGATCCGGCTGATGGTGGGCCAGGAGCTGGTCACCGAGGGCTTCAAGCCGGGGCAGGTCGGGTCCAGCGCGATGCCGCACAAGATGAACACCCGTTCCTCGGAGCGGGTGAACGGCTTCGCGGTGATCATCCGGGGTTACCTGTCGATGGTCGGCGAGCTGGCCGGCGACCAGTGGAACGAGGGCGACGTGTCCTGCTCGGTGGTGCGCCGGGTGGCGCTGCCGGACGCGTTCTTCGCCGCCGACGGCCTGTTCCAGACGTTCCTCACCGTGCTCGACGAGTTCGGCCCGTACCCGGCGGTGATCAACCGGGAGCTGGAGCGCTTCCTGCCGTTCCTGGCCACCACGAAGATCCTGGTCGCCGCCGTGCGCCGGGGCGTCGGCCGGGAGGTCGCGCACGAGGTGATCAAGGAGCACGCGGTGGCCGTGGCGCTGGCCATGCGGGAGAAGGGCGCGCCCGAGAACGACCTGTTCGACCGCCTGGCCGCCGACGGCCGCCTGAACCTGACCCGCCCCGAGATCGACACCCTGGTCGCCGACCGCAGCACCTTCGTAGGCGCCGCCAACGACCAGGTGACCCGGGTCAACGTGCGAATCACCAGGATCGTCCAGTCCCACCCCGAAGCCGCCACCTACTCCCCACCCCCCATCCTCTGACGGCCCCTGCTCTTCTGGTCGATCATGAAGTTGGCGGCACGCGAGGAGATCATTCCTGCCGTCAACTTCATGATCGACGCGGCAGGCAGCGCCGGTCAGGGGCCGGTGGGGGTTTCGGCCGCCGAACTCAGGTTGGGGGCGCTTGCCGGCTCGGCGATGCCGCCGGGGGCGGTGGTGATCTCCGGCTCGTGGGCGGTCTCGGCGGCGATCATCGGCTGGTCCGGCGGCATGATGTCGGGCGTCCTCGGCACCACGATCACCGCCGTGCCGTACGCGCAGATCTCCATCCACATCTCGCCGCAGTCGCGGCTGTCGAAGCGCATGCCGATCACCGCGTTCGCGCCGAGACGCTGCGCCTCCTCGCCGAGCCGGGCCACCGAGTCGGTGCGCCAGCGGGTGAGGTTGTCCGGCGCCATCGGGTCGTAGGCGCCACCACGCAGATTCTTGACCCCCTCGCGGTACGGGTTGCGGGTCCGCGCCATCGAGGAGACCACCTCACCGAGGATCTGGCGGATCTCGTAGCCGGGTAGTTGATCCGTCGTCACGACCAGCACGGTTCCGATGCTGTCAGTAGCCACCGGAGGTGGTTCGGGTGCCGTGTGCACCTGATCGGATGCTGCAAAACGGCGCGGCGCGGACGGTCGGGCGACTCCCGACCCATCCGCGCCGCCACGGTGGAAACCGTCAGACACCGGCCACCGAGGTGATCCAGGACCTGTTGTACGCGACACTGCCGTAGTTCTGGATGCTGGAGCCGTCGGCGGTGGAGGCCACCCCGACCTGCTGGCCGTTGTAGAACTCCGGGCCGCCCGAGTCGCCTCGCCAGGCGTTGCCGTTGACCCGGGTGCTCCGGATCGCCTGGCCGCCGTACGCGTCGGTGACGCTTGTGCTCGTCACCCGGACGTTGGCGGTCTTGAGTTGGGGCGACGCGCCGCAGCCGCTGTAGCAGGTCATGCCCCAGCCGTAGATCGAGTTGGTGGAGCCGACCGGCGGGTTGCTGCTCGCCAGCGAGACGGTGGAGGTGCTGACCGTGCTGGAGAGCCGGAGCAGGGCCAGGTCGTTGCGGGTGTAGGAGGCGCTCACGGTGCGGGTGACGCCGCCCGAGGCGTAGTAGACGCTGCCGACCCGGACCGACATCGTGCCGCTGACGCAGTGCCGGGCGGTGAGTACCCACTGGGACGCGATCACGCTGCCGGAGCAGGTGAACGAGCCGTTGCTGAAGACGGCCGCGGCCCACGGCGCGGACGAGACGGTGCCGCCGCCGATGATCGGCTGCGGGCCGGCCGGCGCGGCGCCGGCGCCGGATGCGGTGGCCCAGACGCCGGCAAGGGCGGTGGTCAGCACGGCGAGCAGGGAACGGAGGCGCATGTCGGGGCTCCTTCTGCGCGGACACCCGGGGTCGCCGGGTGATCGGGCCCGCCGGGCGGGGTGGACCGGCGGGGACGTCGATCAATGACATCGACATCTGGCGATGCATGCTATGGGCGTGCCGGGCCGGGTCGCCAGATACCAATTGATAGATACCGATCGTGTGAGGTGTGCCGCGGGGTGGGACGGGGTGCTGTCGGAAACTGGTCCCGCCGCGCGGCGGTGCAGGGCAAGATGCCTGGTGAGAGGCGTTGTGTGCGGCAGGGGTGCGCCCTGCCCCGCAACGAATACGTATCGACGCCGCAACGAACGCGCAACGGTCCCCGGTCCGCGCCGACAGTCCTGCCCGTCACCGCCCGATCTGGCGGCGGCCGGTGCGGGCGGGACGGTATCTGCCAGGTAGGCTGGCTGCGCTCGGCCGTTTGTGGGCCGGCACCCAACTGCGTACACAGTCAGGAGTGCCCCGTGCCTCGCGTCGTAGTCGACGTCATGCTCAAGCCCGAGATCCTCGATCCGCAGGGCCAGGCCGTCGCGAACGCGCTGCCCCGGCTCGGCGTCAGCGACGTCGCCTCGGTTCGGATCGGCAGGCGGATCGAGATCGAGTTCACCGGCGAACCGGACCTTGACCGGGCCCGTGAGATCGCCGACAAGTTGCTCGCCAACCCGGTCATCGAGGACTTCACCGTCCGCGTGGTCACCTCCGACGAGACCGCGGGCGCGCACTCGTGACCGCCCGGGTCGGTGTGGTGACCTTCCCCGGCTCGCTCGACGACGGGGACGCGGCCCGGGCCGTCCGGATCGCCGGTGGCGAGCCGGTCCGGCTGTGGCACGGCGACCCGGACCTGCACGGGGTGGACGCCGTCGTCCTGCCCGGCGGCTTCTCCTACGGCGACTACCTGCGCTGCGGGGCCATCGCCCGGTTCGCGCCGGTGATGGAGACGGTCGTCGAGGCCGCCCGCGGTGGCCTGCCGGTGCTCGGCATCTGCAACGGCTTCCAGATCCTCTGCGAGGCGCATCTGTTGCCCGGGGCGCTCACCCGCAACCAGCACCTGCACTTCCGCAACCGGGACCAGGTCCTCCGGATCGAGGCCACCGGCACCGCCTGGACCAATGCGTTCCAGCCGGGCCAGGAGGTGCTCGTCCCGGTCAAGAACGGCGAGGGCTGCTACGTCGCCGACGCCGCGACGCTGGACCGGCTGGAGGCCGAGGGCCGCGTCGTCGCCCGATACCTCGGCGGCAACCCGAACGGATCGCAGCGCGACATCGCCGCGATCACCAATGAGGCCGGCAACGTCGTCGGCATCATGCCGCATCCCGAGCACGCGGTGGAGGCGCTCACCGGCCCCTCCCTGGACGGCCTCGGCTTCTTCACCTCGGTGCTCAAGCACCTGGTGGGAGCCCCCGCGTGATGATGACCGGCACCATCGGTCGGCTCACCCGCCGTCGCGGCGGCGAGCGCAGCAAGGAGACGTCATGACCACCCACCCGGATCCGACCCTGCCCCAGGCGCAGGGCGTGGTGCCGCAGGCCGGCCCGACCGACGACTGGGCGCCGGGCGTGGACACCGTGCAGCGGGCCGGCGGCACGCCGGAAGAGCTTCAGCCGTACGCCGAGCTGGGCCTCCGCGACGACGAGTACGACCGGATCCGGCACATCCTCGGCCGCCGGCCCACCCAGGCCGAGCTGGCCATGTATTCGATCATGTGGAGCGAGCACTGCTCCTACAAGTCGAGCAAGGTGCACCTGCGCCAGTTCGGCGAGAAGGCGCCGCCGAGCGACCGGCTGCTCGCCGGCATCGGCGAGAACGCCGGCGTGGTCCGGGTCTCCGACGAGCTGGCGGTGACCTTCAAGGTCGAGTCGCACAACCACCCGAGCTTCGTCGAGCCCTACCAGGGCGCGGCGACAGGCGTCGGCGGCATCGTCCGTGACATCCTCGCCATGGGCGCCCGCCCGGTGGCCGTGATGGACCCGCTGCGCTTCGGCGCGGCCGACCACCCGGACACCGCCCGCGTGCTGCCCGGCGTGGTGGCCGGCGTCGGCGGCTACGGCAACTGCCTCGGCCTGCCCAACATCGGCGGTGAGGTGGTCTTCGACCCCTGCTACCAGGGCAACCCGTTGGTCAACGCGCTCTGCCTGGGCGTGCTGCCGGTCGACCGGCTCCAGAAGAAGGACGCCACCGGCCCCGGCAACGTCGTGGTGCTGATGGGCGCCAAGACCGGCCGGGACGGCATCGGCGGCGTGTCGGTGCTTGCGAGCGCCACCTTCGACGAGGGCAGCGAGCAGCGCCGCCCGTCCGTGCAGGTGGGCGACCCGTTCATGGAGAAGCTGCTCATCGAGGCGTGCCTGGAGCTGTACGACGCCGAGCTCGTGGTCGGCATCCAGGACCTCGGCGGCGCCGGCCTGACCTGCGCCCTCACCGAGACCGCCGCCTCTGCCGGCACCGGCATGCGGGTCTGGTTGGAGCGGGTGCCGCTGCGCGAGCCGTCGATGGAGCCGCACGAGATCCTCGCCAGCGAGTCCCAGGAGCGGATGCTGCTCGTGGTCACGCCGGAGAAGCTGGAGGCGGTGCTCAAGACCGCCGAGAAGTGGGGCGTCTGGGCCACCGCCATCGGTGAGGTCACCGCGCCGTCGCCGGACGGCCGGCCGGGTCGGCTTGTCATCACCTGGCGCGACCAGCTCGTGGTCGACGTACCGCCGGGTTCGCTCGTCGACGACGGCCCGGTCTACGCCCGACCGATGCGTGAGCCGGCCGACCTGATCCTGCTCCAGGCCGACCGGGCCGAGACGCTGCCCCGGCCGGGCACCCCGGACGCGCTCCGGGAGACCGTGCTCCGCATGATCGCCTCGCCGAACCTGGCCGACAAGACCTGGGTCACCGAGCAGTACGACCGCTACGTGCTCGGCAACACCGTGCTCGCCCAGCCGGAGGACTCCGGCGTGATCCGGATCGACGAGCGGACCGGCCTGGGTGTCGCCCTCTCCGTCGACGGCAACGGCAGGTACGCCCGCCTCGACCCGTACCACGGGACGAAGCTGGCGCTTGCCGAGGCGTACCGGAACGTGGCGGTGACCGGCGCGAAGCCGATCGCCGTGACCAACTGCCTCAACTTCGGCTCCCCGGAGGACCCGGGCGTGATGTGGCAGTTCGCCGAGGCCGTGCGCGGCCTGGCGGACGGCTGCCTGGAGCTGGGCATCCCGGTCACCGGCGGCAACGTCAGCTTCTACAACCAGACCGGCGCCGCGGCCATCCACCCGACCCCGGTGGTGGGCGTGCTGGGCGTGCTCGACGACGTCGCCGAGCGGGTGCCGATGGGCTTCGTGCCCCGGCCGGCCGGCGACCACGACCAGCTCTTCCTGCTGGGCGAGACGCACGTCGAGCTTTCCGGTTCCGAGTGGGCGTGGGTGACCCACGAGCACCTGGGCGGCATCCCGCCGCAGGTGGACCTGGCCCGGGAGCGGCAGCTCGCCGAGCTGCTGGCCGAGGCGGCCCGGGTCGGGCACCTCAGCTCGGCGCACGACCTCTCCGACGGTGGGCTGGCGCAGAGCCTGGTCGAGTCCACCCTGCGCCGCGGCGTCGGCGCCCAGATCGCGCTGCCGGAGCACTTCGCCGAGGGCTCGATGCCGTTCGTCTTCCTGTTCAGCGAGTCCGCCGGCCGGGTCCTGGTGTCGGTGCCGCGCGGGCACGAGAAGGCGTTCACCGCCCTCTGCGCCGAGCGGGGGGTGCCGTGGGAGCTCATCGGCGTCACCGACCCGACCGGCGGGGCGCTGGAGGTGCGTGGCCAGTTCCGGATCGACCTGAACGAGCTGCGGGAGGTGCACGGCGCGACGCTGCCGCGTCTCTTCGGCGACGCCGAGGCGGCGCGGGTGGAGGTGGCGGCGACCCGTACCGGCACCGCCACCGTGCTGCCGGCGACCGCCGAGCAGCCGGTCGGTGTGGACCCGGCCCAGGTCGACGCGGAGCCGATCGCCCGGACCGGGCCGGAGGCCGGAGCGCCTGGCGTACCGACCCCGGCGGAGGCCGCGGACGGGCCCGGCGGGCCGGCTCACACCCAGGCCGAGATGGCGACCGGTGGATCCGCTCCGGCGGGGACCGAGGCCGTGACGGACGGCTCCGGTCCGGCTGAGGTTGATTCCGGCACGACCGGGGACGCGGGTACGGCCGACGCGGAGTCCACCCCGGACGCCGACCGCACCGCTTCCGGTGAGCCGGACCAGCGCTAAGGCCCAGGCCATGGCCGTCTTCGCCCAACCCGGTGCCGGCGCCCGGTTCGACTGGGGGCTGACCGGGGCGGCGGAACTCGGCCGGGTCTGCGCCGCCCTGGTGGTGGTGGACGTGCTCTCGTTCACCACCGCCGTGGAGGTGGCGGTGGGCCGCGGTTCACGGGTGCACCCGTTCCCCTGGGGTGAACAGGCCGCGGAATACGCCCGTCGGGTCGGGGCCGTCGCCGCCGTGGGGCGTCGGAAGACGACGCCGGAGCACCCGTGGTCGCTCTCCCCGGCGGCCCTGCGAGCCGCGCCGGTGGCCCCCGACCTGGTGCTGCCGTCGCCCAACGGCTCGGCGATCAGCGCCGCGGCGAGCGCCACCGGAACGCCCGTGGTCGCGGCGTGCCTGCGCAACGCACGCTCCGTCGGGCGATGGCTGCGCAACCAGGGGTACGGCACGAACGACGCACCGGTGGGCGTGGTGGCCGCCGGGGAGCGCTGGCCCGACGGGTCGCTGCGTCCCTGCGTGGAGGATCAACTCGGCGCGGCCTGTGTGCTTGACGCGCTGGCCGGGGTGCCCGGTGGGCTCTCGGTGGAGGCGGCCATGGCGCTTGCCGCGTTGGCAAGCACACCCGACGTGCCGGCGGCGGTCCGGGGCTGCGTCTCCGGCCGGGAACTCGCCGAGGGCGGATTCGTCTCCGACGTCGAGGTCGCCGTCGAGGTAGACGTCTCCGGCGTGGTGCCGGTGCTCCGCCAGGGCTACTTCACCGCCGCCTGAGCCGCCCCGCCCCGCCCCGCCCCGCCCCGCCCCGCCCCGCCCCGCCCGAGCTTCGTCGAGTTGCGGGCAGCGGCGTCGATCTTGGACTTGTGGTGCCAAGAAATGTCGGGCTCGTGCTGATATCGGAGGTGCCACAACTCCAAGGTCGGCGGGAAGGGGCGACAGCGGAAATGCGGGTATGCGTGGAATGCATACCGTAACGCCGTTGAGCGGCTTGAATGGGTAGGCTCGATTTTGACCCAGCTACCGCCAGGAGCGAGGTCGCCGGTGACACACGCCAACTGCCCCCGCTGCGGCGGACGCCTGGCTCGCGACAACGACAGTGGACGCTGCGCGCCCTGTCAGGCCGCCGAACGGGACCGGCTGAACGCCCCGCCGGTGGTGCCGGCGTCGTTCTGGGAGCACGAGCCGGTACGGGCGGCGCTGGCCGGACGGCATCTCGGCCGGGCGATTCGCGCGTATCGGAATCACCCCTACCAGGGGAGGAGCCCACTGCCACAGAGCGTGGTGGCGGGTTGGCTGGGGATCACGCAGGCGCAGTTGAGCCGGGTGGAGAACGGACCGCCGATCATTCACCTGGATCGCCTCATCCACTGGGCGCGGCTGCTCCGGATTCCATCGCCGTACCTGTGGTTCAGCCTGCCCGACCAGCCGCCCGCCATGCAAAGCTCGGATGCCGAGCGACCGGACCACGAGCCGGTCGCGGCCCTGGAGACAGCCGGGACGGCGAACCCGCCGATCCCGGCGGATGCCGCGACACCGGCATCGGAGCGAGGAGGTGGCACCACGGACCGCCGACAGTTTCACGCCCTGGCCGCACTTGCCGGCATCGCCGCGACGGGCTTCCACGACCTGTTTTCCGGCCCGGTCGACGCACCTCGGAGCGTCGGCATGGAACAGGTGCGCTACGCCGGCTCGTTGGTGGAGCAACTCCGCCAGGCCGACGCGGTCGCGGGCGCCGATCAGCTCTACGACATCGCCGTTCGGGTCCATTCACGCCTGTCGTCGTGGGCGACAAAAGCCACGTACAGCCGGGAGGTCGGCGACGCCCTGCAGACCGCGTTGGCCGACCTGGCGATAGAGACCGCCTGGCTGGCCATCGACTCCGACCGTCGGCCGCTGGCACGGCCGTACCTCAACGAGGCGATCACCCGGGCCCGCATCGCCGACGATCCGCGCATGGAGGTCCGCGCCTTCGCTCAGCTCGCGCTGCTCGTTCGGGACGACCACCCCGGCGAGTCGTTGCACAGCGCGGAAGCCGCAGTGCGTGCCTCGGCCGGGTGGGGCACGCCGAGGTTGGCGACCTTGCTCCACCTGCGCACCGCGCATACGAACGCGGCATTGGGGGATGTGGGCGGCTTCAGCCGGGCGATGACCAAGGCTCGCCGCGAGTTCGAGCGCGGCGCCAGCGAGGACGACATGCCATTCCTCCACTTCGTCACGGCACAGGAGGTCCAGGGCATCGAAGGGCTGTCGTACCTCGCGATGGGCCGGGCTGATCGTGCCGCGGACGCGTTCCGCGCGATCACTGAGAACATCCCACCGGCGTTGCGCCGGAACCGGATCTACTACACGGTCCAACTCGCCGATGCGCAGTGCCGGCTCGGCGACGTCAACGAGGCCGCGCGTACGGCGATGGATGTCCTGCCCGAGCTGGGCCAGGTGAGTTCCGGGCGGGTTTCGCGCCACCTCGCCCAGGTCAGGTCGAGCCTGGGGCAGGCCCAGCGACCGACCGCCACGAGCCGCGGGTTCATCGACGCCTACGACCAGGTGGTGAGCCGGTAGTGCGGGGACTGGATCTGCGTCACCACACCGCGGTCGAGGCGGCTCCGCTCGTCGACGACCTCGTCGCCCTCTACCTCCAGGTGTACGTGGGGGGCGGCGAGTTCCACAGCGAGGACCGTTACCGGCGCCAGCTCGCCGCCCACATGTCCCGCGACGGGTGGAGCCTGGTCACCGCCACGGCCGGCGGGGAACTGGCCGGGTACATCTACGGCTTTCCCCTGCCCGCCGAGACCGGGTGGTGGGCGGGAATCGAGCAACCCACTCCGCCCGAGTTCGTCGCGGAGACGGGACGACGCACCTTCGCCGTCAGCGAACTGCTCGTGCAACCGCAGTGGCGGCGTCAAGGTGTGGCGCGAGCGCTGCACGACCAACTTCTGGGCCGCCGCGCGGAGGATCGCGCCACCCTTCTGGTGGACCCGGAGAACAGCGTCGCTCGACGCGCCTACGACTCCTGGGGGTGGCGGCACGTCACTCATCTGACGCCGGCCTGGGATGACGCGCCAAGGTTCATGGTCCTGGTCAGGCAGCCCGCTCACGCCGAACCGGGGACCTGAAGACGGTGGCCGCCCCGCGATAGCGGGGCGGCCACCGTCGTGAAAATGAGGGTCAGTCGTCAAGCCAGTCGAGACGCCGCCCGCCCCGGTCGGACTGACTCTCCGGGCGGGCGCGACCAGCCTGGGCCGGGTCGTTGGAATAGCCGGCCTGGTTGTCGTAGCCAGCACCGCGCTGCTGCGGCGGCTCCTGGCCGTATCCGCCCTGCGGCGACTGACCGTAGCCGTCGCCGTAGCCGCCACGCTGGTCGTAGCCGCCGGACTGCTGACCGCCGTCGTAACCGCCGTAGCCGCCGGCCTGACCGCCGTCGTAAGCGCCCTGCTGGCGACCGTCGTAGCCACCCGCCGGGTTGGCGTCGTAGCCGCCGGCCGGCGCGTCGCCGTAGGCACCCTGCTGCCGGCCGGCGTCGTAACCGCCGCCGGCGTTGTCGAAGCCACCCGCCGGCGCGTTGTCGTAGCCGCCGCCCGCTCGACTGTCGCCGTAGCGCGGGCCGTCGCCGTATCCGCCCGCCGCCGGGGCGGTGCCGTAGCCACCGCTCGGGTTGGCCTCGTAGCCGCCCGCCGGGGCGGTGCCGTAGCCGCCGGTCGGGTTGGCGTCGTAGCCACCGGTCGGGCTGGAGTCGTAACCACCGGTCGGGCTGGCGTCGTAACCGCCGGCCGGTTTGGCGTCGTAGCCGCCGGCTGGAGGGGTGCCGTAGCCGCCGCCCGGGTTGGCGTCATAGCCGCCCGTCGGCGCGTCGCCGTAGCCCGCCTGCTGCCGGCCGCCGTCGTAGCCGCCGCTGGGTTTGGCGTCGTAACCGCCCGTCGGGGCGGCGCCGTAGCCACCGGCCGCGCCGTAACCGTCGCCCTGCTCCGGGCCCCGACCGTACTGACCAGGGCCGGCCTGGCCGTAACCCCGGTCCTGCTCCGGCTGGTAGGTGCTGGTCGGGTAGGGGTCGGCGGCCGGCGCGTACTGGGTGCTGTTGCTGTCACCGGTGTAGCGGCCGGTCGGCTCGTCGAAGCGCTCGTTGCCGTACCCGGCGCCCTGGGCCGGCGCGTAACCGCCCGCCCCGGCCGCGTAGCCCGGGCTGCCGTAGCCGGCGCCGGAGGACGGGCCGTTGCCGTAGCCGCTGCCCGAGGACGGAGCATTGCCGTAGCCGCTGCCGGAGGACGGAGCGTTGCCGTAGCCGCTGCCCGAGGAGGGCGCGTCGCCGTAGCCGTAACCGGCCTGCCCCGCACCGACGCCGTAGCTGGCACCGGGCGGCGCGCCGTACGGGTCCGGCGGCACGTCGTCCACGACCGGCCGCTGCAGCATGGTCGGGGCGTCGCTCATCGCGGCGCCGCCGACCATCGTCGGGGTCGGGCCGGTGCCCATCCCGTTGACCACCCGGGTCTGGTCGTCCGCACCCCGGTAGGCAC
The DNA here is from genome assembly GCF_056150385.1 of Micromonospora marincola. NCBI lineage: Bacteria > Bacillati > Actinomycetota > Actinomycetes > Micromonosporales > Micromonosporaceae > Micromonospora > Micromonospora marincola. The sequence continues at coordinate 478,895 of NZ_JAXCFT010000002.1, read as the reverse complement.
CACGGGCCGCAGGGATCGCGCCGGCCGCGGCGGCCCCGCCCGGGCCACCCGGACCGACCGGCCCGCCCGGGCCGTCGCCGTCGCCGTCCTCGTTCTTACGGCGCATGTAGAGCAGCACGATGGTGCCCACGCCGACGGCGACGAAGAGCCCGCCGAGCAGGATCAGCAGCCAGGAGCCGAAACCGCCGGAGTCCTCGTTGGAGGTCGGCTCCTGTGCGGCGGCTGCGTCGGAGGCGGGGGTGTCGCTCGCCGCGTCGTCCTCGGTCACCTCCTCGGACGGCAGGGCCGACTCGCTTGCCGACGGGGTCGCGCTCGGGCTCGCCGACGCCTTGACCGCCACACTGAGGCGGATGCCGGTGACGGACTGGCCGGCCGCGGCGTTGATCGACTTGGTGCCGGGCTCGGCCTGCCCCTTGGAGGCGCCGAGGTCGATCCGCCCCGGCGCGATCGGTTGGGACGCGGAGCCGCTGAAGCTGAAGTTGCCGCTGCCGTTCGTCTCCGTCGAGCGCTGCTTGTTGGCGCTGTCGCGCAGCATCACAAGCGCGCCGGAGATCGGCTCACCCTCGGCGGTGACCACCTTGCCGGAGATCGTCTTGACGGTCTCCGGCTGCTGCGGGGACGGCGGAGCAGGCTTGCCCTTGACGGTCAGGTTGAAGTTGGCGGTGGCCGGCCGGCCAACTCCTTGAATCCGAACCGTGACAGAGGAGTTGGCGTCACCCGCGTTGTCGTTCGCGCGCAGGGTGAGGATCTGAACCTTTGGCGAGCCCGGCGGATTGAACTCGATACCGCCGCAACCGCTGGAGCAACTGACTCCGGCTGGCAGGCCGCTCAGGCTGATGTCGCCGTTTGCATCGCCGCCCTCGGGGTTGACCGTGACGGTGACCGTGGCATCACTGCCGGCGTTGACCGTGGCGGACCCGGGCGAGACGCTGACGCTTGCCGCGAGGGCGGGTGTGGCGGGGACGGTGAGCAGGGCGCCGAAGACCAACGCTACGACCACACCGGCCCGATGCTTCCAGGCACGTCGGTGTGTGGACACGTCCACCGCCTTCCGGGTCTGATCTCCCCACTGGCCGGTCCGGCCGGGTTGATCACTCACGGTACGAATTACGCCGTCGGCAACTATGCCTTGTCTGACCGGATCATCTCTACCCAGGGCCGGCGTCGGGCGGTCTTCTGCCGGGTCGTATCGTCCCGTCGTGTCCTCTCCGCACGCTTATTCCGAGTCGGTGCTCACCGCCGTGACGGCGCTTGATGAGGGCCGTACGCCCGAACGGCCGGTGCTCCGGGAGGCGGTCCGGTCGCTTCTGGCCGCCCTCACGGAGCGCGCTCCCGGCCGATCGGTTGAGGTGCGCGTCCCACCTTACGGCGCGGTGCAGTGCGTGCCCGGGCCGCGACACACCCGTGGCACCCCACCGAACGTGGTGGAGATGGACCCGGCGACGTGGCTGGCGCTCGCCACCGGACGCCTCGGCTGGGCGGACGCGGTCACCGAGGGTCGCGTACGGGTCTCCGGAATCCGGGCCGACCTTTCCGCGTACCTCCCGATTTAACCGGGCCGACCCGGTCGGACCTGGTGACGTTCGGCGGATGCTTCGTGACTGTCGGTGTCGACATCTGTTCGCGTACACTGGTGCCCGATGACGGTCCCGGCCCACGGTGCGGAGCTGCCCCCCGACTCCGCCAGGCCAGTCCAGACCCCCAGCATGAGGGAGCGGCAGGTGCCCCGAGGCGATGGCCGGCTGAGCCACGACCTTGACCCCCAGCGACCCGGCCCCCAGGACGCGTGCGGCGTCTTCGGTGTCTGGGCCCCGGGGGAGGAAGTCGCCAATCTGACCTACTTCGGGCTCTACGCCCTCCAGCACCGCGGCCAGGAGGCTGCCGGTATCGCGGTCAGCGACGGCTCCGGCGTCGTGGTCTACAAGGACCTCGGCCTGGTCGCCCAGGTGTTCGACGAGCCGACCCTGGCCAGCCTGCGCGGGCACGTGGCGATCGGGCACGCGCGCTACTCGACCACCGGCGGTTCGACCTGGGAGAACGCCCAGCCGACGATCCGCGCCACGAGTGCCGGCACCACGATCGCCCTGGCCCACAACGGCAACCTGGTCAACACCTCCGACCTGCAGCGTGAGGTGTCCGCCCGCGGGTTGGACTCCGACGGGTCGAGCAACGACACCTCGCTCGTCACCATGCTGCTGGCCAGCCGCCCCGACCTGTCGGTCGAGGCGGCGGCGCTCGAGGTGCTGCCGCAGTTGCGCGGCGCGTTCAGCTTCGTCTTCATGGACGAGTCGACGCTCTACGCGGCGCGCGACCCGCACGGCGTACGCCCGCTTGTGCTCGGCCGGCTGGAGCGTGGCTGGGTGGTGGCGAGCGAGACCGCGGCGCTCGACATCGTCGGCGCGAGCGTGGTCCGCGAGGTCGAGCCGGGTGAGCTGATCGCCGTCGACGAGGACGGCCTGCGTTCCAGCCGGTTCGCCGCCCCGGAGCCCAAGGGTTGCCTCTTCGAATACGTCTACATCGCCCGGCCGGACGCCACCATCGCCGGCCGGAACGTGCACGCCGCCCGGGTGCAGATCGGCCGCCAGCTCGCCAAGGAACACCCGGTCGAGGCCGACCTGGTGATCCCGGTGCCGGAGTCCGGCACCCCGGCGGCGATCGGCTACGCCGAGGAGTCCGGCATCACCTACGGCCAGGGGCTGATGAAGAACCCGTACGTGGGGCGCACCTTCATCCAGCCCTCGCAGACGCTGCGTGCGCTCGGCGTCCGGCTCAAGCTGAACCCGCTGCGGCAGAACGTCCGCGGCAAGCGCCTGGTGGTGGTGGACGACTCGATCGTCCGGGGCACCACCCAGCGGGCCATCGTCCGGCTGCTGCGTGAGGCGGGTGCGCTGGAGGTCCACGTCCGGATCTCGTCGCCGCCGGTCAGCTGGCCCTGTTTCTACGGCATCGACTTCGCCACCCGGGCGGAGCTGCTGGCCAACGGGCTGGACAACGAGGGCATCCGGCGGTCGATCGGCGCCGACACGCTTGGTTACGTATCGCTGCCCGGTCTCATCGCGGCGACCGAGCAGCCGAAGACCCGGCTCTGCCGGGCGTGCTTCGATGGGGAGTACCCGATCGAACTGCCGGCCGGGAACCTGATCGGCAAGCACGTGCTCGAGGGCGTGGGCCGCCGGATCGTCGCCGAGGCGGCCGAGTCCACGATCCCTCTCGTCGCCACACCCACCCATCACCCGTAGCACCACCGACGCGGGTCCGGCGCCTCGGCCCCGCGGAACCACAAAGGGGAGAACCGTGACGCACGTGTCCGAGCGCAGCGGCGCAGGATCCAGCCCGTCGGGTGCCGGCGGCGACCGCCAGCCCTGGTCGGCGGGCTCCAGCCGGACGCAGCGCAAACGCTCGGTCTCGTACGCCGACGCCGGGGTGTCGATCGAGGCGGGCGACCGCGCGGTCGAGCTGCTCAAGTCCAAGGTCAAGGAGACCCGGCGGCCGGAGGTCATGGGTGACCTGGGCGGCTTCGCCGGCCTGTTCCGGCTGGACACCAAGAAATACAAGAACCCGATCCTGGCGTCCTCCACCGACGGCGTGGGCACCAAGCTGGTGATCGCCCAGCAGCTCGACATCCACGACACGGTCGGCATCGACCTGGTCGCCATGGTGGTCGACGATCTGGTCGCCTGCGGCGCCGAGCCGCTGTTCCTGCTCGACTACATCGCGACCGGCGAGGTCGTGCCGGACAAGGTCGCCGAGATCGGCGCCGGCATCGCCGACGGCTGCCGGTACGCCGGCTGCGCGCTGCTGGGCGGTGAGACCGCCGAGCACCCAGGCGTGCTGCGCCCGGACGAGTACGACATCTCCGCCACCGGTGTGGGCGTGGTGGAGGAGAACGAGATCCTCCGGCCGGAGCGGGTCGAGGTGGGCGACGTGGTGATCGCCATGCGCTCCTCGGGCCTGCACTCCAACGGCTATTCCCTGGTGCGGCACGTGCTGCTGGGCGCCGGCCGGATGCGGCTGGACGTGGTGATCGAGGACTTCGGCCGCCAGCGCACGCTTGGCGAGGAGCTGCTCACCCCGACCAAGATCTACGCGAAGGACTGCCTCAAGCTGATCGCCGAGGCGGAGGTGCGGGCGCTTGCCCACGTGACAGGTGGCGGCATCCCGGGCAACCTGGTCCGGGTGCTGCCCGAGCACGTCGACGCGGTGGTCAACCGTTCCACCTGGAAGCCGCAGCCGATCTTCGACCTGATCCAGTCGAAGGGCCGGATCGAGGACCCGGAGATGGAGGCGACCTTCAACATGGGCGTGGGCATGTTCGCCATCGTCTCCGCCGAGGACGCCGACCGCGCGCTCGCCACCCTGACCGGCCGCGGCGTCGACGCCTGGCAGGCCGGCGAGATCATCGAGGGCACTGGGAACGTGCAGATGGTCGGCCAGCACACCCGCGGATGATCACAGTGTGTTGATCATCCGGGCACCTGACCGGGGGTTCACCCGAGTGGCCGCCGCGGCCTAGCCTGAAGGTTCGGGTTTTCACAGGTACGCGGGGGAGGGGTCGATGGCTGCGCGCACCTCGGAGGGGATGCGGGGCATCGCCGCCGTCCCCTCGTACGTGGTGATGCAGCCGACGACGCTGTGCAACCTCGACTGCGCCTACTGCTATCTGCCGCTGCGCGCGGCGGACCGGCGGATGCCGGTGGCGGTCGCCGAGGCGGTGGCGGCGTCGGTGAACCCCTGGGCGGCCGAGGGCCGGTGCTCGGTGGTGTGGCACGGCGGTGAGCCGCTCGCGGCGGGCCGGGAGCACCTGGCCGCGCTGCTGGCCCCGTTCGGGCCGGAGGTGGAGCACCACGTGCAGACGAACGCCACGCTCATCGACGACGCCTGGTGCGCGTTCTTCGCCGAGCACCGGGTTCGGGTCAGCGTGAGCGTGGACGGCCCGCGGGAGCGCAACGGTGAGCGGGTCACCCGGGGTGGCCGGCCGGCGTACGACCGGATCGTGGCCGGGGTGGCGGCGCTGCGCCGGCACGGGTTGCCGTTCTCGGCGCTGGCGGTGGTCTCCCGGCCGGAGCCGGGGCTGGCGGCGGAGCTGTACGACTACTTCCTCGACCTGGGTTGCGAGGTGCTCGGCGTCAACATCGAGGAGACCGAGGGGGTGAACATCAGGTCGAACGCCCGGGACGCGGTCGCGGTGACCGGGTTCTGGGCCGAGCTGGTGACCGCCTGGCGCCGGGATCCCCGGATCCACCTGCGTGAGGTGGAGTGGTCGCTGCGGTACGCCGGCGCGGTGCTGACCGGTGCCGCCGACGACCTGCTGCCCCGTCGGCTCGACCCGATTCCGACTGTCGCCCACGACGGTTCGGTGGTGGTGCTCTCGCCCGAGCTGGCCGGCTTCACCGACCCCAGGTACGGCGACTTCGGCAGCGGGAACGTGCTTGCCACGCCGCTTGGCGCGATTCTCGCCGACGCGGGGCGGACGCCCTGGGTGGACGAGTTCCTCGCCGGGGTGGAGGCGTGCCGGGCATCCTGCGCCTATTTCGGCTTCTGCGGTGGCGGCCACGCCGCCAACCGCTACTTCGAGCAGGGGCGGTTCGACGGTACGGAGACCGAGCACTGCCGTAACAGCAAGATCCGCCTACTGGAGGGAGTGTTGGAGCATGCCCGAGATCACCAGTGACACCGACCGGGACGCGGTCGCCGACCGGGTGCGGGATGCCGCCGTGGGGCTGACCGCGCTGCTCCACGAGGCCGAGGCGGCACGCCTGCTGCGGGCGGAGGTGTCGGGCGGCGACGGCGCCAACGCGGTGTGCGCGTGGAACCACTTCGAGAACATCCCGACGTTCTACAACTGGAACAACCGCCCACGCTGAGAGCCGGTTCGGCGATCAAGGGACCTGCCAGCGCAGCCGGGGAGGCACCCGGTGCGGCAGGTCCCTGATCGTCGGTCGTACGCCGCCTCCGGGGTGAGCACATGCGTGAGCACGCGGGTGTTCCCGCGTGCTCAGATGTGACCGGAGGTCAGCGGGTCGGACGGGCCCAGGGGTCAGGGTCGTCGTCCGCGTGGTCCTCGTCATCGTCGTCGACAAAGTTCTTGTCGTCGTCGAAGTTGTGCTCAGACTTACCACTACCCGCCAGTTCACGCTGCAAGGCGGTTAGGTCGGTGTTCGGGGAGTGGTACTTCAACTCCCGGGCCACCTTTGTCTGCTTGGCCTTAGCACGGCCGCGCCCCATGGCTCGACCCCCTCGCACAGAATGCGGGGCAGCCCGAAGGCGGGCCCCGATGACGTCAGGCATCTCTCGTGGCTCTTACGGTACATGGGGATGCCACCGTTCGGCACCTCGGGTCACCGTCGACCGGCCCTGCGCGTCGCAGTGTTCCGACCGTCACAAAGTGTACCTGGTAAGGGGTGATTGCCGAGGTCGGCCGTGACAGCGGGCAAATCGACACGAAGTCACCGACGCCCAGCCTAACGCCCCGACCGGCGGCGTGACGCCCGAGGGCGGGAGTCGATGGGCCCGCCCCCGGGCGCCGGTCACCGGAGGTGGATGCTGCGCAGCCGGCCGACCTCGGCCATCCGCCGCTCGGCGAGCCGGTCCGCGGCGACCGCCGGCGGGACACCCTCGTCGTCGGCGAGTCGCAGGATCTCGCGGGTGGTGTCGAAGATCCGGGTGGCGCGCAGCTTGGCCCGCTCGAAGTTGAAGCCCTCGATCTCGTCGGCGACCTGGATCACGCCACCGGCGTTCACCACGTAGTCCGGGGCGTAGAGGATGCCCCGGTCGGCGAGGATTTTCTCGATGCCGGCGTGGGCGAGCTGGTTGTTCGCCGCGCCGGCGACCACCTTGGCCCGCAGCACCGGCACGGTGTCGTCGTCGAGCGCGCCGCCGAGCGCGCACGGGGCGTACACGTCGATGTCGGACGCGACGAGCGCCGCGGTGTCGTCGACCAGGATGACCTGCGGGTGGGTGGTGCGGACCCACTCCCGGGCGCGAGGGTTGACGTCGGTCGCGACGACCTCGGCGCCGTCGTCGAGCAGGTGCCCGGTCAGATATTTGCCGACCTTGCCCAGGCCGGCTACGCCGACCCGCCGGCCGGCAAGCGTCGGGCTGCCCCAGACGTGCTCGGCGGCGGCCCGCATGCCCTGGTAGACGCCCCAGGCGGTGAGGATCGACGAGTCGCCGGCGCCGCCGTGCTCCACGCTGCGGCCGGTCACGAAGCGGGTCTCGCGGGCGATCACGTCCATGTCGGGGACGTAGGTGCCGACGTCGCAGGCGGTGTAGTAGCGGCCGTTGAGCGACTCCACGAAGCGGCCGTACGCGCGCAGCAGGGCCTCGCTCTTGAGCTGCTCCGGGTCGCCCCAGATGACCGCCTTGCCGCCGCCGAGGTCGAGGTTGGCCAGGGCGTTCTTATACGCCATGCCGCGCGACAGGTCGAGCACGTCGGCGAGGGCGTCGGCCTCGCTGGCGTACGGGTAGAACCGGGTACCACCGAGCGCGGGGCCCAGCGCGGTGGAGTAGATCCCGATGATCGCCTTCAGGCCGGACTGCTTGTCCTGGCAGAACACAACCTGTTCGTGACCTGTGGATGCGGGGTCGTCGGTGCTGGCAAATACGCCCATGGCTGACTCCTGTGTCGGTGTGCGCCCTCGTGGGGCGCGGACCTGGGTGGCGCGGCCGGCGGGATGACGCCGGTGTCGTTGAGCCTAATATCGGCCGGGACCGTACTGTCGCCCACGTCACGGTGCCGGTGTGACGGTGGCGACGGGCGGTCCCGTCTCGTGGGAGGATCGCGCCGTGCCGTCGCTCTTCGCTTCATACCTGCGCGTGTACGAGCCGCTGACCGCCTTCGACCGGGACCGCCAGTCATACTGGCGCCGGTACGCCACCGAAGGTCGGGCGATCGCGCCGCTGGAGGGGCCGGGTCGGCAGCGGACCTCGGTGATCGAGGCGCTCGGCGCGGGCTGGACCCGGCTGCCCGAGCTGCCGGAGGAGGCGTACGTCCTGGAGGCCGACGACACGCTGCTGGTCTGCCCGTGGAACCTGCGGATCCGGGTCGCCGAGGCGGCGCTCAGCGCCCGCGACGGCGTGCCCTCGGTGCTCGCCGACGCGTTCGTGCCGCCGGTGCTGGCCGGGCAGGCCAAGGCCGTGGTGGAAGACTGGCGCAGCGGGGCGCGGGTGCTGGAGCACGGCGTGCCGCGGGTGCACGAGCAGGTCGCCACCTGGGGGGTGCCGCTGCGCTGGTTCGTGCTCTTCGAGGCCGGGGAACGGCACCTGGTCACCGACGCGGGGCGACGCGCGTTGCGCTACCGCACCGAGATCTCCAAGGCCCGCCGTCGTTCGTCCCGGGCGCTGTCCGTGCTGCGCAAGTCGGTCGGGGAGGCGCCGATCACCGAGGCGGTCGAGGAGGCCGCCCGCTGGCTGGAGGAGTTCCACCCGAGGTCGGTGGTGGAGCTGGACTACGGCGGTCTGGTGCAGTTGCTGCCGGATGAGACGCTTGCGGCGGACGACTCGACCGAGCTGGTCGCGGCGGGCCTGGCCGGGCTGTCCCGGGGCGAGGCCGAGGAGGCTTCTGCGGCGTACGACAAGCTTGTGGCCCGCTGGCGGGCGGTGCAACTTCTGGAGCGCTGCAACTGACGCCCGGTTGATCCCCCTTTATGGCGTCGGTTCCGAAGTTACCTCGTAGTTGACGCATCACGAACCGTGATCATGAGTCCGAATAAGGTAGGTTCTGCCGCATAAAAGTAGTAAAAATCGGGCATGCTTCATCCGTCCGTCTAGGGACCTTCAGCCGTTCGGCCCATGTCGGACATCGGGGACTAGCCGGACCATGGGAGACGCGTCGGCCGGCGGGACCCCGGCCGATGTCTATACATGTGGAGGAGTGACCCCGATGGCATCGCGAACGCACGAACCAGAGCCGCTACTCACACCGGCCGAGGTGGCGTCGATGTTCCGTGTCGACCCGAAGACGGTGACCCGGTGGGCCAAGGCTGGCAAGCTCAGCGCCATCCGGACCCTGGGCGGCCACCGCCGATACCGCGAGTCGGAGGTTCGGGCCCTGCTTCAGGGTCAGATCCCCCAGCAGCGGCAGGGGGACTGACGACCCGGACGTTCTCTCAGGCGTTCCGATCAGGGGCGGTCGACCGTCGCACCAGCGGCGATCACCGCCCCTGATCGTGTCCGGAGGTCGCGCCGTCAAGCACGATCCGCAACCCCACCGTGCCGCCCTCGCCCCGGCGGAGCCGGCTACCAAGCAACGTCATCCGCCCGATCACCCGGTACTTCTGCTTGAGCAGCCCCCGCACCCGGCGGGTGTGCTCCGGGTCGTCGATCGTCGCGTGCCCCGGCACCGCCTCACCGCGCGGGTTGCCGCGCACGTCGCACGGGGCCACCGTGACCCGGCCGTCACGCCGGATCCGCTTCACCTTGCCGGAGTCGGACACCGTCCACACCGCCAGCGCGTCGCCGTCGCGCACCGCCCACACCGGCGTCGACACCACCCGCCCGTCCTTGCGGAACGTGGTGAGCAGCACGTACTTCTCCGCGGCCAGGCGGTCCAGGTCGGTCACGACGCCCAGGATACGGCTGCGACAGCGCTGCCGAGCCCGGATAGCGTGCTCGCATGACCCCCGAACCCACGATCGGCGACGTGTTCGGCGAGATGATCCGCGACGCGTACGCCGTGGCCACCGGGGTCGGCCCCCGGCCGATGGCCGGCGGACGCCTGCCGCGCCCGGTCATCGAGATCATCGAGCGGGACGACGGGCTTGTCAACGGCGCGCCCGCCGAGCACTACCTGGACCCGCCGCAGCGGTGGCAGCCGCACGACCACCGGGCGGTGGACCGGGTCCACGGGCACGTGCTCGACGTCGGCGTGGGCGGCGGTCGGATCGCGTTGCACCTCCAGGAGCGCGGGGTGCCGGTCACCGGGCTGGACACCTCGCTCGGCGCGCTGCGGGTCAGCCGCCACCGGGGCGTACGCGAGCTGGTGCACGCCACAGTCGACGAGCACGTCGTCAGCGGCCGGCGCTACGACACGTTCCTGCTGCTCGGCAACAACCTCGGCCTGTTCGAGGGCCGCGAGCGCGCCCCGGTGCTGCTGGCCGCGCTCGCCGCGCTGGCCCGACCCGGGGCGCGGGTGATCGCGCACGGCACCGACCCGTACGGCACCACCGACCCGGTGCACACCGGCTACCACGAGGCGAACCGGCGGCGGGGCCGGCTGGGCGGACAACTGCGGTTGCGGTTGCGGTACCGGCAGCTCGGCACCGACTGGTTCGACTACCTGGTCTGCTCACCCGCGGAATTCGCGGAGCTGGTCCAGGACAGCCCGTGGCGACTGGCCGACGTGGACGCCACCGATCACCCCTACTATCTCGCCACGCTCGCGCTGAGAGGTTAGGAAGGGGCCCTTCTTATCGCCTAGGCGATAAGAAGGGCCCCCGCCTTACACCTACACCTGGACGGTGGGCGCGGTCTCCTCGGGCGGGAGACCGCCGTCGCCGTCGACCACCTCGTCCGGGGTGCCGTCCTCGTCGATGTCGACCATGGTGATGTCCACCTTGCCGTCGCCGTCGGTGTCGAACTGGAACAGGTCGGCCTTGCCGTCGCCGTCGGTGTCCACCACCCAGACGTCGGTCTTGCCGTCGTTGTTGGTGTCCGCGCGAAGCAGGTCCACCCGCTCGTCACCGCGCGTCTCGACCGTCTCGGTGCTCTCCGCGCTCTCCGGTGCCTGGCTCATCTCGATCCTTCCTTCGGCGTTGACGGCGGTCTTTACCCCGTCCGCCCGCCCCCCACGCATGCCCGGCGGTCCCGCCGACGCATAGGGTCGCATCCAGGATCGAATGAGCGGCCGGCCGGGCGGCGGAGACCCCGTGCGCCACCGCCGCGACGAGGGGACACGATGAGTGGTCGTTTTGTGGTCGTCGGGGCCGGCACCATGGGCCTCGGCATCGCCTACGCGGCGGCCGGCGCCGGGTACGCGGTCGAGTTGGTCGAGGTCGACCCGCAGCGGGGAGCCGACGCCGTCCGGCGGCTCGGCGAGCTGTGGGACCGCGCCGTCAAGCGCGGGAAGCTGACCGCCGAGGCGGCCACCGCCAACCGGGTGCGGGTGACGCCGCGGACCGGCCTGGCCGAGGTGGCCGACGGGCCGGACGTGATCGTCGAGGCGGTGCCCGAGCGGCTCGACCTCAAGCGGGCGGTGCTCCGGGAGGCCGAGGGCCGCCGGCCGGCGCTGCTGGGCAGCAACACGTCGAGCATCCCGATCGCCGAGCTGGCCGACGGGCTGGAACGCCCGGCGGACTTCCTCGGGCTGCACTTCTTCAACCCGGTCTGGGCGATGGCGCTGCTCGAAGTCGTGGTCGGCCCGGCCACCGCGCCGGAGACCACCGGGGCGGCCGTCGCGCTCGCGGCCCGGCTGGGCAAGGACCCCGTCGTGGTACGCGACATGCCCGGCTTCGCCACCTCCCGGCTCGGAGTCACGCTCGGCCTGGAGGCGATCCGGATGGTGGCCGACGGGGTGGCCGAACCGGCCGACATCGACAAGGCGATGGTGCTCGGCTACCGGCACCCGGTCGGCCCGCTGGAGCTGACCGACCTGGTCGGGCTGGACGTCCGGCTGGACATCGCCCGCACCCTCCAGGCCGCGTACGGTGACCGGTTCGCCCCGCCGCCGCTGCTGGTCGAGATGGTCGCCGCCGGCAGGCTGGGCAAGAAGTCCGGGCAGGGCTTCTACACCTGGGAAGGCGGCCTGAAGCGGTGAGCGGGCTGCGGATCGAGGAACTGCCGGACCGGCTCGTGGTCACGCTCGACCGGCCGGAGAAGCGCAACGCGATCGACGCCGACCTGGTCGGCGAGCTGCACGACGTCTGCGCCGAACTGGAGGCCCACCCCCGGCTGATGCTGCTCACCGGCGGGACGGACGGCGTCTTCGCCGGTGGCGCCGACATCGCGCAACTCCGCGAACGCGGCCGGCTGGACGCGCTTGCCGCCATCAACCAGGGCGTCTTCGCCCGGATCCGGGCGTTGCCGTTGCCCACCGTGGCGGCGGTCGACGGCCCGGCGCTCGGCGGTGGCGCCGAGCTGGCGTACGCCTGCGATCTCCGGGTGTGCACGGGGCGTGCGGTCTTCGGCCAGCCCGAGGTGCGACTGGGCATCCTGGCCGGCGCCGGCGCGACCTATCGGCTGCCGGCGCTGATCGGCGAGGCCCGGGCCAAGGAACTGCTCTTCACCTGCCGGCGGGTGGACGCCGACGAGGCGCTGCGGATCGGCCTGGCGAACCGGGTGGTGGCCGAACCGGCGGAGCTGCTGCCCACCGCGCACGGCCTGCTCGACGAGATGGCCAAGGGCTCCGCGTTGGCCCTGCGGCTGACCAAGCTGGCGGTGGACGCGCCGCCGGCCGCGCACCCGCAGCTCGACCTGCTGAGCCAGGCGGTGCTCTTCGAGGACGAGGAGAAGCACCGGCGGATGACGGACTTCCTGGAGCGACGCCGGGCGCGCTGACCCCTTGCCGGGCGGCGCGGGCCGCACCGGGTTCTCCCGGTGCGGCCCGCCCTGTTTCGACCGCTCAGCCCCGGATCTGGACCCCGGCGTCGGCCAGCGCGGTGATCGCCCGCGCCGACTCGCCGAACCCGATCACCAGCACCGCCTCCGGCCCGAAACTCTTGATGTCCTGGGCGATGCCGGTGAAGTCGACGGGCGTGTTCGGGTCGGCCGGCGGCGCGTAGGTCAGCAGCTTGAGCCGGTCCGCGCCCACCCCGGCCTTCTCCAGCTCGGCCCGGACGTTCTCCTGGAGGCCCTCGCCGTAGGAGTCCTTGCGGGCCAGGAGCACGATCTTGCGCGGCCCGTCCCGCAGCATCACGTCGGCGAGTGCCCGACCCTGGAGGCTGTCCGGGGGCGCGGTGCGGAAGTAGAGGCCCTTGTCCTCCATGGCGCTCAACCCGGCGTCGGTGTTCGACGGGGAGAAGAGGATCCGCCCGGCGGCCACCACGTCCGGCAGCACCTCCCGGGAGATGCCTGACGCTCCGGCGCCGATGATCACCGAGACGTCCTGGCTGACGTGCGAGGCCACCGTCGCCTTCGCCACCGCCGGGTTGGTGCCGTCGTCGCCCGCGATGAACCTCACCGGCTCGCCGAGCACTCCGCCGGCGGCGTTGACCTCGTTGATCGCGAGCGTGACCCCGGCGGCCATCGGCGGGTACGCCAGCGCCAGGTCACCCGTCTTCGGCAGCAGGCCGCCGATGATCAGCGGCGCGTCCTTCGCCTTTCCGGCGCGGGGCTTGCGGCCCTGCGGCGGAGCCTTGGTGCTTGCGCCCGACTCGTCGCCGGCGCCGACGAACTCGGTCTTCGCGTCGTCGATCTTCTCGTTCCCGAAGTGCACCGTGGCGTAACTCGCGGTGGCCGGCTCGCCGGTGTCGGTGAAGCCGGCCCGGTTCAGCGACACGCCCCGGTATTCCAGGTTCTGGCCGGCGCGGGCGAGCTGGAGGCAGGACTTCGCGGTGTCGCAGATCTGGCCGCCCGTGGTCACCCCGACGATCTGCTTGGCGATCTCGGCCGGCGCGGTGGTCCCGGCCATCTGGGCGGCCAGCGCGCTGATCACCACGGCGTCGTAGGACTCGGCGGAGTAGAGGTAGTCGGTCAACTTCGGATCGACGTTGCGTAGTCGTTCCTTGAAGCTCTCCGGCAGCGGCGTCAGGGGGGTGGTGCCCTTCATCCCGTTGAGGAGAATCGCCCGGTCCTTGAGTTCCGCGGCGAAGGAGTTGAGCATGTTGCCGTCGGCGCCGTAGAGGCTGACCTGGGTGGTGGCCGCGTCCTTCGGCTCGTCACTCCCGCAGGCGCTGGTAGCGAGCAGGAGCGCCGCGCAAGCCATGGACAGGGCCGCGCGCGACGTGCGATTTCCAAGCATGGTCGTCCTTCCTCCGGCGAAGGTCCGCTGCGCACATTAGCGTGCCCGCGCAGGACGCGGGACCGTGGACCTGGCTCCGTCGGCACCCCGACTGCGGTAATTACTCCGGGTGATTGCCAACTCGGTTCCGGGTCACCGGTTTGACCTCCGGCGTTACTGTTCCGCAGGTGACCGACGACGCACAGCAGACGCTTGACGACGCGACCGCCGTGCTCCGTTCGGCGCTTGCCGGCGACGGCGCCGGCGTGGTCGGCGCCTTCGACGCGGTGGTCGATCGCGCCGGGCTGGCCGGGGCGTACGGGGTGGCCTGGTGCCTGGCCGCCACCATGCTCGGCGACGACGCCCCCGGGGGCGCCGCCGCGCTCGACTTTCCCGGCATCGACCAGGCCGACTACGACACCCGCTGGGTGGCCCGCTTCGTCAGCGCGTACGCCAACGACGACGCCGACACCGGCGAGGCGCTGTTCGGCGCGGCGGCTGCCGACGGGCTGCTGCCCGACTGCCTGCTCACGCTCGCCGGCTCGACCATCGCCACGCTGCGCAGCCGGGAGGGCTGACACCGCGCTCCCCAGTTGTGATACCTCTGACTGATGTCCCAGGCGATGCTCGGCAAGGTGCGCAAGCTGCTCGCCCAGGCCGAGGACCCGGCCTGCACGCCCGCCGAGTCGGCGGCCTTCATGGCCAAGGCGACCGAGTTGATCGCCCGGTACGGCGTCGACCGCGCGCTGCTCGCCGCCCGCGAGCCGGCCGCCGATCCGATCGGGGACCGCACGGTCGAGGTGGTCGCCCCGTACGCGCGGGACAAGGCCGGCCTGCTCGCCGCCGTCGCGGACCCGCTGCGCTGCCGCTGCGTACGCCGCCGGCAGGGTGACGCGTACGTGATGCACCTGTTCGGCTTCGCCAGCGACCTGGAGCGGGTCGAGCTGCTCTTCACCTCGCTGCTTGTGCAGGCGGCGCACGGGCTGGCCGGGGCGGCGGTGCCGGTCGGGGAGCATCTGGGCGCGTTCCGGCGTAGCTGGCTCGCCGGCTTCGCCCAGGTCGTCGCCGAGCGGCTGCACGCCGCCGAGGCCGGGGCGGTCGCCGAGGCCGGCGCGCCCTCGGTGGCGCTGGTGCTTGCCGACCGCACCGACCGTGTCCAGCGCCGGCTCGCCGAGGTGTACCCGCGACTGCGTACCGCCCCGCGCCGCCGGCTCGCCGGAGGCGGCTTCGCGCCCGGCGCCGCCGCCGGCCGCCGCGCCGACCTGGGCGACACCGGGCTGACCGGCGCCGGTGTGAGCCCCGAGATAGCCGGCTGACCGGGTCAGACGGTGGTGCGGGTGACAGTCGCCAGGTAGCGGCAGAGCAACTCGTGCCAGCCGGCGGTGAGCGCCTCCCGATAGCCCTCGGCGGCCGTGCCGTGCCTGTCGAAGTAGCGGTGCTCGACGTCCACCCGGGTCGACCCGGAGTCCTCGGGGTGGAAGAGCACCTCCACCTCACTGGCCCGGGCCGGATCCGGCACCGGCACCCGGTCCGGCCCGATCTGCCAGGTGAAGACCAGTCGCCGGGGCGGATCCCAGGTCAGTACGCGACCCCAGTCGTTGCGGAAGCTGTACGGGCCGATCTCGTAGAGCATCCCGCCGGCCCGTGGCTCCATCCCGAGCGCGGCCAGGGCCTCCGGCCCGGACCAGGTGTATTCACGTACCCACCAGTCGGCCAGCGCGCCGGTGAAGACGGCGTACGCCTGCTCGGGGGGCGCCGGGACGAGGAGCCTGCTGCGGAGGGAGAAGCGGTCGGATTCCTGCCGGACCTCATCCGGATCGGCCATCTCCTTTCCCATAAGCCCGGACCATACCGGCTGATGTCTCGCTGTGCAGCTTCGGTTTCGCCCGCTTTCGGACAGCGGGAATCCCGGTTCCCGACAGTCCGACCGCGCGGCGGCGGCCCCCGACGGGAGACGTCGGCCGGTGGATGCCGTACCGGAAAGCGGGTAACCGCCGCTGACCCGGACCGGCCGATGGAGGACTAGGAGTATGAGTGACAGCGGAGCCGTTGGCTCATGAGGGCGTTGGTGCTGTTGGTTCTGGTGATCGCCGCACTGATGATCGCCGCGTTCGTCGTCGTGGGCAGGCGGGACCGGCAACGGCTGTCCTCCCCGGAGGACTCGGCCGCGGCCCGCGAGGCGCGGGCCCAGCAGGAGCGACACGCGGCGGAGCGCCACGGCATGCAGGGCAACGTGTGGCGGAACGGCCAGAACTCGCAGTAGGCGTCAACGACGCGCAGGGTGCCGGCCTAGAGAACGTCGAACTCGTTGCCCTCGGGGTCGGCCATCGTCACGTGGTCAGGCGTCCCGTCGGGTTCGTCCACCCGGAGCACGGTCCCGCCCGCCGCCACCAGCTTGTCGACCGCCGCCTGGACCCGCGGCCAGCGGACCTCGAACGGCTCCTGCCGGCCGCCGCCGACGTGGACGTCGAAGTGCATGCGGTTCTTGACCACCTTCGGCTCCGGCACCCTGAGGAACGACACACCGGGCCGGACGCCGTCCGGGTCCTCGATGAAGGCGCCGTCGTCCCACTCGTCCTCGGGGATCTTGAAGTGGGCCTGCCACGCCTCCCAGGTGGCGAACCCGGCCGGCGGGGCGGCCGGGACGTAACCCAGCGCGAGGCACCAGAACGCCGCCAGATCGCGCGGACTCGCGCAGTCGACGGTCAACGACCACTGCTCGGACATCGCCACACCGTAGACCCTCCGAGGTCTCGCCGAGGGCCGGGGCGGAAAAGCAGAACGCCGACCGGCGTTTCCGCTGGTCGGCGCTCCTGTAGCCCGGCGAAAGGCTATGTGGCCAGGGGCGGGGTCGAACCGCCGACCTTCCGATTTTCAGTCGGACGCTCGTACCAACTGAGCTACCTGGCCGTGGTGCTCGGCACATGCTATCGCACGGCCGATACGCAGAACGCCGCGCATGATGTGCGCGGCGTCAGCGCTTGCGGTCCTGACGGGACTTGAACCCGCGACCTCCGCCTTGACAGGGCGGCGAGCACTCCAACTGCTCCACAGGACCTGGCTGGTGTTGCCTCCGGCGCGAGCCGGATCGTGCCCCCAACGGGATTCGAACCCGTGCTACCGCCTTGAAAGGGCGGCGTCCTGGGCCGCTAGACGATGAGGGCGGCCCCGCCATCATTGCACACTCGCAACTTCAAGCGGACTTGCTCCCATCCGGCCCCGCCGGAGGCATGAAGAGCATATGTCATGCCTCCTCCGACGGCCAAACCGGTATGGTCGCAGGCACATCACCGGGCAAAGCCGCAGCTCAGTGACGGTGTCACCGCAGCCGGGCGATCCCGTACCGCCGCTTCAGGTCCGGAATCAGGTGCCGGCAGGCGGCCATCGTCTGAGTCCGGTCGCCGCCCGCGTCGTGCATCAACACGACCGAACCGTGGTGGGTGGCGGACTCCACCCGCTTGATGATCTTCTTCGCCGGTGGGTGGTCCCAGTCCTGCGGGTCGACGCTCCAGTGCAACGGGCGCAGACCCAGTTGCTTGGCGACGGTGAGTTCCTCGGCGGTCCACCGGCCGCCGGGCTGGCGGAACCAGGTGATCTGCGCCTTCGGGGCCGCCTCGCGGATGACCCGGTTCGTCCGTTCGAGGTCGGCCCGGATCTCCGCGACCGGGCGCCGGCCGAGGTCGATGTCGTGCCGCCAACTGTGGTTGCAGAGCTGGTGGCCCTCCCGGACGATCTGGGCCACCAGTTCCGGATGATGTTTGACCTGCTTGCCGACCAGGCAGAACGTCGCGGTGACGTGGGCCGCCCGGAGCTGGGCCAGGATCTGCGGGGTGTAGCGGGGGTCCGGCCCGTCGTCGAAGGTGAGCGCCACCCCCGGGCTGCCGCTGCGCCGGTGCAGGCCGGCCGGGAGCTTCTTGGGCAGCGGTCGCAGCTTCGGCTTCGGCGGTGGGGTGGTGCGCGTCGGCTGCGGTTTCGGACTGGGAGTCGGGCTCGGCGTGGACGTGGCGGAGGGCTGGGCGGCGACCTTCTCAGGGGTCTTGCCCGAACCGCCGCAGCCGGCGAGGAGAAGCACCAGGCCGAGGGCGAACGCCAGGAAGGCGCGTGGACGCATCTGTCGCTCCCGGGGGTCGGGTCAGATGGACTTTCCGACCGTAGTGGACGCCACCCCCGAGTGGGAGAGGGGGCGTCAGCCGGCCGCCGACTGGTCGAGCGAATCCCGTACGGCCACGGCCAGCGAGAGCGCCTCGGCCAGGTCGACCGGGCGGACCACCCCGGCCGGCAGCGAGTCCGCCCGCCAGCCCGGCCCGGCGGCGAGCACCAGCAGCGGCCGGCGGGGGACGGCCAGCAGCGCGGCGAGCTGGCGCGGGTCGGCGGTGGCGCGGGTGTGCGACCAGAGCACCACGGCCGCCGGCCCGGTCCGGTTGACCGCCTCGACCAGGGCGGCCACGGGCATCCGGGCACCGAGCATGCGATAGCTCACACCGGTCTCGGCGAGCGCGGCGGCCAGCGCCTCCAACGGCAGGGAGTGCTGTTCCTCGTCGGCGCAGGAGAGCAGGATCCGGGGCGGCCCGGCGGTCGGGTGTGTTCGGGCCACCGCGGCGAACGCCTCGGAGACGCACCGGGACACGAGATGCTCCACCTCGATCAGCCCGGCGGTGGCCGCGTGTCGTTCCCCGATGCCGGCGAGCACCGGCCGGAGCAGTCCCTCCCAGGTCGCCACCACCCCGTCCGCGGTGACGGCGTCGGCGATGGTGCGGGCGATCGTCACCGAGTCCAGCCGCATGGCGGCCCGGGCCAGGCCACGTGCGACCGGCCCGGCGCGGCCGACCGGGATGGTGGCGCCACCGCCGTCGCGGACCGTCAGGTGGCCGGCCTTCAGCCCGAGCCGTTCCGGCGGGAGTACGGTCGGCGCCTGCCGGGCCCAGCGAGCCGCCTCGGCGGGCGCGACCCCTTCGGCGGTGAGCCGCCGCATGATCTCCAGTCGAGCGAGGTCGGCGGGCGTGTAGCGCCGGTGGTGGCCCGGCACGTGCTCGCTGGGACCGAGGCCGTAGCGCTGGTGCCAGGTCCGCAGCGTGGTGACGGCCACGCCGAGCCGGCGCGCGACGACCCCCGCGCTCAGCGCCTCATCGGCCACCCGACCGCTCCGGTGCCTCGGCGGCCGGCGCGCCGGACCGGATCGGGTCGGCCGGCGCAGCGGACCGGGCGGGGTCGGCCGTGACCTCGGACCGGGCCGGGTCGGCCGGGTGCAGCAGCCGGTTCACCACGCCGCCCAGCCAGGGGGCGTACGCGCGGGGGTCCGCGTCGAGATCGGCCGCCACCGTCTCCGGATCGACCCAGCGCAGCTCGGCCACCTCGTCCGGGTCGGGCCGGGTGGGCAGGTCGGCGGGCACGTCGGCGCGCAGCACGTGGTCGTACTCGAACTCGACCCGACCGGTGGCCGGGTCCTCGGCGTAGTAGAGGTAGATCCCCACCTCGGTGAGGTCGAGCGGTCCGAGGCCGAGTTCCTCGGCGAGGCGGCGGTTGGCGGCCTCGGTCAGCGACTGACCGGGCAGCGGATGACCGCAGCAGGAGTTGGCCCAGCGCAGCGGGAACCGGGTCTTCACCGCGGCCCGCCGCTGGAGCAGCACCCGCCCGGCGGGGTCGACCAGGAGCACCGAGAAGGCCCGGTGCAGCCGGCCGGGCGGCTGGTGGGCGGTGGCCACGCTTGTCTCGCCGACGACCCGGCCGCCGTCGTCGACCAGCTCGACCAGGTGGTCCTCCCGCGCGGTCACGAACCCTCCCCGGTGATCCGGGCGGCGGCGAGCTTGCCGCTGATCAGCACCATCGGCACGCCCACGCCGGGTTGGGTGCCGGAGCCGACGAAGACCACGTTGCCGAGTGTCCGGTGCAGGTTCGACGGGCGGAACGGGCCGGTCTGGAAGAGGCTGTGCGCGGCGGCGAACGGCGTGCCGGCGGCCATGCCCTGCGCCGCCCAGTCGGCCGGGGTGACGGCGCGCAGCACCTCGATGCCGTCGCCGAAGCCGACGTAGCCGCGTTCCTCAAGCGTGCGCACGAGCTGGTCGGCGTAGCGGTCGGTGAGGTCGCCGGGCCAGTGGAACGGCGCCCGGTCGAGGTTCGGCACCGGGGCCAGCACGTAGTAGGTGTGCTTGCCGGCCGGTGCCACCGACGGGTCGGTGCGGCTCGGGTTCGTCACAAGCAGCGACGGGTCGGTCATCAGCTCGCCTCGGCGGATCACCTCGTCGAACGTGCCCTTCCAGGAGCGTCCGAAGTGGATGTTGTGGTGGGCGATCTTGCCATAGCCCTGCGTGGATCCGACGTGCAGCACCACGCAGGAAGGCGAGTAGGTGAGCCGCCGCTGGCGGCTCTCCGGCAGCAACTCCTGGTAGGCGACCGGCAGGTCGGGGTTGAGCACCACCACGTCGGCCGGAACGACCTCGCCGTCGGAGGTGATCACGCCGGTGGCCCGGCCGTGGGCGGTTTCGACCCGGGTCACCGTGGTCCCGTACCGGATCTGCACGCCGTGCTTCTCGGCCGCGCCGGCCATGCCGCGGGAGACCGCGTGGATGCCGCCGCGCGGGAAGCTCACCCCGGCCACCGAGTCGAGGTACGCGATGACGGTGTAGATCGCCAGCGCGTCGTGCGGTGACAGGCCCGCGTACATCGCCTGGAAGGAGAAGATCCGCTGGGTACGCGGGTCGCGGAAGAACTGGTTGATCTTCGTCTGGAGTCGCCGGAACGCGCCGTTGGCGAACAGCTTCAGCAGGTTGCCGGTGAG
This sequence comes from Micromonospora marincola, assembly GCF_056150385.1. Lineage (NCBI taxonomy): Bacteria > Bacillati > Actinomycetota > Actinomycetes > Micromonosporales > Micromonosporaceae > Micromonospora > Micromonospora marincola. The sequence continues at coordinate 458,247 of NZ_JAXCFT010000002.1, read as the reverse complement.
CAGGTCGGTCGGCGCGTCGAGGTTGCGTTCGATGAAGTCGGCCCGTTCCCACCGCCAGAGGTCGCGGGCGTAGTCGACGAAGCGCAGATAGCCGTCCGCCTCGCGGGGTCCGCACACCCGGGAGATCTCGGCGGCCATCCGGGTGGTGTCGGTGATGACGTCGAGCGTCGACCCGTCCGGGTAGTAGGCGCGGTACGCCGGGTCGAGCGGGGTCAGGTCGAGCCAGTCGGTCAGCTCCTCGCCCACCGCGCCGAGCGCCTCGGCGATCAGGTCGGGCATGGTGAGGACGGTCGGACCGGTGTCGAACTCGTACCCGTCGACGCTGAGCCGACCGGCGCGCCCACCCGGCACCGGCTCGCGTTCCAGCACGGTCACCTGCCGGCCGCTGCCCGCCAGGTGCAGCGCGCAGGCCAGCCCACCCAGCCCGGCGCCGACCACGACCACGCGGTCGGTCCGTCCGTTGACGGTGCGCATTCCGGCTCCCTTGTTCGCGAGGTTCCTCATCAGGACCGCCGTTCGGTGGCGGCGGTGGCGAGACCGGTGAGCGCCGTGCGCGCCGTCTCGTCGATGGGTGCGGTGTCGAGCGCGGACAGCGCCTCAGCCACCCGTTCGGAGATCATCCGTTCCACCCGGGCCGCCGCGCCGGTGTCCCGGACCACATCGGCAAGCCGGGCCAGCTCGCGCGTGCCGCTTACCGCGCCGGCCCGGTCCAGGGCGCGGCGCTGTGCCGGGTCGGCGAGCTGCCGGGCCAGCATGAGCAGGGGGGTGGGTTTGCCGGTGCGCAGGTCATCCCCGGCCGGCTTGCCGGTGGTCGCCGGGTCGCCGAAGACGCCGAGCAGGTCGTCGCGGAGCTGGAACGCCTCGCCGACGGCCAGCCCGTAGCGGGTGTACGCGGCGGTAAGCGGGCCGTCCGCGTCGGCGCCGGCGAGCCCGGCGCCGAAGAGCAGTGGGCGCTGGACGGTGTAGCTGGCGGTCTTGTAGCGGGCCACCCGCAGCGCCCGGTCGACCGACCAGTTCGCCGCGTCGTTCTCGCCGAGCACGTCCAGGAACTGCCCGGCGACTGTCTCCACCCGCATCTGGTCGTAGCAGCGGCGCACGTCGAGCAGCCGGTCCGCCGGCACGGCGGCCCGCCCCATGAGCCGGTCGGCCCAGACCATGCAGAGGTCGCCGATGAGCACGGCGACCGCCTCGCCGTACCGGTCGGGGTCGCCGGTGTGACCGGCGGCCCGGTGCCGGGCGGCGGCGGCCCGGTGCGCGGTGGGCCGGCCGCGCCGGACGTCGGAGGCGTCCATCACGTCGTCGTGCACGAGCGCGAACGTGTGCAGCAGTTCCAGCGCGGCGAGGGCGGGCAGCACCGAGGGCAGCGATCCGTCGACGCCGAGCACGCCCCGCCAGCCCCAGTAGGCGAACGTGGGGCGCACCCGCTTGCCGCCGGCCAGCACGGAATCGCGGGCCGATGCGGCGAAACCACCCATCGCCGCGTCGATCTCGGTGAGCGATTCGACCTCGGTGGCCAGGAACGCGGTCAGGGTGTCGTCGACGCCCGTGACCAGGTCTTTCGTGAACGCGGCCAGTACGCCGTGGACCGGATCGTCAGTCGCTTCCGGCTGTGCCGGCGCGACGCGGAGCGCGTTATCCGCAACTGCGTCGTTGGCCATGCGGAGGAGCGTACCCTAGGCTCACGAGTTGCGTCGATTTCTGCGTCGAAACGAGGAGGGGTCCGGTGGACACCGATCTCACCGCTGCCTATGACCGCTGCCGCGAGCTGCATCGGCGGCACGGCCGCACCTACTATCTCGCCACCCGGCTGCTCCCCGCATGGAAACGACGGCATGTGCACGCGCTGTACGGGTTCACCCGCTACGCGGACGAGATCGTCGACCGCACCGAGGACCTGCCGCCCGCCGAGCGCGCCGCTCGGCTGCGCGAGTGGTCCGACCGCTTCGTCGCCGGCCTGCACGGTGCGTCGGTCGACGACCCGCTGCTCCCCGCGGTGCTGCACACCATCGCCGTGTTCGACCTGGACCGCGACGATTTCGCGTCGTTTCTGCGCAGCATGGCGATGGACCTGACGGTCACGTCGTACCCGACCTACGACGACCTGCTCGACTACATGGAGGGCTCGGCCGCCGTCATCGGCACCATGATGCTGCCGATCCTGGGCAGCTCCGACCCGGCCGCCGCCCGGGAGCCGGCCCGGCAGCTCGGGTTCGCGTTCCAACTCACCAACTTCATCCGGGACGTCGCCGAGGACCTCGACCGGGGCCGGACCTACCTGCCCGACGAGGACCTGGCCAAGTTCGACGTGACCCGCGACGACCTGCTCGCCGCCCAGGCCGCCGGCCGCGCCACGCCGGCGATCCGCGAGCTGACCGAGTACGAGGTGACCCGCGCGCAGGCCCACTACCTCGCCGCCGCGCCGGGCATCCCGCTGCTCAACCCCGCCTCACAGGCCTGCATGCGCACCGCGTACGCGCTCTACGGCGGGATCCTCGACGAGGTGGCCGGGCAGGGCTTCGACGTCTTCGTCCGCCGTGCCCTGGTCCCGCAGCGGCGGCGGATGGCGGTGGCCGCGCGGGCGCTGCTCACGCCCGCCGGCACGCCGGTGCGGGTGCCCGGTCCGGCGCCGGCGTCGGCCGTGGCCGGATGACCGAGCGTACGGCGGTCGTGCTGTTCACCCGCGACCTGCGGGTGCACGACCACCCGGCGCTTGCCGCGGCGGCGTCGGCGTTCGACCGGGTGGTGCCGCTGTACGTGCTCGACCCGACGCTGGGGAAGCTCTCGCCGAACCGCACCCGCTTCCTCCACCATAGCCTGGCCGAGCTGCGCGAGGCGCTCCGCCGGCGCGGCGGCGACCTGGTGGTCCGGCGCGGCGACCCGGTGGCCGAGACGGTGAAGCTGGCCCGCGAGGTGGGCGCCGAGGGCATCGGGCTCTCCGCCGACGTGAGCCGCCACGCCCACCGCCGGGAACGCCGCCTGCGCGCCGAGTGCGAGCGGCACCGGATGTTCCTGCGGCTCTTCCCCGGGCTGACGATCGTCGACCCGGGCGCGCTCCGGCCCAGCGGCGGCGACCACTACCGGGTTTTCAGCCCCTACTTCCGCGCCTGGCAGGGGGTGAAGCTCCGCGCGGAACTCGCCGCGCCGAAGCGGATCCGGCTGCCCGAGGGCGTCGACCCGGGCCGGCTGCCGGAGCCGCCGAAGGGCGACAGCCTGGACGCCGCCACCGGCGGGGAGAGCGTCGCCAGGCGCCGGCTCACCGCGTGGCTGCCCACCCTCGACAGGTACGACGACATCCACGACGACATGGCCGGCGACGACACCTCGCGACTCAGCCCGTACCTGCGGTGGGGTTGCGTCTCCCCGCTCGCGGTGGCGAACCGGGCCGGCGACCGCGACGGGCCGTTCGTCCGGCAGCTCTGCTGGCGCGACTTCTACCACCAGGTCGTCGCCGGTTTCCCGGACCTGAGCACGACTGCGTACCGGCGGGGCGCCCGGGAGGTATGGCGGGACGACCCGGCCGCGCTGGCGGCCTGGACCGAGGGGCGCACCGGGATGCCGATCGTGGACGCCGGCATGCGGCAACTGCGTACCGAGGGTTGGATGCACAACCGCGCCCGGCTGATCACCGCCGGCTACCTGACCAAGCACCTCGGGCTGGACTGGCGGTCCGGGCTTGAGGTCTTCTTCCGCTGGCTGCTCGACGGCGACCGGGTCAACAACTCCGGCAACTGGCAGTGGGTGGCCGGCACCGGCAACGACAGCCGCCCCTACCGGGGCTTCAACCCGGTGCGCCAGGCCGAGCGCTACGACCCGGACGGCGCGTACGTGCGGCGGTGGGTGCCGGAGCTGGAGTCGGTGGCGGGCAAGGCGGCGCACCAGCCGTGGCGGCTGCCCGACGGGATACGCCGCACGCTCGACTACCCGCCGCCGCTCGACGTTCCCGGCAGCGACCCGGTCTGGATGCGCTGACCGCACCCGGTCACAGGCAGGAGTGCAAGGCCTCGGCCAGCTCGTCCACCCGGTCGTGCTCTGCCAGCCGGGCCGTCACGTACGCGAAGGTGTAGCCGCGCTCCGGGTCGGCCCAGGCGCTGCTGCCGCCGATCCCGCCCATGCCCCAGCTCGCACTCATTACCGGCGGGGGAATTCCGGTCGGGTCCGGTGGCCGTCCACCCCGGCGGTGCGGAATGCTTGCGGGATGGCAGAGCCGGAACTGGTGGACGTGGTCGTGGTCGGGCTCGGCGTCGGCGGCGAGGAGGTGGCCGGCCGGCTCGCCGATGCCGGCCTGAGCGTGGTCGGCATCGAACGGGACCTGGTCGGCGGCGAGTGCCCCTACTGGGGGTGTGTGCCGAGCAAGATGATGATCCGGGCGGCCAACGCGCTGGCCGAGGCGCACCGGGTCAACGAGCTGGCCGGGTCCGCCGAGGTGCGACCCGACTGGGCGCCGGTGGCGAAGCGGATCCGCGAGGAGGCCACCGACACCTGGGACGACCGGGCGGCGGTGGACCGCTTCACCGGCAGGGGCGGCCGGTTCGTGCGCGGCAGCGGCCGGCTCGACGGCCCGAACCGGGTACGCGTCGGCGACCAGGTCTTCGAGGCCCGCTTCGGAGTGGTCCTCGGCACCGGCACCCGGCCCTCGGTCCCGCCTGTGGACGGGCTGACCGACACGCCCTACTGGACCAACCACCAGGCCATCGAGGTCGAGGAGCTGCCCGGCACGCTGCTGGTGCTCGGTGGCGGCGCGATCGGCCTGGAGCTGGCCCAGGTGTTCGCCCGGTTCGGCGTCCGGGTCACCGTGGTCGAGGCCGCCGACCGGGTGCTCGCCGTCGAGGAGCCGGAGGCGTCCGCGCTCGCCGCCGAGGCGCTGCGCGCCGACGGGGTGGAGATCCACACCGGGGTCAAGGCCGGCCGGGTCAGCCACGACGACGGCACCTTCACCATCCACGGCGACGGCGCCACGTTCACCGGCGAGAAGCTGCTCGTGGTGACCGGCCGCCGGGCGCACCTGGAGGAGTTGGGGCTGGACACCGTCGGCGTGGACGCCCGGCAGCGCTACCTGCCGGTCAACGACCGGATGCACGTCACCGAGGGCATCTGGGCGGTCGGTGACCTCACCGGCGAGGGCGCGTTCACCCACATCGCCATGTACCAGGCCGGCATCGTGGTGGCCGACGTGCTCGACCACATGCGGCGTACCAACGGCGGCCCGGACGCCAGCGGCACCGCGAGCGTCGTCGGCGGCGCGGCCGGCGTGGTCAGCTCCGTCGGCGGCGCGATGAGCGCGGGCGGGTCGAGTGTCGCGCCGGGCAGCGTACCGGTCGCCGACTACCGGGCGTTGCCGCGGGTCACGTTCACCGACCCCGAGGTGGGCGCGGTCGGCCTGACCGAGCAGCAGGCCCGCGACCGGGGCATCAACGTCCAGGTCGGCCACACCGACCTGACCTCGTCGACCCGGGGCTGGATCCACAAGACCGGCAACGCCGGCTTCATCAAGCTGGTCGCCGACGCGGACCAGGGCGTGCTCGTCGGCGCCACCTCGGCCGGCCCGGCCGGCGGCGAGGTGCTCTCCGCGCTTGTGGTGGCCGTGCACGCGGCGGTGCCGATCAGCCAGCTCCGGCACATGATCTACGCGTACCCGACGTTCCACCGGGCGATCGAGGACGCGCTGCGCAACCTGAGGTGAGCGGTCAGCCGGCCGGTGCGCCGTGCCGGCCGGCGCCGGCGGCGAACCGGCCGGCGCCGCGTACCCCGTCCACGGCCAGCGACTCCATGCCGTGGGCCAACTCCACCGCGAGCGCCTCCGGCTCGGGCCGGCCGGCGCCGCCGAGCAGCGCCGCCCGGTCGTTGCGCAGGCAGGTCTGCGGGTGCCGGGCGATCTCGGCGGCCAGCCGCTCGGCCTCCGCCCGGGCCGCACCGGGCGCGACCAGCCGGTTGACCAGACCCATCGCGTACGCCTCGTCGGCCGGCACCGGACGCCCGGTGAGGATGAGGTCCATCGCCCGGCTCTCCCCGATCAGCCGGGGCAGCCGCACCGTCCCACCGTCGATGAGTGGTACGCCCCACCGCCGGCAGAACACCCCGAGCGTGGCGTCCGACTCGGCGACCCGCAGGTCGCACCAGAGCGCCAGCTCCAGCCCGCCGGCCACCGCGTACCCGGAGATCGCGGCGACGACCGGCTTGGACAGCGACATCCGGGTGGGGCCCATCGGGCCGTCGCCCTCGGCCTCGACCCGGTTGCCGCGCGGCGTGCCGATCGCCGTGAGGTCGGCGCCGGAGCAGAACGTGCCGCCCGCGCCCCAGAGCACGGCGACCGCCGCGTCCGGGTCGGCGTCGAACGCGCGGAACGCGTCGGCAAGCGCCCGGGCGGTCGGCCCGTCCACCGCGTTGCGGGCCTCCGGCCGGTCCAGGATCACAGTGGTCACGTCACCCGCACGCTCGACGCGAACCCCCATCCCCCAAGCATGCCCGCCCCGCCGCACACCGCGCCACCGCCTACTTGATCGCGCCGGGTGGGGCCAGCCAGCGCATCGGCTGACCTGTGACGGCGCCGACCTGATCGAAGTCCCGGTCGTAGTGCAGCAACGAGAGGCAGTGGTATTCGGCGGTGGCGGCGATGAGCAGGTCGACGGCGCCGGCTGACCGATGTGTGCCCTGGGCGGTCAACTCGTGCTGCGTCTCGGCGGCCCGTTCGTAGATCCGGTCGGGCATCGCCACCCACCCGAAGACCGCCCGGAGCCGCTCGTCAAGTTGTGCGCGGTCGGCGACGGACCGGGCGGTGTAGAGAAATTCCAGTTCGACGAGGGTTCGATTCGCGACGGGCGCACGGTTGGGCGGGTTTTTCCCCGGCGTCCGGTTTGGGTCCTCTCCGGCCGGGAAGTCGCACAAGGTGCGCGAACTACTGACGAAACTCGAACAGGCCTCCGGTCTCGACCGGGTGGGTGACCGGTTGCAGCGTGCCGTCCAGGGCACGCTGCGTTCGCAACGGGTCCGGGACGCGCTGCACGGCGTCTGGTTGGGCCATCCGCTGCACCCCGCGATGGTGCAGGTGCCGGTCGGCGCGTGGATCTCCGCCGCCGTGGTGGACCTGCTGCCCGGCCAGCGCCGGGCCGCCACCGCCCTGGTCGGGCTCGGCACGGTGAGCGCGCTGCCGGCCGCGGTCGCCGGCTGGAACGACTGGGCGGCGCTCTCCCGTGACCAGCGCCGGGTCGGGCTGGTGCACGCCGGGGCCAACATCGTCGGCCTGACCCTCTACGCCGGCTCGCTCGCGGCCCGGCTCAACGGGCGGCACGGGCTCGGCCGGGCCCTCGCCTACCTGGGGCTGTCCGCGGCGAGCGGCGGCGCGTACCTGGGTGGGCACCTCGCGTACAAGCAGGGGGCCCAGGTCAGCCAGAGCATCTCCGAGCTGCACCTGATCGGCGGCGGCTGGCATTCGGTGGGCGACCTGGGCGACCTGCCGCAACGCCAGCCGGTCACCCGGAAGATCGACGACGTCTCGGTGCTCCTCTACCGGCACGGCGACGACGTCACCGTGATGCTTGAGCGTTGCCCGCACCAGAGCGGCCCGCTCGGGGAGGGCGAGGTGCAGCAGATCGACGGTCACGCCTGCGTGGTCTGCCCATGGCACGGCAGCGCGTTCCGGCTCGACAGCGGCCAGGTGGCGCGCGGCCCGGCCGCCAACGACCAGGTCGTGCTCCCCACCCGCGTGGTCGCCGGCCGGGTCGAGGCCCGCCTGCCCTGATCGGGGCGGCCCTCAGTCCCGGCGGTGCCGCCCGTTGCCGAGCGCACGCGCCGGCACCGGCCGGCGCCGCAGCCCGAGGACGGCGCCGATCTGCGCGCCCACGATGCTTGCCACCGCCAGCACCGCCGAGATGGCAAGTGGACGGTTGATGCCCTCCTCGGCCGTGGGCCGGGACGCGCCCGCCGCCATGGCCGGCGGCTGGCCCTCCGGCGCCTCCACGGTCGGCGTGGTGTCCTGCGCGGACGTGTCCGGCGCGGGCTGCGGCGCGGGCTGCGGCGCGGTCGAGGACGCCCCGCCCTCGGCGGGCTTCACCGGTGCGGGCCGGACCGGCCGCACCACAAGCCGGCCGGTGGCGTGCCGCCGGGCGCCGTCGTCGACCGCGCCGCCGGGCAGCTCGATGAGCTGGCCGGGGCGGATCCGGTCCGGGTCGGCGAGCCGGTTCATCCGGGCCAGCTCCCGGTAGCGGTCGAAGTCGTCCAGGTAACGGTCGGCCACCTCACCCAGGTAGTCACCCTTCGCCACCCGGTACACGGCCGGGCCGGTGGCGTCCGGCGCGGCCCGCGCCGGCGCGGCGACGTGCGGTGCCGCGTACGCCGTGCTGACGGCGGGGGCGGCGACCGCCGGCTGCGGGGCGGTGAGCGCGGCGGCGCTCGCCGCGGCCGGGCTGGCCGCCAGGATCAGCGCCACCGAACCGACGAGCGCGGCGGCGGCCCGCTGCTGGCGGCGCATCCCGGGCAGCTTCGGCGCGGGCCGGCGCACCGCCGACGCCAGCAGCTCCACCACCACCGAGAACGCGAACGTGGCCCAACCGAACCAGCCCACTACGGCAAGCGCCCGCAGGAAGAGCTGCCCGTCGTCGCGGCTTGTCAACGCCGTGCCCACCTCGGCGAGCGTGGGCAGGTGGTCGGGGAGCGGGTTGCCGGCGAAGGCCAGCAACGCGATCGGCCCGCCGGCCAGCACCCCGACGAGTACGACGAGTGCGCCGAGCCCGGTGAGGACCTGCCCGGCGCGGCGGACGGCGGAGCGTCCCGGTGCACCCATGGCGACCTTCCTTCCTACGGTCCGGTGAGCCCCCGAGCGGTGGCCTCACCGGTGACGGTGGCGGTCTTCTGCACGCCGAAGAGACCGAGCAGGTCCCGGCGGTAGGTGATCCGGACGCGTACCCGGATCTGGGTCTCGACGCCGACCACGGGGAAGTCCACCTCGTGGTCGGCCACGCCGCCGGCGGTCTTCAGGTAGTCGGCGACGGCCGTGCGGGCGGCGACCTGGTCGATCCGCTTCGGGCCGCCGTCGATGGCGCTCGCACGGTCGATCATCTGGCCGCCGCTGCGGGCCGCCTCGGCGGCCAGGTTGTCGGCGCGTTGCAGCGTGCGCAGTTGCCCGGCGCCGTCGTAGGCGAGGCTGACGATCGCCAGCACGCCCGTCATCGCCACCGCCAGGAAGAGGCTCACCCGGCCGCTCTCCGGGCCGCGCCGCGTCATCCCCGGCTCCGGTAGGTGTCGAGCGGAGAGGTGAAGCGCGCCGAGACGGTCTTGCCGCCCGGCACCCCGGGCAGCCCGGGCGCGCGCATGTCCTCGAAGGAGACGGTGCAGGTCACCGACACCGTGACGGTCGCCGGCACGCCTGCCGCGCTCCGGTACGCCCGGTTGAAGCTCGTCGGCTTGCCGGCCACCGACCCGGTCAGGCCCAGCGTCGGCGGGGCGGTGCAGCGCAGCCCGGACCAGTTGAGCTGGTCCCGGGCCGCCTTCTCGGCCGCCTTCCGGCCGTCTGCGGCGGTCCGGGCGAGCGAGGCGGCCCGAGCGGCGTCGTGCGCGGCGGACTCCACCGCCTCGTCGGCGACGGCGGTCCGGCCGACCACCCCGGCCAGCACCATCAGCCCGATGAAGGCGGGGGCGAGCACCGCCACCTCGATCGAGACGGAACCCCGGTCCCGTGGCACCGGCCTCACCCCGTCCAGCGTTCGGTGGGGCCGTGCGCGGTCTGCACGACCTCGAAGTCGACGCCGGGAACGACCGACAGGGACCGCCCGCGCACCGTGCAGGTGACGTCGGCGTCGGTCCGCACGCAGGTCGGTTCGGTCTTGTCCCAGCCGACGAGCCAGTCACCGGATCGGCGCAGGAAGGTGCGCGCCTGCTCCCGCCCGGCGTCCGGCGCGGCGTCGTACGTGCGTTGGGCGTTCACCCCGGTCTGCGCCGCGTTCAGCGCGGTGGACCGGGCGACGAACCAGACGGCGACCTGGATCGAGCCGAAGAGCAGCACCATGATCGCCGGCATCATCACGGCCAGCTCGACCGGGTTGGCGCCCCGCTCGCGCCCGCCCGCGGCGAGGCGGGCGCGCAGCGCGGCGACGATCCGCCCCGGGCCGCGCGGACCGGACCGGCCGGCGCGAGCCGGCCGGTTCCGGGCCGTACGGGCCGGGCGGGACGTCACTTGGTCTCCACCGGGTCCTTGTGGTCGGGGATGCTCGTCATCCAGTCCCGCGCCTTGGTCAGGGCGATTCCGGTGACGATGACCGCCACCGCGACCAGGCCGAAGATGATGACAGCGGTCGGCACCGGGCTGTCGCCGCGCTCGGCGCGGTCACGCAGCTCGGCGACGCGGCTCCGGACCGCCGCGTAGACGTAGGTGCTGAGGAGTTGCATGGCCTTGCTCCTTCTCGGGGGTGGGTGTCACAGGCGGGCGAGGAACGGATAGACGGCGAAGCCGAGCAGGACGAAGACCAGCAGCGAACCGGGGATGTCCAACTTGCTGGTCACCCCCTCGGCGCGGGTCAGGTTGTCGGTGCGGATCTGGTCGCGCAGCGAGTCGGCGCGGGCGCGCAACGTCTCGTGCACCTGGGCGCCCTCGCTGCCGGAGGACCGCATGATGGCGCCCACGTCGCCCAGCTCCGGGATGCCGATCCGGTCGGCCAGCTCCTGCAACTCGTCCCACGGCGAGTGCATCTGGAGCTGGGCGAGCCGCAACGCCTCCCGGATCCGGTCGAAGACCCAGCCGTCGCAGACCGTCGCCGCGCGCTCCAGCGACTGCACCGGGCCGTGCGCGGCGGCGAGCTGCAACGCCACCAGGTCGAGGTAGGTGCAGACGGCCTGCCGGAACTCGTCCCGCGCGGCGTCCGCCTTGGTCAGCACCGAGCGGTGCGCGATCAGACCGGCGAGCAGCGCCATCCCGAGGCTTGCCAGCACCGGTACGACCACCGGCACGGACACCCCGCCCAGGAAGAGCACGGCCGAGACGACCGCCGGGGTGGCGAAGCCGACGAGCGCGGAGAGCAGCACCGACAGGGCGTACTGCTCGGGGGTCCGGTCGAGCAGGGCGAGCTGCCGGGTCGGCGGGCGCAGCCAGCGGGCGAAGCCGCCGAGCCAGTCCGGCCCGGCGCCGGCCACCGGGGCCTGGCCGGGCGGCTGGTGCAGCCGGCGCAGGGCCGGGCCGAGCGCCGGGGTGGCCGGCAGCGCCTCGCGGACCACGAGGAACAGGCCGAGCCCGACCGCCGCCCCACCGACCACGGCCATCACGAGCTGCCAATTCATGATCATGCGATCGCCTCCTCCGGGTCGGGGGCCGGCAGGAAACGCGCGGGGCGCGGCGGCTGGCTCATCGACCGCACCCAGACCAGCAGCCCGATGAAGGCCGCGCCGAGCACCGCCATCACGAGCTGCCCGGTGAAGGTCCCGTAGGGACGGATGTAGTCGTTGTTCACAAGCCCGTACGCAAGCGTGGCCAGGGTCATCCCGGTGAGGAAGCGGACCGCGAACCGGGGTTGGGTCCGCTTGGCCTCGACCTCGCGCCGGGTGGCCACCTCGGCGGAGGCGGCGCCGGCGATCGAGCCGAGCACGTCACCGAGGCGCTCGCCCCGGTCGGTCAGGTGCAGGATCAGCGCGGCCACCACCTGGTCTGCCACTGGGTCGGCGATCTCGTCGGCGAACGCGAGCAGCGCGGATTTCGCCAGCCAGCCGGCCTGGAGGCGGGCGGCGAGCGTGCGTACCTCCTCCTGGATCTCCTCCGGTGCGGTGGTGATGGTGCCGACGATGGCCTGCTGGAGCCCCTGCCCGGTGCCGGAGATGTCCTTGAGCCGACGGGTCCACTCGCCGACCGCCTCGACCCGGGCGATGGCCCGCTGCTCGGCCCGGCCGACCGCGAACAGCCACGGCACGCCGGGCACCGCGAGCGCCACCAGCAGGCCCACCACCGGCAGCCCGGTGATCAGGAACGCCAGTGCCCCGGCGGCCACGGCGCCGCCGAGCAGGAGTTGGTGGCGTCGCTGTTCGGCGCGGCCGGCCCCGGAACCGGTCCAGAGCCGGCTCAGGCCCGGCCCGGCGTCGCCCGGCGTCGACCTGGGCGGCCGGCGGGTGCCGACAAGCGCGACCACGGCGAGCACCAGCCCGGCCACGCAGGCGGCGCCGGACACAAGCGCGATCAGCTCGATCTGCGTCACGCCTGACCCCCGCTCGGCCGCCGCCCGAGGCGGGTGTGGCGGGGCCGCCGCCAGGCGCCGACGCCGGCCTCGACGAACCGGGTGAGCAGCCGGGCGTCGTAGCCGACGCGCAGCAGTTGGTCTCGGATCCGTTCGGGCAGGTGACGGGGGACCGCCCGGCCGTCCGGCCCCGGGCCGAAGACGGTGGTGGTGGTGATCCGGTTGCCCTCGCCGACGCCGATGACCTCCTCGACGTGCGAGACGAAGCGGTGCTTGCGACCGCCGATCGCGGTCTCGTCCTCGACCGTCACGTAGACGATCAGGTCGAGCGCGTTGCCCGCCATCCGGCGGGCCTGGTCGACGGTCATCTCCCGGCCGTGGGACAGCGCCAGCTCGATGATCCGTTCGCTCACCCCGGCCGGGGTACGGGCGTGGATGGTGCACATCGACCCGCGGCTGGTGGTCATCGCCTGGAGCATCGGCACGATCTCCCGGGACCGCACCTCGCCGACGATGATCCGCAGCACGCCCATCCGCAGCGACACCGGGATCAGGTCGGCGATGCTCACCTCACCTGCGGGTCGCCCGTCCGCGCCGCGCTCGCCGTGCCCCTCCCGGGACTCGAAGCTCATCACCGCCCGGTGCTTGTGTCCGCGCCGGGCCGGCAGCAGTTCCCGGCTCTCCTCAAGCAGCACGTACGGCTCGTCGGCCGGGATGTCGTCCATCAGCGCCCGGATGACAGTGGTCTTCCCCGCTCCGGCCAGCCCGGCGACCATGATGTTCAGCCCGGCCCGCATGGACGCGCGGAGGAAGTCGCGCAGCAGTGGGTCGATCATCTCGTCCAGGTCGGGCCGGCCGCCGGCGATGTCCTCCAGGCTCACGTCGAGCGTGTTGTGCTTGCGGATCACCGCGTAGGGACGGTGGCTGACCAGGAAGACCGCGGCGAGCCGGCTGCCGTCGGGCAGTTGCAGGTCGAGCGTGGGCTTGGAGGTGGAGAGCGACCGCTCGGTGGCGCCGGCCCGGCGGGCCGCGGCCTGGAGGATCTCCACCAGCTCGTCGTCGCTGTCGGCGATCGGTTCGGCCCAGTCGACGCCGCCGCCGTGCCTGGTGATGCGTACCTGGTCGCAGCCGAGGATGTGCACCTCCTCGATGGTCTCGTCGACGAGCAGCGTCTGGAGCCGGCCCAGCCCGACCAGTTCGGCGGTCACCTGGTCGAGCAGCAGCCGCTCCGCGTCGGCGGGCATCGGCGTGCCGGCCCGACGCACCGAGTCGGCGTACGCGGAAACCACCGCGACAGCCAGCCGGGCCCGCTCGGTCTCCTCGGCGTCGGCGTCGAACTCCCGCCCGCGCTGCCACTGGGTGAGCCGCTCGCTCAGCTCCCGGCGCAGCTCGCGGACCACCGCGAAGTCGACCCGGGGGCGGGGCGGCGACGCGGGCGGCGCGGCGGGGAGGGCCGGGCCGGCGACGTGGTGCCGGGCGTTCGGCGGGGCCAGCGGCGGGACCGTGGAGACGACCCCGGGCTGCTGCCCGCGCGGGTCGTGCGAGACCGGCTCAAACCGCACCCGGCACCTCCGGGGCGAGCGGCGCGCCCACCGCGCGGGCGGGGGTCGCGCCGGGCCAGGCCAGCCGGGCCCGACGACGGTCCAGCAGCGCCCGGACCGGCACCTCGAGCGCGCCGGCCGCGCGCATGAGCGGCCGACCGGCGCGTACGGTGCCGCCGTGGCCGAGCACCTCGGCGGTGCGCGGGTCGTGCGGCAGCCGGGCGATCACCGGCAGCCGCAGCGCCTTGCTGATCTCGCTGGTGCCGTGCCCGTCCCCAACCACGAGCAGCCGCAGGTTGCCGGGTGGGACGCGGTGTTCGGTGAGGTCCCGTTCGATCGCCCGGACGGTGGCCCGGGTGGCGGAGAGGTCGGGCAGGTGCGCGCGGGTGACGAGCAGCACCACCGCGGCGGCCCGCAGCAGCGGCCACGGTGGGCCGTCGACCGCCAGCCGGCCACAGTCGACGAGCACGTCGTAGGGGGGTACGCCCCGGTCGAGTCCGGTGAAGTAGTCGGCGAAGCGCTGCCAGAGCGGCACCACGCTGCCGGCCTGCGCCGGGTCGACCACGCCGGGCAGGAGCAGCCGTTCGCGGCGCGGCGCGTCCAGGTCGACGAGTTGCGACCAGAACGCGGTCTCCAGGCTGCCGTCGCGCAGCTCACCGACGGCCAGCTCACCGATGCCGCGCGGGCCGTCGAGCGTGCCGCCCAGGTAGCCGGCGAGGATCGAGCCGCCCGCGGGATCGCACTCGGCCAGCACGAGCCGGCGGTGCCAGCTCAGCGCCGCGGCCAGCGCGGTGGTGGTGACTCCCGGCGAGCCCTTCGCCGACACCAGGGCGATGATCGCCATCAGGCCGCCTCGACAAGCACGAGCGCGACCCGGTCGTCCGCGGCCAGCACCACCACCGCCGGCACGTCCCGGACGGCAAGCGCCAGGTAGATCACCACGTCACTGCTCTCCGGCGTGGCGGTGTCGATCACGGTGGCCTCGAACCGGGTGCCGCCGCGCGTCGCCTCGGCGCCGCTGGTGCCGGTGTCCGGCGTGCTGACAAGCAGCACCTTGTCGCCGGGGTGCAGTTTGCGGGCCGGCACCTGGTCGGCGGCCAACCCCAGCGCGATCTGCTGCTGGCCGGGGCCGAGCAGGGGGGCGTCGGTGAGCTGGGTCGTGGTGAGCAGCGTGCCGGGGGTGAGCCGGACGGCGGCCCGCAGGCCGAGCAGGTCCTTCATCCGGTCGGCCGGCACCGGCCGCAGCTCGCGTCCGCCGGAGAGCTGGACCGGCACCAGGTCGTCGGCGGTGATCTGCTGCCCCACCTCGACCGGGCGGGCCACCGCCAGGTAGCTGCCGGTGGACCGCACCGAGGTGACCGCGAACGCCGCGCCCAGCCCGCCGACCGCGATCAGCAGGATCGCCAGGCCGAGCAGGCCGGGTCGGATCCGCCGCTGCCGGACCACCTTGGGCGGCGCCACAGGCGCCTCCACCGGGGTCCCGTTCCGGGACGCCACCATGCTCATCGGGTCACCACCTGGAGTTCGTTGATCTGCACCGGGACCACACCGCTGATCCGGGTCTGGGCGATCTCGCCGCTCTCGCCGCCACTCGACGACCACTCGACCGTCCAGTAGGCGGTGGCGTAGACCCGGTAGGTGTCCGCCTGCGGGTAGCCGTTGGGCAGGCCGCAGTCGGGTGAGGCGGACCCGGCCCGCGGCCCGTCCGCCTGGTAGGGCGTGCCCGGCCCGTGGCAGGTGACGTCGAGGCCGTCGGCCATGTGCCAAACGATCCGGTTCACCTTCGCGGTGATCTCCACGGTGAGTCCCCGTTCCGAGGCCGAGGCGTGCAGCGGCCCGAAGTAGGAGGCGCCGGGGCTGGCCCACATCCACACCGGCAGGCCGACCAGCCCGGGTCCCTTGCTGCGCCGGGGCGCGACCGCCGTCCGCGGCGGCAGCAGCGAGATCGAGGCCAGGGCGCGGCGGGCCAGCTCCTCCGGGTCGGGGGGCGTGCCGTAGCCGGGCGGCGGGGCGGCGAGCAGGACGTTCACCTGGGCGCCGAGGCCACCGTTGCAACTGGCCGTATACCACTGCTGGCCCTCGGGTGCGGGTTCCTGCGGCGAGGCGAGCTTGTAGTAGCAGCCGTCGCCGTTGTTGAACCAGCCGAGGATGTCGTCGTAGCAGGGGACGACCCGGCCGTTCCACTGGCACTTCGCGGTGCCGCCGTCGTTGCCGTCCCCGCCGCCGTCGTGCCCGCCGCCCGGTCCGCCGGGCCCACCCGGGACGGACGGGTCGTCGTCCCAGACGTCGCAGTCAACCTGGTCGGGGGTGCAGGAGCCGCCCGGGTCGGCGGCCCGCGCGGGCGCGCCGGTAAGCGTCAGCAGCGCGACCAGGCCGACGGTGAACCACCGGCGGGGCGTCCCGGCCCGGTGCGCCGGGACGCCCTCGCCTCCCCAGGTCAGCACGGCTGGTCCCGGTGCGCGGCGCCGGTCTTGACCAGCCAGCGGCCGTCCGGAAAGCGGGCGGCGGTCGCGGTGGCGAGGTAGCGCCCGCCGCGGCTGCCGGGCACCGTCTTGCGGTCCTTGGCGTAGACGAGCCGGTAGCCGGTCGAGTCCAGGCAGTCCTGGATCTCGACGGTGGGCGGCTGGGCGGCCAGGTCGACCGAGACGACGGTGGGGGTGGAAACCAGTTTTCCGGTACGCATCGCGCCGTGCTCCTTCGCGTCACGAATTGCCAACCGAACCTGGGTCAGCAGCGGATCGGCCAGAAAGCGGTCAAGTGCGGGATGGCGGGGATCGCTGCGGGCGCTTGCCGCCCGGGACGCGGCGAGATAGCCGGAATAGGCGGCGAGTGCCGATTTTTCGGCCGCCTTCTCCTCGGCGGCGGAATGGGCGGCCGGTGCGGTGCCGCCGCCGGTCAGTGGACGGGCGGCCACCTCGGGCTCGGTGCCGCACCCGACCGCACCGGCCACAAGCGCCAGGCTGAGCAGGCAGCTTTCCCATCGACGGGATTGCCATGTGCGCAACGCCGAGCCCTCCTCGGTGCCGGCCCGGTACGGTCGTTGTCGACGCGCTCCGGGCATGCGGAAGCGCGCCCGGATCTGCCCGGCCGGGCCTCGGCCGCCACCGCTTGCATTTACCTGTGCTGATCAGTAGGGAATGTGGAACTGGTGTCTCCGGTCGGCCTCCGACGCCAATTGATCGGGGGTTGCGTCGTACCCAAGGGGCGAGCATAGGCTGACGTGCGCCGATGCAACAGAGGCAATTCACGTGAACACGGTGAGTGAAGACGGGCGGTGGCGGCCGGTGGATGTCCGGACGGTGACGAACAGGTCGCCCGTGGCCCGGCCGAGCGCAGGCGTGTGCCCGCCCGCACCCCTCCGCCCGCCCCCGGCGGCCCGGTGCGGGGCCACCGGTATGGGTGGGGACCATCCGGGTCGTCCGATCCGTTCCGCTGATCTGGCGCACCCGGCCCGCCCCGCTCGAACCGGCCGCCGGAACGCCCCTTTCCGCGCCATCCGCAACACGGCGATCAGTGGCCTGTCACGCTGCGTGTTGCAGGATGCAAGCGCCGGCATCCGAACGGAGGAGTCGGCGTGACCGCCGAACGGGTCCACCACCCCGCCCCGCCGGCCACCGGCCGCCACCCGGTCGTGCGGCTGCTGGCCACCCTCGCGGTCGGGCCGCCGGTCCGGCTGGCGGTGGCCCGCTACGCCGTACCGCCGGATCGTCCCGACCGCACGGGGTGCGACGCCTGCGGCGCGCCGATCGGGCTGGACCGTCCACTGCCGGCGCTCGGGCCGGCGGCCCGCTGCCCGGCCTGCCGTGCCCGGGTCGGCGCGCCACCCGCCGTGGCGGAGGTGGCGCTGCTCGTCGCGGTGGCGGTGCTGGCGCTTGCCGGCGGGCCGCTCGGCGTGCGCCTGGCGCTTGCCTGGTGGCTCGCCTGGGCGGTGCCGATGGCGCTCGTGGACGCCGCGGCGCACCGGCTGCCCGACAAACTGACGTGGCCCGCCGCGGCCGGCACCTGGGCGCTGCTCGGGGTGGCCGCGCTGGCCGGGCCCGGCCCGTCGCCCTGGCTACGGGCCACCGCGGCCGGGCTGGCGCTCGGCGCCGGCTTCGCGGCGACCACAGTGCTGTTCGGCAGCCGAGGGTTCGGCCTCGGCGACGCCAAACTGGCCCTGGGCGTCGGCGCGCTGCTCGGCTGGTACGGCTGGCCGGTGCTGGTGGCCGGGCTGGTGCTCGCGTTCACAGTCGCCGCGGTGGCCGCGCTGGCGCTGCTCGCCACCCGGCGGCTCCGCTGGTCCAGCCACCTCCCGTTCGGACCGTTCCTCATCGTGGGCACCGCCGCCACCCTGGTGCTGATGTAAGGAGGGGGCCCTTATTAACGCCTCCGGTATAGAAGGGGCCCCTTCTCACACCCTCAGGAGGCGGCGGGCGGCTGGGCCGGCACGCCCGACATCTGCTCGACGATCTTCTCCAGCGCCTCGAACGCGTACGCCCAGTTGTGGCACTTGAAGCTGCGCAGGCCGGCGATCGGAGTCCGGCAGTCGGCACAGTGGACGCCCGGCACCGCGTCCGGCACCTCGGTGTTCACGTACTTGCGCTCGCCGAGCACGACCCGGGCGATCATCGTCTTGTCGTGCACCCCGTGCAGCGCGGACGAGACGATGTCGTACCAGGTCACCCGACGCGCGCACTTGGGGCAGTCCGGCTCGTCGCCGCTCACCCACAGCGGCGCGCCGATGCTGTGCGCCGGAATCTCCAGCAGCCGCTCCAGCCGGCGTACGTCCGCGTCCGGGGTGGTCCACCGGTGCCGCCCCGGCAGCGAGGCGGGCGAGTCGTAGACGGCGCGGAACAGGGTCGGGTCGACCTCCACGGTCTGCCGTCCATCTGTCATCGGTACCTCCTCGCAACGGCGGGTCAGCGGTGTGTCGCCCAGAGTGCTACACATCAGGGCGTGACGGAGGCTGAAACGCGACCGAACGTGGCCCGGATGTACGACTACTACCTGGGCGGCTGCCACAACTTCGCCGCCGACCGGGCCGCCGCCGAGGAGGTTCTCAAGATCTTCCCGGACACCGGGGTGGCGGCCCAGACCAACCGCGCCTTCCTGCGCCGGGCGGTGCGCTGGGCGGCCGAGCAGGGCGTACGCCAGTTCCTCGACGTCGGGGCCGGGCTGCCCACCCAGGGCAACGTGCACGAGGTGGTCCGTGCGGTGCACCCCGACGCCCGGGTGGTCTACGTCGACCACGACGAGGTGGCCGTCGCGTACGCCCGGCGGCTGCTGCCCACCGACGGCGGTCGCACCGTGGTGGTCCGGGGTGACCTGCGGCGGCCCGACGAGCTGCTTGCCGACCCGGTCGTGCGGGCCACGCTCGACCTGACCGAGCCGGTGGCGCTGCTGCTGGTCGCGGTGCTGCACTTCGTGCCCGACTCGGAGGACCCGTGGGCGGCCGTGGCCCGGCTGCGTGACGCCACCGCCCCGGGCAGCCTGCTCGCCGTCTCGCACCTGACCCTGGACGGCGCGCCGCCGCTGCCCGCGCGGGCGGGCACCGAGATCTACCGGCGCAGCAGTGCGCCGCTGGCGCCCCGCACCCACGCCGACGTCGCCCGCTTCCTCGACGGGTACGACCTGGTGGAACCCGGTCTGGTCCGGCTGGCCGACTGGCGGCCGGACGGTGAGCCGCGGGCGGCGGTGTCGCACGGCTACGGCGGGGTGGGTGTGCGCCGGTGACCTCTCGACGTAAACAAACCTAGCAAGCCCCGGGCATGTGCGGTATCGGTCGACGGGCCGATCACCGCAGGCGGAAATCCCCGTTAGATTCGCCGAGCTGATCCGACGGGGAGGTCGCCATTGTCCACCGTGCCCAAAATCGACGAGAAACCCATTTCCCAGCCGCTTGTCCGGCGTGGGCTCGTTCCGGAAACACGTCCACAGCGGATCCTCGCGATCGCCACTTTCATCAACATGATCGGCAGCGGTGTCTTCATGGTCACCGCCGCGCTCTTCTTCACCCGCGTCGTCGGTCTGCCGCTGGCCCAGGTCGGTCTCGGGATGGGCATCGCCGCCGGAACCGGCCTGCTCGCGGGCGTACCGGTGGGGCACCTCGCCGATCGGCGCGGGCCGCGGGAGGTCTATCTCTGGATGCTCGTGGCCCAGGGCGCGGCGATGGGCGCGCTGCTGTTCGTCCGCAGTTTCTGGCTGGTTCTGGTGGCGCTCTGCGTGAGTGAGATGGCCCGTTCCGCCGGGGGCGCGGCGCGCGGTCCACTCGTCCGTTCCATCGGCGGCGCGGATCTGGCGAGATATCGCGCGTATCTGCGTTCGGTCGCCAATCTGGCCGGCAGTTTCGCGGCGGTCGCGACCGGATTCGCCGTGCAGTTCGACACCCGGCCGGCCTATCTGGCGCTGGTGTCGGCGAACGCGCTCAGCTTCGTCGCGAGCGCGGCGGTGGTCGCGGCCCTGCCGGCGCTGCCGCCGGTGCCCGCACCGCCGAGCGCCGGTCGCTGGGCGGCGGTGCGCGACCGGGGGTACGTGGCAGTCACCGTCCTCGACGGCATCATGTCGATCCACCACCAGGTGCTGCTCTTCGCCCTGCCGCTGTGGATCGTCGGGCACACCGACGCGCCGCGCTGGCTGGTCGGCGCTTCGGCCCTGGTCAACACCGCGCTTGTGGTGCTGCTCCAGGTCCCGGCGAGCCGGGGCGTGGACAGCAGCGACGCGGCGGGCCGGGCGGTACGCCGGGCCGGCGTCGCCTTCCTCGCCGGCATGGCAGTCGTCGCCGTCGCGTCCGGGCTGCCCACCTGGCTCGCGGTCGCCGGCATCGGGGTCGGCATCTGCGTGCACACCGTCGGCGAGTTGTGGCACACCGCCGGCTCGATGGAGCTGCGCTTCAGCCTCGCCCCGGCCCACGCGCAGGGCCAGTACATGGGCCTGTTCGGGTTCGGCACCGGCCTGGCGAACGTGGTGGCGCCGACCGTGCTGGCGCTGTTCTGCATCGCCTGGGGCGTGCCGGGTTGGCTGCTGCTCGGTGGGATCTTCCTGCTGGTGGGGCTGGTGACGCCGGGGGTGGTGCGCTGGGCGGAGCGGAACCGCCAGGCGTGACGCTCAACCCAGGCCGCGGTGGGCGGCCCAGAGCGCGCCGGCCCGGTCGGCCGCGGTCGCCACCAACGCCGCCAGCTCCGGCCGGTCCGGCACCCGGAACGACACGTACGCGCCGCGCCCACCCGCCGTGGGCCGGCCGTACGCCTTGGCGGCGAGGCGCCCGTCCGGCAGCAGCCGGATGTTGAGCGTGGTCAGGGTGAACTCCTCGTCGCGCCGGGTGTCGGTCCAGCGCAACGCCTCCGGGACGGCCACGTTGATGGCGAGGGCGTTGACGTCGGGCGGGGCGTCGGTGCTCATCAGGGCATCGTCGCACGGCGGCTCAGCGTCGTCTCCCGGGTCATGTGGGACAGCTTCTCCGGGTTGCGCACCGCGTAGAGGCCGCTGATCCGGCCGTCGTCGAGGCGTACCGCCATGACCGTGTCCAGCTCGCCGTCGAGCCGGACGACGAGCGCCGGATAGCCGTTCACCTCAGTCGGCTCCATCGACGCCACGGCGGCGACCCGGCTCCACCCGCCGGTCACCAGGCGGGCCACCTTGTCGGCGCCGGTGACCGGGCGCGGGATCGCCTGCTTGATCCCGCCGCCGTCGCCCACAAGCACCACGTCCGCGGCGAGCACGGCCAGCAGCGACCGCAGGTCACCCGTCTCGACCGCCCGCCGGAACGCGTCGAGCGCGTCCCGGGTCTCGGCCGGGGAGACGGTACGGCGGGGGCGTCGCGCCGCCACGTGGGCGCGGGCGCGGTGCGCGATCTGGCGCACCGTGGCCGGGCTCTTCTCGACCGTCTCGGCGATCTCGTCGTATCCGACGTCGAACACCTCACGCAGCACGAAGACGGCCCGCTCGGTCGGCGCGAGCGTCTCCAGCACCAGCATCATGGCCATCGAGACGCTGTCGGCAAGCGCCACGTCGTCGGCCACGTCGGGCGTGGTGAGCAGCGGCTCGGGCAGCCACGACCCGACGTACGACTCCTTGCGCCGACCCAGCGTCCGCAGCCGGGTGAGCGCCTGGCGGGTGGTGATCCGCACCAGGTAGGCGCGATGGTCCCGGACCTGGTCGAGGTCGACACCGGCCCATCGCAACCAGGTCTCCTGGAGCACGTCCTCCGCGTCGGCCGCCGAGCCGAGCAGCTCGTACGCGACGGTGAAGAGCAGGTTCCGGTGGGTGAGGAAGTCCTCGGTGGCCCGGTCCGCCATGGCGTGCTCCCTGTCCGTTCGGCTGCGTTCCCACCAGACGCCGGCCGCCGGACCGGTGTGACACCTCGCCGTTGTGGTGGTCGTCACCGGGTAGGGAAATCCCTACCCCAACAGGGCGGTTTACCCACATTGCCGGCACCCTCCCGCGGCGACACGCTGGATGAGGTCGAAAGCGTGAGGGGATCATGCATGAACAAGTCACATGTCAGTCGACGCACTGTTCTCGCCGGCTCCGCCGGGGTGTTGGCCGGAGCGGCGCTGTCCTCGTCGCCCGCGATGGGTGCGGAACCATCGACCCGGTCCCACGACGTGGTGATCGACGATGTCACAGTGATCGACGGGACGGGTACCCGTCCGAAGCACAACCAGCGGGTCCTGCTGCGTGGCCGCCGGATCGCCGCGATCGGTCCGCGTGCATCCGTCAAGGTGCCGAGGGGCGCCACAGTGGTGAATGGCACCGGGAAGTTTCTCATTCCCGGGCTCGCCGATCTGCACGTGCACTCAAGCCCGCTGCCGGACATCTTCCCGCCGCTGTACATCGTCAACGGCGTCACCACCGTCCGGGAGATGGGCGCCAACCCGCTGGTGAGCCAGTGGCGGCGGGAGGTTGAGGCCGGCACGCGGATCGGACCGCTCTGGACGATCGGAAGTGACATCGTCGACGGTTCGCCCTCGCTCTGGGAGGGCATCGGCGTGCCCTATCTCAAGGCCGCGAATGCGGCGGAGGCCCGGGCCGTGGTGCGTCAGGAGAAGGCGAAGGGCGCCGACTTCATCAAGACCTACACGCGGTTGTCCCGGGAGTCCTTCCTCGCCCTCGCCGACGAGGCTCGTCGTCAGCGGATTCCGTTCCTCGGGCACGTGCCGGACTTCGTGCCGTTCACCGAGGCGAGCGACGCCGGAATCAAGACTGTGGAGCACCTGTTCCAGATCTGGTACGACACGTCGAACCGTGAGGCGGTCATCAGACGTCAGGTCGAGGCGGTGCCGATCGGTCCGGGCGAGTACGGCGGTTGGTACGCGAAGATGCATCCGCTTGAGTACGCGGCGGCGCGCAGTCACGACCGGCGGAAGGCGAGGCGCGTCTTCCAGCACCTCGCCCGCAACGGAACCCGGGTCACCCCCACGCTCTCCGTCCACCAGCTCAGTGACATGCCACAGGACGTCGACCTCGACGACCCGCGCTTCCGCTATGTCCCGGCTGACCTGCTGGCGAGCTGGGAGTGGAGCCGACGTGAGATCTACATGAAGGACCGGACCCCGACCGTCGACGCCGAGAAGCGCGAACTCTTCCAGCGCCGGCTGGAACTGGTCGCCGAGATGGCGGAGGCCGGCGTACGCCTCCTGGCCGGGACCGATGTCGGCGCGTCCTACATCCTGCCGGGCTTCAGCCTGCACGACGAACTTCAGTTACTGGTACGCGCGGGCCTGAGCCCGATGCGGGCCCTGATCGCCGCGACCGCGGAGCCGGCGAGCCTTCTCGGCCACCACGACCGCGGCACGGTCGCGGTCGGCAAGGTCGCCGACCTCGTTCTCCTCGACGCCGATCCGCTGCGGGACATCCGCAACACCACGCGGATCAACTCGGTGGTGGTGAACGGAACGCTCATCACGTCGCACCAACGTGAGCGCATGCTGCGCGACATCAGTGCCGCGGCGCAGCAGCCCCTTCCGAGTGGCGTCAACGCCAGGCCCGCCTGCGCGTGCCACGGCGGGTGACGATCTGTCGATCGCCATCACCACCCACGGGCCCGCCCGTGGTGCCCGACCCCGCCGTGACGAACGGCGGGGTCGGGCGATGCGCTACCGGGCGTACGGCGCCTGGGCGTACGCGTACGTCAGCGCGTCCAGGCCGGCCGGCTTCGGGTTGAGCGTGCCCCAGTCGGCGTCGCTGTTGAAATAGTTCGTCATCCGGATCCGGGGCAGTTGTGCGACGGCGGCCGGCACCCCCCGGATCCATTCCGCCTGCGTCGGCGAGGCGAAGGTGTAGTTGGTGCCGTACTCGGCGATGATCACCTGCTTGTTCGCCGCCTCGGCCGGCAGCTTGGGCAACCATGCGTAGGTGCGGCTGAACACCTGGTACGGCGTGCGCGAGGGTGCCGCGTGGTTGTACGGGTTCCACTGGAGATAGTCCACGCCGTCCGTCCCGCCGACGTACGAGCGCAGGAAGCTCGCCTCGTCCCAGCCGCCCATGCCGGCGGTGTAGGTGGCCTTCGGAGTCCGCGCGCTGTGCTGTCGGAAGTAGCGGATCAGATACTGCATGGCGGGGATGGCCATCGCGTCGGCCTGGGCCCACGTGTAGGCGATCCCGTTCTGGGTGATGCCGTTCTGGTGGGTGGTGTCCCGCTCGGACGCGAACTGGATGTTGACGGGGCCGGCGGGCATCGCGTCGAGCTGGCTTACGGCGTTGCACAGCAGGCCGTCGAGCGCACCTGACGTGACCTGGTCGTAGCCGTAGTACTTCACTGTCGATCCGGTGAAGCCGGCGGTCATGTTGCCGGCCGGGATGCTGTAGGTCCGCCCACCACAGGTGATCGAGCTACCCGCCGGGCCGCCGTACTGCTTCAGCTCGATGACGAAGTTGGGCTCCACCCCGCGATTCGTCATCAACGAGTTGATCCACTGGGCGTTGTATCCGGGGAAGACGTTGCGGTCGTACAGGCTGCGGTAGGTGGTGAGCGACCCCAGGTTCATTCCGCGGCCCACCGTGTCCGCGGTGATGTCGCCGTTGCCGGGGTTGTAGTAGCCGCCCCGGACCGTGGGCAGCGCGGTGCCGAACACCTGGAACTCCCACAACGAGTAGCCCCAGTTCTGGGTGCACCCGGTGCATCCCCGAGCGGTCCCGTACATCCGGATGTACCGGCCGGTGCCGGAGAGCCCGGTGATGTCGTCGGTGCCGCCGTCCCCCGAGCTGGTCGACCAGATCGAGGTCCAGGTCGTCCCGTCCAGGCTGGCTTCGACCCGATACTTGGCGGCGTACGCCCGTTCCCAGTCGAGCTTCACCCGACTGACCTGGAACGTCTTGCCGAGGTCCACCTGGATCCACTGCGGGTCGACGAGAGTGACGCTTGCCCATCGGGTGGCGGCGTTGCCGTCTGTGACGTTGCTTGCCGCGTACCCGCTCTCGGTGCTGCTGGCGACGACGGGACGGCCGGCGGAGACGAGAGCGTCGGCCGCCTGCGCCGGTCCCGCCACCACCGCCGATAACCCGGTCGTGCCCAGCAGCGCCAGTAACGCGGAGGTCAGTCGCAGGCGCCGTCGCGCGGGCGCTCTGCTCACAGTTGGTCCCCCGTGGATTGTCATGATGCTCCTTCTGGTGATCTAGGGCGGATGGTTCGCCGAAGCAATCCTTCGACATGCGGGATCAAATCGAGATAACGATCTTGCAACGGCGCCGGCCCGCGCTCACCTCGCCGCTGTGGCGGTCGTCACCTGGTGACGGTGTCACGACGTGCTCGCCGCCGGCATCTCGTGGTTGTCCGAACGACACGCCACCGGAGGGGACGCCACCATGGAGACCCGGATCAACCTGTTCGAGAACCCGATCGCCGCGAAGTTCATGAAGCGGTTCGCCAACGCCAGCACGGTCCTCCACCAGTCGCCGCTGCCGTACTCGACCCAGGAGCTGGTGTCGCTGCGGGCCAGCCAGATCAACGGCTGCGGCTGGTGCATCGACATGCACACCAAGGAGGCTGCCGCCGCCGGGGAGAGCGCGGTCCGGCTGCACCTGGTCGCCGCCTGGCGCGAGTCGAGCGTGTTCACCGAGGCGGAGCGCGCCGCGCTGGCGTTCGCCGAGGAGGGCACCCGGATGGCCGACGCCTACCAGGGGGTGTCCGACGAGACCTGGGCGCAGGTGCGCAAGCACTACGACGACGACCAGATCGCGACGTTGATCTGCCTGGTCGGGCTGATCAACGCGGCGAACCGGTTCGCGGTGATCGCGCACCAGCAGGGCGGCTCGTACGAGGCGGGGATGCTCGCCGCCGCCCTGCGCTGACGAACTGGGGGAGCGGCCCGGCCCCGGGACCATCCGGGTCGGGCCGCTACCGGTCGCCGTCGTTGACCAATTGACCGAAGAACGCGCGGACGTCGGCGGTGAACAGGTCGGGCACCTCCAGCGCGGCGAAGTGGCCGCCCCGGTCGAACTCGCTCCAGTGTCGGATCGGATACGTCCGCTCGGCGAACGACCGGATGGGCAGGGTGATGTCGTGGGCGAAGACGGCCACGCCGATGGGCGACGGGCAGGGCGGCGGCGGCCCGGCCAACCCGCTCTCCCGGATGAGCCGCGCCGAGGAGGCGGTGGTGCGGGTGAGCCAGTAGAGCGCGACATCGGTGAGGATGCGGTCGGTGGGGACGGCGGATCGCGGGTCGGCCCACTCGGTGAACTTCTCGGCGATCCACGCGAGCTGGCCGGCGGGTGAGTCGTTCAGCGCGTACGACACGGTCTGCGGGCGGGTGGCGTAGAGGATCTGGTGCGGGTGCCGCTGCGCCATGAGCTGCCTGATCCGCGCCAGCCGGGCCAGGTCCGGTGCGGACAGGTCGGCCTCTCCGGCCCAGCCGGGCGGCGGGGGCGTGGGCAGGTAGTTGACGTGTACGCCGACGACCTGCTCCGGGGCCATTCCGCCCAGCCGGATGGAGATTCCCGTACCCCAGTCGCCGCCCTGGGCGCCGTATCGCCGGTAGCCGAGCCGGCGCATCAGCTCGGCCCAGGCTCGGGCGACCCGGTCGATGTCCCAGCCGCGTTCGCGGGTCGGACCGGAGAAACCGAACCCCGGTATCGACGGGACGACCAGGTGGAACTGCTCGGACAGGGGGCGAGCACGTCGAGGAACTCCACCACCGAGCCGGGCCAGCCGTGGGTGAGGATGAGCGGCAGCGCGTCCGGGTCGGCGCAGCGTACGTGCAGGAAGTGGACGTTCTGTCCGTCGATCTCGGTGGTGAACTGGGGGTACCTGTTGAGTTCGGCCTCGTGCCCGCGCCAGTCGTAGGTGGTGCGCCAGTGTTCGGCCAGCTCGCGTACCCGAGCCAGGGGGATGCCGTAGTCCCATCCGGCGTCGGGTAGCTCGTCGGGCCAGCGGGTACGCGCCAGGCGGTCGGCCAGGTCGTCGAGGTCGGCCTGTGGAACCTGCACCCGGAACGGCTTGATCATGACGGGCCTTTCGTTGGTTGCCCTAACGTTTGCCGCACCTACGTTAACGCCGTTTCGTTGGTGTGGCCAACGAACTTGTTAGGCTTGTCACGTGGAAGCTCCGGACCCGGACGTCGTACCGGCCCGCCTGACCGGCCTGCCGAGCTGGCTGATCACCCAGACCGCCGTACGCGCCGGCCGGCTGGTCGCCGACGGGCTCGCGGCGATCGACGCGCGGGGCTACCACTTTCGGCTGCTCGCGACGCTTGACGAGTTCGGGCCGGCAAGTCAGGCCACGCTCGGCCGTCGCAGCGGCATCCACGTCAGCGACGTGGTCGCGGCGCTCAACGAACTCGCCGACCGTGACTTCGTCAACCGCGCCCCCGACCCGGCCGACCGGCGGCGCAACGTCGTCACCATCACCACGGCCGGGCGCCGGCAACTCCGGCGACTGGAGAAACAGCTCGCCGCCGTACAGGACGAACTGCTCGCGCCCTTGTCATCCGACGAGCGCGACCAACTCGTCGGGCTCCTGGGCCGGGTGCTCGCCCACCACACCCGCCGGCCCGGCTGAGGAGAGGAACACGAGTCACTGCCGGGCGCCGGTGTGTTCGTGAAGGAGAGCGCCCCGGGTCAGCGAGGTGCGCTCTCACTCCGCACCGTCGCCCTGCTTCGCCTCGCCGATCGACCGGCGCGGAGCGGCGGCACCACCCGGGTTGCAGAGGTGGTGCTCGGTTTCCTTCACCACCTCCTCCGTGCTCAGTTCGCGCTGGCTACGCCGAGTCCACGCGAGGAACCTCTCGAACAGCTCAGCCGGTGACGGGCCGGGGTTGTCGCTGAGTTTCATCAGGTCCGCGGTGGCGTCGAACAGGCAGGTGGCCATGTATACCGACAGAGCTACCCGGTCGCGCCGGTGTTCCAGCAGCAGCAGTAGGCGGGCCGGCTGGCACGGCCATGGGGCCGCGCACACGCGGCACAGCCAGAGCGGCCGTGTGGGTGCGTGCGGACGGATAACCCTCCGGCTGCGGCCGTGCACGTGGGAGGTGTTCTGACCGGTCATCACCTCAGGGTGTCCGAACCCTACCCCCTAGTCAAGACCCTAGTAGGGTGTTGCCCAACTAGGGCGTACCCTAGTAAGGGACTGTCTAGCGTCCCGAATATGGGCCGCCGTCTGATGGGTGCGTACGAGATTCGTACCCGGCTGGGCGTCAGTCGTCAGCGGGTGGAGCAGTTGATGAAGCGCCCCGACTGGCCGGCGCCGTACGAGTCTCTTGCGACGGGCCGCGTGTGGCGCACCGAGGACATCGAAGCCTGGATTCGCGAGCACCGGCCGCACCTCGACGAGCAGGAGTAACGAACCTCCGACCTTCGGGTGCGTTTGTTGTCGCTCCGGCAACCACAAACGCACCCAGAGTCAACTCCCGCCGCCCGCACGCGGTCTGGTGCTGCCGGAAACTGATTCGTACTCTGGTGCGGCACGTTCCGGGTCGACGGTGGGAGGGGTTCGCGCTGCTGTCGAACCGGAGCCTCGCCGACGTACCGTCCGATCGCGTCGTCGCCCTGCCCGACGCGGACACTGGCGTCCTGGCGATGCTGATCGCCCGCGACCATCCGGACCTGGCCGCCGTGGTCCACCGCCCGGCCACCCGGCACACGATGCCGGCGGATGTCGTGCACGCCGCGCTGGACCGGCTCGAACAGGTCGCCGTCGAGCTGCTGCCGGCATGGTTGCCCGAGGTCGCGGACGGGGTGCGTCCGGACACGGCCGGGCTCGCGGCGATCCGGATCGCGGCCACCGCACGGGCACGCCGCGACCGTTTTCCCGGGTCCTTCCTGCCGGATCTGGCCGTCTTCGCGGTGACCGGCCGGCGGGCCACCACCACGACGCTTCCGGCGCGTACCCGGGCCGCCGCGCTGGCGCGCCTCGTCGCCGCCGCGTTCGGGCGGCGGCGGGTGGTGCTGCTCGTCGAACCGGCGGGCGGCGACGGCGCGGTGGTCGCGGCCGGGGCCGGCTGGCTCGTGCAGCACGGCGGCCCGGCGGTCTGGTTGCTCGGCGCCGGCGCGGCCGGGCTGGACGGGCTGCCGGAGTTCCGGGTCGCGCCCCCACCCGACCTGCCCTCGCGCGACGAGGCGGTGGTGGGCAAGCCGCATCCGGCAAGCGACGCGGAGAAGCGGCTGGAGGCGGCGCTCGCCGCCGAGAGCTGGGCGGCCGGGCGGCAGTGGAACCAGACCTGGCGGTCCCCCCGCCTGGCCGCGCCGGTCCGGCTCGATCTCCTGTGGCCCGACGAGCGGTGCGTGGTCGAGATCGACGGACCGGAGCACTGCCGGCCGGTCCACTTCGAGGCCGACCGGCAGCGCGACGTGCACCTGCAACTGGCCGGCTACGCCGTCCTGCGCTTCACAAACGCCCGGGTAAATCACGACGTCGGCGCCGTGGTCCAGCAGATCGGTACGTATCTGCGGGCCCGTCGCCGGGACATTGCGGAAGGACGGCAGCATGGCCGGCGATGACCTGACGGCATCCGAGAGCGCGATCCTCGTCGTGCTCATGGCCGAGGCGCGGGAGGTGTTGAACACCGAGCTTCGCGACCGCTACAACCTGGACGTACGCAAGCCGCAGCGGGACAAGCTCACCCGCCTGCACTACGTCGCCAGTCGCAAGAGCGGATCGACGTACGCCCTCCAACTTGACGACAAGGGCTGGGTGCGGATGCAGGGCGACCTCGACTTCACGCTGCGCGGCGCGTCCGCGCTCGGCGCGGCGCTCACCGCCCTCCAGGCCAACCTGCGGGATCGCGTGCTGGCGCGCAGCGGCTGCGCGACGCTTGCCGAGCTGTTCGCGCTCACCGACGTGCGGGCGTCAGCCCCGGCTCCGGCCGACCCGGCCGGGGCGCTTACCGCGCGCGTCGTCAGCGCCTGTCGGGCGCTCGCCGACGAGCCGGGCGCCTGGGTGAGCCTGCGCCGGCTCCGGCCGTTCTTCGCCGACGTGTCCCGCGACGACCTGGACGAGGCGTTGCGCCGGCTCAGCCGGGAGCCCGGCGTGACGATCGCGCCGGAGTCGAATCAGAAGACGCTCACCGAGGCGGACATCAGGGCGGCGCTGCGCCTCGGCGGGCAGGAGAACCACCTGCTGGCGATCGGCGGGGAATGAACGAGGCGGAACGGACCGCGCTGGCGGCCCTGCGGTTCGACTGGGCACCGGTTCCCGACGACGTGTGGCGACCGCTTCCCTTCCACGTCGACGGGCTGCACGTCCCGGCCGTCCGGGACGTGCTCGCCGGCGTGGCGGAGGCCGAGGCGAACCCGCACGGCAGCCCACTCGGTCTGGTCGTCCAGGGCCAGCGGGGGTCCGGCAAGACGCACCTGCTCGGTGTGATCCGCCAGCAGGTGCAGGAGCGGGGCGGCTACTTCTTCCTGGTCGGCCTGCTCGACGCGGAGAACTTCTGGGACGGTGTGCTGGCCGCGATGCTTGACGGCCTGGCCCGGCCGGTGCCCGGCAGTCCGGAGACCCAGCTCAAGTTGCTGCTGCGGCGCTTGTCGGCGCTTGTCGGCGCGCCCCGGACGGCACGCCGGGCGGTGATGGGCGACACCGAGTTGACCCGCGCGGCGCTCGACGCGTTCCTGGACGGGCTCGGCGACTTCGACAGGCACGCGGCCCGGACGTGCCAGGAGACCGCGCGGGCGCTCGCCTTGAGCGCTTCCGAGGACATCTCCCACCGTGACCTGGCGGAGAACTACTTCCTCTCCGGCGAGGAGGTGGTCGCGGGCGAACGCGCGGCGTGGGGGATGCGCCGGATGCCCCGGCCGGCCCAGCAGATCGTGCAGGACCTGTCCTGGTTGCTGGCGCTCACCGGGCCGTCGGTCGTGGCGATCGACCAGATCGACACGTTGATCGCCCAGTTGGCGATCCAGAGCGACCCGTCGCTCGTGGGCGCCGCCGCGATGAGCCCGGAGCAGGCGCTGATGCTGGCTCGGATGGCGGACGGCCTGATGTCGCTACGGCAGACGACGCGACGCACGCTCACCGTCCTCGCCTGCATCCCGAACTCGTGGACCATCATCCGGTCCACCGCCGCCGACACGGTGGCCGACCGGTTCCGGGAGACGCCGACGCTGCGCCGGATCGACGACGCCGACCTCGCCCGGGCGATCATCGAGAAGCGGTTCACCCTCCGCTACCGGGACGTCGGGTTCGCCCCGCCGTACCCCTCGTGGCCGGTGTCCCCGCGCGCCTTCGCCGAGGCGGGGGCGTTCACCCCGCGCCAGCTCCTGATCGAGATCGACGGGCACATCCGGGCCTGCCTCACCGCCGACGAGGTGCGGGAGATGACAAGCCTCGGCGAGCCGCCCACGGCGGAGCCCCGGGAACCCCGGCCCGCTCCCGCCCCCGCCGGCGGCGAGGAGATGGACCGCTACGACGCCCGCTTCGCCGAGCTGAAAGCCGCCGCCGACGTCGGCGCGCCACGCGAACGGATGTCCGAGGACGCGGTGATGCCGGCGCTGCTCGCCGCCGGGCTCACCGCCTGGATCCTGGAACGGGGCGACGCCGGGGAGGCGTTCAGCGTCGACCCGCCGCCGAGCACCGACCCGCCGCTGCACGCCCGGCTGCGCCTGACGCTCGACGAACGCACCGAGGACCAGGTGCACTGGTGCTTCCGGGCGATAAGCGACGACCACCACGGCAACGCGGCGCTGGCCCGGCTGCGCAAGGCGTGCGTGGCGTCGGCCCTCGACACCGGCATGGCCAAACGCAAGCTGTTCCTGTTGCGCAACCGCGAGTGGTCGGCGAGCGCGGCCACCCGGAAGGCGGTCGGGGCGTTCACCGAGGCGGGCGGGCAGACCATCGGCCTGGACGAGAAGGACCTGCGCGTCCTCTCGGCGCTGCGAGTCCTCCTCGCCGAGGCCACCATGGACCTTCAGGGCTGGCTTGTCGAACGCCGGCCGACCCGGGAGCTGACGTTCCTCAAGCACGCGCTGGCGGACGTGGACCGCTGGACGGCGGACGCCGGGCCGCCCTCGCCGCTGCCCGCGCCGCCCGCTGGGACGGCTCCGGCGGCCGAGCCCGCGACCAGGCCCGAGCCCGCGACCAGGCCCGTGTCGGCCGCCGAGCCGTCGTTCGTCGTCGGGTACGGGTACGACGACGGCACGCCGGTTCCGCTGGCTCTGGAGGCGCTGCGGAAGCACACCACGATCTTCGCCGGCTCGGGCTCGGGAAAGACCGTGCTGATCCGTCGCATCGTCGAGGAGTGCGCGCTCGCCGGGGTCTCCGCCATCGTGCTCGACCCAAACAACGACCTCGCCCGCCTCGGCGAGGCGTGGCCCGAGTCGCCCCCGGGGTGGCGGCCGGGCGACGCGGACCGGGCCGCCGACTACCTGGCGCACACCGACGTGGTGATCTGGACGCCGCGCCGCAGCTCGGGTCGCCCGCTGAGCTTCCAGCCGCTGCCCGACTTCACGAGCGTGCGGGACGACCCGGACGAGTTCGGCGAAGCGGTCGAGGCAGCCGTCGCGGCGCTGGCACCACGCGCCATGGTCACCGGCCGGGCCACCCGGGCACACCTGGGCCTGGCGGTGCTGCGCAAGGCCGTCGAGCACTACGGCCGGCGCGGCGGCTCCCGGCTGAAGGGCCTCGTCGACACCCTGGCCGACCTGCCGGACGGGATCATCGACCTGGAGGACGCCGAGAAGATCGGCCTCAGCCTGGCCCAGACGCTCACCGCCGCCATGGTGAACGACCCGCTCTTCGGTGGCGAGGGCACACCGATGGACCCCGGTGTGCTGCTCACCCCCGCTGCGGGCAAGCGGGCCCGGGTGTCTGTCGTCAGCCTGGTGGGGTTGCCGTCGGACGACGTACGCCAGAGTTTCGTCAACCAGCTCCAGATGGCGCTCTTCGCCTGGATCAAGAAGAACCCGGCCGGCGACCGGCCGCTGCTGGGGTTGCTGATCATGGACGAGGCGCAGACGTTCGCCCCGTCCGGGGCGATGACCGCGTGCACCCAGAGCACGCTGGCGCTCGCGGCCCAGGCCCGGAAGTACGGGCTCGGGCTGATCTTCGCGACCCAGGCGCCGAAGGGGCTGCACAACCGCATCCCCGGCAACGCGGCCACCCAGTTGTACGGCCTGATGAACAGCCCGATCCAGATCGAGGCGGCGCGCGAGATGGCCCGGGCCAAGGGTGGCGACGTGCCGGACATCTCCCGGCTGACCGTGGGCGAGTTCTATCTCGCCGCCGAGGGCGCGGCGCCGCGGAAGATCCGGACGCCGCTGTCGCTCACCCACCATCCGCGCAGCCCGCTCACCGTCGAGGAGGTGCTGGACCGGGCCCGCGGTCCACAGTGAAGCGAGCGTCACTGAGGGTTACCGGCGATGAGGTGTTCGCGCAGGGTCTCGCGAGCGTGACTTTCTGATTTGTGTCGAGGTCAAGACAATGATCGTCGATCTCCCCGAACATTGTGGACGATGAGCTGTCTACATTGCCGCCCTGCCACGGATAGTAATTGGCGAACCGAAGGGGCCGAGGGGGAACGATGAACGAAGCACTGGCGGAACCGCTCACCGGCTACCAGGTGATGGCCGTGGCCGTAGCCGTCGCCGGAGTGGCGGGGGGCTTGGTGCGGGCCTGCGTGGCACACCGGGCGCGGATACATGCGGAACGCGAGGCCACGACACGTACGACAGCCCGGGTGACCTGGCTGATCCGGCTCACCGAGGCCGACCACGACGTGGTGCGGATCGTGGAGCGTGATCGCGACGGGCATCGCGAGGTGGAGTTGGGCGGCCGTGACATGCCGAAGGCCCGGACGACAGGGGAGGCGGCGTGAGCGACGTCGAGGGCACCGCCGCCCGGACCCCGGATCCGGCCGCCGACGAGGACGCGCGCAGGGCGGAGGCCGCCCGCGTGAAGACCGACCACGACCGGGAGTTCGCCACCTTCGTCGAGGGCTCCTACCACACCGTGGAGCGGATTCTCCGGTCCGTGTGGTGGGACCGCGAGGTGGTGGCGGACGCGCTGCACGAGGCGTACCTGCACGGGCGGGTCAAGTGGCCCGAACTCCGGGACCATGTCCGGCCGATCGGCTGGATCGTGCGTACGGCCCGGTTCAATCTCCTGAAGGACCGGGACCGGCGTCAGCGGGAAGCCGCGGTGGCGCCGGAGGACCTGCCGCCGGCGCCGCACTCCGACATCGCGGACGTGTGGGAGGCGCAGGAGACGTTGCGGGCCTGGCTGCGTCAGCTTCCGGCCCGGCACGCCGAGGTGTTCCAGATGTCCCGGGAGGGCTTCTCCAACCAGGAGATCTCCCGCATCCTCGGGCTGACCGAGAACAGCGTCCGCTGCTACAAGGCCGCCGCCAAGCGGGGTCTCGGTGAGCTGGCCGAGGAGGCCGGCTTCACCCGTTCGCCCGGCCGCCGACGTCAGGGAGGAAGCCGTGGATCTCGATGACCTTCTGGCGTTGGCCGAGACCAGGCCCAGCCCGCTGGAACTGGCCCGCGCCCGCCGCGTCGCGCGCACGGTGCAGAGCCGGTACGACCTCTCGCTCGCCGAAGGCTACGAGATCATGGTCGATGCCGACCTCGTCGACCCGGTGACCTGGACGGCGGATGAGGCGACCAGGGTGGCGCGCGCCGCGCAGTTGTCGAAGCTGGGCACGATCACCTGGATGCCCGGCGGAGCCGGGTGCCTCGGCCGGCTCTCCTGGTCGGACGAGATGGCGATGATCTTCGGGCACGCGCCGGGAACGCGGCGGCTCACGACCGAGACCGTCCTCGACCTCGTCCATCCGGGGGACGCCGAACGGGTCCGCGCGGTCGTCCGGGCCGCGTGGGAGCGGCGTCGGCCCGACGAGGTCCGCTTCCGGGTGGTCCAGCCGGGGGGCCGCATCCGCCACGTGCACTGCCACCTCGAAATACTCACCACCGAGGACGGCCCGTCGGGGATCATCGCGACCGGGGAGGACGTCACCGCGTTCGAACTGGCCCGGCAGGAACGCCGCCGGCTCGCCGTCCGCCGCCGGATGCTCAGCGCCGACCTGGCCGTACCTGACGTCCTCACCGGGCTGCCGACCCGCGCGTACGTGATCGACGAGGTCGACCGGGCGCGTCGCCGCACCGGCGGAGCGCTCGTGGTCGTGGCGACCGAGCCCGCCAACCGGCTGCCCGACGCGCTCACCGACGAGGACCGCGACCGGGTGACGGCGGAGGTCGCCCGGGTCCTCCGCACGGTCGTCGGGGAGAACGTGACGGGTGGGCTGGTGGGCTCCGGCTCGTGGGGGGTGCTCCTCACCCCGGCCGACGAGTACCCGGAAACCGCGGAAAGCCTGGCGGTCAAGATCGTCGAGACGTTCCGGAACCACCTCTTCAGCGTGCGGCAGATGCCGTTGCGGTTCACCATCTCGGCCGGCGTGGTGCACTTCGGCAGCGGCGTGCCCGCCACCGGGTTCGACCTGCTCATCGACGGCGAGAACGCAGCCCGCGACGCGCGCCGGAACGGCACCGCCGTCACCGTCCTCGACCGGCCGGTCGAGGAGAGGGAGCGGACGGACCGATGCCGTGACCGGATCCGGCGCGTGGTCAAGGCCAACAGGTTCGCCCTCTACGCGCAGCCCATCGTCGATCTCCAACTCAACCAGGTCACCCGGCACGAGATCCTGCTGCGCGTGCGCAGCGACACCGGTGAGCCGGTCGCTCCCTGGGCGTTCCTCGACATGGCCGAGCGGGTCGGGGAGATCCTCACGGTGGACAAGTGGGTGGTCGACCACGCCCTGGAACTGATCGGCCGGGGCGCCCAGACCTCCCACTACCAGGTGAACATCTCTGGCCGGTCGCTCGCCGACCCGGGGCTGCTCGCCTTCGTGACCGACGCGATCGACAGGCACGGGGTCAAGCCGGAGTGCCTGACGTTCGAGATCACCGAGACCGCCCTCATCGAGAACCGGAACGAGGCCATGGCCTTCGCCACGGGGATCAGAGAGGTGGGATGCCACCTGGCGCTCGACGACTTCGGCACCGGATACAGCACCCTCACCCACCTGAAACAGCTCCCGGTCGATCTCGTCAAGATCGATGGGACGTTCATCGTCGACCTCCGCCGGTCCCCGGCGAGCCAGGCGGTCGTGTCGACGCTCGTCGAGCTGTGCCACACGCTCGGCATCCGGGTCGCCGCCGAGTACGTCCAGGACGAGGAGACCATCGAGCTGCTGCGGGACTGCGGCGTCGACTTCGCCCAGGGCTACCGGACCGGACGACCCGAGCCGATCACGGTGGGCCGGAAGGAGGTGCAGTCGGTGGAGCTTGAACTGCGGTTTCCGCCGCAGCACACCGCGCTCGGCTGAGGCCCCGTCCGGCCACCCGACGAGCGCGGTGCGCGGGCAGCGGTCAGGGCCGGAGCACGTAACGGCCGCGTACCCCGCCCTTGGCGACCGCCCGGTGGGCGTCCGCCGCCCGGTCGAGCGGCAGCACGGCGTGCACCCGGGCCGGCAGTTCGCCGGACGCGGTGCGGGCGAGCAGGCCGGCGAGCTGCCGGCCGTCCGCATGCGTGTCCACGGCCGCGACGCTGACGCCGCGGGCCGGGGCCGGCCGGATGTTCGGCCGGACCCCGACGAACGCGCCGCCGTCCCGGATCAGGGCGAACGCCTGCTCCTGGAGGTTGGCGGCGTCGGCCACCGCGTCGAAGTCCGGCTCGGCCCGCGCGGTGAAACCGGCGCCGAGGCCCCGCACGAAATCCTCGTCCTCCGCGCGGGCCAGGCCGGTCACCCGCCAGCCCCGGTCCGGGGCGAGCGAGAGGACGTACGCGCCGACCGCGCCGGCCGCGCCGGTGACCAGCAGCCGGTCGGCCCCGGCCGGCGCGTCGCCGAGCAGATCGACGACCTGCGCCGCGGCCAGCCCGTTCAGCGGCACCGTCGCCGCCGCCACCAGGTCCAGCCCGTCGGGTACGACGGCCAGGTCGGCGGCCGGCACGACGAGCTGCTCGGCGTACGTGCCGTAGTCGCGGTCGAATCCGACCACCAGGCCGGCGACCCGGGTGCCGGCGGTCAGGTCGACGCCAGCGCCGGTGGCGACGACGGTGCCGGCGAAGTCCCAGCCCAGGCCGGTGTGGTGCGGTTGATTGATCATGCCCAGGCCGTGGAAGAAGCCACTGGCGACGCCGAGGTCGACGGGGTTGACGGCTGCGGCGGCCACCTCCACCCGCACCTCGCCGGGCCCCGGCTCGCGCAGCGGAACGTCGATGATCTCGATGCTGCCGGGTTTGCCCGAGGTGCGGACGACTGCGGTGCGGAAGGTGCGCGTACTCATCTGTGGTGCTCCTTGTCCTTGACGGCTCTCCCACACCACGATGGAGGGGTAACTCTCCAACGGGAAGAACGCACTTGAGAGTGCGTAGGGCACCCTCGGGTGGGAAGGAGCAGCCGATGTCGACGCGAACGGCGACCGAGAGGCGGGCCCAGGCGCGGGCGGAGTACGACGCGTTCCTGGCCGTGTGCCCCAGCCGTCAGTTGCTCGCCCGGATCTCCGACAAGTGGGTGGCGCTGATCCTGGCCGCCCTCGGTCGCGACGGTCCGGACGGCGACGCCGGCCCGCAGGTGATGCGCTACTCGGAGTTGTCCCGCCGGCTGGCCGGGGTCAGCCAGAAGATGCTCACCCAGACGCTGCGTTCCCTGGAACGCGACGGCCTGATCATCCGGACGGTGACGCCTACCGTGCCGGTGACCGTCACGTACGAGCTGACCGACCTGGGCCTGTCACTGCACCGGCTGACCTACGGCATAAAGGTGTGGGCGGAGGCGCACATGGACGAGGTGAACCTCGCGCGCGAACGGTACGACGCGCGCTGACCCACGACGATCGCTCGGAAGTTTCCGGCCTGCCGGAGGTGCGTTCTGGGGAAGTCATCGACATTGACCGATCGCGGACTGCCGAGTATGTTCCGTGAAGTTACCGGTAGTTTTCCGAAAAGTTTCGGAGCTGACGGTAGGGGCGTGGGCTTCCACGCCCGCCACCACCTTGCACATCACCGTCCGATATGCAGAGGAGTGTCATGGAACGTGTACTGAGGCGTGGTCGCTATCGCATGGCGGTGGCCGCAGCCGCCGGCTCGCTGGCGTTGGCCGGCGCCGGGCTGCTGGTGCCCGGTCCGGCCCAGGCGGCCTCCACCCTGGGCGCCGCCGCCGCGCAGTCGGGCCGATACTTCGGCACCGCCATCGCGGCGAGCAGGTTGAACGACTCGACGTACAGCACCATCGCGGCGCGCGAGTTCAACATGATCACGGCTGAGAACGAGATGAAGCCGGACGCCACGGAGCCGAACCAGAACCAGTTCAACTTCAACTCCGGCGACCAGATCTACAACTGGGCCACCCAGCGTGGCCTGAAGGTCCGCGGGCACACCCTGGCCTGGCACGCCCAGCAGCCCGGCTGGATGCAGAACATGCAGGGCAGCACGCTGCGTAACGCGATGATCAACCACATCAACGGTGTGATGGCCCACTACAAGGGCAAGCTCGCCGCGTGGGACGTGGTGAACGAGGCGTTCAACGAGGACGGCAGTCGCCGTAACTCCAACCTCCAGGGCACCGGCAACGACTGGATCGAGGTGGCGTTCCGGACCGCGCGGGCGGCCGACCCGAACGTGAAGCTCTGCTACAACGACTACAACATCGAGAACTGGTCGTACGGCAAGACGCAGGGCGTCTACCGGATGATCCAGGACTTCAAGTCCCGGGGCGTGCCGATCGACTGCGTGGGCCTGCAGACCCACTTCACCGGTGGCAGTTCGCTGCCGAGCAACTTCCAGACCACGCTGTCCAGCTTCGCCGCCCTCGGTGTGGACGTGGCGCTGACCGAGGTGGACGTCACCAACTCGTCCACCTCGCAGTACGCCGGGCTGACCCAGGCGTGCCTGAACGTCCCTCGCTGCATCGGCATCACCGTCTGGGGCGTCCGCGACAGCGACTCGTGGCGCTCCAACGAGAGCCCGCTGCTGTTCGACGGCGGCGGCAACAAGAAGGCCGCGTACACCTCGGTCCTCAACGCCCTGAACGCCGCCGGCCCCGGGCCGACCACCTCGCCCACCACCTCGCCGACGGCGACGCCGACCACCTCGCCGACCGCGACGCCGACCACGCCGCCGCCGTCCGGTGGCGCCGGCCGGATCGTCGGCAGCCAGTCGGGCCGGTGCATCGACGTGCCGAACTCGTCGCAGAACAACGGCACCCGGGTGCAACTCTACGACTGCCACGGTCAGACCAACCAGCAGTGGACCTCCACCAGCAGTAGGCAACTGACTGTGTACGGCGGTAGCCGCTGCCTGGACGCCGCCGGCTCCGGCAACGGCGCGGCGGTGCAGATCTACAGCTGCAACGGCCAGGCCAACCAGCAGTGGAACCTCAACTCCAACGGCACCATCACGGGCGTCCAGTCCGGCCGCTGCCTCGACGTCTGGGGCACCGGAAACGGGCAGCAGGTCCAGCTCTACGACTGCAACGGGCAGTCCAACCAGCAGTTCCGGCTCGTCACGAGCTAGTCGACAGGTCGACAGGCGGTGGCCCATCGTTTCGGCGGTGGGCCACCGTGGGCTCCGGCCCTGCCCCGGGAGCCTGCGGCTCGACCGGGGCGGTAGGCACGGCCGGCGGCACGCCGGCAAAGTCTGGGCGCTGTTGTGGTCAGCGGCAGTCAGTCATGGGATGCGGCTTGAGCCGGTGCGGACTGTGTGGCGCGGATCGGCAGGAGAAAGGTTGCGGTGGTCAGTGCCGGGGCGCCGAAGCGGAAGTACGCGAAGAGGACCGCGTGTAGCCAGGCGGCTGGTCCGGTCAGGCGTAGTGGCTCGCTGTCGGCGAAGACGAGTACCACGCCATGTGGGTCGAGGTGGTATTCCATGACGGCGGCGTGGTCGAACGACAGCCACCGTCCGAAGGAGTAGCACCAGGTTCGGGTGGGGGTGAGCACGACCCGGGTGAGTTGGTGGTCGCGCCACTGTGGGCGGGCCAGGCGCGCGGCTCGGGAGCGGGCGTTGCTGTTGCCGACGGCGTTGGCGAGCAGGGCGCCGGTGACGAAGGCCGGCGACCCGAACGCCGCCGCGGAGGTCTGCTGGTACGTGACCACTGTGCCGTAGTGCCGCGCGTAGTGCAGTCGGGCGTCCAGGTGGACCGGTTCCTCGATGAGGAACCCCGGAGCGGGCACGGCTCCGGACTGTCCGCCCTGGGCGAGGAATTCGAGGGTACGACGCGCGGCGTCACGACCGTCCGCCCACGAGGTGTCGACGGCAGGGGGCCGCAGCAGCCGGCCGATGCCGTAGCCGGCCGCGTAGGCGGCCAGCGCCCACGGGGCGGCGACGCCGACGACGGTCACGGTGAGCCAGCGTCGATGGCCGAAACCGCGCCGGTGGCGTCCCTCCACGATCCCCACACACAGCCCGGTGATCGCCGTCGCCGCGACGTATGCGCCAGCGATCAGTACCAGCAGGCCCAGGAGTGCACTGACCTCCGAGCACGCGTCCGGAAGATCGGCGTCTGAATCGCCGATCGATGATCCAT
Organism: Micromonospora marincola; assembly: GCF_056150385.1. Lineage (NCBI taxonomy): Bacteria > Bacillati > Actinomycetota > Actinomycetes > Micromonosporales > Micromonosporaceae > Micromonospora > Micromonospora marincola. The sequence goes on along the minus strand of NZ_JAXCFT010000002.1, from coordinate 417,636 downwards.
GAGCCCGCAGGCATCGCTCCGTGGACCGGTACGACCGATCGACGCCCCACACCAACGCCGGTGTGGCGACCGCGGTGGCGACGGCGGTGACGGTCCAGTGCCGGCTCTTCGGCGGTGGGGGCACGAAGGACATGACCGACCGCCGCCCCCTCAGTCATCGCATCAGCATGCTCCGACGCGCGATGCTACCGCTCGGCCGATACGCTGTGGGCCCGCATGTGCGGTCGGCCTGCTGGCTGCGTGGACGAAGCTCAGCCATCCGTCGCAGCCCAGGCGGACCTCAACCCCAGGTCGGGTGATCGGGTAGCCTGATGGCCCGACGGGCCGTTAGCTCAATTGGCAGAGCTGAGGACTTTTAATCCTTAGGTTCTGGGTTCGAGTCCCAGGCGGCCCACCAGCAACCACCGCTGAGCTGCGGAAACGCCTGACGAAGATCATCGGGCACAACCAGGGCACAACTCAGCCCCGATCCTGGTCTGCACGGAGATCCCGCCGACCACTGCCCGCGTCCAGCAAGAGACCACCGACCAGGCCGCGCGGCCGGTCCTTCTTGGGTAACCAGTCAAGGGCGGGCCTGCGGCCCGCCGCCGTGTTCGCGCCGGGGCGCGCGTGCGGCCTGGCGGCCGGTCACGCCCCGGCGCACGGCGCAGCAAGAGGAGCGAGCGACAGCCGCAGCCGCCAGGCGGCCGGACGCGCGCCGGGTTGCCGGGGCGCGCACGGCGTTCGAGTCGACCGACAACCCTCGTGTAGCCCGGCGCTAGAACGGGCCGCCGCCGGAGCTTGGCTCCGAGAATGACGCGCAAGGCAGGGACGGCAAGCCCCAAGCATGGGGGCGGTGTCCGTCGAGGTCGGGCGGGTGACCCCCCGTGCCCACTCCCACCGGAGTCCAGGTCAGGTCAAACCCGCACCTGGGAAGGGGGTAGGGGTCGTCGGGGGCCGGGCGGTCGCCCGGGGGTCGAGTCCGCGGTTGGTCCCGGTCAGGTCAAGGGCGCTGCTGTGGCGGTGTCCACCGGGTGTTCGGTCGCGACACGAAAGCCGAGCCCGACTTCAGGCGCCCATCAGAACGACGGACCCGCTTGAGGCCCGCCAGCCGTACGAAGATCTCCCGCTTGCTGACGGCCTGGCCCTGGCCGTCGAGCTGGTAGCCGGTCACCCACGCCCAGCCGTCATACGTGGGCCGAGGGCAGACCGAGATCACCCGGAACATGAAGGCCGGCTCTCTCGCAAACTGCACCGACGCTTCCCGACTGATCAGCAGTTCCTCACCCGGCGTCAGGGGCTGGATATGGGGAAGGCCCCGTGCGTCAGGAGACATGCTCTTCCTCCCTGCGGTGGCCCTGCCCGACCGGGGTCGGAGGAGCCCGGCCGGGCAGGGGTACCGCCGCACCGGGGCGAGTTCGGGTCTCCACGACCAGCACAGCGGGATAGCCGCACCGTACCAAGTGTGGTCCACCTACGTCTAGGTACGTAGAAGGTTGATGCCGCTCATGTCGGGACTTCTAGCGTCAGCAACATGGAGCCCGACCCGGACGCTGAGATCGACCACGGCGCGCCGCTGCCGCCCTATCGCCAACTGGCCGGAATCCTCGTGGCCCGGATCCGTCGGGGTGACTGGCAGCCCAACAGAGCTATCCCGTCCGAATCTCAGCTCGTCCAGGAGTACGGCGTTGCTCGGGCGACCGTGCGACGCGCTATCGCCGTACTGGTCGACCAAGGCGTGTTGTTCGTGGTGCCGCAACGCGGGACGTTCGTCAAGCCGGAGGATCAGCAGCCTTCGACCTCCGACGCATGATCATCGGGCACAGATCCGGCACAACTGAGGCCGGAAACCCCTGTAAAACGCTATTAGGCGTTGAAGGCCGCTGCCCTGCTCACAGGGCGGATCTGTCCAGTTAATGCTGATCCGTCGACGCTGTCCGACACTATGGGTTCGAGCCCCAGGCGGCCCACCACCGAACGCGATCATGCTGCCGAACTGCGCGTTTGCGGTTCGCATGGTAGGCGTACCAGCCGAATTGGGCACAGTGAATCCATGGTGCCGGATATTGGCTGCGACGCAACTGTCCTGACCCGGGGCCGCGCGGCGAGCGCCGCGTCGTGTTGGATGGGAGGGTGGAGACCCTTCGCGTCGAGTTCCTGAGGGAAGCCGATCGCCGGGCGATGTGTCGGATGATCGAGGACTCTGGCGATGTAGCGCTCGACGTGCTGTTGCGCTACAGGCGTCCGAGCAGCCTCTACACGACGTTCGTGGCAGTCCGAGGTGACGCGATCGAGGGGATGCTGACCGGATCGTTCGATTCCAACGTCGCTGAGAGTGGGGCGTTCGAGTCGTACGAGTTGCCAGTCGCACCGCACGCCTTCCTTGATCGGATTCATGTGCACTCGGCGGTGCGGCATGCGGGTGTCGGCGGTGCCTTGATCGCGGCGTACGCGACAGAAGCGGCCGAGCGGGGCTGCACTTTCGTCGCGGGCACGATCGACGTCTCATCGGATCCGGCGGCCAGGATCATGTTCTTTAAGCGGTGCGGCTTCCACGTCGTCGGTCAGGAAAACTTTGGTGCGCGGCCGGCTGATCTTCTTGGTGGGACGACTGGACGCAGGCGTCCTGTCCAAGATCGCCTAAAGGGTGTCTCGTAACTCGGTGGAGGCGTTGCCGGGTAACGGTGCTGGGTGTCATCCGGTGAGGATGATGTTGTGGATGCGGGCGATACCGGAAGGCGGTGTCGGTCAGTGCGTGGGCGGTGCTCGACCTGCACTTCTCGGTTCGCATGCTGCCTCAAGGTATAGGCCCAGCTATAGTTGGTTCATGCCTCACGGCCCCGCCCGTCGCTGGGCGATCAGAACGACCAGCGATGTCCGCGACTGGTTGCGCTCGCTCCGCCAAACCGATCCGGCGACGTACCGGTCGGTCAACGTAGCGATCGATATGCTCGCGGAGACCGGACCGGGCCTGGGACGTCCGTTGGTCGACACACTCAGAGGGTCGAGCATCGGCAACCTCAAGGAGCTGCGACCGAGGTCTGGGCGGGACGTCGCGATCCGGGTTCTTTTCGTCTTTGATCCCTGGTCACAGGCGGTGCTGTTGGTGGCTGGCAACAAGGCCGGAGACTGGTCTCGATGGTACGAGGAAGCGATCCCGGTCGCCGAGGTCGCGTACGAGGGCTGGCTCGCCTTTGAGAGGAAGCGGAGGGAGGGCTGATGAGCGACTTCCATGACTGGGACGACGTCCGAGCCGAGTTGCACGACGGGGACGACGACGCACTCGATGTGGAGCGTGCCCGCACCGAGGCATGGATCAGCGCGTTCCACCTGGCCGAGGAGCGTAAGCGGCTCGGGCTCACCCAGCGGGAAGTTGCCGAGTTGATGGGGGTCACGCCCGGCCGGGTCAGCCAGATCGAGAACGGCGATCTGGAGGCCAACGAGGTCGCGACCCTGAGCCGGTACGCCCGAGCGCTGGGCGCCCGGATGCGGATCATTTTCGACTACGGCAGCGATCTCCGTCAGATCGCCTGATCCTGCACCTGGGCGCCGAGCTGCGCTCCTGAGCTGCTCATTCGCAGCGGCAACGGGTCACCGGCGATGGTCGCCGGTTGATTCGTATGGTGGTGCCTCCGGCCCACCACTTCGCGTGCCCTGCCCTGGTTCAGGACACCAGTCCCTGGCGGTAGGCGTACACCACGGCCTGGACGCGGTCCCGCAGGTCGAGCTTGGTGAGGATCCGGGACACGTACGTCTTGACGGTTTCCTGACTGATCACCAGCGTCGCGGCGATCTCGCTGTTGGACAGGCCGCTGGCGATCAGCCGCAGCACTTCCAGTTCCCGGGGGGTCAGCCCGACGTGGTCGGGTGTGTCGTGGACGGGCCGGATCCGGGCGGCGTACCGGCCGACGAGTTGTCGGGTGACCTCGGGGTCCAACAGCGCGGCACCGCTGGCGACGGTGCGGATGCCGTGCAGCAGTTGTGCCGGTGGCGCGTCCTTGAGCAGGAATCCGCTGGCCCCCGCACGCAACGCCGAGTACACGTACTCGTCCAGGTTGAACGTGGTCACCACCAGGACCTTGACCGGGTCGGCGACCCCGGCGCCGGCCAGCAGGCGGGTGGCCTCGATGCCGTCGAGCACAGGCATCCGCACGTCCATGACCACGACGTCCGGGTGCAGCCGGCCGGCGAGGTCGACCGCGGCGCGTCCGTCGGCGCACTCGCCGACCACCTCCAGATCCGGCTGGGCGCCGATGATCGTGGCGAACCCGGTACGGATCAGCGCCTGGTCGTCGCAGACCAGGACCCGGATCGGCGCGGTCACGAGGTGGTCCTCGGGATGCGTGCCGTCACCTCGAAGCCACCGTCCTCGCGCCGGCCCGCGCTGAACTCCCCGCCGAGGATGTCGACCCGTTCGCGGAGTCCGGTCAGGCCGCGTCCGCTCCCGCCTGGCGATCCGGCACCCGTACCGGATCCATCGGTGCCGACCCGCACGATGATCTCTCCTTCGCTGCGTCGCACATGCACGGTGGTGTGGCCGCCGTGGTCGTGCTTGAGGGCGTTCGTGAGCGCCTCCCGGACGACCCGGTAGGCGGTGCTCTCGGCGCTGCCGGTCGGTTCGGCCGGTCCGCCGTCCTCGGTGAGGTTCACCGCCTGGCCGGCCCGCCGGGTCTGCTCGACCAGGTCTCGCAGCCCGCCGGCCGTTTGGGTGCGCGGCTCTGCGCCGTGGTCGGGGTTGAGCAGGTCGAGCAGGTGCCGCAGGTCGCTGACGGCCTGCCGGCCGGTGTCGGTGATGGCGGTCAGCGAGCGGTCGAGGGACTCCGGGGCGGCGGTCAGGTAGCGGGCCGCCTCGGCCTGCACGACCATCGCTGTCACGTGGTGGGTCACGACGTCGTGGAGTTCACGGGCGATGCGGGTGCGTTCGGCCGTCCGGGTCGCCTCGGCGACGAGCCGGCGGCGTTCCGCCTCGGCGGTGCGGGACGACCGCAGCCATGCCCCGACGGCCCAGAAGATGGCCATGGCCAGGTAGAAGGTGACGAACCCGGTCACCCCTTCGGTCGATCCGGACCGGTCCAGGGCGACGGCAAGCGCGACGAACCAGGCGGTGACCAGGGCTACGGCGGCGCGTCGGTGCCGGTCCAGATGGGCCGCCGCGCTGAGCAGGGCGATCGGCAGGGCGACGCCCGCCGCGGTGTGGTACGCGCGGACCTGGTCGAGGGCGAAGCCGAGCGACACCAGGGCCAGGCACGCGGCCGGCCACCGCCGGCGGACGATCAGCGGCAGGGACTCGAGGACGATCACCGCCCCGGCCAGCACGTCGAAGGGCCGGTCCGGCAGGTTTCCGACCTGCGTTCCGTGACCGTCGAGCGGCGGCAACAGCGACGCGGCGACGAGTGCCAGCGCGAGCGGGAGATCCCGGACCGTGACAGCGGAGCGCCGCCACCGGTCCGGGACACGCCGGAGGCCGATCACCGGGAGAGCGTAGCGGCGGGCTCGACCGCGGCGGTACGTCGGCGACGGGGAACGAGATTCCCCCGCCGCCGGGCCAGTCGCATGAACAGGATCGTCAGCAACGCGCCCGCGAGCACCGTCACCACGCTCGCCTCCGGCCCGAACGCGCCGCCGCTCAGCACCGCCGGCCCGGACGTCTCACCGTCAAGCATCCCCTCCGCTCCGGTTTTTCCGGAGATGTCGGTGCCGAAGATGGCGGCGCCGGCGAAGTTCCACGCGAAGTGCAGACCGATCGGCAGCCAGAGCGTGCGGGTTGCCGCGTACGCGGCGGCAAGCATTCCGCCGGCCTCGATCCCGATGGCGAGTGCCCCCCACAGGCTGGCGTGCGGGTTGAGCAGGTGCATCAGGCCGAACAGGAGACCTGTCGACAGGAGCGCGCCCCAGGTGCCGAGGCGCTCCTCGACGATCCGGAACAGCACGCCACGGAACATCAGCTCTTCACTGACGGCGGCGGCGGCCATCAGGCCGAACAGTCCCACCGGGCCGGCCGCCGAGCCCCACCCGGTCACCCGGTAGCTGCCGAACGCGGCGAGCAGCGCGATGACCGCGCCGAACATACCGGCGCCGATCAGCATCCCACGACCCAGGGCGGCGCCGGCCCCGGCCCGGGCCACCTCCGTGGGCGAGCGGCGCTCCGTGCGCCGCACCACCCAGGCGTACGCGAGCAGCGCCAGCACGGCGGTCGCGACGCCGAGGATCAGCGTCAGCCACACGTTCCCCCGCGTCGCCGCGACCGCCTGGCTGCCGGCGAACGACACCACCACAAGGGTTCCGAGCTGTTTCACCAACCGCATGACGTCTCCTCCAGAGGTCCGCGGCGTGGGCGCCGCGGCTACGTCGAACGTTATGGATCAACCGGCCGCAAATCGTCACCGCACGGTGGACACCTGCCGGTAGCTCGCGCGGGGGACAGCCGTCTCACCGCCCTGACCTGCCCCGAACCGCCGCACATTGATCGGCCGCTACCGGTTGTGGAGTTGGTGGAACGGGTCTAACGTCCGTGGCTTAAACCGGTTTAGTAACGCGAGGAGGTGCCGGTGACCCGGCCAGGTCGACCGACGATCCGCGATGTCGCCCGCGCGGCAGGCGTCTCGAAGGGTCTGGTGTCCTTCGCGCTCAACGGCCGGCCCGGCGTGGCCGAGGAGACGCGGGAGCGGATCCTCACCGCGGCCCGCGCCCTGGGGTGGGAGCCGAGCCATCGGGCCCGTGCCCTGTCCGCGTCGCGGGCCTTCGCGGTCGGCCTGGTGATCGCCCGCCCACCCGAGTTGCTCGGCGCCGACCCGTTCTTCCCCGCCTTCATCGCCGGGGTGGAGCGGACCCTGTCCGACCGGGGCCAGGCCCTGGTCCTCCAGGTGGTGCCCGAGTCGGCCGAGGAGTCCGGCTACCGACGGCTGGCCGCCGACGGGCGGGTGGACGGGGTCTTCCTGCTCGACCTGCGGGTGGACGACCCCCGGCTCGCCCTGCTGGAACAGCTCGGGCTGCCGGCGGTGACGATCGCCAGGCCGATGGCGCCCAGTCGCTGGCCGGCTCTGCTGATCGACGACCGGCCGGGTGTCGCCGCGGCGGTCGCCCACCTGGTCGAGCTGGGGCACCGCCGGATCGGGCACATCGCCGGGCCGGACCACTTCCTGCACGGGCGGGTCCGCCGGCTGGCCTGGGAGCGGGCGCTCGCGGACGCCGGCCTGCCCGCCGACCTCTGCGTCGCGTCGGACTTCTCGGCGGCCGGCGGCGCGCACGCCACCCGCGCCATGCTCGACCGGGCCGAGCGGCCGACCGCGATCGTGTACGCCAACGACCTGATGGCCATCGCCGGGCTCGCGGTGGCCCGGGAACTCGGCGTCGACGTGCCCGGACACCTGTCGGTGACCGGGTTCGACGACGCGGAGCTGGCCGGCTACGTCAGCCCGCCGCTGACCACCGTGCGAACCGACCCGTTCGAGTGGGGGCGGGCAGCCGCGCACGCCCTGCTCGCGCTCATCGACGGCGAACCCGTGACCGACGTGTCCACGCCGCCCGCGCAGCTCGTTCTCCGCGCCTCCACCGCACCACCACCACCGGCGCCGCCCGCCCAGCGGCGCCGTCCGCCCTCACCGTCCCGATCGGAGCAGACATGAAACGCACCCTCCCGGCCCTGCTGCTGACCGCCGCGCTCGCCGTCACCGCGGGCTGCGACGGCAGCGGCGGTGGCGGCGACGCCACCGAGGCGAACGCCGCCCGTGGGCCGATCGACATCTGGCTCTCCAACAACCAGGAGGAGCTGGCCTGGGGCAAGGCGATGGTCGAGGCGTGGAACACGCAGCACGCCGACCAGAAGATCAACGCCCAGGAGATCCCGGCGGGCACCAGCTCGGAGGAGGTGATCGGAGCCGCCATCACCGCCGGCAACGCGCCCTGCCTGATCTTCAACACCGCGCCGGCGGCCGTGCCGCAGTTCCAGAAGCAGGGTGGCCTGGTCGCCCTGGACTCGTTCGACGGCGGCGCCGCCTACGTCGCCGAGCGCACCGGCGAGACGGCGGAACAGTACAAGTCGCCGGACGGCAAGTTCTACCAACTGCCCTGGAAGTCCAACCCGGTGATGATCTTCTACAACAAGGAGATCTTCGCCCGGGCCGGCCTCGACCCGGAGCGGCCCTCGCTGGCGACGTACGACCAGTTCCTCGCCGCCGCCCGGAAGATCAAGTCGTCGGGCGCCGCCCAGGCCGCCATCTACCCGGCGCCCACAAGTGAGTTCTTCCAGTCCTGGTTCGACTTCTATCCGCTGTTCGCGGCGGAGACCGGCGGCAAGCAACTGGTCGGCCAGGGCAAGGCCCAGTTCGACTCGCCGGAGGGCCAGCGGGTCGCGGAGTTCTGGAAGACCCTCTACGCGGAGGGCCTCGCCCCGAAGGAGAAGTACAACGGCGACTCGTTCGCCGACGGCAAGGCCGCCATGGCGATCGTCGGCCCCTGGGCGATCTCGGTGTACGGCAGCAAGGTGAAGTGGGGCGCGGTGCCGGTGCCGACGTCCACCGGCAAGCCGGCCGACCAGATCCGCACCTTCAGCGACGCGAAGAACGTCGCGATGTACTCGGCCTGCCAGAACCGCGCCACCGCCTGGGACGTGATGCGCTTCGCCACGAGCAAGGAGCAGGACGGCGCGCTGCTGGCCAAGACCGGCCAGATGCCGCTGCGCGCCGACCTGGCGACCGCCTACCCGGACCACTTCGCCAAGAACCCGTCCTACCAGGCCTTCGCCGACCAGGCGGCACGGACGGTCGAGGTGCCGAACGTGCCGAACTCGGTGGCCGTATGGCAGGCGTTCCGCGACGCGTACTCCGAGTCTGTGGTCTTCGGCAAGAAGCCGGTGCCCGACGCCCTCGCCGCCGCCGCGGAGAAGGTCGACCAGCTCGCCGCCGGCTCCTGATGTCGGCCGCCGACACCGCGGCGGTCCCGGCCACCGGGACCGCCGCACGGAGCCCGCGACCGGCGGGCCGGGGCCGGGTGGCGGCCGTGCTGGGCCGCCACCCGGTGGGCATGGTGCTGGCCGCGCCCTACGCCGTGTTCATCGCCGTGGTGTTCGCCTACCCGCTCGGCTTCGCGGTCTGGATGAGCTTCCACGACTACTTCTTCGCCGCGCCGGGCGCGGTGGTGGACCGGCCCTTCGTCGGGCTTGACAACTACCGCGCGGTGCTCGCCGACCCGGCGGTCCGCCAGTCGTTCGGCAACATCGGGATCTTCCTGGTCATCAACGTGCCGCTGACCATGGCGCTGGCCCTGCTGCTGGCCGTCGCGCTGAACCGGGTGGTGCACGCCCGGGCGTTCCTGCGGGTCGCGTTCTACGTGCCGTACGTGACCGCGAGCGTGGCGGTGGTAGGCGTTTGGCTGTTCCTGTTCAACGCCGGAGGGCTTGTCAACTCCGTGCTCGGCCCGCTGGCGCCCGACCCGTCCTGGCTGGTGAACGAGGGACTGGCGATGCCCGTCATCGCGGTGTTCGTGGTCTGGAAGCAGCTCGGCTTCTTCATCCTGCTCTACCTGGCCGCGCTGCAGAACGTGCCGAAGGAGCTGTACGAGTCGGCGTCGGTCGACGGCGCGGGGTGGTGGCGGCGGTTCCGGTCGGTGACCGTGCCGGCGGTACGCCCGGCGACCGCCCTGGTGGTCATCCTGGCCACCATCACCGGCGCCAACCTGTTCACCGAGCCCTACCTGCTCACCGGCGGGGGCGGCCCGAACGGGGCGTCCGCCTCGCCGGTGCTGGTGATGTACCAGCGCGGCATCCAGCAGGGCCAGCCGGACGTGGCCGCCGCCATCGGCGTGCTGCTGGTGATCGGGGTGCTGATCATCTCGTTGGTCAACCGCAGGCTGATCGAGAGGGACTGACGTGACACCGAACTCCGCCGCCCGGTGGCCCGGACTGCTCCGCTACGTCGCGCTGTTCGCCGGAGCCCTGCTGTTCCTCTTCCCCTTCTACTACATGCTGATCGGCAGCCTTCAGGCCGAACCGGACACCTCGGTCGCCGGGGCGTTCCCCACCGGCGACCTCACCCTGGACAACTACCGGGACATCAACTCCCGGGTCGACCTGCTCGGCTCGCTCGTCAACTCCGGCGTCTTCACCGGCGGGGTCATCCTCGGCACGGTGGTCTTCGGGGTGCTCGCCGGCTATGCCCTGGCCCGGCTGCGGTTCCGCGGCCGGGGCACGCTGTTCGCCCTGGTGCTGCTGGTCCAGGTGATCCCCTTCCAGCTCCTGTTGATCCCGCTCTACGTGCTGATCGTGCGCGGGTACGGGCTTGCCGACTCCTACCTCGGGATGATCCTGCCGTTCGCGATCAACACCACCGCGGTCTTCGTCTTCCGGCAGTTCTTCCTGCAACTGCCGGACGAGCTGTTCGCCGCCGCCCGGATCGACGGCGCCGGGGAACTGCGGCTGCTCTGGTCGGTGGCGCTGCCACTTGTGCGCCCGGCGCTGCTGACCGCGGTGCTGCTCACCTTCATCGGGCCGTGGAACGAGTTCCTCTGGCCTTTCCTGATCACCAAGCAGGCGGACATGCAGCCGCTTGCCGTCTCCCTGGCCAACTACATCAGCAACGTGGCGGCCCGCGCCGCGAACCCGTACGGGGCCGTCCTGGCCGGCGCCTGCGTGCTGGCCGCCCCGGCCGTCGGCCTCTTCGTGGCCTTCCAACGACACTTCATCTCCACCGACATCGGTTCCGGTGTGAAAGGTTGACATGCCATCCCTTGAGACGACTGTCCCGTACACGCTGACCCGGTTGGGCGTGCTGATGGCGCCCGACCCGGCCGAGCCGTTCGAGGCCGCCGGGGTGCTCAACCCGGCGAGCGGGCGCACCCCGGACGGCCGGCTGCACCTGCTGCCCCGGCTGGTCGCCGACGGCAACGTCTCCCGGGTCGGGCTCGCCGAGGTCGAACTCCGCGACGGCGTACCTGTCGGCGTGCGCCGGCACGGCGTCATGCTGGCACCCGACGAGGGCTGGGAGCGCGGCCTGCACAACGCCGGGGTGGAGGACCCGCGCACCACCTGGGTGCCGGAACTCGGCCAGCACCTGATGACCTACGTTGCGTACGGGCCGCTCGGCCCCCGCCTCGCGCTCGCCACCTCCACCGACCTGCGTTCCTGGCGGCGGCTGGGGCCGGTGCAGTTCGCCTACCAGCCCGACCTGGACACCGACCTCAACCTGTTCCCCAACAAGGACGCGGTGTTCTTCCCCGAGCCGGTGCCCGGCCCGGACGGCCGGCCCTGCTACGCCATGCTGCACCGGCCGATGTGGGACCTGGGCTGGTTCCGTCCGGGCGAGGGGGTGCACCTGCCGGCCGGGACCACCGACGAGCGGCCCGGCATCTGGATCTCGTACGTGCCGGCGGACGAGGTGCACGCCGACCTCGCCGCGCTGGCCCGCCCCCGGGACCACCGGGTGGTGGCCCTGTCCGAGTTCCCCTACGAGGAGCTGAAGATCGGCGCCGGCCCGCCGCCGCTCCGGGTGCCGGAGGGGTGGCTGCTCATCCACCACGGGGTGACAGGTCAGGCCCCCAGCGGCTGGGACCCGACCACCCAACGGGTCGAGTACGCGGCCGGGGCGATGCTGCTGGACCCGGCCGACCCGGCGCGGGTGCTGGCCCGCACCGCCGAGCCCATCCTCGCGCCCGACACCGAGGACGAGCGGGCCGGCACGGTGCCCAACGTCGTCTTCCCCACGGCGATCGAGGAGGTCGACGGCGTGCGCTTCGTGTTCTACGGGATGGCGGACACCAAGATCGGCGTCGCCCGGCTCGACCACACCCCCTGAGCCACCGAGGAGACCACCATGAAACGCCGATCACTCCTGCTGGGCAGCAGCCTCGCCCTCGGCGCGCCCCTGCTGGGGGCGGCTCCGGCCCGGGCCGCCACCAGCGCTCCGGTGACGAACCTGTCCCACCTGGACTACCTGGGCGACCGGGTCAGCCCGCCCGGGCAGGCCGGGCACACCACCTACCGGCTCGCCGACGCGCCGGCGGTCGGGGTGCTGTGGACGTACGCCGAGCCGACCCCGGACGGCCCCTTCCGCCGGGTCGGCGGTGGGGCGTACGACCCGGACACGGACACCTGGGGGCAGGGCGCGTACAACGCCGACGACATCGCCCGCGCCGCCGTGGTCTACCTGCGGCACTGGCGGTCCACCGGCGCCACCACCAGCCGGGACGCCTCGTACGCCCTGCTGCGGGGGCTGACCTACCTACAGACCGCCACCGGACCGAACGCCGGGAACGTGGTGCTCTGGATGCAGCCGGACGGCACGCTGAATCCGAGCGCCGAGCCGGTCGAACTGCCCGACCCGTCCGACAGCGGGCCGTCGTACTGGCTGGCCCGCACCGTCTGGGCGCTTGGCGAGGGGTACGCCGCGTGGCGTGCCGCCGACCCCGGTTTCGCGTCGTTCCTGCGGGAGCGGCTCGACCTCGCGGTCGGCGCGGTGGAGCGTCAGGTGCTCGTCCGGTACGGCACCTGGCAGGTCGTCGACGGCGAGCGGACGCCCGCGTGGCTGATCGCGGACGGCGCGGACGCCACCGCGGAGGCCGTCCTGGGGCTTGCCGCGTACGTGCGGGCCGGTGGTGGCGCCCGCGCCCGGCGGGCACTGAGCCGGTTCGCCGAGGGCATCGCCGCGCTGTCCGACGGCGGCGTCCGCGAATGGCCGTTCGGTGCGGTACGCCCCTGGGCGCTGTCCCGGTCGGTGTGGCACGCCTGGGGATCGCAGATGCCCGCCGCGCTCGCCCACGCCGCACGGGTGCTCGGCGACCGGCGGCTGCTGCCGGCGGCGGTGGCCGACTCGGCGGTCTTCACGCCGTGGCTGCTCACCTCCGGCGGCCCGGACAACGGGCGGCAGCCGACCCCGACGGACCGGTCGCAGATCTCCTACGGCGTGGACTCGCGGGTGCAGTCGCTGCTCGCCGTCGCCGACGCCACCGGGCGCGCCGGGTTCCGGCAGCTCGCCGGCATGACGGCCGCCTGGTACTTCGGCGCCAACGCGGCAGGCGTGCCCGGGTACGACCCGGCGACCGGGCGCACCGTCGACGGCATCGCCGGCGACGGGACGGTCAACCGCAACGCCGGCGCGGAGTCCACCATCCACGGCCTGCTCAGCATGCTGGCGTTGGACGCCCACCCCGACGTGGCCGCGCTGGCCCGGCAGGGCCGGGTCGTGACGCGCGTCGGCGGCACCACCGTGGAGGCCGAGCAGGCCACGCTGACCGGTGACGCGAGCGTGGTCACCCCCGAATCGACGTGGACCGGCGAGTCCGCGTACAGCGGCGGGTACGCCCTGCTGCCGGCCGGCGCCACCGCCCGCTGGCGGTTGCCGGCCGCGGACCAGCCCCGGCTGGTGCTCCCGGTGGTCGAGCTGCGGCCGGGCAGTCGGGCCGTCACCAGGTGGTCCACCTCGGCGGCCGGCCGGGAGCGGACCGTGGGCACCGTCCGGCACGGGCGGGTCGGCGCGCAGGGCGTGTCGCCGGCACCCGGCGCGTTGCTTCCGGTCACGCCGAGCGGCCCGGCGCAGGTGCCGGCCGGCGCCGCCGACCTGGTCGCCGTCTCGACCGGCGGCGACGCCGTGATCGACGCGGTCCTGCTCGAACCGCTCGTCTCCAGGTATGTGATCGCCGGCGCCGGGTCGACCACAGCGCTGCTGCGCAGTGCCGCCCGCACACCGAGGACCGTCACCGTGCCGGGCTCGGGGGCGGCGACCGTCGAGACGTACGACGCGCAGGGTGTCCGACGAAGCCGGGCGCAGGCCCGGGGTGGCGCGGTGCCGGCGGTGGTGCTGCCGGGCGGCTTCACCCTCGTTCGGCGGTGACGGGAGCGCGTAGGGGCGAATCCCGGCGGTTGTGGGCCGGTTCAGCGGGTACCGCACCGGTATGCGCATCGTAATCGTGGGGGCCACCGGCAACCGATCCCACCCTCCTGAGTAAGGCGGGGGCCCTTCTTAACGCCTTCGGTAGAGAAGGGGCCCCTTCTCACACCCTCCGGCCGGGTGAGGCGTCAGGAGAGGTGGGAGGAACTGACCGACGGGGGGCGGGTGCCCAGGAAGAAGATGCCGGGGAAGCCCTTCGTCTCGAAGCCCCTGCTCGGGTTCTTCCGCAGGGTCGAACTGGAGATCGTCATGGTGCCGGTGCGGTTGTTGCTGACGAAGAAGATGGCGCCGCCGCCCTCGTTGGCGCTGTTGTTCTCGATGACCGTGCCGGCGAGCTTCACCGTGAACTCGTTGCCGTCGCAGTAGATCGCGCCCCCGCTGCCGCCGCCGGGCGTGCCGCCCCGGGCCGGGTTCGCGCCGCTGCCGACCGCCCGGTTGTCACGGAAGACGCTGTTCAACACCGTCCACGAGACGCCGATGCTGCTCAACGCCGCCCCGTTGGCGCACACCCCGCCGGTGAAGGTGCTGCCCACCACGTACACCGGCTTGTTCTCGAACTGGCTCAGCACCCGCAGCGCCGCGCCCCCCAGATCCGGGCCGGTGCGGTCGCAGCGGTTGTCGACGAACCGTGAGTTGACCACCTTGACCCGCCCGCCCCGGACGAGGATCGCGCCGCCCCCGCCGCCCTCGGCCTTCTCGCCCGTCGAGTTGCCGTCGGTGAACGTCAGGTTCTGCACGGTGAGCTGCGGGTGGTCCTGGTTCTGGCAGTGTGAGGTGGTGAAGCCCTGGGCCTGGTCGCAGGTGTTCATGTAGAGGATCCGCCGGCTGCCGCCGCCGCTCAGCGTGACCTTGCCGCCGCCGTCGAGCACGATGCGCGGGCCGTGTGCGTTCACCACCTTCGCGGTGGCCGTCATGGCGATGGTCACCGGCGCCGGGCCGCAGTCGAACGTGATGACGCCGCCGGCCGCCACCGCCTTCACCACCGCCGCCGAGGTGCAGCTCGCCGGCGTGCCGCTGCCGACGGTACGGGTCGGGCGTGACGTGTCGACCGCCCGCGCCTCGGCCGGCACGGCGGCCTTCCCGTCCGGGTTGCCGGCGCGGAGCGCGGCCGGCGCGGCGCGGGGGCTCGGCTTGGCGCTGCCCAGGCCGGCGCGGGCACTCGGCGAGGCGGCCGGGGTATCGGCGGCCGGGGCAGACGGCGTGCCGGTTGCGGCGACCGGGTCGGCCGGGTCGTCGCCGCCGCACGCGGGCAGCGTGGCGGTGACCAGGGCGAGGGCGAGCAGCGAGACAGCGGACTTCAGGCGCACCGCCCGATGCTAGGAGGACGCGCCGCCCGCCGACGACCCCGCCGACGATCCTTAACCCGCCGCTAAGCCGCCCACCAGGAGTCAGGTGTGGGACAGGGCGAACGCGACGAGGAAGCCGAGCACGGTGATCAGACCGACGAGCAGGTGCGCGTCCTCGAACGCCTCCGGGACCATGGTGTCGGTGATCATCGCCAGGATCGCGCCGGCGGCGAGCGCGGTGATGGTGGCCAGCACCTCCGGCGGGGCGCCGCCGAGCAGCGTATACCCGGCCAGCGACGCGGCGCCGGAGATCAACGCGATGGCGATCCAGAGCCCGAAGACGTACCGCCGGGTCCGCCCCGCCTGCCGCATGCCGGCCGCGCTTGACAGCCCCTCCGGCACGTTGCTGAGGAAGACCGCGATCACCGTGACGAAGCTGACCGGGCCGCCGGCCAGCAGGCTCGTGCCGATCACCACCGATTCCGGTACGCCGTCGAGCAGCGCGCCGACCGCGATCGCGTTGCCCGAGCCGGGCTGTTCCTGCTCGGAGGGCTGCTCGTCGCCGGAGCGCTTGCGGTGCCGGGCGCCGTGCCGGGCCAGCAGCACGTTCGCCCCGGTGTACGCGAGCGCGCCGGCCGCCGCGCCGATCGCCACCGGCAGCAGGCCGCCCTGTTTGTGTGCCTCGTCGATCAGCTCGAACGAGACGGCGGAGAGCAGCACGCCGGCCCCGAACGCCATCACCGAGGCGGTCGCCCGGCGCGGCACGCGCGCGAAGAACCCGACGGCCGCCCCGATCAACAGGGCGGACCCGGCGAGCAGACCCCAGAGTCCCGCTTCCAACCACTCCGGCACGCGCAGGACCCTACCCCCGGCCCGGCGCCGCCAACCCGATCAGAAGTCGGCGAACAAATAGGGCAGCTCACGGGGGAAGAGCCGGCGCAGCTCGGTGGCCGCCTCGACCGGCACCTCGCCCAGCCCGCGCACGGCCACCTCGGCCGGGTCGAGCACCCCGTACGCCAGGGCGGAGAGCCCGGCGGCGGTGAGCCGCGCGCACGGCAGGCTGCCCTCGGCGGCGTTGTCGGCAGGCAGCACCGCCAGCTTGCCGGTGGTGCCGTCGAGCAGGTGGCGGCCGGCGAGCCAGCGGTCGCCGATCAGTTCGACGAGCAGCCGGCCGACCCCGACCGGCTGGTCGGCGAGCGCCTCCAGGCTGAGCAGCCGGGCCATCGGCGCGGTCGGGTCGGGTCGGGCCACCCGCGCCTCGACGTGCACGTCCAGGTCGGTGAGCCACAGCTCGGGCAGTTCCCCGGGCGGCAACTGGACGCTGACCCGGGCCACCTGGTCGACGTGCCGGGCGAAGAACCGCAACAGCGAAGCGCGGGCGTACGGGTCGTCGAAGAGCAGGTCGTCGGCGATCAGCGTGCCGGCGTGGTCGTCGATCCGGTAGGTGACCGCGCCGACCGTCTCGCCGCCGCGCACCACGCTGAGCAGCCAGCGGTCGTCCCGCTCGCGCAGGCCCACGGCGCGGAAGTCGGGGAAGACCGCGAAGCCGTGCCGCTCGCGCAGGCACCTGTCGGTGTAGGCGCGCCACCGCGGATAGCCCTCGCCGATCCGCTCCCAGACCAGCTCGTCGGGCAACTCGGCGCGCAGCAGCGGCGCCAGGTCCGCCGGGGTGAACACCGCGGTACGCCGCCGGGGCAGCCCGGCGTAGCCGAAGCGCTCGTAGAACGAGGCGCGGAACGGGTGCAGCGCGCTGAGCTGGTGCCCCTCGTCGCGCATCCCGTCGAGGACCTGGCGCATCAGCGTCCGGACGTGCCCGCGCCGGCGGGCCAGCGGATGGGTGGCCACCCCGGCGACGCCTGCCATCGGCAGCACCGCGCCGCGCAGGTTCTGCCGCATCGGGATCGCCGACACGGCCGCCGTGGTGACGCCGTCCTCCTCGACCACGAGCGTCGTGTTCCCCGCGTTGTACGGCAGGTACGCCCGGAACTCGTCGGTCCGGGACGCCGTCAGCGGCGTGGCCTCGAACGCGTACGCCTGCAGCGGGAAGCTGGCGGTCAGGCGGTCCTCGGAGGCCAGCCGGCGAATGTGCATTTGTTCATCCCAACGCGCCCGGGCGGGGGCCGCAACCCGAATCGGGCCGGGATCAGGCCTCGGTGACGTCGGAGATGACCACCGTGACGTTGTCCGGCGCGCCGGCCTGGTGGGCCAGCTTCACCAGTTGCTCGCCGCACTGCTGTCGGTCGCCGTAGGTGGCGAGCGCCGCGGCGATGGCGGCGTCCTCCACGTAGTCGGAGAGGCCGTCGCTGCACAGCAGCAGACGGTCGCCGGGGAAGACGGCGAGCGCCCCGACCGCCGGCGGCGCGTCGGAGCCCTGCACCGCGCGGGTCACAAGCGAGCGCTGCGGGTGGTGCCGGGCCTGGTCGCGGGAGAGCGCACCCTGGTCGACGAGCGCCTGCACGAACGTGTCGTCCCGGGTGAGCTGGGTCAGCTCGTGGTCGCGCAGCAGATAGCAGCGGGAGTCGCCGACCTGGGCGAGGACCAGGGTGTCGCCGGCCAGCAGGGCGGCGGTAAGCGTCGTACCCATGCCGTCGCGGGTCGGGTCCACCGTGATGGCCGCGCGGATGCGCTGGTTCGCGGTGCTGACCACGGCGCGCAGCGCGTCGGCCGCCTCGTCGGCGCCGGTGGGCGGGGTCAGCTCGTCCAGGATCCGGATGACGATCTCGCTGGCCACCTCGCCGGCCGGGAGGCCGCCCATGCCGTCGGCCACCGCTACCAGGCGGTCACCGGCGAGGGCGGAATCCTCGTTGTTGGTCCGGACGAGGCCGACGTCGTTGAGGATCGCCGAGCGGAGGATGAGCGTCATGGGACAAGCTTGCCAAGAAGAACGGCTCCGCGTCTCTACACGCTGCCGGGTCGGGGGAAAGAAATGTCATCCGCTTACATCCCGGGTATGTGTCAATTGTCCTTACCGGACGGTCGCGGATAGCGCAGCAGCAGGCTGGCCCGTACCTGCTCGTCGCCCACCGCGGCGTAGCCGTGCGGCACGTCGGAGGTCCAGCGCAGGTATTCGCCCGGGCCGGCGGTGAGCGGGGCGTCCACCGGCCCGGCGCGGAGCACGCCGGAGAAGACGGTCACGTGTTCGGTGACGCCGGCCTGGTGGGCGGGGGAGAGCTGCGTCGGCCCCGGGCTGACCCGCATCCGGTACAGCTCGTAGGTCGCGTCGCGGTCGTGGAACACCTCCAGCAGCGTGGCGCCGACCGCGGCGCCGCGTACGGTGGGTGTCTCCTCGGGTGCGGACAGGACGGCCGTGAGCGGCACGCCGAGCTGCGCGGTGATCGCGTACAGCGTCTCCAGCGTGGGGTTGCGGACGCCGTTCTCCAGGCCGGAGAGCGTGGCCTTCCCGACGCCGGCCAGCCGGGCCAGCTCGGACAGGGAGATCCCCCGTTCCACCCGGAGGGCGCGGATCCGTGGGCCGACGTCCATGGGGCTATCGTGCTACACGACGTCGTTCCGTAAACGGAACACCCGAGGGGGAAGCATGGCCGGTCGACTCCAACCCGTGCTGGCCGGCGTGGTGACCGCCCTGGTCGGCTTCGCCAGCTCGTTCACGGTCGTCCTGGCCGGGCTGCGCGCGGTCGGCGCCGACCCGGCCCAGGCCGCCTCCGGCCTGCTCACGCTCTGCGTGGCAAGCGGCGCCTGCGCGGTATGGCTCGGCCTGCGGCACCGGATGCCGCTCGCCACCGCCTGGTCCACGCCGGGCGCGGCGCTGCTCGTGGCCACCGGCCCGGTCCCCGGCGGCTGGCCCGCCGCGGTCGGGGCGTTCCTGCTCACCGGCCTGCTCATCGTCGCCGCCGGGCTGATCCCCGCGCTCGGTCGCGCGGTCGCCGCGATCCCCACCCCGCTCGCCTCCGCCATGCTCGCCGGGGTGCTGCTGCCGCTCTGCACCGCGCCGGTACACGCCCTGGTGGAGGTGCCCCGGCTGGCCGGGCCGGTGGTGCTCGTCTGGGTGCTGCTGCACCGGTTCGCCCGCCGTTGGGCGGTGCCCGGCGCGCTCGCCGTGGCCGTGGTGGCGATCGCGCTGACCACCTCCGGCCCGGCCCGGCTGGACGCCGCCCCGGCCGTCGCGCTTACCACGCCGGCCTGGACGCTGCCCGCGATCGTCGGGCTCGCGTTGCCGCTGTTCCTGGTCACCATGGCCGCGCAGAACGTGCCAGGCACCGCCGTGCTCGCCGGCTACGGCTACCGGGCGCCGCTGGGCTCGGCCCTGCGGGTCACCGGCCTCGCCACCGCGCTCGGCGCGCCGGCCGGCGCGCACGCGGTGAACCTGGCCGCGATCACCGCCGCGCTCGCCGCCGGGCCGGACGCCCACCCCGACCCGGACCGGCGCTGGATCGCCTCGGTCACCGCCGGGATCGGCCTGGCCCTGCTCGGCCTCGGCGCCGGTGCGGCCACCGCCCTGGTGCTGCTCTCCCCGCCGGTGCTCGTCGAGGCGGTGGCCGGGCTCGCCCTGATCGCGGCGCTGGCCGGCGCGGTGTCGGCGGCGGTCGCCCAGCCGGACGCGCGGGAGGCCGCAGTGGTCACGCTCGTGGTCACCGCGTCCGGGGTCACCCTGCTCGGCATCGGGGGCGCGTTCTGGGGCCTGGTCGCCGGCTGGCTGATGCTGCTGCTCTTCCGCCGCCCGGCCGCACCGACGCCGGCCGCACCGACGCCGGCCGCACCGACGCCGGCCGGCACTAACGACGGGCCCGGGGTGGGCGCCGATCTGGCGGCCTCCCGGCCGTCCTGAGATTGCCGGCCCTCGGGTCTCCGCTGGTTCGCCTCAGGGACTGCCTCCGAGCCGGCGTTTCCGGCGTCGGCCCTCGGCCGCTCGCCCCTGTGCTCAGCGGTGGCAGCAGGGGCCCGAACGGCCTACAAACTTGATGACGTGAACGACTCGCTGGCCGTGATGCATCTACGACATCAAGTTTGTAGGGGCCGTGCCATCATGCCCCTGGCCGCCGGCCGGGGTTGAGGCGCGCTGACCGGGAACGCCCCCACCGAGCGTCGGGCATGGTGGTCACTCCTCGTGGTCACTCCTCGGCGGGCAGCTCCGCGACCGGGACGGTGAGGCGTACCGCGCCGTCGGTGACCGTGGCGATCCGGGCGGCCAGCACGTAGACCGCGCCGGTGGCGGCCAGCTCGGTGGAGACCTTCAGGTAGCCCTCGCGCAGCAGCCGGGCGGCCAGGTCGGCCGGTACGTCCGGCTCCTCGACGGCGGCCGACTCGATCAGCTCGTCGAGGCTGCTGCCCGGGTCGACCGGGGTGGGCGCCTCCACGGTCACGGCGGCCGTGTCGCCCCGCTTGACGAGGTCGACGGTGCCAACCTCGACGCCTGTGGAGTCGACCACCCGCATGCCTGTGGTGACCCGGGAGACGGTGTCCTGCTGCTGGCTCATGCCGAAGCGGTTCCCGGGGCGCACGGGCGCTAAACGGACCGCAGGCGCTAAACGGACGGAGTCCAGCCGCCCGGCGGGCGGGGCGACAGCTCGCGCCAGGTGTCCGGCCCGTCGAGCAGCGCCCGGATCGTCTCCTCGGCCTCGTCGACGCTTGCGTGCTCGTAGAAGCGGGAAATCCCCTCGGCGCCGCCGGCGCGCTGCTCCACGTGCCAGCGGTCGCCGTCCACCCGGAGGAAGACATCCCGCCGGGCGAGCCGCCCCCATTTCCCGTTCCACAAGTGTTTGCGCTGCTCCATGGCCGGACTCTATCGAACATGTGTTCGATTCGCGGCGGCCCCCGCGGAATCTCCACGGGGGCCGATCAGCTATGGGCGTCAGCGGGGGGCCGGCGGCTCCTGCCGGCGGCCGAGCACGTCGTCGAGCGCGCCACGCTGGGCGGGCGTGCCCTGGCCGCCGGCGACGAGCGCGTCACGGATCTCGGTGAGCAGCTTCACCTCCTCGCTCGGGGCCGAGGGCGGCGGCTCCTCACCGCGCTTACGCCGCTCGGCGAGCCGGTTCATCGGGTAGACGACCAGGAAGTAGAGCGCCGCCGCGGTGAGCACGAACGTGATCACCGCGTTGACGAAGGCCACCCAGTCGAAGTCGACTCCCCGGAAGCTGGGCGTCGATCCGGTGAGCCCGTCCTCGTTCCCGGTGATCAACACGATGACCACCCGCACCAGCGGTTCCAGGAACGACTTGGTCAGTTGCGTGACCACGCCCGTGAACGCGGCACCGATGACGACACCGACCGCCAGGTCGACGACGTTGCCGCGCATGATGAAGTCTTTGAAGCCCTTGAGCATTCGCACTCCCGTGCTGTCCGAGTCTCGGTCCGGCAGACCCTATGCCCCGGACGGCCCCTCAAGAAAAGCACCCGCTTCGATCGCCGCCCGCGCCGGATCGGCGGCCCGGATCGCCGCGACGAGTCGACCGTGGTCGACGTACCGCTCGGGGGTCAGCTCCGGGCCCATGGCCTGGGCGACCGTGCGGCGCAGCGCGGCGCCGACCGACGCGTACAGCTCGGCGAGCATGGGGTTGTGCGCGGCGGCCACCACCACCGTGTGCAGCGCGGCGTCCGCCTCCACGAACTCGTCCACCCGGCCGGAGCGCCACGCGGCCTCCCGGGTGGCGAGCGCGCCGTCGAGCGCCGCCAGGTCCTCGGGGGTACGCCGCAGCGCGGCGAGCCGGGCGGCCTCCACCTCGAACGCGCGCCGGACCTCGATCACCTCGGTCGTCCGGTCGTCGGTGAGCCGGCGGGCCACCACAGGCGCCAGTTCGTCGGTCGACACCACGTAGGTGCCGGAGCCCTGCCGGCACTCCAGCACGCCGGCGTGCACGAGCGCGCGGACCGCCTCGCGGACCGTGTTCCGTCCCACCCCGAGCGCGGCGACGAGCTGCGGTTCGGTGGGGATGCGCCCGCCCACCTGCCACTCACCGCCAAGGATCCGGGCGCGGAGCTGCTCGATGGTCTGCCGGACCCGGTGGCCGCGCGGTGGCACGGCGACGGAATCCACGGCGGGTGTCACCGGTTACACCTGCTGCCCAAATTCATCCCATGATTGTAGGTTGAAGCTCATGACGCCGCCAACCGCACCCACCGCGACCGCGCCCACCGCCGACGTCGCCCCCGGGCCGGCGGCCGGTGCGGCCCCGGCGACCACCCCGAACCCGGCCCTCGGCCCGGCGCGGGGCGGCCTGCTGGTGCTGGTCGGGATGCTGCTGGTCGCCGTGAACCTGCGCGCCGCGGTGACCAGCCTGGGCGCGCTGCTCGACGAGATCCGCGTCGGGTTGGGCCTCTCCGGCGCCATGGCCGGCGTGGTCACCACGCTGCCCACGGTCGCGTTCGCCGGGCTGGGCGCGCTCACCCCGTGGCTGGTCCGCCGCTGGGCGGCGCCCCGGGTGCTGGTGGTGGCCATGGTCGCGCTCACCGTGGGGCAGGTGCTGCGCGCGGTCACCGGCTCGGCCGCGGTCTTCGTGCTCACAAGCGCGCTCGCGCTGGCCGGCATCGCGGTGGCGAACATCCTGCTGCCGATGCTTGTCAAGCAGCACTTCCCGCAGCGCACCGGGCTGGTCACCGGCGCGTACACGATGGCCCTGACGGTGGGCACGACGGTGGCCGCCGCCTCCGCCGTGCCGGTGGCCCACGCCTTCGGCTCCTGGCGGGCCGGGCTCGGCGTCTGGGCCGGGCTGGCCGCGCTGGCCCTCATCCCGTGGGTGCCGCTGGCGCTGCGGGCGCGCGCCGCGCGGCGGGCCGCGAGCCGGTCCGCGGTGCCGACGGCGGTGGCCGTCGGGCCGGCCCGGGTACGGCCGGAGCGAACCCGGCTCGGCTGGGCCATGGCGGTCTACTTCGGCGCCCAGTCGCTCAGCGGGTACGCGATCATGGGCTGGCTGGCCCAGCTCTTCCGGGACGCCGGCTACCGGCCCGAGGCGGCCGGCCTGTTGCTCGCCGGCGTGACCGCGCTGGGCGTGCCGGTGGCGCTGATGATGCCCACCCTGGCCGGCCGGATGGCCACGCTGCGTCCGTTGGTGCTCGGGCTGACCGCATTCTCCACCGCCGCGTACGTCGGGCTGGCGCTCGCGCCGCGCGGCCTGGCGCCGCTGTGGGTGCTGCTGCTCGCGCTCGGGCAGGGCGCGTTCCCGCTCATCCTGACCACCATCGGGCTGCGGGCCCGGACCGCCGAGGGCACCGTGGCGCTCTCCGCCTTCGCGCAGAGCACCGGGTACGTCATCGCCGCGCTCGGCCCGCTGCTTGTCGGCATCCTCTACGGGGCGACCGGCGGCTGGACCGCCCCGATCGGCTTCCTGCTGGTGGCGCTCGCCGTGCAGACGACCGCGGGCATGGTGATCGCCCGTCCCCGCTACATCGAGGACGAGCGCTGAGCGGGGTCGGTCAGGAAGAGGCCGGGGTGGGTTCGCCCGCGACGGCTTCCTCCACCGTCGGGTAGGTGTGCAGCACCTCGACCAGGCCACTGACCTCGAGGATGCGCAGCACTCCGCGTTGCGGGGCGGCCAGCCGGACCACGCCGCCGGCCTCGTCGCAGCTGTTCTTGGCGCGGACGAACACCGACAGCCCGGTCGAGTCGCAGAACGACACCTCGGCCAGGTCGAACACGAGGCGGTTGCGCCCCTTGTCCAGCAGGTCCGTGATCTGGTCCTGGAGCTGCGGTGCGGTGGCCATGTCCAGCTCGCCCGCGACCGACACCACGACCACGTCGCCGCGCTGTTCCGTGTGCACCGTCAGGGACATTCGTCGACCTCCTGTGTTCGGTGGAACGGTATCCCACGATGACCGCGCCGTGCAGAACGGGAGCCGGCACAGGTGCCGCCGATCATTTCTTTGTCCCGTGGCAAGTAGTGCCACAACCCCCGGTGATAGAGTCCGCCCGTCCAGATCTGGGAGGTCAGCATGGCGTTGGGCGGGGAACAGGGTGGTCGGCTCGCCGACCTGCTGAGTCAGCACGCAGACCGGTTGACCAACCGTTGGATCGAAATCATCGCCAGTTCGTTGCGCGGCCGGCTGAGTCGGGGCGAGCTGGCCCGCCAGGTGCAGGAACTGCACCGCGTCGTGACCGACGCCGGCCGGCAGGGCCTCGGCGACCTGGCCGACGAGCACGGCGGCGAGCTGCGGGCCGTGCTCGCGGAGATCTCCACCAGCCGGGCCCGCCAGGGGTTCAGCGCCACCGAGACCGCGATCAGCGTGTTCGCGCTCAAGGACGCCCTGCTGGAGCTGATGGAGGAGGACAAGAGCGACAGCGTCCTGCGGGATTTCGTCGCCTACTCCGCGCTCATCGACCAGATGGGGCTGTTCACGTTCGAGACGTTCGTCCGGGCCCGGGAGAGCCTCATCGCCGACCAGGCGGAGCAGCTCCTGGAGCTCTCCACGCCCGTGGTCAAGCTGTGGGAGGGCGTGGTCGCCGTCCCGCTCGTCGGCACGCTCGACTCGGCCCGCGCCCAGGTGGTGATGGAGCGGCTGCTCCAGACCCTGGTCGACACCGGCTCGCCGTACGCGATCATCGACATCACCGGCGTGCCGGCGGTGGACACCCAGGTCGCCCAGCACATCCTCAAGACCGTGGTGGCCGCCCGGCTGATGGGCGCCGACTGCATCATCTCCGGCATCCGGCCGCAGATCGCCCAGACGATCGTCGCCCTCGGCATCGAGTTCGGCGACATCGCCACCAAGGCGAGCCTGGCCGACGCCCTGCGCCACGTGCTGCGCCTGAACGGCGTCGAGACCACCTCCCGCCGCGCCCGCCGGGAGGCGTGATGGAGCGGGTGCCGATCCTCAAGATCGGCGACATCCTGCTGGTCTCCATCCAGGTCGACATGTCCGACCAGACGGCGGTCCAGCTCCAGGAGGACCTGGCCGAGCGGATCGTGGCCACCGGTTGCCACGGCGTCATCATCGACATCACGGCGCTTGACATCGTCGACTCCTTCGTCGGCCGGATGCTCTCCACCATCGCGTCCATCTCCAAGGTGCTGGACGCCGAGACAGTGGTGGTCGGGATGCGTCCCGCCGTCGCCATCACCCTGGTCGAGCTGGGGCTGTCGCTCAACGGCATCCGCACCGCGCTGAACGTCGAGCGGGGCATGGAGCTGATCGCGGCGACCCGTGCCGACGACGGGGACGTGGCGCTCGACGACGAGGACGACGAGACGACGGCGACGCCATGACCACCGGCCTCGACCTGGGGGTGCCGGCGACGCAGGCGATCCGTAGCGACGAGGACGTGGTGCGGGTCCGGCAGCTTGTGCGTACCACCGCCGTGGCGGTCCGGCTCTCCCTGGTCGACCAGACCAAGCTGGTCACCGCCGCCAGCGAGCTGGCCCGCAACACGCTCATCTACGGCGGCGGGGGCAGCGCCGAGGTCACCACCGTCTCCGACGGCCGCCGCCGCGGCGTACGCATCGTCTTCGCCGACCAGGGGCCGGGCATTCCCGACCTGGACCTGGCCCTCACCGACGGCTACACCACAGGCGGTGGGCTGGGCCTCGGGCTCAGCGGCGCCCGCCGGCTCGTCGACGACTTCGACATCAAGACCGCCGTCGGCGAGGGTACGGCGATAACCGTCACCAAGTGGTCGCGATGATCTCCGACGTGGTCCCCGACCACGGCGTGTGGTTCCGGGTCGACAACGGCGCGACCGCCGGTGGCGTACGCCGGGCGGCCGAGCGGCTCGGTCGGCAGCTCGAACTGAGCGCGCCGCGCGTCGCGGACCTGGCCATCGTCACCGCCGAGATCACCAGCAACCTGGTCAAGCACGCGCGGGAGGGCGCCCTGCTGATGCGTCCCGCGCGCCGGGACGGGCGGGCCGGGGTGGAGCTGGTGGCCATCGACGCCGGACCGGGCATGGCGGACCTCACGCTCTCGTCGACCGACGGGCACTCCACGGTCGGCACGCTCGGCATCGGCCTCGGCGCGATCGCCCGGCAGGCGAGCCGTTTCGACGCCTACTCGCGTCCCGGTCGCGGCACGGTCCTCACCGTCCAGGTCTGGGACGGGCCGCCACCGGAGCCGGACTGGGCCGGCGGGCTGGCCCGGCCGATCACCGGCGAGCAGGACAGCGGCGACGGGTACGCGGTCCGGGTGGCCGACGACCGGCGGCAGGTGCTGGTCTGCGACGGGCTGGGGCACGGGCCGCTGGCCGCCGCCGCCACCGGGGCCGCGGTCGCCGCGTTCCGCTCGGCGCCGGCCGGCCCGCCGGAGGTCGTGGTGCGACACCTGCACGCGGCCATCTCGCACACCCGCGGGGCGGCGCTCGCGGTGGCCGAGCCCGATCCCGGGAGCGGCATGCTCCACTACGCCGGCCTCGGCAACATCGCCGCCATGATCGTGGCCACCGGCGAGCGGCGGCGCGGCCTGGTCTCGCTGCCCGGCATCGCCGGGCACCAGCGTCCGGCCATCCGCGGGTACGACTATCCGTTCCCGTCCGGCGCGACGCTTGTGATGCACAGCGACGGCGTGGTGGACCGCTGGAACCTGGACGACTATCCCGGGTTGGTCGGCCGTCCACCGTTGCTGGCCGCCGCGACCCTGCTCCGGGACGCCGGCACCCGCCGTGACGACGCTTGCGTCCTGGTCGCCCAGGTGCCGGCATGAGTGAACGCACCGAGCGGAGCGAGGGCCGTGAGGGCATGCCCGGTCAGCACGGCATGAGTGAACGCACCGAGCGGAGCGAGGGCCGTGAGGGCATGCCCGGTCAGCACGGCATGAGTGAGCCGCTGCTGCACCTGGCGCTCCGGGTGGAGCAGGACATCTTCCTGGTCCGCCAGCGCGGCCGGGAGGTCGCCGCCGCCGTCGGGCTTGAGCACCAGGATCAGGTCCGGATCGCCACCGCGCTCAGCGAGGTGGCCCGGGAGTTGCTGCGCGGGGTCGGCGGCGCGGACATCACGTTCGCCCTCGACCGGGACGTCACCGCCGGCCGGCTCCGGCTCCGCGTGGACCTGTCGCCGGTCCGCCCACTCCCCGGCGGCCGGTACGAGCCGCAGTCCGGCGCGGTCGCGCGTCTGGTGGACTCGTTGCAGGTGATTCCGGTCGAGGGCGATACCGTCGTGAGGATGTCCCGACGAGTACCGGACCACGCCGCCGAGCTGACGCCGGAACGCGCCGCCCAGCTCCGTGCGGAGCTGGCCGAGCGCGCTCCGGGTTCCGCGCTGGACGAGTTGGCCGCACAGAACGCCCAGCTCATCGGCGCGCTCGACGAGGTGCGCACCCAGCGGGACGAGTTGGCGGTGCTCAACTCCGAGCTTCAGGAAACCAACCGGGGCGTGATGGCGCTCTACAACCAGCTCACCGAGGAGTTGGAGGAAACCAACCGCGGCGTGGTGGCGCTCTACGCCGAGCTGGATGAGAAGTCGGCCCAGCTGCGGGCCGCCAGCGAGTCGAAGAGCCGGTTCCTGGCCAACGTCAGCCACGAGCTGCGGGCCCCGGTCACCGCGATCATCGGCTTGGGGCGGCTGCTGGCCGACTCCGCCTCCGACCCGCTCACCGGTGAGCAGGCCCGCCAGGTGGGGCTGATCCGATCCTCCGCCGGTGACCTGCTGAACCTGGTGAACGAGCTGCTCGACCTGGCCAAGGCCGAGTCGGGCCGGATCGAGCCGGACTGGTCCGAGGTCGACCTGCGCGCGGTGTTCGGGCAGCTCCGCGGCACGCTGCGGGCGTTGGCCACCCGGCCGGAGGTGGAGCTGGTGGTCGAGGAGCCGTCCACACCGGCCACCCTCCGCTCGGACGAGGTGCTGCTCGCCCAGGTGCTACGGAATCTGCTGCACAACGGCCTGAAGTTCACCGAACGGGGTGAGGTGCGGTTGCGCGCCGAACGCCGCGACGAGGCGTGGTCGCTCACGGTCACCGACACCGGGGTGGGCATCCCGCCGGAGTTGCACGAACGGATCTTCGAGGAGTTCTACCAGGTGCCGGGCACCACCCGGGTCGGTGGCACCGGCCTCGGCCTGCCGTACGCGCGACGGCTGGTCACGCTGCTGGGCGGGACGCTGGAGCTGACAAGCGCACCGGGCCGGGGCAGCACGTTCACTGTGGTCCTACCCGTGGGCGGAGCGTGACGGTGGACGGCGGGCCGGCGACGGTGCTGGTGGTCGACGACAGCGGCCCGAAGCGATACCTGCTGGTGAACTGGCTCAACCGGGCCGGGTTCACGACCGTGGAGGCGGAGAACGGCACCGCGGCGCTGGAGCGGGTGGCCGGCGAACCGGTCGACCTGGTGGTGCTCGATGTCCGGCTGCCGGACATGAGCGGCTTCGAGGTGTGCGAGCGGATCAAGGCGACGTCGCCGTCCACCCCGGTCATCCACGTTTCCGCGCACGCGGTGGACGTGGTCGACCGGACGCAGGGGCTGACCCGGGGCGCGGACGCCTATCTGACCGAGCCGATCGAGCCGGAGGAACTGGTCGCCACCGCGCACGCGGTGCTGCGCTACTACCAGGCCCGGCGGCGGGCCGAGCAGCTCGCCGAACGGTTGGCCGCGCTCGCCGACGCGACGGTGGAGATGCACGCGTCGCCGAATTTCGTCCGGCTGTTGGAGGCCGCCGCGTCCGGCGCGGCGCGGATTTTTCGGGGGCCGGCGGCGGTGGTCGCCGAGACGTTCGACGGGGACTGCCTGGCCGGAGTGGCCGCCGACCCGCACACGCCGGCCGGGATCGTGCCGTGGGTGGTGGACGACACCGGCGTGCCGATCGGCACCCGGGTGTGGGTGGACCAGGCGGACAACTGGCCGCTTACCGACTGGCCGGCGGGCGACACGGTGACCGTGGCCGCCTCCCGCCTACGCGAGGACCGGGCGCCGCTCTACGTGGTGGTGCCCACGTCGACCCAGACGGTGCGTACGCCGGTGCTGGTGCAGCTCGCCCAGGCCGTCGCCTCGGCGGTGGAGGCGCAGCGCTCCTTCGACGAGGAGCACCGGATCGCGGTGACGCTCCAGCGCAGCCTGCTGCCCCGGCGGCTGCCCGAGGTCGCCGGCCTGGACCTGGCCGTCCGCTATGAGCCGGCGAGCGCGCAGACCGAGGTGGGCGGGGACTTCTACGAGCTGGTGATGCTCGACGGGCACCTGCTGGTGGCGATCGGCGACGTGGCCGGGCACTCGCTGCACGCCGCCACCGTGATGGCCGAACTGCGGCACGCGGTGCGGGCGTACGCGGTCGAGGGGCACCAACCCGGCGTGATCCTGGACCGGGTCAACGAGCTGATGCGTACGCTGCTGCCGAACGAGCTGGCCACCATCTGCGTGCTGCTGCTCCATCCGGGCACCGGGCTGATCCGGTTGGCAAGCGCCGGGCACCTGCCGGCGTTGCTCAGCCGGGACGGGCGGGTCGAGTTCGTGACCCAGTCGGCGCCGCTGCTCGGCGTGCGCGCGCCCCGCCCGACCGACCTGGAGTTCGTGTTGCCGGCCGGGGCCACGCTCGTCCTCTACACCGACGGGCTGATCGAGCGGCGGGACGCCACCATCGACGACGGCATGGCGGCGCTCGGCATGGTGGCCAACCGGGTGGACGACGACCTCGACCAGTTCTGCCAGCGGCTGCTGACCGAGTTGGCCCCGCCGGAGATCAACGACGACGTCGCCGTGGTCGCGGTCCGCCGCCGCTGACGGCGGAACACCTGGCGTACGACGGCCAAGGGCCGGGTGATCATGAGGTTGACGGCGGTGTTGATCTCTCTGGGTGCCGCCAACCTCATGATCGACTGGGTGGAGGAGTGCGTGGGTCAGGCGCCGCGGGAGACGGCAAGCGAGCGTGCGTACGCGGCGGGCGAGACGCCGGCGACGGCGGTGAACTCGCGGACCAGGTGCGCCTGGTCGGCGTACCCCAGGTCGGCGGCGACCCGCGACCAGTCCAGCGGGCCGACGGTGGCCTGCTCGATCGCCTCCTGGAGCCGGTACCGCCGGATCACCCACTTCGGACCGACCCCGACGTGATCCAGGAAGAGTCGCTGGAGCCGGCGGGTGGAGAGGGCGTGCCGCCGGGCGAAGTCGGCCACCCGGAGCACGCTCCGATCGGTGCGGATCTCCTCGGCCAGCGCGGTGGCGTCGGCGGCGGCCTGGTCCGGCACCGGCGTCCAGGCGGTCAGCAGTTCGTCCAGTCGGCGGCACCGCTGGTCGTCGCCGCCCGGACAGACCGGCCCGAGCGGGGCGGACAGGTCGGGCGGGGCGGACGGGTCCGGCGGGGCGGACGGGTCGGGCGGGGCGGACGGGTCGGGCGGGTCGGGCGCGGCGGGCCGGGATGCGCCGAGTGGGATGCGACGGCCGGTCAGCTCGGCCACCGGGCGTCGCCAGAACGGGCGGAAGCCGCCCGGGCGGAACTGCACGCCGGTGACCCGCCCGGTGCCGCGCAACGTGACCGTGAACAGGCCGGCGCCGACGCCGGCGATCTCGCCGTGTTCGGCCGCGCCGGCCTGCGCCTGGAACACCACGTTGACGGCCGGGTGCGGCACGACCCGCTGGACGAACGGTTCGGCCAGGTCCCAGTCGATCAACCAGTAGTGCTCAACCCAGGCACGCAGCGCCGGAACGGGCAGCCGGCGCCGGAACCGGACCTGCCGCAGCAGCCGGCCGGGATCGAGGATCCCCCGGCTGTCCCACCGCGGTTCGTGTCGCATTTCTTCAAGACCGTCCTCATACCCTGGCCCTATGACCACGAAGACTAGTGAGCTGCTGGCCGTGGCCGCGCCGGGCACCGTGGCCGTGGTGCGCGGCATCGCCGACGACCAGCTCGACCGACCCACCCCGTGCCCCGACTACACGGTGCGCCACCTGCTCAACCACCTGTTCGAGGTGGTGGTCAACTTCCAGGTGATGGCCCGGCGCGAGGAGGTCGACTGGTCGGGCAAGGCCGACCACCTGACCGACGGCTGGCGGGGCCGGTTCGCGAGCGAGACGGCGCGGCTGACCGAGGCGTGGTCGGACCCGGCCGCGTTGGAGGGCGTCTCGCCGGGCATGGGGCTGCCCCAGGAGACGGTCGGCCTGATGGGGCTGATCGACCTCACCGTGCACGGCTGGGACCTCGCTCGGGCCACCGCCCAGGAGTTCGCAGTGGACCCGTCGGTGCTGGCCGCCGGGCACGAGTTCATGGACCGGATGGGCGACATGGGCCAGCGGATGGGTGCGTTCGGCGTGCCGGTGCCGACCGACGCGGCGCCCGGCACCCTGGAGGCGCTGCTCGGCCGGACCGGGCGCGATCCGGCCTGGACGCGCTGAACCGGCCGGCCCGCGCGCCACCTGGCCGGCGGGTCAGCGACCGAGCAGGCCGGTGGACCCGGCGACCGCCAGGCCGATCACGGACGAGCAGCAGCAGATCGCGAGCACGGCGGCGACTGCCACGAGGATCAGCCAGGTCGGCCCGCGCCGCGCCGCCGCCCGCTCCTCCTCGGTCACCTCGGCAGTCTAAGGCGGGCAGGATGATGGTGCGATGGAGCTGATCTCGATCGACGATCGGCGTGTTAGGAGGGGGCCCTTGTTAACAGACGTCTGTTAACAAGGGCCCCCTCCTAACACGTGCTCGGCCGCGCGCTCACGCCCGGCCGAGGCGGTCCAGCGTCCAGGCGTTGACGAACGCCTCCTCGCGCCAGGCGTCGTACCTGCCGCTCGGGCCGCCGTGGCCCGCGCCCATCTCGGTCTTGAGCAGGTAGTCGCCCTGCGGGGCGAGCGCGCGCAGCCGGGCGATCCACTTGGCCGGCTCGTGGTAGAGCACCCGGGTGTCGTTGAGGCTGGTCACCGCCAGGATCGCCGGGTAGTCGGCAGGCGCCACGTTCTCGTACGGCGTGTACGACTTCATGTACGCGTAGACCTCGGGGTCGTCGAGCGGGTTGCCCCACTCCTCCCACTCGGTGACCGTCAGCGGCAGCGACGGGTCGAGGATCGAGGTGAGCGCGTCCACGAACGGCACCTGCGCGACGATCCCGGCGAACGCGTCCGGCGCGAGGTTGGCCACCGCGCCCATCAACAGGCCGCCGGCCGAGGCGCCCCGGGCGACCAGCCTGTCGCTCGCCGTCCAGCCGGCCTTGACCAGGTGCCGGGCGCAGGCCACGAAGTCGGTGAACGTGTTCTTCTTGGCCAGCAACTTGCCCTCGTCGTACCAGCGCCGGCCCAGCTCGCCGCCGCCGCGGATGTGCGCGACCGCGAAGATGACGCCCCGGTCGAGCAGGCTCAGCCGGGCGATCGAGAACCACGGATCCATGCTGGCCTCGTACGACCCGTAGCCGTAGATGACCGCGGGCGCGGAACCGTCGCGCGGGGTGTCCCGGCGGCAGACCAGCGAGATCGGCACCCGGGTGCCGTCGTCGGCCAGCGCCCAGTCGCGGTGCTGCTCGTAGTCGGCCGGGTCGTACGCCCGTCCGTCCGGGCCGGGCCGCACCGGCTTGCGCCGGAGCAGCGTCAGTTCCCGGCTGGTCAGGTCGTAGTCGTAGACGGAGTCGGGGGTGACGAGCGAGGTGTAGCGCAGCCGGACCGCGCCGGTGCGGTATTCCGGGTTCGCGTCCAGCCCAACGCTGTAGATCGGCTCGGGGAAGTCGATGTCCCAGCTGTCGTCGCTGCCGACCGGCAGCACTCGCAGCCCGGTCAGCCCGTTGCCGCGCAGCGAGACCACCAGGTGGTTCTCGAACGCGTCGACGGCCTCCAGCCGGGTGCCCGGGGTGTGCGGGATCAGCGGCGTCCAGTCGCCCGGCGCGTCCGCCGAGGTGTACGCGAGCGCGAAGTCCTCCGCGCCGTCGTTGTGCAGGATCAGGAAGCGGTGGCCGTGGTGCTCGACCGCGTACTCGACGCCCTGCCGGCGGGGGGCCACGATCGCCGGCTCGCCGGTCGGGTTGGCGGCCGGGATCACCCGTACCTCGCTGGTGACCTTGCTGTGGATGTCGATCACCACGAAGCGCTCGGAGCGGGTCAGCTCGACGCCCACCCAGAACCGCTCGTCGTCCTCCTGATGCACCACCACGTCCTCGCCCGATCCGGTGCCCACGGCGTGCCGCCACACCCGGTTCGGCCGCCAGGCGTCGTCCACGGTGACGTAGAACAGCGTGGAGGCGTCACTCGACCACGCCGTGCCGTAGAACGTGTCGGGCACCTCGTCGGGCAGCAGCTCGCCGGTCGACAGGTCCTTGATCCGCAGGGTGAACCGCTCGTCGCCGGAGAAGTCGGTGGAGTAGGCCAGCCAGCGCCCGTCCGGGCTGACGTCGAACGCGCCGAGGGAGAAGAAGTCGTGGCCCTCGGCGAGCTGGTTGCCGTCGAGCAGCACCTCCTCGCCGTCGAGCGGGGCGCCGTCCGCGCTGATCGGGGGCGTGGTCTCGTCCGGCCGCACGGCGCGCCGGCAGTGCACGCCGTACTGCTGCCCCTCGACGGTCCGGGTGTAGTACCAGTGGCCGTCCTTGCGGGTCGGCACCGACAGGTCGGTCTCCTGGGTGCGCCGGCGCGTCTCCTCGAACAGCTCCGCCCGCAGCCCGGCCAGGTGCGCGGTGCGCGCCTCGGTGTAGGCGTTCTCGGCCTCCAGGTAGGCGATCGTCTCCGGGTCGTCCTTGGTGGCGAGCCAGGCGTACTCGTCGACGACGGTGTCACCGTGGTGGATCCGCTCGGCCGGAACGCGCTTCGCCGTGGGCTGTGGGGTCGTGGTCACGGCGCCACGTTACCGGTCGGCGGGCCGCCGCCCGGAGTCCTCGCCGCGCGAATCGGTGCCCCGGTGGTGAGCGGAACGGCCGGGGCGCGGGTCGATCGGTGCGAGCACACCGAGGCGATCCTCCACCTCCTGGGCAGCGGCCAGGCACAGGTCCTCCCGGAACGCACGCCCGATGATCTGTACGCCGGACGGCAGCCCGTCGATCACCCCGGTCGGCACGGCGACCCCGGGCACGCCCACGAAGCTTGTCACCGTGCACAGGCGCATGCCCGTGCCGACCCGGTCCCGGCCCGCTCTGTCGCGCGACTCCAGCCCCGGCTCGACAGGCGGCTCGGTGAACACCGGCCCGAGCAGCAGCGGGTACTCGTCGAGGAACTCCGCCCAGGAACGGCGGATGCCCAGCCAGGTCCCCATCAGCTTCATGAACTCACCGGTTGTCGCGGGCGGAGTCTTCGCCATCGCCATCGCGATGTAGCGATCTCCGCCCTTGCCGAGCAGTGTCCGCACCACGGGCCAGGTCTCGGCGAACTCGGTCACGGTGATCCGGCCGTACGCCTCGAGCGCCTCGTCCAGCCGCGGAACATCCGCTATCTCCCGTACCTCGTACCCGGCGTCTCGCAGCGCGTCGGCCGCGGCCGTGACAGCCTTGCGGACCGTGGGGTGGACGCCGTGTCCCCCGGGGTCGGCAACGACCGCGACCTTCATCCGGCCCGGCAGCGGCTCGCCGTGGACGGGCACCGGAACGGCGCGCGGATCCCGTCGGTCGGCCCCGGCCAGCGCCTCGTATGCCAGTCGCAGGTCGGCGACCGTGCGGGCCAGGGGCCCATCGGTGACAAGCATCTGTGAGGCCGGTCCCGGGTCGTCGGAACCGAGGACGCGCTGGTCGGCGGGGAACCTCCCGGCGGTCGGCTTCAGCCCGGCCACCCCGCAGAACGAGGCCGGGATCCGCACTGATCCACCCGAGTCGTTGCCGAGCCCGAGCGCGGCCATGCCGGTGGCCACGGCCACCCCGTCGCCGCCGCTGGAGCCCCCTGGGGTCCGGCTCGGGTCCCACGGGTTGACGGTGTCGCCGAACAGTTCGCTGCGAGAGTGCATGCCGGCCAGGACCAGGGTGGGCATGTTGCTGTGCCCGATCGGTATGGCTCCGGCCGCACGCAGTCGCGCCACCGGAAGCGCGTCTGCCGGCGCTACCAGGTCACGGAAGCGCGGCGTTCCGAATGTGGTCGGCACGCCTTCGACAGGGATGCATTCCTTCACCGTGAACGGCACGCCGGCCAGCGGCCCGAGATCTTCGCCCGCCGCGCGGCGCCGGTCCGTCCGCGCGGCGGCCTCCCGGGCGCGCTCGCCCAACAGTTGCGTGACCGCGTTGACCCGCGGGTTGACCTCGGTGATGCGTTCCAGGTGGCTGTCGATGAGTTCGACCGCCGAAATGTCTCCGCCTCGGACCGCCTCGGCCTGGGCGACGGCCGACAGTCTCCACACGGCGTCCTGCATGATCCTCGCACTCCCGTTCTTATGTCGACGTGCTCGCCGCGAAACCGTACCCCAGAAGCGATACGCTCGTATCAGAATAAGGAGATGACCGAGCATGCCCAAGCAGGTGGACTACGGAAGCAGGCGCCGCCAGATTGCCGAGGCCGTCTGCCTCCTCGTCGACGAACACGGACCGGAGGGAGTGACCATGCGGGACGTCGCCGCCCGCGCGCAGGTCTCCCTCGGCGCCGTTCAGCGTTGCTTCCGCAGCAAGGACGAGATGCTCCTGTTCGCCGTCGGCCATGTCGGCGAGCGCATGCGGGACCGCCTGGCCCACCGCGAGGCTGAGTCGGCCAACGCCACCCTGAGTCACGTGGCCACCGAGATCGCCCTGCTTCGCGAAGAGCACCGCGCCGAAGCGCGGATCTGGCTCGCCTTCGTCGCCCAGGCGGCCGTCAGCGAGCCGCTCGCCGGACCGCTGAGGACCAGCTACGCGGCCCTCCAGGACCTCCTTGCCCGCCTCATCGCGAAGGTTGCCGAGAGCGTCCCGGTCAGCGAGGGCGCTGCGCCGCCCGACCCGCGGCGCGAGGCTCGCACCCTGCTCGCCCTCGCCGATGGCCTCACCAGCCACGTACTCATCGGCCACCTGACCGCCGAGGAGGCTGCGGAGGTGCTGCACGCGCATGTGGTCGGCCTCGGGGAAGGCCAGCCTCCGGTGCTCAACCGGGCCTCGGGACGCATGCGGCCCTGACCGCCCGCCCACACAATCCCGAAGATCACGCATGCCGCCGATTCGCACCTTCAGTCATTAGAACATGTGTACGATAAATGTCATGGCGGCTGCTGCGCGTTCCACCGACCGACCCGGAGCCCTTGAGATCAACCGGAAGCTGGCCGAGATCTGCGGTCCGCCGTTCGCCCGTTTCGCCGGCCCGGCCGACGAGGTGGCCGGTCGCACCGCCCGTTGGGTGGCGGTGCCGGGCGGTCCACGCGCCGCCGCCGAGGTGCTTCGGCTGGCCGCGGCGCACGACCTGACCGTGGTGCCGCGCGGCGCCGGCACGAAGATCGACTGGGGCGCCGCCCCGGCCCAGGTCGACATCATGCTCGACACCGGCCGGCTGGCCGGGGTGTGGCACGAGCCGCGGGCCGCCGAGGTGGTCGAGATCGGCGCCGGCACGCCGCTGCGCGCCGTCCAGGCCACGCTGGGCCGCACCGGCCGGCGCCTCCCGGTCGACGCGCCCTCGCCCGGGGCGACGCTGGGCGGGGTGCTGGCCGCCGACGAGGCCGGCCCCTTGCTCCACCGGCACGGCAGCCCGTGTACGCAACTCGTCGGCGTGCGCTACCTCGACGCCGACGGCGAGCTGGTAAGCGTTGGCGAGTCCGGCACGGCGCGGCTCGGACGAGCGGCCCCGGCGAGCTGCTCCGACGTCGCCGGCCTGTTCGCGACCGATGAGCACGGTGCCGGCATGGGCGGTCCGGGCGGTGACGGTGGCGCTGCCGAGTTCGGCCGGGGCGGTGACGGTGGCGCGGCGGAGTTCGACCGTGGCGGGCCGCCGGGAGGTGGCGGCGCGGTGCTCGGTCGCGGCGACCTGCCGGGGCTGGACGTGGCCCGGCTGCTCTGCGGCTCGCAGGGCGGGCTCGGGGTGCTGGTCTCGGCCACCATGCGGGTGCAGGCCGTACCGGCCGGTCGGGTCTGGGTGTCCCGTCCGGTCTGGACGCCGCTGGAGGTGCACGACCTGGTCCGAGCGGTCCTCGCCGCCGATGTCGAGCCGGCCGCGGTCGAGCTGGACCTGCCGGTGCCGGTGCCCCTGCCGCGCCGCCGGATCCCGGCGAGCCACCCCTCGGTGGCCGGCCGTCCCGACCATCCGGCGGTGACCGGGCGGCCGGCGGTGGGCAGCCTGGTGGTGCTGCTGGAGGGCGGCCCGTCCGACGTGACGGAGCGGGCCGAGCGGCTGACCGCGGTGCTCGGCGGTGAGTCAGTGGTCAACCGCCACCCGCCCGAGTGGTGGGGGCGCTACCCGTTCGCCCCCGGCGACACCGCGTTGCGCATCGAGGTGCCGGTCGACGACCTGCACGCCGCGGTCTACGCGCTGCGCGACGCCGCCGGCGCCCCGATGCCGGTACGCGGGTCGGCCGGCGTCGGCACCGCGTACGCCGCCCTGCCCGGCGGGCTGTCACCCGAACGGGTCGACTCGATCCTCACCGCGGTCCGCAGCGTGCTGATCGCCCGGCAGGGCAGGTGCGTGGTGGTGGCGGCGCCGGCTCCGGTGCGGCGCGCCGTCGACCTCTGGGGTGAGTTGCCGGCGTTGCCGCGGTTGCGCAGCGCCAAGGCGCACCTGGATCCGCACCGCCGGCTGGCCCCCGGCCGCCTCCCCGGTGGCCTCTGACCTCGACCTCGAAATCCGACGCTAACTCCTTGATCACGCCCAGATAGGCGCCCACTGTGACCTGTCCGAGGGCGGGCGGGGGTGATCATGAGGTTAGCGGAGGCGAACGTGACGAAACGGGCCGCCGACTTCATGATCGCCCCGGGGAGCTCGGGGAGCTCGGGGAGCTCGGGGAGCTCGGGGGGCTCGGGGGGCTCGGGGGGCTCGGGGAGCGGCGGGTTAGGGGGTTTCGTTGCGGAGGACCAGGACGGCGATGTCGTCGCGTGGGGGCTCGGGGGAGAAGGCGATGGTGGCGGCGCGCAGCCGCGCGGCGACCACGTCGGC
Organism: Micromonospora marincola; assembly: GCF_056150385.1. Taxonomy (NCBI): domain Bacteria; kingdom Bacillati; phylum Actinomycetota; class Actinomycetes; order Micromonosporales; family Micromonosporaceae; genus Micromonospora; species Micromonospora marincola. The sequence continues at coordinate 379,717 of NZ_JAXCFT010000002.1, read as the reverse complement.
CGAGTAGCCGGCCAGCGGAGCCGCTGACTCGCGCAGCCGCTCGGTGCCGAACAGCTCCCGGCCGCGCCGCCGCTCGGTCACCCCGTCCGTGTAGAAGATCAGCGCGTCGCCGGGCTTGAGCGCCACCTCCGCCGTCGGAGTGGTGATCGTGTCGAGCAGGCCGAGCGCGGTGCCGCTGGCGCCGACGAACGTCGCGCCGCCACCGCCGTGCAGCAGCACCGGCCGGTCGTGGCCGGCCAGGTGCAGGGACACGTCGAGCTGGTCTCCGTCGCCGGGCGCGACCGAGGCCAGCGCGAGTGTGCAGTAGCGCCCGCCGCCGCGCTCGACGAGCGTCTCGTTGAGCCGGCCGAGCACCTCCGGCAGTGGTTTGCCGTCACCCACCAGCACCCGGATCACGTCCCGCACCAGGCCGGTCACGGTGGCCGCCTGCACGCCCTTGCCGGAGACGTCACCGACCACCACCAGCCAGCGGTTGTCCGGCAGCGGCAGCACGTCGTAGAAGTCGCCGCCGACTTCGGCGTCGTCGCCGGTCGGGACGTATTCGGCGGCGAAGCCGATGCCTTCGACCACCGGGAGCGCCGGTGGCAGCAGCGACTTCTGGAGGGCCTGCGCGACCCGGCGGCGCTCGGCGTGGATGCGGGCGTTCTCGATGGCGAGCGCGGCCCGCCGGGCCACGTCCTCCAGCACCGAGACCTCGTCCGGGTCGTGCCGGTGCCGCTGGTGCCGGCCCACGGCCAGGGTGCCGAGCCGTTGCCCGCGGGCGATCAACGGGACGGCGAAGCCTTCCATCGGCCCGCCCAGCGGCACCTGCGTCTGACTGCGGGTCGCCTCGCGGAGCCGGGTCTGGACCGAGTCCGGGCCGGTCTCGGCGAGGAACCGGTGCAGCTGGGGCAGCATCGACTCGTCGGCGTGGCTGCACGCGGCGAGGCGCAGCCGCCCCCACTCGTCGGTGGTGTGCACCGCGCACCACTGGCCGAGCCGGGGGACCACGAGCTGCGGGACGAGCGCCATCGTCAGCTCGACGTCGAGTGACTGGGCGAGCAGTTCGCTCGCCTCGGCGAGGAAGGTCAGCCAGGCGGAGCGGCGTACGTCGGCCCGGCGCAGCCGGTCGTTCTCCAGGTGCAGGGAGAGCCGCTCGGCGGCGAGCACCGCGAGCGGCCGGGCGTACGTCGAGGGCGACGCGTCCAGTTCCAGCTCGCCGGCGTACGGGCGGTGCACGGCGAGCGGGACACGCAGCAGCTCGTTGCCTTCGCGGGGCTGTCGGCCGTAGCGGGCGAACACCTGGGTGCCCAGCCCGTCACCCCGGTCCAGCCGGACCGTGCCACCGGCGGCGCCCACCATGTCGGCGACCCGGGTCAGCAGCCCGGCGGCGAAGTCGGGCAGCGGCTCGTCGGCGTACGGGTCGGGGGCGGTCTGCATCAGCTCGCTCATCGCCGCGGCGCTCGGGGTGCCGTCTTCCACCGGTTGCGCCGCGGCCCGGGCCGGCGGGGCGGACGGGCGGGCGGCTCCGGGCAGGCCGGGACGGTCGAGGCGGAACCAGACGCCCTTGCCGGTGGGTAGGTAGGTGGTGCCCCAGCGGCTGGCGAAGTGGTCGACGAGCAGCAGGCCACGCCCGCGCGCGGCCACCTCGGTGATGTCGGAGGTGGTGTTGCGGACGCCGACGGTGAGTTCGTCGACCGGGCCGGAGGCGAAGTCGGTGACCGTGACGGTGAATCCGGCCGGGTCGGCTTCGACCTCGATGTCCAGTTCGGTGCGGGCGTGCTCGACCGCGTTCGTGGTCAGCTCGGTGGTGAGCAGCAGCGCCTCGTTGAGCAACTCGGGCAGGCCGACTTCGAGGAGCGTGGCGCGCACGAGCGCCCGGGCCGCGGCCGGGGTGCGCCGGTCGGCGGGAAGGCGGACTCGTCGGACCTGCTCGTCCGTGCCGCCACTGTTTGGCGGCTCCACCTCCGCTGACACCTTCACATCCTCCATCGCCGCGACCCCGGGTGCCAAGCGCCTCGCCCGAACCGGCGAACCGGGTGGATACGGTGCGTGGCACGCCATCAGCCACCGGTGACCTCGACGGATGGCGCGGCACAATGATGGGATGGCCGCGTGTCGGCGCGAGCCGGTGGGCCCCGAGCTGAGCGAGGAATGATGACCACGGCGAAACAGTCGGTGACCGCGGATCCGTCCGTGACCGACCACGAGGTGCTCCTCGGCGAGCTGGTCGAGGCGCTGGAACGGGTGGCTCGCGGTGACCTCCGGGTCCGCCTGCCGCGACGGGCGGGGCTCTCCGGCGAGGTCGCCGACGCCTTCAACGGCGTGGTGTCGCTCCAGGAACGGCAGCACCTGGACCTGCGCCGGATCAGCCGGATCGTGGGTCGGGACGGGCGGCTGACCGAGCGCCTGGACGACGAGGGCCTGGAAGGTTCCTGGGCGGAGGGGCAGCGGGCGGTCAACTCGCTCATCGACGACCTGGGCCGGCCGGCCACCGAGATCGCCCGGGTCATCGTGGCGGTGGCCGACGGCGACCTTTCCCAGCACATGGCGCTGGAGATCGACGGGCGCCCGCTGCGGGGGGAGTACCTGCGCATCGGCCGGACCGTGAACACGATGGTGGACCAGCTCTCGTCGTTCGCCGACGAGGTGACGCGGGTGGCCCGGGAGGTGGGCACCGAGGGCAAGTTGGGTGGCCAGGCGGACGTGCGGGGCGTGGCCGGCACCTGGAAGGACCTCACCGACTCGGTGAACACCATGGCGTCGAACCTGACCGGCCAGGTGCGGTCGATCTCGCAGGTGGCGACCGCGGTGGCGAAGGGCGACCTGTCGCAGAAGATCACGGTCGGGGCGCGCGGCGAGGTGGCCGAGCTGGCCGACACGATGAACTCGCTCACCGACACGCTGCGCCTCTTCGCCGAGCAGGTGACGCGGGTGGCCCGCGAGGTGGGCACGGAGGGGAAGCTGGGCGGTCAGGCGCAGGTGCCGGGTGTGGCCGGCACGTGGAAGGACCTGACCGACAACGTCAACTCGATGGCGTCGAACCTGACCAGCCAGGTCCGCAACATCGCCCAGGTGTCCACGGCGGTGGCGAAGGGCGACCTGTCGCAGAAGATCACGGTGGCGGCGCAGGGCGAGATCCTGGAGCTGAAGGACACCGTCAACACGATGGTGGACCAGCTTTCGTCGTTCGCCGACGAGGTGACGCGGGTGGCCCGTGAGGTGGGCATCGAGGGCAAGCTGGGCGGCCAGGCCCAGGTCCGGGGCGTCTCCGGCACCTGGCGCGACCTCACCGAGAACGTCAACCAGCTCGCCGGCAACCTGACCAGCCAGGTCCGCAACATCTCCCAGGTGTCCACGGCGGTGGCGAAGGGTGACCTGGGGCAGAAGATCACGGTGGACGCGCAGGGCGAGATCCTGGAGCTGAAGAACACCGTCAACACGATGGTGGACCAGCTCTCGTCGTTCGCCGACGAGGTGACGCGCGTCGCGCGCGAGGTGGGCACCGAGGGCAAGCTGGGCGGGCAGGCCCAGGTCAAGGGCGTTTCGGGTACGTGGCGGGACCTGACCGACAACGTGAACTCGATGGCGTCGAACCTGACCAGCCAGGTCCGCAACATCGCGTCGGTGACCACGGCGGTGGCGCGGGGTGACCTGGGACAGAAGATCACGGTGGACGCCCGGGGCGAGATCCTGGAGCTGAAGTCGACGGTGAACACGATGGTGGACCAGTTGTCGTCGTTCGCGGACGAGGTGACGCGGGTGGCCCGTGAGGTGGGCACCGAGGGCAAGCTGGGCGGGCAGGCGCAGGTCCGTGGCGTCGCCGGCACCTGGCGCGACCTCACCGACAACGTGAACTCGATGGCGTCGAACCTCACCGCCCAGGTCCGCAACATCGCCCAGGTGTCGACGGCGGTGGCGAAGGGCGACCTGTCGCAGAAGATCACGGTGGACGCGCAGGGCGAGATCCTGGAGCTGAAGTCGACGGTGAACACGATGGTGGACCAGTTGTCGTCGTTCGCGGACGAGGTGACGCGGGTGGCCCGTGAGGTGGGCACCGAGGGCAAGTTGGGCGGGCAGGCGCAGGTGAAGGGCGTCTCCGGCACCTGGCGTGACCTGACCGACAACGTGAACTCGATGGGGTCGAACCTGACCAGCCAGGTTCGCAACATCGCGTCGGTCACGACGGCGGTGGCGCGGGGTGACCTGGGTCAGAAGATCACGGTGGACGCGCAGGGCGAGATCCTGGAGCTGAAGAACACCGTCAACACGATGGTGGACCAGCTCTCCTCGTTCGCCGACGAGGTGACCCGGGTGGCCCGTGAGGTGGGCACCGAGGGCAAGTTGGGCGGGCAGGCGCAGGTGAAGGGCGTCTCCGGCACCTGGCGCGACCTCACCGAGAACGTCAACCAGCTCGCGTCGACGCTCACCACGCAGTTGCGCGCCATCGCGCAGGTCTCCACGTCGGTGACCCGGGGCGACCTGACCCAGCGGATCAACGTCAAGGCCCAGGGCGAGGTCGCCGAGCTGAAGGACAACATCAACCAGATGATCGTCACCCTCCGGGAGACGACCAAGAAGAACGCCGAGCAGGGTTGGCTCGACTCCAACCTGGCCCGCATCGGCGGCCTGCTCCAGGGCCAGCGGGACCTGGGCGAGGTCTGCCGCATGATCATGATGGAGGTGACCCCGCTCGTCGACGCGCAGCTCGGCGCGTTCTTCCTGGCGGACAGCTCCGAGGGCAGCATGCGACTGCGGCTCACCGCCTCCTACGGATACGTGGCCCGCGGGCACGACGTGACGTTCGGCCCCGGCGAGGGCCTGGTCGGCCAGGCCGCGTTGTCCCGCCGGACCATCCGGGTCAAGGCGCAGCCGGACGGGCGGCTGGTGGTCCGGTCCGGGCTGGCCGACACGCCCCCGGCCGATCTGGTGGTGCTCCCGGTGCTGTTCGAGGGGGAACTGCTCGGCGTGATCGAGTTCGCCGGCGTGACCACCTTCTCCGACCTGCACCTGGCGTTCCTGGAGCGGCTGGTGCTCACCATCGGCGTCGCGGTCAACACCATCCAGGCCAACCGGCGTACGGAGGAGCTGCTGGCGCAGTCGCAGCGGCTGGCGCACGAGATGCAGGACCAGTCGGCGGAGTTGCAGCGTACGAACGCCGAGCTGGAGGACAAGGCGAAGCTGCTGTCGGAGCAGAAGGCAAACATCGAGACGCAGAACCGGGAGATCGAGCTGGCCCGGTTGGGCCTGGAGGAGAAGGCGCAGCAGCTCACCCGGGCGTCGGCGTACAAGTCGGAGTTCCTGGCCAACATGAGCCACGAGCTGCGTACGCCGCTGAACTCGCTGCTCCTGCTGGCGCGGCTGCTCGCCGAGAACCCGGAGCGGAACCTGAGCGCGAAGCAGATCGAGTTCGCCCGGACCATCCACGGCGCCGGCTCGGACCTGCTCTCGCTCATCGACGACATCCTCGACCTGTCGAAGATCGAGGCGGGCCGGATGGACGTGGAGCCCACCGAGATCCAGTTCGCCGAGATCCGCGGCTACGTCGAGCAGGCGTTCGCGCCGCAGGCCGAGGAGAAGGGGCTGGACTTCCAGGTCCGGGTGAGCCGGGAGCTGCCGCCGGCCCTGGTCACCGACGCCCAGCGGTTGCAGCAGATCCTGCGCAACCTGCTCTCCAACGCGGTGAAGTTCACCGACAACGGCGCGGTGACGCTGCGGATCGGTCCGGCCGCCGAGAACGCCGTCTTCGACGTGCCGGCGCTCACGAACGCCCAGCGGGTGATCGCGTTCACGGTGATCGACACCGGGATCGGCGTGTCGGACGACAAGCTCTCGCTGATCTTCGAGGCGTTCCAGCAGGCCGACGGCACGACCAGTCGGCGTTACGGCGGCACCGGGCTCGGCCTGTCGATCAGCCGGGATCTGGCCCGCCTGCTCGGCGGCACGATCACCGTGTCGTCCGCGCCCGGGCAGGGTTCGACGTTCACGCTCTTCGTACCGGATGTGCTGGCGCCGGACGCGGTGGTGGCGCCGGCGCCGCCGTCGCCGAGCCGCGCGGGCCTGCCGTCGTCGCTGCTCATGCCGATGGAGCTGCCTACGCCGCAGGAGACGCCGGCCGCCCGCCGGCTGGACGGCGTGACCGTCCTGATCATCGACGACGACGTGCGGAACGTGTTCGCATTGACGTCCGCGTTGGAACTGCACGGGATGACCGTGTTGTACTCGGACAACGGGGTGGACGGCGTGCGCCAGCTCGCCGAGCACCCGGAGGTGGACATTGTCCTGATGGACGCCATGATGCCGGACCAGGACGGGTACGAGACGACCGCGCAGATCCGTCGCAACCACCGCTTCGCGGACCTGCCGATCGTGTTCCTGACCGCCAAGGCGATGCCCGGCGACCGGGAGTCGGCGCTGGCGGCCGGCGGCAGCGACTACATCACCAAGCCGGTGGACCTGGACGAGCTGATCGGGCTGATGGCGTCCTGGATCGGCCGGAGCAAAGGCGAGGAGACCGCGTGACGCAGACGGCCAAGGCTCTGCTGGTGGACGACCGGCGGGAGAACCTGATGGCGTTGGAGGCGATCCTCCAGGGCCTTCCGGTGCAGTCGGTCGCGGTGGAGAGCGGTGAGGCCGCGCTCAAGCAGTTGCTTGTGGACGACTTCGCGGTGATCCTGCTGGACGCCCAGATGCCGGACATGGACGGCTTCGAGACCGCCACCCACATCAAGCGGCGGGAGCGGACCCGGCACGTGCCGATCATCTTCCTCACCGCGGCGGACAAGGATGCCCAGCTCGCGCTGCGCGGCTATCAGGTGGGTGCGGTCGACTACCTGACCAAGCCGTTCGACCCGTGGGTGCTGCGGGCCAAGGTGACGGTCTTCGTCGAGCTGTGGGTGAAGACCCGGCAGCTCGCCGCCCAGTCGGATCTGGTGCGGGAACGGGACGTGCAGTGGCGGCGCCTCGCCGAGGCGGTGGACTCCGCGACCGCGCTGCTGCGCGCCGACGACGACCCGGCGACCCGGGAGCGGGCGGCGGACGTGTTGGAGCAGGCCCGCTGGGGCAACACCCGCTGACGGCTCAGTCGGCCGGGCGAGCGTGCCCGGTCGCGGCCCGCCGGGCCCGCCAGCGGTCGCCGAGCGACTCCAACTCTTCCTGTACGAAGAGGAAGAAGTCCCGCATCTCGGCGACCCGCTCGCCGGCCGGGGTGCTCCGCCCGTGCAGCGCCTCGACGCCGCCGGCGGCGATGTCGATGAAGTTCTTGTAGAGCGTGGTCTTGGTGATGGTCGCCTCGTACCAGGGGTTGTCCGGCATCCGGTAGCGGTCGCGCCGGGAGCCCTTGACCGGTTCGCGGACCAGTATGGCGAACTGCGTCAGGTAGCGCACCGCGCCAGAGACGGCCGCCGCGCTGACGCCCAGCCGCTCGCCGATCTCGCCCGCCGTCAGCGGCTCGTCGGCGCTCATCACGGCGAACAGGACCCGGGCGGCCATCCGGGGGAAGCCCACCTCGGCGAAGGCCATCGCCATCCGTTCGACGAAGAGGTGGACCTCCTCCTCGTCGCGGTGGCTCGGCTCGTTCATGGTCGGCTCCTCGACACTCACCCCGTGACCCTACAGTCTTCACAAGTTTCTGAAACGAGCGTAGCTTCCGAAGTATGGAAACTTCAATCGAGGTGTCCGGCCTGGTGAAGACATTCGGCCGCACCCGAGCGCTCGACGGCCTCGACCTGACCGTCCGCACCGGGGAGGTGCACGGCTTCCTCGGCCCGAACGGCTCCGGCAAGTCGACCACCATCCGGGTGCTGCTCGGCCTGCTGCGGGCGGACGCGGGGGCCGTCCGACTGCTCGGCGGCGACCCGTGGCGGGACGCCGTCGCCCTGCACCGTCGCCTCGCGTACGTGCCAGGCGACGTCACGCTCTGGCCCAACCTCAGCGGCGGCGAGGTGATCGACCTGCTCGGTCGGCTGCGCGGTGGGCTCGACCCGAAGCGCCGCGCCGAGCTGCTGGAGTCGTTCGAACTGGACCCGCGCAAGAAGGGCCGCACCTACTCCAAGGGCAACCGGCAGAAGGTCGGCCTGGTGGCCGCGCTCGCCTCCGACGTCGACCTGCTCATCCTCGACGAGCCGACCTCCGGGCTCGACCCGCTGATGGAGGAGGTCTTCCAGCACTGGGTCCGCCGGGCCCGCCACGACGGCCGCACCGTGCTGCTCTCCAGCCACATCCTGGCCGAGGTGGAGGCGCTCTGCGACCGGGTGACGATCATCCGCGCCGGCCGGGCGGTGGAGTCCGGCACCCTCGGCGACCTGCGCCACCTGCACCGCACCGCGATCGACGCCGAGGTCGCCGCCCCGCTCGACGGGCTGGCCGACCTGCCAGGCGTGCACGACCTGCGGGTGGACGGGCGTCGGGTGCGCTTCGACGTGGACACCGCCGCGCTCGACGCCGCCCTGCGCCGCCTCACCGAGCTGGGCGTACGCAGCCTGGTCAGCACGCCGCCGACGCTTGAGGAGCTGTTCCTGCGGCACTACGAGACCGCACCGGAAGAGGCGTCCCGATGAGCACGCTCACCGGGACCCGACACCTGGTCCGGCTGATCCTGCGCCGCGACCGGCTGCTGCTGCCGCTCTGGGTGCTGGTCCTCGCCGCCCTGCCGGTGTCGTACGCGGCCAGCTTCCTCGAGCTGTTCCCGACCGCCGCCGAGCGGGCCGCCTACGCCGAGGGCACCGCGCGCAACCCGTCCGTCGTCGCGCTCCTCGGCCCGGTCTACGGCGACAGCGTCGGCGCGTTGACCGCCCAGCGCAGCGGCTTCCTGCTGGTGATCGTCGCGCTGGCCAGCCTGCTCACCGTGATCCGGCACACCCGCACCGAGGAGGAGGCCGGCCGGCGGGAGCTGCTCGGCGGCAGCGTGCTCGGCCGGCACGCCGGGCTGACCGCCGCGCTGCTCGTCACGTACGCGGCCGACCTGCTGCTCGGCCTGCTCACCGCCGCCGGGCTCGCCTCGACCGGGCTGCCCGCCGCCGGCTCGTACGCGTACGGCCTGGTCGCCGCGCTCACCGGGATGGTGTTCGCCACGCTCGGCGGGCTGGCCGCGCAGCTCACCGAGACCGCGGGCGGGGCACGGGGCATCGGCATCGCCGGCCTCGGCGTCGCGTTCGGGCTGCGTCTGGTCGGGGACACCGCCGGCAACGACTGGCCGAGCTGGCTCTCCCCACTGGGCTGGGCGGCCCGGGTCCGCGCGTACGAGGGGGAGCGGTGGTGGGTGCCGCTGCTGCCGCTTGCTGCCACGGCGCTGCTCGCGGCGCTCGCGTACCCGGTCTCGGTCCGCCGTGACCTGGGCGCGGGCGTGCTGCCGCCCCGGCTCGGGCCGGCCACCGCCGGCGGCGCGCTGTCCGGGCCGTTCGGCCTGGCCTGGCGGCTGCACCGGGGGCAGATCCTCTGGTGGTCGGTCGGGTTCGGCCTGCTCGGGCTGATCCTCGGCGGCGCCGCCGAGGCGGCCGGCCAGTCGGTGGCGGGCAACGCGCAACTGGAGGAGATCATGTCCCGGCTCGGCGGGGCCGCCGGGCTGGCCGACGCCTACCTGGGCGCCACGCTGAGCGTGACCGGGCTGGCCGCGGCCGGGTACGGCATCCAGGCCGCGCTGCGGATGCGCGCGGAGGAGTCCGCCGGCCGGGCCGAACCGGTGCTCGCCACCGGCACCCGCCGCTCGACCTGGCTGCTCTCACACGTCGTGTTCGCGCTGCTCGGGCCGGTCGTGGTGCTCGCGGCGACCGGCCTGACCACCGGTCTGACCTACGGCTTGAGCGTGGGCGACGTGCCCCGGCAGGTGGGCCGGATGGTGGGCGCGGCCCTGGCCCAGGCGCCGGCCGCCTGGGTGCTGGCCGGGCTCGCCGTGCTGCTGTACGGGCTGCTGCCCCGACTCGCCTCGGCCGCGTGGGTGGTGCTGGCGGTCTGCGTGCTCCTCGGCCAGCTCGGCGCCGTGTTGCGCCTGGACCGGTGGCTGCTGGACCTGTCCCCGTTCACGCACACCCCGCAGGTGCTGCGCGCCACGTGGAGCCCCACCCCGCTCTACCTGCTGACCGCCCTGGCCGCAGCCCTGGCCGTGACCGGCCTGCTAACCTTCCGCCGCCGCGACCTCCCCATCACCTAACCCACCCCACCCCACCCCACCCACCCCGCCCGGGTTGATCATGAAGTTGGCGGCCTTGTGGATCTCCCTGGCTGCCGCCAACTTCATGATCGCCGGGGCAGGGGAGCGGGGGTCAGGGGGCGGATTCGTTGCGGATCATCAGGGCGCTGCGCAGGCCGGTGATGTCCAGGACTCGGATCAGGAAGTCGCCGACGTTGCTCAGCATCAGCACGCACTGCATGTGGCTGGCCTTGCGGCTGAGCACCACGAGCGTGCCGAGGCCCTGGGAGTCGCAGAACGTGACGCCGCCCAGGTCGAGCACGATGCGCGGGGGCGGATCCGCCAGTATCTCGTTGACCACCGTCGAGAGCTGGGCGGCCGTGAGCATGTCGATCTCACCGGCCAGGCGAAGCACGGCTTCGTCACCGGTCCGATGTACGGCGATGGACAGTTCGGCACGATCCACCCGGTCAGCCTATCGCGATCTCGACGAACGGGCCTGTCGAGCGCCCCCACCCCGCCCGTCACCGCTCTTTCTCGGAAAGAGTGGCTATGGAGCGCGAAATGGCCACTCTTTCCGAGAAAGAGGGCGGATGGGGCGCGGGGGGTGAGGCGGGTAACGGTGTTGTGGGGTGGCTGCCGGCGGGGGGTGCGGCGCTGACACAATGGCGGCATCGTGACCGAGACCCTTTCCGCCGGATCCGGCCGCTACCCGGCTGACGCTCCGGCCTCCGAGGCCCTGTTCGATCGCGCCCAGGCCGTCGTGCCCGGCGGGGTCAACTCACCCGTGCGCGCGTTCGGCGCAGTCGGCGGCACCCCGCGCTTCATGGTCCGGGGGGAGGGGCCGTGGCTGTTCGACGCGGACGGCCGTCGCTACGTCGACCTCGTCTGCTCCTGGGGCCCCCTGATCCTCGGCCACGCCCACCCGGCCGTGGTGGAGGCGCTGCGCGAGGCCGCCGCGCTCGGCGCCAGCTTCGGCACGCCCACGCCCGGCGAGGTCGACCTGGCCGAGGAGATCGTCGCGCGGACCCCGGTGGAGCAGGTACGCCTGGTCAACTCCGGCACCGAGGCGACCATGTCGGCGATCCGGCTGGCCCGCGGCTTCACCGGCCGCTCCAAGATCATTAAGTTCGCCGGCTGCTATCACGGCCACTCGGACGGGCTGCTCGCCGCCGCCGGCTCCGGCGTGGCCACGTTCGGCCTGCCCGACTCGCCCGGCGTGACCGGGGCGGCGGCCGGTGACACCATCGTGCTGCCCTACAACGACAGGCGCGCGGTCGAAGACGCCTTCGCGGCCCAGGGACAGCACATCGCGGCGATCATCACCGAGGCCGCGGCCGGCAACATGGGCGTGATCGCCCCCCGGGACGGCTTCAACGCCGAGCTGGCCCGGATCGCGCACGCGCACGGCGCGCTGCTCATCGTCGACGAGGTGATGACCGGGTTCCGGGTCTCCCGCGCCGGCTGGCACGGCCTCGACGCCTCCGACGCCGACCTGTGGACGTACGGCAAGGTCATGGGTGGTGGCCTGCCCGCCGCGGCGTTCGGCGGGCGCGCGGAGATCATGGCGAGACTGGCCCCGGCCGGCCCGGTCTACCAGGCCGGCACGCTGTCGGGGAACCCGCTCGCGTGCGCGGCCGGGCTGGCCACGCTGCGGCTTGCCGACGACGCGCTCTACCACCGTCTCGACGAGACGTCCGCCGCGCTGGGCAAGCTCGTCACCGAGGCGTTGTCCACGGCCGGCGTGCCGCACCGCCTCTCCACCGCGGGCAACATGTTCTCGATCTTCTTCACCGACGCCGACGTGCGCGACTACGACAGTGCCCGCACCCAGCAGGTGCCGGCGTTCAAGGCGTTCTTCCACGCGATGCTCGCCGCCGGCGTCTACCTGCCGCCGAGCGCGTTCGAGTCGTGGTTCGTCTCGACGGCGATCGACGACGCCGCGTGGGAGCAGATCGCCGCCGCCCTGCCGGAGGCGGCGCGGGCGGCGGCAGCGGCCGGGACACGGGGGTAACCAGATGGCGGAGACGGTGGTGCACGTGCTGCGGCACGGCGAGGTCCACAACCCGGACGGCATCCTCTACGGCCGACTGCCCGGATTCCGCCTCTCCGAGCTGGGCGTGCAGATGGCCAAGGCAGCCGCCCAGGCGCTCGCCGAGCGGACCGTGGTGCACGTGGTGGCCAGCCCGCTGGAACGCGCCCAGCAGACCGCCGAGCCGATCGCGGCGCAGTTCGGCCTCTCCGTCGGCGTCGACGAGCGGCTGATCGAGAGCGCGAACTGGTTCGAGGGCAAGAAGGTCTCACCCGGCGACGGCGGGTTCCGCGACCCGCGCAACTGGTGGGTGCTGCGTGACCCGGTCACCCCGTCCTGGGGCGAGGCGTACCAGGTGATCGCGGAGCGGATGTTCGCCGCGCTGCACGCCGCCCGGGTCGCCGCCGAGGGCCGCGAGGCGGTGCTCGTCTCGCACCAGCTCCCGATCTGGACGCTGCGCCGGCACGTCGAGCGCAAGCGGCTCTGGCACGACCCCCGCCGCCGGCAGTGCGGCTTGGCCAGCCTCACCTCGTTCCACTTCGACGGGGCCAGGATCGCCGGCATCGGCTACTCCGAGCCGGCGGCCCACCTGATCGCGATCTCGCCGACCGCCCGGACGGCCAAGGGGGCCTGATGCTCACCCGGAGGCTCGCCGCCGCCCTGCTCGCCGCCGTCACCGCCGGCACGGCGCTGGCCGGCTGCACCTCCGGCAGCGAGGAGAGCCGGTGCGCCGCCGACGGGCTCACCGTGAGCTGCGCCCCGGACCAGCGTTCCAAGACCCCCAAGGTGAGCGGCGAGCTGCTCACCGGCGGGAGCTACGACATCGCCCGCGACCGTGGGCAGGTCGTGGTGGTCAACTTCTGGGGCTCCTGGTGTGCGCCCTGCCGCGCCGAGGCGGACGACCTGGAGGGCACCTACCAGGCGACCAAGGCCGCCGGCGTGACGTTCCTCGGCATCAACGTGCAGGACAGCAAGGACAAGGCGATCGCCTTCGAGGAGGGCCGGGTCACCTATCCGAGCCTCTTCGACCCGTCCAGCCGGCAGGCGCTCAACTTCGACATCCCGCCGAACACCACCCCGGCCACCGTGGTCCTCGACCGGGACGGACGGATCGCGGTGGTGATCCGCCGCGCGGTCACCCAGGACGAGCTGCGGCCGATCGTGGAGAGAATCGCCGCCGAGCAGCCGGCGCCGAACGGATCCCGCTGATGGGCGAGACGTTCGCCCACCTCGCCTCGTCCGGCCCGTTGCTGCTGGCGGTGGGCGCGGCGGCCCTCGCCGGCCTGGTGAGCTTCCTCTCCCCCTGCGTGCTCCCGCTGATGCCCGGCTACCTCTCCTACGTCACCGGCCTGGCCGGCGCCGACCTGGAGGTAAGGCGGGGGCCCCGCTTAACGGATTCGGTAGAGGCGGGGCCCCCGCTTAACACCGGCACCGCCAGCGGCGGCACCGCTGGCGGCGCTGGCGTGCGCGTGGCGGAGCGGGCGGCGCCGCAGCGGAGCGCCGCCGCCGTGAAGGGGCGGGTGCTCGCCGGCACGCTGCTGTTCATCGCCGGCTTCACCGCCGTGTTCGTCGCCACCGCCATCCTCTTCTCCGGCGTCGGCAAGCTCTTCTTCCGGTACGAGCGCACGCTGGAGATCGTCATCGGCGTGCTCGTGGTGGTGCTCGGGCTCGGCTACCTCGGCGTGATCCCCGGCCTGCAACGCGAGTTCCGCATCCGCGCCCTGCCCGCCGCCGGCCTGCTCGGCGCGCCGGTCCTCGGCGCGGTCTTCGCGCTGAGTTGGCTGCCCTGCACCGGGCCGACGCTCGGCGCGGTGCTCGGCCTGGCCGCCACCGAGGGAAGCGCCGACCGGGCCGTGGTGCTCGCCGTGGCGTACTGCCTCGGGCTGGGGATACCGTTCATCGTCTTCGGGCTGGGCTTCCAACGCCTGCTCGGGGTGTTCCGCGCCGTCCGGCGCAACAGCCGCTGGGTCACCCGCGTCGGCGGCGCCCTGCTGATCGTGATTGGCCTGGCGCTCGTCACTGGCGGCTGGCAGAACGTGGTGATCTGGTTGCAGACGCACGTGGGCGTGGGTGAGGTGAGCATCTGATGACGACCGTGGACGACCGACCGGCCACCCCGCCGGCCGAGGCGCCCCGGCGGGTCAACCCGGTGCTGGCCCTGCTGCGCAACTCGTGGCGGCAGCTCACCAGCATGCGTACCGCGTTGATTTTGCTGTTCCTGCTCGCGGTCGCTGCCATTCCCGGTTCGGTGCTGCCGCAGCGGGGGGTCAACCCGGAGAACGTCAACAAGTGGTTCGTCGACCACCCCGATCTGGCGCCCCGACTGGACCAGATCGGCGCGTTCGGCGTCTTCGGCTCGGTCTGGTTCTCCGCGATCTACGTGCTGCTGTTCACCTCGCTGATCGGCTGCATCCTGCCCCGCACCCGCGATCACGTGCGCGCGTTGCGGATGCGACCGCCGGCCGCGCCGAAGCGGCTGGAGCGGCTGCCCCAGCACACCGTGCTGGAGGCCCCGGCCGCCGCCGATCCGGAGGCGATCGCGGCGGTGCTGCGCCGCCGCCGGTGGCGGGTCACCGTCCGGGGCAACGAGGTCTCCGCCGAGAAGGGTTACCTCAAGGAGACCGGCAACCTGCTGTTCCACACGTCGCTGATCGCCGTCCTGCTCGGGGTCGCGGTCGGTTCGTGGTACGGGTGGCACGGCAACCGCATCCTGGTCGCGGGCGCGGACAACGAGTTCTGCAACACCCGCCAGCAGTACGCCGAGGCGTCGCTCGGGCCGCGGGTGGACAGTGCCGACCTGCCGCCGTTCTGCCTCACGCTGGAGAAGTTCGAGGCCGACTACCTCGACTCCGGGCAGGCGTCCCGGTTCTGGGCCACGGTCAGCGTGGACTCCCCGGACGGCGGGCCCCGCACCGCAGGCTTCTCGGTCAACTCGCCGCTGCGGCTCGGCCCGGCAAACGTCTACCTGCTCGGCAACGGCTACGCGCCAATCCTGAAATACACCGACAGGTACGGCAAGAGTCAGACAAGCGACGATCCGTTCCTGCGGACCGGTGACCCGAACGCGACCGAGGAGGGCGTGGCGCTCTTCCCGGACGCGAACGTGGACCCGAAGACCGGCAAGCGGGATCCGGACCAGCAGGTCGCCTTCGACGGGCTCTACCTGCCCACCGCGCCCGACCGCGCGCCGTTCGTCGCGTCGCGGTTTCCGGCCGAGCGGGACCCGGTGGTGAACCTGACCGCCTATCGGGGCAACCTCGGGCTGGACGCCGGCATCCCCGGCTCGGTCTACCAGCTCGACCAGCGGCAGGTGGCAAACGGCAAGCTCAAGCAGGTCGGCAACAAGCTGCTGCGGCCCGGCGAGACGTGGACCCTGGACGACGGGAGCACGCTTGAGTTCGTCGGCACCAAGCCGTACGTCACGCTCGCCGTGCGGCACGCGCCCGGGCAGACGCTGCTGCTGGTGGCCAGCGGCACGCTGCTGCTCGGCCTGATGGGTTCGCTGTTCGCCCGCCGCCGCCGGGTCTGGTTCCGGGTGTCGCCCCCCGAGGGTGGATCTCCGACGGGCGGTAGTAGCTTGGTGGAGGCCGGTGGGCTTCCGCGTACCGAGCACCC
This sequence comes from Micromonospora marincola, assembly GCF_056150385.1. Taxonomy (NCBI): domain Bacteria; kingdom Bacillati; phylum Actinomycetota; class Actinomycetes; order Micromonosporales; family Micromonosporaceae; genus Micromonospora; species Micromonospora marincola. The sequence goes on along the minus strand of NZ_JAXCFT010000002.1, from coordinate 363,965 downwards.
AGGGTTCGCCGACGAGTTCGCGCAGCTCGTCGCCGCTGTCGGCGGCGACGGGCCGGACCATCGGCGGGCGCGAGAAGGAGACGAGTGATGTCCGCACTCTCCGATCAGTTGGTCACGTTCGCGATCCTGGCGTACCTGGTCGCGATGATCAGCCACGCCGTGGAGTTCGCGCTCGGCAACGCCCGGAAGGTGGCCGTGGCGGCCCCGGCCCGGGAGCTGGTCGGTGCGGGCGTCGGCGGCCCGGGTGGCCCGCTCGACCCGCCGGTCGTCTCGGCCGTGACCCGTCCGGACCGCTCCGCCGACCGGGCCGTGCTGGCCGGGCGGATCGCCGCCGGGCTCACCGCGCTCGCCGCCGCGCTGCATTTGGGCGCCGTGGTGACCCGGGGGCTCGCCGCCGAGCGGATGCCCTGGGGCAACATGTACGAGTTCGTGCTCACGGTCACCTGGATCGGGGTGGCGGCGTGGCTCGTGGTGCTCTGGAAGCAGCCGTCGCTGCGCCGGCTGGGGCTGTTCCTGACCCTGGTGATGGTGCTGCTGCTGGCGTTCGCCGAGCTGAAGCTCTATGTCCAGGTGGTGCCGCTGATGCCGGCGCTCCAGTCGTACTGGTTCATCATCCACGTGTCGACGATCATCTTCGCCTCGGGCATCTTCCTGCTGGGCGTGGTGCCCGCCGCCGCGTACCTGATGCGGGCCGGCTGGGAACAGGGGAAGCGCAGCTTCCCGTTCACCCTGGCCCGGCGGCTGCCGGCGGCGGCCGGCCTGGAGCGGTTGACCTTCACGCTGCACGCCTTCGCGTTCCCGATCTTCACCTTCGCGGTGATCGCCGGGGCGATCTGGGCCGAGGCGGCGTGGGGTCGCGCGTGGGGCTGGGACCCGAAGGAGACCTGGGCGTTCATCTCCTGGGTGGTCTACGCGGGCTATCTGCACGCCCGGGCCACGCCGAGCGTGCGGCGCAACGTGGCCACCTGGATCGCGGTCGTGGGCTTCCTGACCATGCTGATGAACCTGTTCGGGGTCAACTTCTTCTTCACCGGCCTGCACTCGTACGCCGGCGTCAACTGACGCGGCGAGTCAGCACCTCGTCGATCCGTCGGGTGATCTGGTAGGCCACCTCGGGCAGGTCGGCGAGGTCGAGGCGGTCCGACCGTAGCGCGAACTGGGCGTGCAGTTCACGCGCCACCGTGTCCCGGATCTCGGTCTGGAGCGGGCTGAGGCCGTCGGGGTCGCCCATCACGTACGCGTCGTCCATCCGCCCATCCTGGCATACAGTCCTTAGGAGTACACTTCTAAGAACTGTAGTTATAAGAAGTGTGGTGCGGTATGGCGATGTTGAGCAAGCCCGCCGAGATTTTCGACCGCGACGCCGAGTGGGGAGACCTGGCCCGCTTCGTGGCGGACGATCGGCCTGGCGCAACCATCGGTGTGGTCAGTGGGCGCCGCCGTCAGGGCAAGACCTTGCTGCTCTATCAACTGGCACAGGTAGGTGATGGGTTCTACTTCGGTGCGACCGAGGCGACGTCGACCGAGTCGCTGCGCCGGCTGGGGCAGGCTCTGGGCGCCTACACGGGGGCGCCCGGTCCGCTGCATCTGCCCGACTGGGGCGCTGCGGTGGACGCGCTGCTCGCACTCGGGCGAGACCGTCCCACGACCGTCGTGCTCGACGAATTCCCCTACCTGGTGCGCGCTGCGCGCGACCTACCGTCGATCATCCAGCACGCCTTGACCCCGGGGCGACCGGAACGCACGGAGTCCCGCACCCGTCTGCTGCTGTGCGGTTCCGCGCTGTCCTTCATGGGCGGGCTTCTCGCGGGGTCGGCTCCCCTTCGCGGGCGGGCCGGGCTGGAGTTGCCGGTGCCGCCCTTGGACTACCGTGCGGCGGCTGAGTTCTGGGGGATCGACGACCCACTGCTGGCGGTGCGCGTCTTCGCCGTGGTCGGAGGGACACCTGCCTACCGGCGGGAGTACGTCCAGGACGACACGCCGGCGGGGCCGGACGACTTCGACGACTGGGTCGTGCGTACGGTCCTGAACCCGGCTCGGCCCCTGTTCCGGGAGGCCCGCTACCTGCTCGCCGAGGATCCGGATCTGCGGGACACGGCGCTGTACCACTCGGTGCTCGCCGCCGTCGCGGAGGGGAACGCCAGCCGGGGTGGCATCGCCGGCTACATCGGGCGGAAGGCGACCGACCTCCAGCACGCGCTGACCGTGCTGGAGGACGCCGGCCTGCTGCTCCGTGAGCCGGATCCGCTCCGAAGCGGTCGCAGCAGCTACCGGATCACCGAGCCGTTGATCACCTTCTATCAGGCGATCATGCGTCCGGCGTGGACGGCGTTGGAGCAACGCCGGGGAGCCGACGTGTGGCGACGCTCGCAACGTCGTTTCGCGAGCGCGGTCCTCGGGCCACGTTTCGAAGAGATCGTGCGGCAGTGGTCGCTGCGCTTCGCCGACCCCGAGATGCTGGGTGGTCATGTGGCGGAGGCGAGTGCTGCCACCCTGACCGACCCGTCCACGCGGACGAGTCACGAACTCGATCTGGTCGCGATCGGCGAGCCGCCGCTCGGTGACGGCCCCCGTCCCCTGCTGGCGATCGGCGAGGTGAAGTGGGGCCGCCGGTTGGGTCGGGGTGATCTGGACCGCCTGGAGCGGATCCGCGCCCTGCTCGTACGGCGGCCCGGGTACGACGCGACCGGCACCCGGCTTCTACTGGCCAGCGGTCAGGGCTTCACCGAAGACCTGACCGACAGCGCCGCGACCCGACCGGACGTCGTTCTGGTCGACCCGGCCCGCGTCTACGGGCACTGAGCCTTGCCTAGACATCGATGTTTCTCTATGGTTACCTGAAAGCGCTTTCTTTTACCCAGGGTACGCACGCTCGAAAGGTGAAACCAGATGAGACGTAAAGTCGCCACGCGGTGGCTGACCGGCGGCACCACTGCGGTCGTAGGTGCCGTCGTCGCGCTGGCGTTGCAGGTTCCCAATGCCTCGGCCGCCACGAACCTGAGCCTCGGCGCCGGCGCCGACGGCTCCAGCAAGGCCAGTGGTACCAGCTACGGCAACGTCATCGACGGCAGCACCAGCACCTACTGGTCGCCGAGCGGCTCCACCGGCACGGTCTCGGTCAAGTGGGGCAGCGCCACCACGGTGTCCTCGGCCGTCATCGTGCAGGCCTCGGGCGGCGGCTCGATCAGCGGCTGGCAGCTCAAGAACTACGACACGGGCTCCATCCTGGCCAGCGGCGGCAGCGCCCCGAGCACCATCAACTTCTCCTCGACGTCGCTGAAGAAAATCTCCTTCGTCATCACGAGCGCGTCCGGCACCCCGCGGATCGCCGAGTTCGAGACGTACGCCAGCGGCGGGTCGAACCCGACCAGCGGCCCCACAAGCGGTCCGACGTCCGGCCCGACCGGCAACCCGGGCACGCCGACCGGCGCGTGGCCGTCGTCGGCCGGCTCGGTGAACATTTCGAGTACGGTAAACGTCTCCGGCACCTTCGACGGCGGCATGAAGACCTACTGCTGCATGGGCGACGGTGGACAGGGCGAGTCGCAGGACCCGATCTTCAAGGTCGCCAACGGTGGCACGCTGCAGAACGTCATCCTCGGTTCGCCCGCCGGTGACGGCGTGCACTGCGAGGGCACCTGCACGCTGCGCAACGTGTGGTGGAACGACATCGGTGAGGACGCCGCCACCTTCAAGCAGACAAACGGCGGGACGTCCTACATCATCGGTGGCGGCGCGCGCAGCGGCAGCGACAAGACCTTCCAGCACAACGGCAACGGCACGGTCAACATCTCCGGCTTCTACCTGAAGGGGACCGGCAAGCTGTACCGCGCCTGCGGCAACTGCTCCACCTCGTACACCCGTCACGTGCGTATCGACAACGTCCTCGTCGACGACATCGACATGCTCGCCGGCATCAACAGCAACTGGAACGACACCGCGACGATCACTCGCGTGGTCGTGATCGGCTCGGCCACCATCTGCGGCAAGTACAAGGGTGTGGCCAAGGGAAGCGAACCCAGCTACCTCGGTGAGGGCTGGAACGATGCCAACTGCAAGGTCAACAGGAGTGACGTCGTCTTCCGGTAGTTTTTCGAGGGGGCACCCGCCGTCCGGTCGGGTGCCCCTTTCGTGTCCCTCACCCGCCGAACCAGCCCGGCACGTCGAGGCGGAACACGTCGGCGGGAACCATCCGGCGCAGGTCGTCCTCGATCGCGGCGACCCGGTCGGCGCCGAGTGCGGCCACCCAGCGGTCGCGCAGTTCGTCGAAGACTACCGCCGAGCGGTGCAGCCCGTCGTGGCCCCGGGCGGTCATCCGGACCAGCTTCCGGCGCGCGTCGGCGGGGTCGTCCACCCGTTCCAGGTAGCCGAGCGCGACCAGTCGGTCCACCGTCTTGCCGGCGGCCTGCTTGGAGACGCCGAGGCGGTGCCCGAGGTCGGAGGCGGTGGTGCCGGCCGGACCCACAGCCTGGAGCACGAAGCCGTGCGCCGGGCGCAGCTCGGTGTGCCCGTGCCGGGCCAGCTCGGCGTGCAGGTCGTCGATGAGCGTACGGAAGCCGGCCAGCAGGAGCAGCGGCAGCGCGAAGCCGGGGCGGTCAGGCGTTGCCATGTTCGACAACCACGTTTACTATTTCGTCAACCACGTTGACTACCGTACCCCCGGGAGGCTGCCATGCCCCGATCGACCTTCCCCGTCCACACGGCCGGCACCGCACCGGCCGCCGCCCGCCCGGTCATGGCCGGCGTCCACCGCAAGCTGGGCCACCTGCCCGCCGCCGTCGGCCTGATGGCCGGCTCACCCGAACTGCTCAAGGGCTTCCTCGCCGCGAACGCCGCCTTCGAGGCCACCGACCTCGATCCGATCGCGCGGGAGGTGGTCGTGCTGACGGTCGCCACCCGCAACGCCTGCCACCTCTGCGTGGCGATGCACACCGCGACGCTCACCCGCTTGAGCGCCGCGCCGGAGCTGATCGGCGCGCTGCGTGCCGGCGGGACGCTGCCCGAACCCCGGCTGGAGGCGCTACGCCGGTTCACCGTCGCCGTGCTCGACCACCGGGGCGCGGTCCCCGACGCCGAGATGGACGCGCTCCTCGCGGCCGGCTGGCAGCCGCGCCACGCGCTCGACGTCGTGCTCGGCGTCGGGACGTACACCATCTCGACCTTCGCGAACCGGCTCACCGCCGCGCCGCTCGACGAACCCCTGCACGAGTACGCCTGGACGCCCGCCGCCTGACTCGGCGCTGTTAATAAGGGGCCCCGCCTCTACCGAATGCGTTAAGCGGGGGCCCCGCCTTAACCGCGGCGTGGGGCGGCCCAGCCGAGGAAGCGCTCGTGCAGCGCGGTCGGCTTCGGCGCGTTGCGCGGATCGAGCCGGTGCAGATCCTCGACGGCGGTGTAGAGCATCCCGGCGAGATAGATGCACAGGGCGATGCGGTCCCCGTACTCGGCCAAGAGCGTCAGCCGGGCTGTGCCGCACGGCCACGGGCCGCCGCAGGCCCGGCAGAGCCACAGTGGCCGGTGCGGGTCGTGGCGTCGCATCATCGCCGTTCCTCCTCGGTCGCCGGACTGGAAGGAGGGGCCGTCCGCCGCCGACGTACCGCACGGCCCCTCCACGGTTTCGTCCGTCCTTTCGGGGCGGATCCGGACGATTCCGTTGTGCACAGTTTCGGGACGGCGGGACCACTACCGGAAGGCGTATGGTCACCCTGTGTGTGGGGCCGAGTGGTCGGTGAGGTCGGTGAGACACGCGGGGCGCAACCGTGAGGAGGCGTGCGGGTGGACGAGCGCTTGCAGGTGTTGATCGAGGAGCTGCGGCACATGCGGGCGGCTCGGAGGATGACCCAGGAGGATCTGGCGAAGGCGATCAGCTATTCGCCGTCGACGGTGGCGATGGTCGAGACCGGCGCGCGTAGGCCGCCGCCGGACTTCTGGGACCGGGTGGACGTGGCGCTCGACACCTGTGGCGTGTTCGGCCGGATGCTGACCCGGCTCGGGTCGCCGCAGTGGATGCGGGAGTGGGAGGCCAACGAGCGGCAGGCGACCGTGCTCCGGTCGTACCAGAACATGGTGGTGCCGGGGTTGTTGCAGACGTCGGCCTACGCCCGCGCGTTGTTCCGCAGCGTCAACCTGTTCGACGAGCCGGAGGTGGAGCGGCGGGTGGAGGCCCGGCTCGCCCGTCAGGCGGTGCTGATCGGGGAGAAGCCACCGCAGCTCGTCGCCATGCTGGACGAGCACGTGCTGCGCCGCCCGGTCGGCGGCCCGCTGGTGATGCGCGAGCAGGTGTTGCGGCTGGTCAAGGTGGCCGACGAAAATCCTCGGGTACGCATCCAGGTGGTGCCCGCCTCGGCCGGCGCGTATCCGGGTTTCGCCGGGGCCTTCGTGCTGGCTACGCTGCCCACCGGGGAGGACGTCGTCTATCTCGACGATCAGCTCAAGGGGCAGGTGATCGAGCGCACCGAGGACGTGCTCGCGGTCCGGTCGTCCTGGGAGTCGATCGAGGGCGAGGCGCTGCCGCCCCGGCAGTCGATGGAGTTGTTGACGGAGGTGGCGGAGACATGGCGGACCTGAGCGGCGCCCGGTGGCGCACCAGCACCCGGAGCAGCACCAACGGCGGGGACTGCGTCGAGGTGGCCGACAACGTTGCCGGCGTGGTCGGCGTACGCGACAGCAAGGACCGTGACGGCGCGCTGCTGACCTTCCGGCCGGCCGCCTGGCGCGCGTTCGTGGAGTCGACCCGGCGGCTCTGAGCCGCCCCCGCTCGTCAGCCCTTCAGGAACGGCAACAGCAGTGCGGCGAGCTGTGCCGGCCGCTCCTCGAAGAGCCAGTGGCCGCAGTCCGCGACCACCTCGCCGGTGACCGTGTCGGCATATTGGCGCACCTGCTCGGCCACCTGTCCGCCGAGGCTGGCCTCCGCGCCGACGGCGAGCACCGGCATCGGCAGCTTCGTGCCCCGGTACGCCGTGTTGTCCGCGATGTCCTGCCCGAACGCGCGGAAGTAGGCGAAGCTGGCCCGCAGGTGCGCCTCGTCGCGCAGGTGGCCGGCGTACTCCTCGATCTCGTCCGGGCCGAGACTGCCCTTGTTGACCATGATGGAGTCGGTGAACCTGTCGACCCAGAGCGCCTCCCGGCCGGCGACGAGCTGCTCGGGCAGGCCGTTGGGGACGTTGAAGAAACCGAAGTTCCACACCGCCGGGCCGGCGGCGGTGAGCGCCGGGATCGTGTAGATGCTCTCGTCGGGGATCGGCGCCTCGGTGAGCACCAGCCGGGTGACGGAGTCGGGATGGGCGGCGGCGTAGGCGTACGCGACCATGGTGCCCAGGTCGTGACCGACCAGCCGGATGTCCCCGGCCAGGTCGAGCCCGGTGAGCAGCCCGTGCAGGTCGGCGGCGACGGTCTTCTTGTCGTACCCGCCGGGCGGGGCGTCGCTGTCGCCGAAGCCGCGCAGATCGGGGGCGATCACCTGGTACGACTGCGCCAGTTCGGGCAGCACGTGCCGCCACATCCGCCAGCACTGCGGGTAGCCGTGGAGCAGCACGAGGGTCGGTCCCCGGCCGCCCCGGACATAGTTGATCTCCACGTCGCCCACCTGGGCCCGCTGCTCGCTGAACCCCGCCGGCACCCGCCCGTCACCCATGCCGGCGACTACCCGGTTGACCTCGGTCCATGCGGTGGACGTGTTAATAGGGGCCCCCTCCTCTACCAAATGCGTTAACAAGGGCCCCCTCCTTACACCCCGGAGGGGTGGGGGAGGATGGGGTGATGCGTGGGTTCCCGTACGACGATCTCAACGACTTCCTAGCGGCCCTGGAGCGCGCCGGGGAACTGCGGCGGGTCACCGTCCCGGTCGACCCCACGCTGGAGATGAGCGAGGTGGTCACCCGGACCGTCCGCGACGGCGGGCCGGCGCTGCTCTTCGAGCGGCCCACCCGGGGCGAGATGCCGGTCGCGGTCAACCTGTTCGGCACCGAGAAGCGGATGGCCATGGCGCTCGGCGTCGAGACGCTCGACGAGATCGGCGCCCGGATCGGCGCGCTTGTCAAGCCGGAGCTGCCGGTCGGCTGGTCCGGCATCCGTGAGGGCCTCGGCAAGGTCATGCAGCTCAAGTCCGTGCCGCCCCGCAAGGTCAAGACCGCGCCCTGCCAGCAGGTGGTCTACTCCGGCGACGACGTCGACCTCGACCGGCTGCCCGGGCTCCAGGTGTGGCCGGGTGACGGCGGGATCTTCCACAACTTCGGGCTTACCCACACCAAGCACCCGGAGACCGGCAAGCGCAACCTGGGCCTCTACCGGCTCCAGCAGCACGGGCGCAACACGCTCGGCATGCACTGGCAGATCCACAAGGACTCGACCGCGCACCACGCCGTGGCCGAGCGGCTCGGCCAGCGGCTCCCGGTCGCCATCGCCATCGGCTGCGACCCCGTCGTCTCGTACGCGGCCACCGCGCCGCTACCAGGTGACATCGACGAATACCTGTTCGCCGGCTTCCTGCGCGGCGAGCGGGTGGAGATGGTCGACTGCCTGACCGTGCCATTGCAGGTGCCGGCGCACGCCCAGGTGGTGCTGGAGGGCTATCTGGAGCCGGGCGAGCGGCTGCCGGAGGGCCCGTTCGGCGACCACACCGGCTTCTACACGCCTGTCGAGCCGTTCCCGGTGCTGCACGTCGAGACCATGACCATGCGGCGCGACCCGGTCTACCACTCGATCATCACGTCGAAGCCGCCGCAGGAGGACCACGGCCTCGGCAAGGCCACCGAGCGGATCTTCCTGCCGCTGCTCAAGCTGATGATCCCGGACATCGTCGACTACGACCTGCCGGCCGCCGGGGTCTTCCACAACTGCGCGATCGTGTCGATCCGCAAGCGCTACCCGAAGCACGCGCAGAAGGTGATGAACGCGATCTGGGGCGCCCACCTCATGTCCCTCACCAAGCTGATCGTGATCGTCGACGAGGACTGCGACGTGCACGACTACCACGAGGTCGCGTTCCGCGCCTTCGGCAACGTCGACTACGCCCGCGACCTGATGGTCACCGAAGGGCCTGTCGACCACCTGGACCACGCCTCTTACCAGCAGTTCTGGGGTGGCAAGGCGGGCCTCGACGCGACCCGCAAGCTGCCCACCGAGGGCTACACCCGGGGCTGGCCCGAGGAGATGACCATGTCGCCCGAGGTGGTCGCGCTCGTCGACAAGCGGTGGAAGGAGTACGGGATCCGATGACGGCGGTGCTGGAGCGGCCCGGCCGGGTCACGTCCTTCCTCAAGCTCGTCGCGATCGAGCACTCCGTGTTCGCGTTGCCGTTCGCGTACCTGTCCGCGCTGACCGCCATGCAGGTCAACGGCGGGCGGGTGCGCTGGCTCGACCTGCTGCTGATCACCGTGGCGATGGTCGGCGCGCGGACGTTCGCGATGGCCGCCAACCGGATCCTCGACCGGCGGATCGACGCGCGGAATCCGCGTACCGCCAACCGGGAGCTGGTCACCGGCGCGGTGAGCGTGCGCACGGCCTGGACCGGCGCGGTCGTCGCGCTCGTGGTCTTCCTGGGCGCCGCCGCCCTGCTCAACCCGCTCTGCCTGGTGCTCGCGCCGCTGGCCGCGGTGCCGCTCGTGGTCTACCCGTACGGCAAGCGGTTCACCAACTGGCCGCACGCCATCCTCGCGCTGGCCCAGGCGGTCGGCCCGGTCGGCGCCTGGCTGGCGGTCACCGGCACCCTGGACGGGTCCGGCCCGGCCTGGCTGCTGGGCGCGGCGGTCGGGCTGTGGATCGGCGGCTTCGACCTGATCTACGCCTGCCAGGACTCGGAGATCGACCGGGAGATCGGCGTGCACAGCGTGCCGGCCCGGTACGGCCGCCGCTTCGCGCTGCACGCCTCCACCGTCGCGCACGTGGTGACGTTCGCGCTGTTCATCTGGTTCGGCGCGCTCATCGGTTTCGGCTGGCTGTGGTGGATCGGGCTGGCGCTCACCGCGGTCGCGTTCGGCTACCAGCACCTGGTGGTCAGCCCCACCGACCTGAGCAAGGTCAACCGGGCGTTCTTCACCGCCAACGGGTTCGTCGGCATCGCGTTGTTCGTGTTCGCCCTGCTCGACCTGGTGATCCGGCTCGACCTGCGCCCCTGAGCGGGCAGCGGGCCGGGTCGGGTCGGGCCGGCCGGGTCGGGTCGGGTCAGGGTGCTGCGGCCACCGGGTAGCGGGCGCTCTCCAGCGTCCAGTCGACAGTGCCCCGGACGGCGGCGGCCACCCCGTCGAGGTGGGCGGTGACCGCCTCGTCAAGCGCCGGGCCGAACGACGGCACCGCCTCGCGCAACACCATGAAGCGGTTCATCTCGGCCCGCCAGTGCCCGGCCACCAGGTCGACCGCGGCCGGCACCGGCACGCCCCGCTCGCCGGCCACCGCGAGCACCAGGTTGTGCCCGCCGCCGACGGCCCGGTCGCGTTCGAGCGAGGCGATGTCGTTGAACCAGGAGAGCAGGTCGTTGCCGAGGTCGGCGTGGCGGCGCAGCACGGGATGGTGGTAGACCGCGTCGGGCAGCGGGCGCCGGGACGCGAACTCGATCAGCGGGTACGACACGTACGCCGCCGAGGTGGCCCGGCGCAGCCGGATGTACTCGGCGACGCCCGGCGGGCGGCCGGTCGAGGTGGCCGCCGCCTCCCGTGAGACGCCGTCGAGGTGGTCGGCGACGGCGTCGGCGAACCGCAGCCGCCACCGCGCCGGCATCCGGCGGCGCGGTTCCCGCCACGCCTGCACCAGCAGCCGGCGCAGCGGGCCGGCGAAGCCGGAGTGGCGGGCCCGGGGACCGTCGCGGAGCAGCGCGAGCGTGCCGTCGCGCAGCGCGCGGATCCGCGCCGGGTTCAGCCGGTCCGGGCCGTCGCAGGCGTCGTCGACCAGGAAGAACCAGGTGAACAGCGCGGTCAGCACGCGCAGGTCGGCCTCGCTGGCGTCCGGGTAGAGCCGGCCGGCGTACCTGGCGAAGCCGGCCCGGCCGAGCCGCCGCCGGGTGGCCGGGTCGAGCGGCAGGCCGAGCTGGTCCAGCCGGGTGGCCAGCCAGCTCTGCACCTCGTCGGCGTACGGGGAGAGCCGCGGCGGAACGGGACAGTCGGAGCGCAGCGCCCGCAGCACCGCAGCCGTCATCACCGGGCCTTCCCATGAGGGGTGGATTGCCGGTCAGAGAATCCCACGCCACGGGAAGCCCCGTCGAGCCGGTTGACGTCCGGCCTGGCAGGCTTGACGGCATGCGCGAACCATGGGTGGTGGGCGTCTCCGGCGCCTCCGGCACACCGTACGCGGCGGCGGTCCTCCGGGGCCTGCTCGACGCCGGCCAGGCGGTGGACCTGATCGTCTCCCGGGCCGCGCGGCTGACCGTCCTCGACGAGACCGGCCGGCCGTTCCGGGACGCGCACTGGGCCGACGACCTGGCCGGCTGGCTCGACCGCGACCTCGCCGGGGCGGACCTGCGGCACTGGCCCGCCGGCGACCTGGCGGCCGGGCCGAGCAGCGGCTCCTACCGGGTACGCGGCATGGCCGTGGTGCCGGCCAGCACCGCCGCCTGCGCCGGCATCGCGATCGGGCTGTCCAAGGATCTGCTCCAGCGCGCCGCCGAGGTGAACCTCAAGGAACGGCGGCCGGTCGTGGTGGTGCCCCGGGAGACGCCGGTGACCCGCAGCCACCTGGAGCACCTCATCGCGTTGCACGACGCCGGCGCCGTGGTGCTGCCGGCCAGCCCGGGCTTCTACGGCGCCGGGGCGTCGGCCTCCGCCCAGCAGTTGGTCGACTTCGTGGCCGGCAAGGTGCTCGACGCGCTCGGCGTCCCGCACACGTTGTTCCGGCGCTGGTCCGGGGAGCTGGCCGCCGCTCGGCGGGACGCGGACCCGGCCTGACCGGTCGGGACGCGGCCCGCCTCACCGGTCGGACCGCGCCCCGCTCGCTTCAGTACATGCCGGCGTTCGCCGGGCCGGGGCCGGTCGAGGCGGTCGGGCCCACATTGCGTGGCTTGCCCATGTCTTCCGCCTCGTCCAGCATGCCCTCCCCCTCCAGCAGAGCCCGCACCTCGGATTCCCGAAACCGGCGATGCCCGCCTGGAGTCCGGATGCTGCCGATCCGGCCGGCCGCTGCCCATCTGGTCACGGTCTTCGGGTCAACCCGAAACAGCGCAGCGACCTCACCCGGTGTCAGCAGGCGATCTCCAGTGTCCACAGCCCCCTCCTCGCGTCGACGAAGCCCCCGGCTGAACACACTGCCCCCGGCCGGTGCGAGCCCAGAGCCGTCATGAGGGACGTACGGCAATTACAGCACCAGCGACCGGGCGTGTCCGCCAAACGCGAAAAACGCACACAGTCCGAAAGTTAGTAAATGGTACTGGCGTAGACCCCCTGTGAGCGGGCGTTTGTGAATGGATAGGGTCACTCTCCGTGGACGCGATCGACCTGAGCCTCGTGGAGCTGCTGCGCGGTAACGCCCGCCTGTCGTACGCCGAACTGGCCCGGCAGGTCGGCCTCTCCGCCCCGGCCGTGCACGAACGGGTCGGCAAGCTGGAATCCGGCGGCGTGATCCGCGCCTACCGGGCCGAGGTCGAGCCGGAATCCGTCGGCCTCGGGGTCACCGCGCTGATCGGCATCGTGGAGAACTCCGACGCGGACACCGACGACGTGCTTGAGGCGTTCCGCCAGATCCCCGAGATCGAGTCCTGCTACTTCATGGCAGGCGTGGAATCGTTCCTGCTCAAGGCTCGGGTGGGCACCATCGCCGAGTTGGAACAGCTGATCGTCCGGCTGAACCGCACGCCCGGCGTCGCCTCCACCCGCACCGGCATCGCCCTGTCGACGAAGTGGGAGAACCGCCCCCAACCGCTCGTACCCCCCACCCCCTGACCACCGGGCCTGGCCGGCGGGCGGGGCGGGCGGTTAGCGTGCGGCGATGACGACCTCGGAGCGGGGCGCCGCCGTGGTGACCGGAGCGGCCGGCGGGCTCGGCCGCGCGCTCGCCGCAGCGCTGCACGCCGACGGCTGGCGGGTGCTTGTGACAGACGTCGACGCCGAGGCGGCGGCCGTCACCGCCGGGCCGCTCGGCGGCTGGTCCCACCCCCTCGACGTCCGCGACGAGCAGGCGTGCGCCGCGGTCGCCGCCGCGGCGGCCGGCGCGCCGGGCGGGCTCGGGCTGTGGGTGAACAACGCCGGCATCCTGGTCACCGGCCCCTCCTGGGGGCACGACGCGCAGACCCGACGCCGGGTGGTGGAGGTCAACGCGCTCGGCGCGATGAACGGCACGCTTGCCGCGCTCGCGGTCATGCGCGAACAGGGCCACGGGCACGTGCTCAACGTGGTGTCGCTGGCCGGGCTGATCGCGGCGCCCGGGGAGACCGTCTACGCCGCGAGCAAGCACGCCCTGCTGGCGTTCAGCCTCGGCACCCTGAGCGACCTGCGGATGGCGGGCGTCCGGGGCGTACACGTGTCGTGCCTGTGCCCGGACGGCATCTGGACGCCGATGCTGCACGACAAGCTCGACGACCCCGGGGCGCTCGCCTCCTTCACCGGGACGTTGCTGACGCCGGAGCGGGTGGCCGCGCGGGCGGTACGGCTGGCCCGCCGGCCCCGCCCGGTGGTCAGCCTGCCCCGTTGGCGTGGCGCGCAGGTGCGGCTGCTCGACGCGTACCCCCGGCTCGCCCTGGCCCTGACCCCGGTGGTGCGGGCCGCCGGCCGGGCCGGGCAGCGCCGGCAGGCGCGCCGGGTCCGGGCGGATCCGAGCCCACCTCGCTTGTAACGTTGCCGGCGTGACTCATCTCGACCGCTGCGACGAGGCCGGCCGGCGCTGGTTGACCGAGGCCATCGCCGCGGTCGAGGCGGACGCCAACCGCTCCGCCGACACCCACCTGCTGCCCTTCCCGCTCCCCCGGGCGTGGGGGATCGACCTCTATCTCAAGGACGAGTCGGTGCACCCGACCGGCTCGCTCAAGCACCGGCTGGCCCGCTCGCTGTTCCTCTACGGGCTGTGCAACGGCTGGATCGGCCGCGACACCACGGTCGTCGAGGCGTCCTCCGGGTCGACAGCGGTCTCCGAGGCCTACTTCGCGCGCATGCTCGGGCTGCCGTTCATCGCGGTCATGCCCGCCTCCACCTCCCCGGAGAAGATCGCCCAGATCGAGTTCCAGGGCGGGCGCTGCCACCTGGTCCAGGACCCGGCCAAGGTGGTGATCGAGGCGCGCTGGCTGGCCGAGGACACCGGCGGCCACTACATGGACCAGTTCACCTACGCCGAGCGGGCCACCGACTGGCGGGGCAACAACAACATCGCCGAGTCGATCTACGCGCAGCTCGCGCTGGAACGGCACCCGATACCCGCCTGGATCGTGGTGGGCGCCGGCACCGGCGGCACCAGCGCCACCATCGGCCGGTACGCCCGCTACCGCCGGCTGCCCACCAAGCTGTGCGTGGTGGACCCGGAGAACTCCGCATTCTATCCGGCCTGGCAGGCCGGCGACTGGTCGCTGCGCACCGGCCGCGGCTCCCGGATCGAGGGCATCGGCAGGCCCGGCGTCGAGCCGTCCTTCGTGCCAAGCGTGGTGGACCGGATGGTCCAGGTGCCGGATGCCGCGTCGCTCGCCGCGATGCGGGCCGGCTCCGCCGTGCTCGGCCGCCGGGTGGGCGGCTCCACCGGCACCAACCTGTGGGGCGCGTTCGGGCTGATCGCGGAGATGCGCGCCGCCGGCCGGACCGGCTCGGTGGTCACGCTGATCTGCGACCCGGGCGACCGCTACGGCGACACCTACTACGACGACGGGTGGGTGGCCGCGCAGGGCCTCGACCTCGCCCCGCACCTGGCCGTCGTCGACCGGTTCCTGACCGACGGCACGTGGCCGGCCTGACCGGTCAGCGCGGGTCGACCCGCTCCGCGAGCCCCGGATAGCGCACCACGAAGCCGTCCGGGTCGACCTCAAGGTCTGTGGTGAACGTGCCGCTGGCGTACCGGACCCGGCCCGGACCGAGCGAGGTGTAGACCTGCTCGGCCGGCACCACGGCCAGGCCGGGCAGCAGCACCCAGGCGACCGTCACACTCGTGGCGAGGTCGGCGGGGAGCCGGCCCAGCCCGATCCGCCGGATGGGCAGCGTGTTGGTGAGCGGCGAACCGCCCAGGTCGACGTCGAGCGCGTCGGCCAGCCGGCCCGGGTCGTCCGTGCCTGGCAGGCCCGCAAGTGGCTGCCCGGCCGCGCGCAGCGCCGCGTCCAGGTCACCCTCCTCGCCGGTACGCACGCGCCACCCGTCCCGGCCCCGCTCCAGGCGTACGCTCCGCGCCCAGCCGGCACCGTCCGCGTCGACCTCGACCCGGGTGGTCGACCAGTCCCGGGCGATCGTCAGGCGGTAGCGGCAGGTGTAGGGGATCGGGTCCACGGCCAGCGCCACACCCTGCGCGGTCAACCCCTGGTGGTCGTCGAGCACCACGTGCTCCGAGCCGGCGGTGTCGGTCCGGGTCCAGAAGAGCGACTTCGGCATGGACCGGACGTTACGCGACCCGGCCGGCACCGGCAGCGGATGCGCGAACGCCGCCGCCGAGCGGATGCTCGGCGGCGGCGTTTCGCTTCGCGGTCTCCCGACCGCCCGGATCAGTGGGTACGCGCCGGCGGACGCCCGCCGAAACCGCGCCGCTCGTCGCGCGGCCGGTCGTCCCGGCCCCGCCCCTCGGAGCGGAACCCATCCCGACGCTCAGCCGGCCGGAAGTCACCCCGGTCCCCGAAGCGCCGCTCGGTGCTGCTGTCCCGGTCGCCGAAGCGCCGCTCGCCCTGCGGGCGGTCGTCGTGGCGGCGCTCACCGAAGCCGCGCCCGCCGGTGGGCCGGGCGTCGTGCCGCCGGTCGTCCCGGGCCGGCTGGTCGCCGAAGCGCCTGTCGTCGCGCCTGTCGTTGCCGAACCGCTCGCCGGCCGGACGCTCGCGGAAGCCGCGCTCGCCCGCGGGCCGGTCGCCGAAGCGTCGCTCACCTGTGGGTCGGTCGCCGAAGCGCCTGTCGCCCGACGGCCGGTCGCCGAAGTGTCGCTCACCTGTGGGTCGGTCGCCGAAGCGCCGTTCGCCGGCGGGGCGGTCGCCGTAGCCACGTCCGCCCCGGTCGAAGCCGCGCGCGCCCCGGTCGGCGTAACCGCGGCCACCACGGTCGTAGCCGCGTCCGTCCCGGTCGCCGTAGCCGCGCCCGCCGCGGCGGGGCTCCGGCTCCTCGCGGACCGGCACGCCGCTGGGCTCGCGCGCACCTGTCAACTCGGCAAGCGCCTCGTCGCCGGCCCGTACCCGCGCCTGGGCCGGATCGACACCCGCCTTCTCCAACATGGCGAGCGTGGTCCGGCGCTGCTTCGGCAGGACCAGGGTCGCCACCGCGCCGGACTCGCCGGCCCGGGCGGTGCGGCCGGCCCGGTGCAGGTAGTCCTTCGGGTCCTTCGGCGGGTCCACGTGCAGCACGAGCGACACCCCGTCCACGTGGATGCCCCGGGCCGCCACGTCGGTGGCGACAAGCACGTTCATCCGGCCCTCGCGGAACTCGGCGAGCGTCTTGGTGCGCATCCGCTGGGTCTTGCCGCCGTGCAGGCCACCGGCCCGTACGCCGACCGCGGTGAGCTGGTCGACAAGCCGGTCGACGCCGAGCTGCGTACGGGCGAAGACCATGGTGCGGCCGTCCCGGGCGGCGATGGACGCGGTGACCGCGAACTTGTCGTGCGGCGGGATCAGCAGCATGTGGTGGTCCATGGTGGACACGGCGGCGGTCGCCGGCGCGGTCGAGTGGGTGACCGGGTCGGTCATGAACCGCTTGACGAGCGTGTCGACGTCATTGTCCAGAGTGGCCGAGAAGAGCAGCCGTTGGGCGTTCGCGGGCGTCTTCGCCAGCAGCTCGGTGACCTCGGGCAGGAAGCCCATGTCGGCCATCTGGTCGGCCTCGTCAAGCACCGTGACCTCGACGTCGTCGAGCCGGCAGACGCCACGCGCGATCAGGTCGCCGAGCCGCCCCGGCGTGGCCACCACGATCTCCACGCCGCGCCGCAGCGCGTCGATCTGCCGGTCGTACGGCACGCCGCCGACCGCGGTCTTCAGGAAGATGCCGATCGACTTGCCGAGCGGCACCAGCGCGTCGTTGACCTGCATGGCCAGCTCGCGGGTGGGGACCAGGATCAGGGCGCGCGGGTGCAGCGACCGGGCCCGGTTGCGCTCGGCGAGCCGGGCGATCACCGGCAGGCCGAAGGCGAGCGTCTTGCCCGAGCCGGTCTGACCCCGGCCGAGCACGTCACGGCCGGCGAGCGCGTCCGGGACGGTGGCCCGCTGGATCTCGAACGGAGTGGTGATGCCCTGCCGGGCGAGCGCCTCGACCAGCGGCCGGGGCAGGCCCAGCGAGGCGAAGTCAGGAGTGTCGGCGGCCATCTCGATGGCCGGGTCGGTGGACGGGGACGTGCCGGAGGCGGCGAACGTGGTCAAGAAATGCCTTTCGAGCGAGCGGGGGCGCATCTTCGCGATGGCCCGCCGCGGCACCGTCACGCCGCCGAATCGCCCGCAAGATCGCCCATGGGCGCGCACAGTCGGCGCGCCGGGTCAGTGATCCCGACAAGTGTACGGCGATCCGCCGACACTGCCACCGCACCGCGCGGCGGTAGTGGGCGGGCTCACCCCGTCAGCCGCCGGTCAGCCCGCTCAACACGTCGTTGGCCAGGAAGACCACGAGCAGGCTGATCGCGATCAACACGGCAAGCGCCGCGGCCAGCACGATGATGACCTTGGTGTTGCTGGCCCGAGCGGTCGGCGCGTCCTCCGACCAGCCCTGGGCCAGGATGTGCCCGGTCAGCGAACCGGAGTTCTCCGACGGGCTGCCCTGCGGGAACGAGATCGTGGCGAAGCCGGGACCCTCGGTGCCGCCGTACGCGGTTCCGGCCAGATCCTGAGCGCCCGGCTGCGGGCGTACCGGACGGGCCGCCTCGACCTCCCGGGCGGGGGCGGCCGGCGGCGGCCAGGTCGGCAGCGCCGGTGCCGGCACCACCGGCGGCGGGGGCGCGGCGGGTGGCGGCGGAGCCGACGTGTACGTGGCGACCCAGGCCGGCTGCGCTCCGGGCGCGCCGGCCATCGCCGGTGGCGGCGGGAACGGCGGCGCGGGCATCGGGCCGGGTGGCGGCGGCCCCGGAGGCACAAGCGGCCCGGGTGGCGGCGTGGGCGGCCCGGGCACCGGCGGGACCGGACCGGGCGGATTCGGCGCCGGCGGGACCGGTCCGGGCGGATTCGGCGCCGGCGTGGGCGCCGGCGGGCCGGGCTGCGGGGGCGTCGGGCGCAGCGGGGGCTCCGGCTCGGGTGCTGGCGACGGGGGCGTCGGGCCCGGGACGGGGGTCGGCGCCGGCTCGGGCTCCGGGCCGTGCGGCGTCGGCGGCTGCGCCGGCTCCGGCGGCTGGGCGGGCTCCGGCGGCTCCGGATTGACCGGGCCGGCCCGGTAGATCTTCGCGGCGGCGGGAGCGGCTGCCACCGAGGCGGCGACCTCCTCGGCGGACACCCGGCTCAGGCCGGGCACCGAGGCGCTGGCCCGGGCAGGCGATGTCTCGGCACCCGTGCGCGGCGCGGGCACCTGGACGGAACCGGAGACCCGGGGTGCCGCCGCGGTGACGCGACCAGCGGTGCCCGCCGCGGCGACGCCACCGGCCGTACCCGCCGCGGCGTTGCCGGGGGCGGACACCGGGCTTTCGGCGTCGTCGGGGGTGGGTGCCGGAGCCTCCGCGGACGCGGACGCCGGGGCGGCGGGGACCGGCCATTCGGGGGTCGGGGCGGCCTGGCTCGAGGTGGCTGCCGGGTGACCGGCGTCACCGTTGTCGGGCGGGGTCACGGTGGCGGGACGCTCGGCCGCCGCGAAGGCGGACCAACTGGCGGGCGGAACCGTCGCACCGGGACGACGCCGATCCAGCGGCGGCACGCTCGCCGCCGGAGCACCCGCCCGGTAGGTGGTGGCGGTGGCCGGCGGACCGGGTTGTTCCCCGCCGGACGGCGGCGGCACCGCCGAGCCGGCCACGCTCACCCGAGCCCGCGCGACGGCCACCTGCGCCGGCTGCTCGTCGGCGTCACCGGCGGGGTCGGGCGTGGGTCCCGGGTGGACCGTCTCCGCCGGAACCTCGTGCTCGCCCATCTCGCCCCTCCGCACCCACGCTCGCCCCCGACCGTGCCGCCGGCCGGAAGTGCCTGGATCTCACCGTGCCACATTCCGGCCCGGGAACACAGCCGGAGCGGACGGTTCGGTCAGTCGCCGCTGCTCGGGCTCGCGGAGTTGCTGCCGGCCGCGCTGCCGGTCGGCTTGGCGGCGCTCTCGGTCGGCTTGGCGGCGCTCTCGGTCGGCTTGGCGGCGCTGCTCGACGGTGCGGCGGCGCTCTCGGTCGGCTTCGCCGAGCTGGTGGTCGGCGCGGGGGTGGCGGTGCGGCTCGGTGACGGGCTCGGCGTGTCGGACGGGCTCGGCGTCGGCGTGGTGCTCGTCGACGGGGTGGGCGACGGGCTCGACGTGGTCGGCGTCGGCTTCGGCGTACCCGAGGGCTTCGGCGTCGCGGTCTTCGTCGGCGTCGGCTTGGGCTTCGGCGGGTTGGTCGGCACGGTCGGCGCCGGCACGGGCGTGGCCGGTGCGGGGACGGCACCGACCACCCGGGTCGCGGCGTAGAGCCGGGACCAGCGGACCACGGAGATCTTCACGACGTCGCCGGTCCGCGGCGCCTCGACCATCTTGCCGTTGCCGATGTACATCGCCACGTGGTGGATGCTGGTCCAGCTGCTGCTCGACGCGAAGAAGAGCAGGTCGCCCGGGAGCAGGGCGTTGGGGCTGACGCTGCGGGAGCGGGTCGCGAAGTATTGGTCGCGGGAAACCCGCGGCAGGCCCCGGTAGCCGGCCGCCTGATAGGAGGCGAGCATCAGGCCCGAGCAGTCGAACCGGTCCGGACCCTCCGCCGCCCAGAGGTAGGGATCACCGAGCTGGGCCAGGGCGTAGCGCACGGCGTCGAGCGCCATCGGATCGGCGACCAGGCCGTTGATGCTCTGGTTGACGACGTACGGGTTGCCGAGCCGCTGCTCGGCGGCGTCCTCCCGGCGCTCGATGTCGAGCAGCTTGGCGGCATTGTCCCGGCGCAGCTTGAGTAGCGCGGCTTCCTGCTTGTGCAGATCCGCCTCGACACGGGTGAACTCCGCGGTCTTCTCGGTGACCCGCCGCTGCACCGAGGCGTGCGCCTCACGGGCGACCCGCTCGTCGGTGGTGGCGCGGAGCAGCTCACCGGTCACGGATGTGGTGGCCCGCTCGGCCTTGTCGCCCCGGGTGATCCGTTGCAGGTCGGCGAACTCGCGCAGGCTGGTCCCGAACTCGCCGGTCGGCAGCGCGGCGTCGGCCTTGACCGCGTCGGCGGCGGCGCTCTTGGCGCCCTCCTGGGCTCGGGCGAGCGCGTCCTGGGCCTCCTTGAGCCGGCCGGCGGCGACGACCAGCTCGGCCTGGGCCGCGTCCCGCTCGCCCTTGATCCGCAGGAGGTCGTCGCCGAGCTGCGCGACCCGGGCGTCGACCTGGTTGATCTGCGCGATCAGCGGCCCGTCGGCCGGGTTCACGACGCTGGCGCCCGGCACGGCTCCGGCGCCGGTGAGGCCGGGGACGGTGGCGCCGGGCAGGCCCGGGACGGCGCCGGGGCGGCCGGCGACGACGCCCGGCGCGGCCGGCAACTGGAGGGGGCCGGTGACCTGCGGCCGGGAGCCGGTGCTGGGAACGGTGTCGGGAAGTGGGTCGGCCCAGGCGGGTGTGGCGAGCACCGTGGCCGCGACCGCCCCGAGCAGGGCGGACCAGAGCGCCGGGCGGAGCACCGGTGAGATCACCGGGGCCCGTCGCCGTCGCCGTCGGGCCTTGGTGCTGTCGACCATTCCGCTCCCCGTCCGGTCTGGTGCGCGCCACGCGTCGTGGGCGTGATGGGACAGGACGGCACTGGTGGTGTGTTCCGCCCCACCCTTGTCTTACCTCACCGGCGCAGCGATGTCGATGTGCGGAGGGTGACGAACGGTGAACTGCGTCGCTGCGGCCGACCGCGTCGGCGGTACGTCCGACCCGCGACGTACGCTCGATCCGGACCCCAGGTGGAAGGACGTGGCTGTCGGATGGACGCCGGACTCAAGCGCGAGCTCGAAGCGAAGGTCTACGCGGGGGAGCGGCTGACCCGCGAAGACGGCATCGCCCTCTATGACAGCGACGACCTGACCTGGTTGGGCCGGCTGGCCCACCACAGGCGCACCGAGCTGAACGGCGACCGGGTGATGTTCAACGTCAACCGGCACCTCAACCTGACGAACGTCTGCTCCGCGTCGTGTGCCTACTGCTCGTTCCAGCGCAAGCCGGGCGAGAAGGACGCTTACACGATGCGGATCGACGAGGCGGTCCGCAAGGCCAAGGAGATGGAGGACGAGCAGCTCACCGAGCTGCACATCGTCAACGGCCTGCACCCGACGCTGCCGTGGCGCTACTACCCGAAGGTGCTGCGCGAGCTGAAGGCGGCGCTGCCGAAGGTCAACCTCAAGGCGTTCACCGCGACCGAGGTGCAGTGGTTCGAGAAGATCAGCGGGCTCACCGCCGACGAGATCCTCGACGAGCTGATGGACGCCGGGCTGGAGTCGCTCACCGGCGGCGGCGCGGAAATCTTCGACTGGGAGGTCCGGCAGCACATCGTCGACCACGCCTGCCACTGGGAGGACTGGTCGCGGATCCACCGGCTGGCCCACCAGAAGGGCATGAAGACGCCGTCGACAATGCTCTACGGCCACATCGAGGAGCCCCGGCACCGGGTCGACCACGTGTTGCGGCTGCGTGAGCTGCAGGACGAGACCGGCGGCTTCCAGGTCTTCATCCCGCTGCGCTACCAGCACGACTTCGTCGACTCGGCGGACGGCAAGGTCCGCAACCGGATCCAGGCCCGCACCACGATGGCCTCGCCGGCCGAGTCGCTCAAGACGTTCGCGGTCTCCCGGCTGCTGTTCGACAACGTCCCGCACGTGAAGTGCTTCTGGGTCATGCACGGGCTCTCGGTGGCGCAGCTCTCGCTGAACTTCGGCGTGGACGACCTGGACGGCTCGGTCGTGGAATACAAGATCACCCACGACGCCGACTCGTACGGCACGCCGAACACCATGCACCGGGACGACCTGCTCCACCTAATCTGGGACGCCGGCTTCCGCCCGGTGGAGCGGAACACCCGCTACGACACCGTCCGTGAGTACGATGCCGCGCCGTCGATGGCCGAGCGCCGCTCCGAACCGCAGCAGGTCTGGGCCTGACCCGGCGATGAGCACCGGCGAGCAGCAGCGCGCGTTTCCCCGGCGCGACGCCGAGGGACGCATCCTCACCCTCGGTGACCTGCTCGGTGTCACGCTCGCCGGCCTGGTGATCGGGGTGCTGGCGCTGCTGCTCTTCGAATGGGCGTTCGCCGCCGTGGGCGCCGGCGGGTTCGGGCGGACCAATGGCTGGCTGGCGGTGATCCTGCCGCTCTGGTTGTTCTGGGACGACTTCCGGGCCTGGGAGTTCGGGGCCGCCCGGGTGCTGGCCGCGCTTGTCGGGATCGCGGTCGGCGTCCTCGCCGGGCTACTGGCGGCCGGGCTGGTCGCGGGGCTGCCGGCGTTGTTCACCGGCGCGCTGGCCGCGGCGGTGTTCACCGTGGTCTACGCGGTCATCTGGTTTCATGGCGTGCACTGGCTGGCCCGGCGGACGGGCTGAGGCGCGGAGAGAGTGGGAACGCTGGCATGAGCGCGGCCGTCAAATACACGCTGGGCCGGATCGGGCTGTTCGTCGCCGTGCTGGCGGCCCTCTGGTTCATCGACATGAACATCTTCCTCCGGCTGATGCTGGCGCTCGTGTTCTCCGCCGCGCTGTCGTTCTTCCTGCTCAAGGGGTGGCGGGACGAGATGGCCGGGGAGATGGCGGAGGCGTCGGAGCGTCGTCGCACGGAGAAGGACCGGCTGCGCTCCGCGCTCGCCGGTGACGACCAGGCCGAGCCGGACAGTCGCCAGCACTAGCGGCGAGGTGGTGAGAAGGGGCCCCTTCTATACGCCAGGCGTTAACCGGGGCCCCCTCCTTTCACAGGTGCGGCCAGGGGCGGGTGGTGGGTTTGATGAGGTACGCGATGCCGCCGGAGCCGGAGGCCACCGTCCCGTTGTCCCGGTAGCGCTTGGTGCGCAGCCAGATCTGTTCGAACTGCTCCCGCTTGTAGACGTTGCGGACCGCCTCGTTCGACGACGACGCGGGATCGTTGACGATGACGTCACCGTCGGCGGTGAAGCCGACGATCACGAACAGGTGCCCGGAGGTGCCGTAGTTGGCGCCGTCCAGCTCGCGGGCGAGGAACGACTGCGAGGTGACGACCGGGATGCCCGCCTTGATGAACCGTTCCGCCTCGTCGAGCGAGTGCAGCCGGGTGACCCGGGCCTCCAGGCCGGGGAAACCGGCCGCGTACGCGGTGTTGAAGGGCCAGTTGCCGGCGCCCTCGTACTCGTAGTCGTAGGTCATCCGGGCGGCGTGGTCGACGGTCGGGTCGGCGTAGGCCGGGTCGACCCAGGCGGTGTCCTCGGCCGAGGGTTTGCGCCCCCAGTACTCGACCACCATCTCGGTGGAGGTGGGGGAGCACCATGCCTCGCCGCCGCCGTCGTACTCCGGGTACTCGCCGACGTGGACGTTCTGCGAGTAGCGGGGCACGGCCAGTTCGGTGCCCCAGGCGATGCCGCCCCGGCTCGGCGTGACGGTGAACCGGTCCGGCACGTTCGAGGCCATCGCGCCGAGCATCCGGACCCGCGGCGCGGCGGCCTGGCCGGGCGCGCGGTAGAGCGTCAGCCGGAGTTGGTACGACCGCAGCAGCACCCCGGCCGCGGCGTCGTCGATGGCGAACGTGTCGGTCCAGATGCTCGACCAGGGGTCGCCCTGGCCGTCAAGCGTGGACCGCTTGATGTCCTGGTCGCCGGAGGCCCAGCGACCCATGACGTACCACGGGGTGTGTTCCCCGGTGGTGTAGGTGCCGTGCAGCTCGACCTGGATCCAGGTGCCGGCGGGGGTGCTGGCGTTCCACGACGCGACCAGCTCGGTGGCGTCGAACCCGATCCGCCGCTCGGGCGAGGTCCAGGTGGCGTACTCCCAGGTGCGGGTGGTCCCGGTGTGCTCGTCGGTGAACTCGGTGGTGCCGGCGGCGCGGCCGATGGTGAGCGCGGGGTCCCGGCCCGGCAGGGCGCGGGTGCCCCGGTGCGAGCCGCCCCGCCAGTCGGGATAGCGGGAGAACTCCTGGAAGGTGATCTGCTCGTCGTGGGTGACGCCCGGCCGGTGGCCGTGCGCGTGGGCGGGTGCGGTGGTGCCGAGGAGGGTGAGCGCGGTCAGGCCGGCGAGGGCGACCGTGCGCAGGGATCTTCCGAACATGGCAGCTCCACTCGGAGGTGGCATCGTCGCCGTTCACTGTCGCGCGTGGCGGGAAGTTTCGCCAGATGTTCGGCTATGGAAAATCATTGCCGATGTGAGGATCCGGTCGGGATGGATCTAGATAGAGATGAATATTGATATGACCATGTAACTGCTGGTGAAGTGTGCGGACAACGGGACTCCCGTACCCCGAGGAGGTTGTCGATGGCCTTCCACGCGCTTCCGCTCCGCCGCCGGCTGGCGCTCGTCGCCGCCGTCGGCCTGACCCTCGTCACCGCCGCCGCCGGACCGGCAGCCGCCCGCCCGGCCCCGGAACGGACCGGTGAGCAGCCGGCCGCCGTCGCCTACCGGGTGCTCGGCCCACGGACCGTCGCCGACCGCACCGCGGTCGCCCGCACCGGTGCCGCGATCGACTACTCCGAACACGGTGTGCTGCACGTCACGGCGACCACCACCGAGGCCGCCGCGATCACCCGGCTCGGCTTCCGGCTGGAGAAAGAGGTCACCCCGGCCCCCGCCGGCGGCGCGACCACGTACGCCTTCCCGCCCGCCGACTCGAACTACCACGACTACGCCGAGCTGACCACCGTGGTGAACAAGGTGGTCGCCGACCACCCGACGATCGCCCGCAAGCTCAGCATCGGTACGTCCTACCAGGGCCGGGACCTGATGGCGGTGAAGATCTCCGACAACGTCGGCACCGACGAGAACGAGCCGGAGATCCTGTTCAACGCGCAGCAGCACGCCCGCGAGCACCTGACCGTCGAGATGGCGATCTACCTGCTCGACCTCTTCACCGACAACTACGGCAGCGACTCCCGGATCACCAACATCGTCAACTCCCGGGAGATCTGGATCGTGCCCACCGTCAACCCCGACGGCAGCGAGTACGACATCGCCACCGGCTCCTACCGCTCCTGGCGCAAGAACCGGCAACCCAACAGCGGCTCCTCGTACGTCGGCACCGACCTGAACCGCAACTGGGGCTACCAGTGGGGCTGCTGCGGCGGCTCGTCCAGCACGAAGTCGTCGGAGACCTACCGCGGCCCGTCCGCCTTCTCCGCCCCGGAGACCACCGCGCTGCGCAACTTCGTCAACAGCCGGGTCGTCGGCGGGGTGCAGCAGATCAAAGCGAACATCGACTTCCACACCTATTCCCAGCTGGTGCTCTGGCCGTACGGCTACACGTACAGCAACACCGCCACCGGGATGACCGCCGACCAGTACAACACCTTCGCCACCATCGGCCAGCAGATGGCCGCGACGAACGGCTACACGCCGGAACAGTCGAGCGACCTCTACATCGCCGACGGCACAAGCATCGACTGGATGTGGGGCAGCCACAAGATCTGGGCGTACACCTTCGAGATGTACCCCGGCTCGGCCTCCGGCGGCGGCTTCTACCCGCCCGACGAGGTGATCCCGGCGCAGACCGCGCGCAACCGGGACGCCGTGCTGATGCTGTCCGAGTACGCCGACTGCCCGTACCGGGCGATCGGCAAGCAGAGCCAGTACTGCTAGACCTCACCACCTGAGGTGGGGACCCCGGTTCCACCCCCGCCGGGGTCCCCACCCACCCCCTCCCGTCCGGGCGATCTCCGCTGGTCATGCGCTACCGTGGCACCGACCGTGCGACAGCGAAGCCGGTGCGAAACCGGCGCTGTCCCGCAACTGTGATGCCCCGTACGCGCGGCGTCGGCCCTCCACCGCCGACGCCGACGAACGTGGGACGAGCCAGGTCGCCTGTGGCCCGGTCGCGACACGCGCCTTCGAGGAAGGGCGCCTCGCGGACGGGTCCTCCACCTGTCGGCGAAGCACCACGCTCCTCGACCGACAGGAGGACCATGACCCGACGTACCCCTCAGCTCTTCGCCGCCGCGCTCGCGGCCGGCGCGGTGCTGCTCGCCGGCTGTGCCGAGAAGACCTCGACCGACACCCCCGCCGCCGGCGCGTCCGGCGGCGCCTTCCCCGTCAGCGTCGGCAACCTGACGCTGGAGAAGCGGCCCGAGAAGATCGTCTCGCTGTCGCCGACCTCGACCGAGATGCTCTTCGCCATCGGCGCCGGCAAGCAGGTCACCGCCGTCGACGACCAGTCGAACCACCCGGCCGAAGCGCCGAAGACCGACCTCTCCGGCTACCAGCCGAACGCCGAGGCGATCGCGGCGAAGAGCCCCGACCTGGTGGTGCTCGCGAACGACACCAACAAGATCGTCAGTCAGCTCGTGGCGCTCAAGATCCCGGTCCTGCTCGCGCCGGCCGCGACCACGCTCGACGACACCTACCGGCAGCTCACCGACCTGGGCAAGCTCACCGGCCACCCGGCCGAGGCGGACGCCGTGACGCGGAAGATGAAGGACGACATCACCGCGCTCACCAAGGACCTGCCCAAGCGCGCCGAGAAGCTGACCTACTACCACGAGCTGGGCCCGGAGCTGTACAGCGCGACGAGCAAGACCTTCATCGGCACCATCTACGCGCTCGCGGGGCTTACGAACATCGCCGACCCGGCCGACGCCGGCGGCAAGAGCGGCGGCTACCCGCAGCTCTCCCAGGAGGTCATCGTCAAGGCCAACCCCGACTTCGTCTTCCTGGCCGACACCAAGTGCTGCCAGCAGAGCGCGGACACGGTCAAGGCGCGCAGCGGCTGGGGCGGCGTCACCGCGGTGAAGAACAACCAGATCGTGGCGCTCGACGACGACATCGCCTCCCGCTGGGGTCCGCGCGTCGTCGACCTGCTCCGGACGATCGTCGACGCCACCGCCAAGGTCCCGGCCTGACCGTGGCCGTACGACCGGTGGACCCCGTGCCGGCCGGGACGCCCGATGGGCCCCGGCCGGCCGGCCGGCTTCCCCGCCCACGTCGCGCAGCCCGGGCCGACGTCCCGGCCCGGCCGACCGGGCTGCGCAAACGCTGGCTGCTCGCCGGCCTGGTGGCGGTGCTTGTCGCGCTTGTGGCCGGCGTCTCGTTCGGCCCGGTCAGCCTGCCGCCCGGCAGCGTCGCCGCCGAACTGCTCAACCTGCTGCCCGGGGTGCACCTGGACAGCGGGCTCACCGAGCGGGAGATCGCCATCGTCACCGAGCTGCGGCTGCCCCGGGTCGTGCTCGGCCTCCTCGTCGGCGCGCTGCTCGCCCTGGCCGGCGGCTGCTACCAGGGCGTCTTCCGCAACCCGCTGGCCGACCCGTACCTGCTCGGGGTGGCCGCCGGAGCCGGGTTCGCGGTCACCGTGGCGATCGTGCTCGGCGCCGGGGCCGGCGGGGCGCTGACCGGGCTGCCGGTCACCATCCCGCTCGCCGCGTTCGTCGGCTCGCTCGGCGCGGTCGCGATGACGTACCTGCTCGGCGTCGCCGGCGGGCGGGACCGCTCCCCGGCCGTGCTGATCCTGGCCGGGGTGGCGGTCTCGGCGTTCTTCTCCGCCGGGCAGACCTACCTGCTGCAACAGCACTCCGACAACATCCAGCAGGTCTACTCCTGGCTGCTCGGCCGGCTGGCCACCGCCGGTTGGCACGACGTGTGGCTGGTCCTGCCCTACTTCGTGTTCACCGCCGTGGTGGTGCTGGCACACCGGCGCGAGCTGGACGTGCTCTCGGTCGGCGACGACGAGGCCACAAGCCTCGGGCTGCATCCGCAGCGCTCCCGCTACCTGCTGATCGTCGCCGCCTCGCTTGGCACCGCCGCCGCGGTCTCCGCGTCCGGCCTGATCGGCTTCGTCGGCATCATCGTGCCGCACACCGTACGGCTGCTCGCCGGCGCCAGCCACCGGGTGATCCTGCCGCTGTCGATGCTCTTCGGCGGCGCGTTCCTGGCATTGACCGACGTGGTCGCCCGGACCGCCGCCGCCCCCGCCGAGATCCCGATCGGCGTGGTCACCGCGCTCCTCGGCGGCCCGTTCTTCGTCCTGATCCTGCGCACCTCCCGCCGGGTCGGCCAATGAGCACGAGGAGTGAGCCGGGTTTGCGAGCCGCGGCGCTTGAGGTCCGGGACCTGCGGATCGAGCTGGGTGGCACCCCGGTCCTGGCCGGGGTCGACCTGACCGTCGCGGTCGGCGAGTGGGTCACCGTCATCGGGCCGAACGGCGCCGGCAAGTCGACCCTGCTGCGCGCCGTCGGCGGCCTGCTGCCCGCGCCGGACGCCGTCACCCTCTTCGGTACGCCGATCCGCGCGCTGCGCCGCCGCGACCGGGCCCGGGTGGTGGCCACCGTGACGCAGTCCCCGGTGGTGCCGGCCGGCATGGCGGTCTTCGACTACGTCCTGCTGGGGCGTACCCCGTACATGCCGCCGCTGGGCCGGGAGTCCGCCGCCGACCTGGCCGCCGTGCACGAGGTGCTGGACCGACTCGACCTGGGCGGGTTCGGCCGCCGCGAGCTGGCCACGCTCTCCGGCGGGGAGCGGCAGCGGGTGTTCCTGGCCCGGGCGCTGGCCCAGGGCGCCACGCTGCTGCTGCTCGACGAGCCGACGAGCGCGCTCGACATCGGGCACCAGCAGGAGGTGCTGGACCTGGTCGACCAGCTCCGCCGCGAGCACGACCTGACCGTGCTCGCCACCATGCACGACCTCTCCATCGCCGGCGAGTACGCCGACCGCCTGGTGCTGCTCGCCGACGGCCGGGTGGCCGCCGCCGGCCCACCGTCGGAGGTGCTCACCGAGCAGCTCCTGGCCCGCCACTACCGCGCCCACGTCCGGGTGATCCCCGGCCCTCACGGCCCCCACGTGGTCCCCCTCCGCCGGAGGTGAAAGGAGGGGCCCCCTTTTAACAGGTGGTGTTAAGAGGGTCCCCCTCCTCTACCGAATGCGTTAAAAGGGGCCCCCGCCTTACACGTCAGCGGAGGGTGGAGATGGAGAAGAGTGCGCCCTGGGGGTCGCGCAGGGCGGCGGCGCGGCCGGCCGGATTGTCCCGGGGCGGGACGAGGATGGTGCCGCCAAGCTCGGCGGCCCGAGCCGCGGTCGCGTCGGTGTCCTGCACCGCGAAGTAGACCGTCCAGTACGCCGGCAGGTCCGCGGGCAGGGGCTCGGCCGGCGGCAGCATGCCGGCGACGATGCGGGCGCCGCAGCGCCACCCGACGTAGGGGATCGGCCCGGCCGGTCGTTCCTCGGCATGCCAGCCGAAGACCAGCGCGTAGAACTCCCTGGCCCCGTCCGGGTCCGGGGTGACCAGCTCGTTCCAGCACATCGCGCCTGGTGCGTTGAACAGTTCGGCGCCGCGCATCGCCATCGGTTGCCATACGCTGAACACCGCGCCGGCCGGGTCGGCGAGCACCGCCATCCGCCCCTGCCCGCTGACGTCGAACGGCGACACCAGCACCTGCCCGCCGGCGGCCTCCACCCGGATGGCGACCAGGTCGGCGTCGTCGGTCGCCACGTACGTCGACCAGATCGGCACCTGGTCCGGCGTGGCCGGTGGGCCTGCGCCGGCGACGGCCTTGCCGTCCTTGAGGAACACGGTGTAGCCCTCCGCGTCCGGCACGGTGGAGATCCGCCCGGTCCAGCCGAACAACTGCGGATAGAACCGTCTCGCGTCCTCCAGGCCGGGCGTGGCCAGGTCGGTCCAGCAGGGTGTGCCGGGCTCGACGCCGTTCACGGTGACCCCTCTCGCCGGGAGCGGCCCTGCTGGCCCGCCCTGCCGGCATCGTGGCACCGCAGGCTCGGCTGCCGGGCCGGAACGGGACAAAAGGTCGGTCCTCGTCCCGCCGGTGGGCCCGACCGGCGACCAGGGCCAGCACCTCGCCGCAGCGGTGGGTGACCTGGTCGGCGCGGGCCAGGATCATGGTGGGCGGGGCGTGCATCCTGCCGGCGGCACCCGCACCGCCCCCTGTGGAGGGGTGTGCATCACCTAGTCTGGGGGCGCCGTCGACGGCGGCGATATTTCCGACCGGACACTGGGGAGGGTCCGTGACCAGTCCGAGCAGGAATCTCGACGTCCAGCCGGAGGCGTTGACGGCGTTCGCCGCCGCCTCCCGGGACCGGGCCACCCGGTTCCGTGAGCTGCACCGGGCGTTCCGCGACGGGCACGTGGCCCGGCACTCCTTCGGCGTGATGCCCGCGTCGTTCAGCCTCGCCGCTGCGTACGCGGAGCAGTTCGAGGCATGCCTGCAAGGGCTGGAGGAGGGCGCCGAGGTGATGGCCGACATCGCCGAGGGGCTTGCCGACACCGCCGACGCCTACACCGGCACGGACGTGGCAACCACCGACATGTTCACGCCGGGCGCCTGAGGGGGCGGGATGAGCACCGAGGCGCTTCAGCGCAACAAGACCTACTTCGAGCAGATCGTGTCCGGCACGCCCGACCCGTTCAAGCCGCTCTCCAACGCCGTGTTGTGGCCGTTCGAGCAGTTGCTGGAGCTGGTCGCCGGTGAGCCGGACGACCTGATGCAGGCCGCCCAGCTCGCGCTTACCACAGGCGAGGCCGTGCGGCAGATCGCCGGCGACCAGGTCGCCGACCGGGCCCGGCTGCGTGGCGCCTGGGACGGCGACGCGGCGGAGAAGTTCCACGCCTCGATGGAGTCCGTCGAGGAGGCGGTCGAGGAGCTGGCCAAGGGGCTGGACGGCACCAAGGAGGTGCTTGTCGACGCCGCGAACGCGGCGGTCGAGGCGTTCAACCTGCTGGTCGAGCTGATCCTGGAGTTCCTGCTCTGGTTCCTGACCGAGGTGATCATCGCGGCGGTGGCGGCGGCGCTCAGCGCCGGCGTGACGCTCGCCGCGACAGTGGTGCGGGTGTTGGCGCGGCTGGCCACCACGGTCGGCCGCATGGTCAAGATTGTGGCCCGGTTCGCGGAGATCCTCACCAAGCTTGTCACCAAGCTGGAGAAGGTCGCCGAGCTGCTCACCCGCTACCGCAAGCTGGTGATGGAGCTGCGTAAGG
Source organism: Micromonospora marincola (assembly GCF_056150385.1). NCBI lineage: Bacteria > Bacillati > Actinomycetota > Actinomycetes > Micromonosporales > Micromonosporaceae > Micromonospora > Micromonospora marincola. The sequence continues at coordinate 332,723 of NZ_JAXCFT010000002.1, read as the reverse complement.
CCAAGAAGGCGTACAAGGCGTGGAACAAGTCCGGCTACACGAAGGAGGCGTTCGCGTTCAAGATGAAACGCGCCGCCATCCTGTTCCCGGGCAAGTTCGCCATCAACCAGGCGTCTCCGGTGAACATCCCGGGCATCGGCGGGGCCCTGCTCGACACCGGGGTGGGCCTGTACGACGTCTCCGACGGTCACAAGGACCGCAACTACCTGGTGGACGGCACCTACCGCGAGGATCTGGGCCCGTACACCAAGGGCGTGCAGAACGTGTTCGACTCGATCGTGAACTGAGAGGCAGCCATGACGTTCCCGGCCCTGGACCGGATCGAGGCGCTGGCCCGCAACCTGGACGGGTGGCAGCGTGAGCTCGGCGCGCGGATGGCCGAGCTGGAGCAGAGCAGCGCCGAGGGCGCGAGCGACTCCGGCCTGGTCACCGTCGTGGCCGCCGCCGACGGCCGGATCCTCTCCGCCGACATCAACGCGCGGGCGATGCGGTTCGACTCCTACACGCTTGCCGAGGAGTTCACCGCCGCGGCGAACCGGGCGCAGGAGGCCGCCGCCACCCGGGTGCGGGAGATCGTCGGCGAGGTGATGGGCACCGCCCCGGCCGCGGAGCGCCGCGCCGACGACGGCTACGGCCACGACCGATACTGAGCCGATGGACGAGACCAGATACCGCGAGGCGATCGGCCGGCTCGTCGAGCCGGGTGAGCGCGTGCTGGCCCAGGCCAAGGCGGACGTCGGCGGCGGTCTCACCCCGCCACCGCCGCCCGAGCCGTCGCCGACCGCCGCGCCGGGCCGGCGGACTGTCGGATCGGTGCTGCTCAACGTGCTCCTGCCGCTTGCCACCTGGGACCGCGGCGACCGCCTGGTCGACCTGGTCGGCTGGGGGATCGCCGGCCGTGGCGCTCCCGGTTCGGCCGCGTCCCGGCTGCACCGGGCCATCAATCCGCCCCGGCCGGACGGCGCGGTCCGGGAAACCCTGTTGGCGGCCACCGACCGGCGGCTGCTGGTCTGCCGCACCGGCCCGGTCAAGCTTCTCGCCGGGCGGGAGGACGAGGAGCGGGCGCTGACCGCGACCGAGGTGGTCTGGTCGGCGGCGCGGGCCGAGGTCGCCTCCGCCCGGGTGGGCTGGCACCGACTCAACCCCAAGCGCCTGCGGTTCGACTTCGCCGACGGCTCCTGGCTCGCCTTCACCGTCCCGATCGCCGAGTCGGGCGCCCCACTGCGGGCGATCGCCGCCGCCCTCGCCGGCTGAGCGGCGTCGGTCTCGCCGTGCCTGACGGCTCGTCGACCGCACCGGCGGGTCAGCCGGCCAGCGGCGCGGGCAGCGGCTCCCGGTGCAGCACCGCCAGCCCGGAGACCGCACGGGTCAACGCCACGTAGAGGCGGTTCAGGCCACGCGGCTCGGCGGCCACGATCGCGGCCGGCTCGACGACCACCACATGGTCGTACTCCAGGCCCTTGACAAGCGTCGCCGGGACCACCGTGACGCGCGCCGCGGCCTCGACGTCGTCGGCGGTCGCGGTCTCGACGCCCGCCCCGGCGAGGGCCGCGCGGAGCCGGTCCACCATGTCGTCGGCCGCGATCACACCGACCGAGCCGTCGTGCGCCAGCGCCGCCCGCACCTCGGCCACCGTCGCGGCCGTCAGGTCCTCGGCGGTACGCACGTCGAGCGCGCCGTCGTTCCGCAGTGACCGGGCCGGGGGTACGTCGACGGCGAGTACGGGCAGCAGCCGGTTGGCGAACGCCACCACGGCGGCGGGCACCCGGAAGCCGACGCTCAGCGGCACCACCGCGGCGTCCGGCTTGCCCAGGTGGGCCAGGGACTCCCGCCAGTCGGTCGCGGCCCAGGGCGCGGTGCCCTGGGCCAGGTCGCCGAGGAGCGTGATCGAGCCGTGCTCGCTGCGGCGGGCGATGGCCCGGCACTGCATCGGGGAGAGGTCCTGTGCCTCGTCGACCACCACGTGGCCGAAGCCGGCGGGCCGTTCCAGCAGCCCGGCCACCTCGTCGAGGAGCACCGCGTCGGCGGCGGTCCACCGGGTCGCCTTCGCGGTGCGTCCGACCTTGCCGGCACGGAACAGGTCCTGCTCCTCGGCGGTGAGCAGCCCCTCGGCGGCGGCGGTGAGCGCATCGGCGTCGATGCGCAGCCGGTGCAGCAGGCCGTCCGGGGTGAGGGCCGGCCATACGGCGTCGAGCAGGTCGGTGACCGGTTTGCTGCGGCTCATCCGGCGCAGCCAGGCGTCCGAGGGCGACTCGGCCCGGCGGGCCTCGGCCTGGCGTTGCAGCAGCCCCACCAGCCGGGCCCGGACCCGCTCCCGGCCGGTGGCGTACGGTAGGCCCTCCGCGCGGGTCTCGGTGACCAGGCGGTGCAGCGGGTCGAGCCCGATCCGCCAGCGGAACGAGCCGTCCGACACCATGATCGGCTCGGTCGGCGTACCGATGTGGGCCTCGACGGCGCGGCGTAGCACCTCGGCCATCCGGATGTCGTGCTTGAGCGCGGCGGCGGCCGGCTCGTCGACCGCGCGGACCGGCACCCGGGCGACCAGGTCCTCGACGGTGGCCTGCTCGACCTCGACCTCGCCGAGCGCGGGCAGCACGGCCGCGATGTAGGACAGGAACGCCCGGTTCGGCCCGACGATCAGCACGCCGGAGCGGCGCAGCCGCTCCCGGTGCAGGTAGAGCAGGTACGCGGCGCGGTGCAGCCCGACCGCCGTCTTGCCGGTGCCCGGTGCGCCCTGGACGCAGATCGAGTCGGCCAGGTCGGCCCGGACCAGCTCGTCCTGCTCGGGCTGAATGGTGGCGACGATGTCCCGCATCGGGCCGACGCGGGGGCGCTCGATCTCGGCGGTGAGGATCCGGCTGGCCGTGCCGAGTTCCTCGCCCCGGTCGAGGTGCTCGTCCTCGAAGCTGGTCAGGACGCCGCTGTTGAACCCGAACCGGCGGCGCACCGCGACGCCCTGCGGGTCGCGGGCGCTGGCCCGGTAGAACGACCGGGAGACCGGGGCCCGCCAGTCCAGCACCAGCGGCTCGCCCCGCTCGTCGGTGACGTGCCGCCGCCCGACGTGGTAGTCCCGCCCGGCGTGGTCCGGGTCGTCCGGCCCGAAGTCCAGCCGGCCGAAGAAGAGCGGTGTGGTCGGGTCGTCGGCCAGCTCCTTGACCCGCCGGGCCATGTGCCGGCCGAGCTGCTCGGCGGTGTACGCGTCGCCGGCCACCTTGTCGCCGGTGGCGAAGAGCGACTCGGCGCGCTCCCGCATCCGGCGCAGCGCGGCCCGGGAGGTGTCCAGGTGGGTGCGCTCGGCGACCAGTTCGGCGTCGAGGGTGGTGGCGGGTTCGAGTTCTGTTGCGGGCACTGTGAACTCCCAAGGCTCAACATGATGCTCGCTCGCGTGTCCGGGGCGGTTGGCCTGCTCCCGGCGCGGGGACGTCCGCTGCGGTGCATGCTCACCGCGGCCGTCGGGCGGTCAACCACTATACGGAGGCGCCGATCGGCGCCGCCACCGAATTAACTTGGCGCGTCGCCTGGAAGGGTACCGAACTTAACAATATTCTTAAGTCGGAGGTGGGTGGATGGACTGGGAGATCCTGATGACGGGGCAGGTCGAGGAGTTCCTTGAGGATCTCTACGCTGTCGATCGTGAGTCGCATCGTCTCGTCAACCAAGCCATCCTGGTGCTGGAGCGCAACGGGCCCGCCGAAGGGAGACCCCTGGTCGACAGCATCTCGGCCTCTCGTCTCAGCAACCTGAAGGAGTTGAGACCCCCGTCCGCGGGGCGTACGGAGATTAGGCTCCTCTTCGTCTTCGATCCATGGCGATCGGCGGTCCTTCTGGTGGCCGGCGACAAGTCCGGCCAGTGGAAGCGGTGGTATCGGGAAGCGATACCTGAGGCGGAGCAGCTCTACGAGACGTACCTCAAGGAACGGCAGGAGGAGGGCCGATGAGCGGGGTGAAGCGTTGGCGCGACACCACACACTTGGAGCGCGCGGTGGACACGGCCGGCGGCGAGCGTGCGTTCGAGGCTGAGGTCGGCGAGATGCTCGACCATGCTCGCGGTTGGCGTCTCGCCGAGTTGCGTAAGCGCCGCGAGATGACCCAGGAGCAGGTCGCGTCACGGATGGGCGTGTCGGTGGCCCGGGTGTCGCAGATTGAGGGGGGCAACGTGGCGACCCAGGAAGTGTTGGCGCGCTACATCGCGGCGCTCGGCGGCACGCTCAAGGTGATCGCGGACTTCGGCGACGAGCAACTCAAGGTGGCCTGAGCCGCCACGGCGCCGCCTCGGGTGTCAGTCGCCGGTCGACGCGGGATCATGGGGGCATGACCGAGGCGCGTCCCGAACAGCACCGGGTGACGATCACTGATCCGCAGGTGATGCGGGCGCTCGCCCATCCCGCCCGGATGGCGATCATGGAACATCTCAGCGCGGGAGAGAGTGGCGCGACCGCCACCGAGTGCGCCGAGATCGCCGGCCTCTCGCCGAGCGCGACCAGCTACCACCTGCGCGAGCTGGCGAAGTTCGGTCTGGTGCGGCAGGCGGCGGGTCGGGGTGACGCGCGGGAGCGGGTGTGGGAGGCGGTGAACCCGTCGTACTCCGTCGAGGCGGGGCCGGACGCCGACCCGGAGACGCACGCCGCCGAGGCGGCGCTTGTGGAGGCGCACCTGGTCCGGGACGCGCAGCGGGTCCGGGACTGGCTGCGCCGCGTGCCGGACGAGGCGCCGGAATGGTACGAGGCGACGTGGTTCAGCGACAGCGTGCTGCTGCTGACCGCCGAGGAGTTGGCCGAGCTGAACGAGGCGGTCCGGGCGCTGACGTCGCCGTACCGGCAGCGGAACCGGACGGACCCGCCGGCCGGGGCGCGGAAGGTGGCGGTGCAGTACCGGGCGATGCCGATCGACTGAGGCGGGGTTGCGCGACCCAGGTGTGAAGGATTATTTTCGAAGTATGTCCTTCACATCTGGGTCGTCGCGCTGGGCGGACGTCTGGTTCGCCACCACCGCCCGGGGCATCTCCAGTTGCGGAGACTTCCTCGCCGCCACCGCTCTGACCCTCGCGCTCCAGTCCGCCGGGGCCGGTGGCCTCGCCGTCTCCGGGCTGCTGCTCGCCGCGACACTGCCGCTTGTCGCGCTCGCCCCGCTCACCGGCCGCCTCGCCGACCGGGTGGACAGCCGCGTCCTGCTGGTCACCGCCGGCCTCGTCCAGGCCGCGATCTGCGTGGCTCTGGCGTACGCGAAGGATCCGGTCCTGGTCGTCGCGCTCGTGGCGCTGCTCGCGACCGGGCTCGCGGTCACCCAGCCGGTGCTCGCGGCGCTGGTGCCGGTGATGGTCCGGGCCGAGGACCTGCCCCGGGCCGGCGCGCTCAACCAGACCGCCGGCACCCTGGGCGCGCTCGCCGGGCCCGCGCTGGCCGGGCTGCTCGTCGGGCATTTCGGCACCCGGGTGCCGCTGCTCGTCGACGCGGTCAGCTACCTGGCGTTGGTGGTGGCCGCGCTGCTCATCCGTACCCGCCGGGGTGGCCGTGGGTTGGCGGCCGGCGGCGTCGCAGCGGCCACGCCCGGGTGGCGGTTGCGGCGCGACCCGCTGCTGCTGGTCATGGTCGGCAGCGTGGCCGCGGTGGTCGGCGCGGTCGGGGCGATCAACGTGATCGAGGTCTTCTTCATCCGGGAGACCCTGGACAGCTCCACCACCGTGTACGGCCTGGTCACCGGCTCCTGGACGCTCGGCATCGTGCTCGGCGCCTGGCTGTTCGCCCGGGTCGCCCGCCGGCTCGCCGACGACGGCGCGCTGCTCGGGGCCGGGCTGGTGCTGCTCGGCGGCTGCTGCCTGGCGGTGCTCGCCTCGGCGGCGGTGCCGTCGGCGTGGCTGCTGGTGCCGATCTGGCTGCTGGGTGGCGTGGGCAACGGCGGCAACAACGTCTTCGACCAGTTGCTGCTTGCCCGTCGGGTGCCGGAGGTAGCCCGGGGGCGGGCGTTCGCGGCCTTCGGCGCGGCGGTGCAGGGCGCCGGGATGGGCGGCTACCTGGTCGGCGGACTGCTGCTGGAGGTGGCCGAGCCCCGACCGCTGGTCGCCGGCTGTGGGGTGGTCGGCCTGCTTGTGGTGGCGGCGCTGGCCTGGCCCGTCCGCCGCGCGGTACGCGCCGAGCGCGCCGCCGCCACCCCCGCCGCCGTGCCGCTGGTGCGGGTGAGTAGTTAAGCGGGGGCCCCTCCTCTACCGAATGCGTTAATAAGGGCCCCCTCCTTGCATCCGGTGCGGGATGGACCACTTCCGCCCGGCCCGTGGGGCGGCGTGGGGGTGGCGGGGATACGGTCGGGTCATGGCCGACCGCATCGCCCGTCCCCGCGTAGGGCACATCCAGTTCCTCAACTGCCTGCCCATCTACTGGGGCCTGATGCGATCCGGCGCGCTGCTCGACGTCGACCTGCACAAGGACTCGCCGGACCGGCTGAGCGCCGACCTGGTCCGCGGTGACCTCGACATCGGCCCGATCACGCTCGTGGAGTTCCTGAAGCACGCCGACGAGCTGCTGCTCCTGCCCGACCTCGCGGTCGGCAGCGACGGCCCGGTGCTCTCGGTCAACATGGTCTCGACCCGGCCGCTGGCCGAGCTGGACGGCGCGAAGGTCGCGCTTGGTTCCACCTCGCGCACCGGGGTGCTGCTGGCCGAGCTGCTGCTCGCCGAGCGGTACGGGGTACGCCCGGAATACTTCCGCTGCCCGCCGGACCTGACCCAGATGCTGCTGGAGGCCGACGCCGGGGTGCTGATCGGCGACGTGGCGTTGCGCGCGCTCTACGAGGCGCCCGGCAAGGGCCTCGCGGTGACCGACCTCGGGCAGGCCTGGCACGACTGGACCGGGTTGCCGATGGTGTTCGCCGTCTGGGCGGTACGCCGGGACTTCGCCGCCGCCCACCCGGGGCTGGTGAAGGAGGTGCACGAGGCGTTCCTGCGCTCGCGTGACCTGTGCCTGGCCGAGCTGGACCAGGTGGCCGAGGCGACGGCCCGCTGGGAGCCGTTCGACGCGGCCACCCTGGCCACCTATTTCCGCACACTCGACTTCTCGCTCGGTGAGCGGCAGGTGGCCGGGCTGCGCGAGTTCGCCCGCCGGGCGGCGGCGTACGGGGAGGTGCCGGCCCTGCCGTCGGACGGACCGGCGTTCTTCCAGGGCTGAGCGTGGATCAGTTCGCCGGGCGCAGCAACGCCTCGGTGATCTGCTCGCAGGCCTTCATGCCGTAGTCCCAACTGCCGACGCTGAACGGGCTGCGGACCATCACGCCCATCGTCCAGGTGTCGCCGACGGCCAGGCAGTTGACGTGGTATTCCTTTTCCTTCTGCCGGTCGATCCAGCCGTTCTTGATGGCGATCTTCTTCTGCTCGGCGGCCGGGAACGCCTTGCGGATGCCGAAGTCGCCGACGCCGCGGACCAGGCGCATCTCGTTGAGCAGCCACTTCGTCCACTTCGGGCCGGCGGCCCGGCCGTCGTCGATGCAGCGGCCGAGCCGTGCGGTGTCGCGCGGCGACAGCAGCGTCCGGCTCCAGCCGCCGTCGGCGGCGACCTTGCTGTCGGTCAGCTCGCAGATCGAGATCAGCCGCTTGATCGAGGCCGCGCTGCCGACGCTCTCGTAGAACTGCTGGGCGCGGGTGTTGTCGCTGTCGCGGATGATCCGCGTGGCGTCGGCGAGCTTCGCGTCGCTCGGTGTCTTGCCGGCCTCGGCGCTGCGGCGCAGGTAGTCGGCGACCACCCAGGACTTGATCAGGGACGCGGTGGTGCTGGTCTCACCCATGTTCTTCGAGCCGATGATCTTCCCGGTGCGCTTGTCCAGCACCGACCAGGCGTACCAGCCCTTGAGGTTGAGGGAGTCGAGGTTTTTCGCCTCGAACGGCAGCGGCTCCAGCGACGGCGACGGCGCGGGTCGGGGCCGGGCGTTGCGATCGGTGGGCTGCGTGGTGGACCGTTCGCCGGCCGGGTCGGGATGGGACGCGGCGGTCGTTCGCAGCGGTGAGCCGGGGACCAGCCGGAGTGAGAGGACAAGCAGGCCGACCAGGGCCACGGCCACCGCGGTGAACGCCAGCGGGCGGTGATGGCTGCCGGGCCGTCGTCGGGCGCCTGCCATCAGAGCTTTCCGATCGGCTGCTGCGGCACCTTGAGCGCGGCGCCGGGCTGCGGGGTGACGAGCTGCGTGGCGACGCTCGCACACATCTCCGACCCGTACCACAGGCCGACGGCGCCCGGATAGCGCATCATCACCGCGAGGGTCCACGTGTCGGTGACCGCCAGGCAGTTGACGTGCCAGTTGCCGTCGTAGGCGAGCCGGGTCCAGCCGTTCTTGATGCTCACCGGGCCCTGGGCCTTGATCGAGGCCGGCAGGCCGTCGATGATGCCCCACTTGCCGCCGCCGGACTTCGCCTGCTGGTTCTTGATGCTGCCCCGGACGTTGGCCATCTCGTTGAGGACCCACTTCGTCCACTTCGGGCCGGCGGCCTTGCCGTCGGCGATGCAGTCGCCGAGCCGGACCGCGTCCCGGGGGGACATCTCGGTGAAGCTCCACCAACCCAGGTACGCGGGCACGGTGCCGGCCTTGGTGTCGGTCAGGCCGCAGATCTTGACGGCCCGCTGGAGCACCGGGTTCAGCTTGTTGCCCGGCTGCTTCTGGTAGGAGCCGCCGGCCGCCCGGTAGACCCTGTTCGCGCCGTCGTCGTTGCTGTCCCGGATGGCCACGCTCGCCGCCTTCTTGAGTTCGGCGGTGGGCTCCTTGTCGCCGAGCTGGCGCAGGTAGTCGGAGACGATCCAGGTCTTGAGCATCGACTCGGTCGAGCTGGTCTTGCTCATGTTCTTCGCGCCGGTGATGGCACCGGTCGTGCGGTCCATCAGGGCCCAGGAGAAGAAGTCGCCCCGGAAATCCACCGAGACCGGGGCGTTGGCGAGTGTCGGGGGCGGCGGCGCGCTCGGGGCGGGCGCGGGCACCTGTTCGGTGCCGCCGCCGGCGCCACCGGGGCTGCTCAGGCCGGCTCCGTCGGAGAGCTTCGCGTATGCGGCGGGCACCAGCATGCCGCCGCCGACGAGGATCGCCACGACGGCGAGCACCAAAGTCACGCGAGGTCGCATGAGTGGGTGGACTCCAGATGTATGGCCGGGGGGACCGGCGCTTGCGCATGTCTTCGGGCCCGATCACCACAAGGCCGGGGGACGGTGGCCTGGGCGGTGGCGATCAACGGCAGCCGATCGGTGTGCCGGGGGAAGTCTACTTCCGGACTGGCCATCCGTCAGATCCCGACACTCGGCGACTCGCCGGGTGAGCGGGATATTGAACCACTATGCCGCTCTTGGGGGCTTTCATCTTTGACAAGTGGTCGAGGTCACAGCCGTTTTCCCAGCTCAGACGGGTTCACAGTGGGCGTCTGGTCGGTCACGCAAGGTGGCTCCGGAATCCTGTTACACCCTCTGGTGTCATCAGTCGCGAGCTGTAACACTGGATTCATGTATGGCAACGACTTCGCCCCGCCCGAGGACGCTCCGGGTGGTGGCCTGCTCGGCGAGGTGGAAGCCGCGGAGGCGGCGCTGCGTGAGGCGGCGGCGCGGGCCCGGCGGGGCGGTCCGGTGCCGGACCAGGACTTCGAGGCCTACTTCGCCGACGTCATCGACGCCGATCAGAAGATCGAACCCCGGGACTGGATGCCGGAGGCGTACCGGAAGACGCTGATCCGGCAGATCGCCCAGCACGCCCACTCCGAGATCATCGGCATGCAGCCGGAGGGGAACTGGATCAGCCGGGCCCCCTCCCTCAAGCGCAAGGCCATCCTGCTGGCCAAGGTGCAGGACGAGGCCGGCCACGGCCTCTATCTCTACGCGGCGGCCGAGACGCTCGGCATCACCCGGGACGAGCTTGTGGAACTGCTGCTCAACGGCCGGCAGAAATACAGCTCGATCTTCAACTACCCGACCCTGACCTGGGCCGACGTCGGCGCCATCGGCTGGCTTGTGGACGGGGCGGCGATCGTCAACCAGGTGCCGCTGTGCCGCTGCTCCTACGGCCCGTACGCCCGGGCCATGATCCGGGTCTGCAAGGAGGAGTCGTTCCACCAGCGCCAGGGCTACGAGATCCTGCACACGCTCGCACACGGCACCCCCGGCCAGAAGGCGATGGCCCAGGACGCGATCGACCGCTGGTGGTATCCGTCGCTTGCCATGTTCGGCCCGCCGGACGGCGACTCCACGCACAGCGCGCAGTCCATGGCCTGGAAGATCAAGCGCTTCTCCAACGACGAGCTGCGCCAGCGTTTCGTCGACATGTGCGTCGGCCAGGCGGAGGTGCTCGGCCTGACCATCCCCGACCCGGACCTGCGCTGGAACGACGAGCGCCAGGCGTACGACTACACCCAGCCCGACTACGCCGAGCTGATGCGCGTGATCAAGGGCGACGGCCCGTGCAACCGGGAGCGGATGGCGCATCGCCAGCGGGCCCACGCCGACGGTGCCTGGGTGCGGGAGGCCGCTACCGCGTACGCCGCGAAGCGGGCGGAGCGGAAGGAGGCGGTGGCGGCATGAGCGAACGCACCGAGCGGAGCGAGGGCCGTGAGGGCATGCCCGGCCAGCGCGGCATGAGCGGGCAGTCCTCACCCCTGTGGGAGGTTTTCGTGCGGGCCCGGCGCGGCCTGTCCCACACCCACGTCGGCAGCCTGCACGCCGCCGACGCCGAGCTGGCGCTGCGCAACGCCCGCGACCTCTACACCCGCCGCCAGGAGGGGGTCTCCATCTGGGTGGTGCCGGCCGGCGCGATCACCGCGTCCAGCCCGGACGAGAAGGACGCCTTCTTCGACCCGGCGGCCGACAAGGTCTACCGCCACCCGACGTTCTACGAGGTGCCGGACGGGGTGGCCCACCTATGACACTGTTCGACTTCACGCTCGGCCTCGGGGACGACGCGTTGATCGCGGCGCAGCGGCTCGGTGAGTGGGCCACCCGCGCGCCGGAGATGGAGGAGGACGTCGCGCTCGCCAACATCGCCCTCGACCAGCTCGGCGCGGCCCGGCTGCTGCTCACGTACGCGGGCGAGCTGGAGGGCGCCGGTCGCGACGAGGACGCCCTGGCCTATCTCCGCGACGACCGGGAGTTCCGCAACTGCCTGCTTGTCGAGCTGCCCAACGGCGACTTCGGCATGACCGTGGCGAAGCTGTTCCTCCTCGCCGCCTGGCAGGTGCCGCTCTACACCGCGCTTGCGGGCTGCGCCGACGACCGGCTCGCGGCGGTCGGCGCGAAGGCGCGCAAGGAGTCGGCCTACCACCTGGACCACGCCTCGCTCTGGGTGAGGCGGCTCGGCGACGGCACCGACGAGTCGCACCGCCGCATGCAGGACGCGGTCGACCAGGTGTGGCCGTACGTCCACGAGCTGTTCGTGGCGGACCCGACCGCGCCGGTCGACCCGGCCACCCTGCGGGCCGACTTCGACACCACCGTGGCCGCCGTGCTGGACGAGGCCACGCTCACCCGTCCGGAGACGGGTTGGGCGCCGGGCGGCGGTCGGGACGGCCTGCACACCGAGCACCTTTCCTACCTGCTGGCCGAGATGCAGGTGCTGCACCGCGCCCACCCCGGAGCGCTCTGGTGAATGATCCGAGGGATGCCGTGGCGGCGGTGGTGGACCCGGAGATCCGGGTGATCACCATCGACGAGCTGGGCATCCTGCGCGCGGTGGAGGAAGAGCCGGACACCGGCCGGGTCGTCGTCACCATCACCCCCACGTACACCGGCTGCCCGGCCATGGACGTGATCCGCGCGGACATCCGCCGCGCACTCGCCGCCGCCGGGCATCCGGACGCCGAGGTCCGCACGGTCTACGCGCCGGCCTGGAGCACCGACTGGATCTCCGCGCCGGGCCGGGCCAAGCTGGCCGCCGCCGGCATCGCCCCACCCGCCCCGCGCGGCGGCGACAGGGCGGTGCCGCTGACCCTGGCGGTCCGCTGCCCGCACTGCGGATCCCCGGAGACCACGCAGGTCAGCCGGTTCGGGTCGACCGCCTGCAAGGCGCTGTGGCGCTGCCGCTCCTGCTCCGAACCCTTCGACCACCTGAAGGCGCTGTGACTGTCACCATCACCCGACCGGTCCGCCGCCGGCCGGTCTTCCACCCGCTTCCCGTCGCCGCCGTCGACCGGCTCACCGACGACTCGGTGTCGATCACCTTCGCGGTGCCCGACGAGCTGCGCGAGACGTTCACGTTCTCCGCCGGGCAGCACCTCACGGTCCGCCGCCCGGCCGTCGCGGACGATCCGGAGCAGGGGGAGGCGCGGCGGTCGTACTCGATCTGCTCCACCCCGGACGAGCTGGCCCGGCACGGCCGGTTGCGGATCGGGGTGCGCGAGGTTCCGGGCGGGGCCTTCTCCGCGTACGCCTGCGGCGCGCTGCGCGACGGCGACACCGTCGAGGTGCTGCCGCCGCTGGGGCAGTTCACCTCCGCGTTCACCCCGGGCCGGGTCAGACGGTACGGCGCGGTGGTGGCCGGCTCCGGCATCACGCCGGTGCTCGGGCTGGCCGCGACCGCGCTTGCGGTCGAGCCCGACAGCACCTTCACCCTGGTGTACGGCAACCGCACGGCGAACACGGTCATGTTCGCCGAGGAGTTGGCCGACCTGAAGGACCGCTATCCGAGCCGACTCCACCTGGTGCACGTGTTGTCCCGCGAGATGGGTGAGTCGGCGCTGCTCTCCGGGCGGATCGACGCCGACCGGCTGACCGGGCTGCTCGACACCGTCGTTCCCGGTGACGAGATCGAGGAGTGGTTCCTCTGCGGCCCGTACGGGATGGTGGTGGACGCCAAGGCGGTGCTTGCCGGGCGCGGGGTGCCGGACGCGGCGGTGCACACCGAACTGTTCCACGTGGACGCCCCGCCGGAGCCGGTACGCCGGCCCACCGCCGACGCCGGCGAGGCCGGTGCCGAGGTGACGATCGTGCTGGACGGGCGTTCGTCGAGCTTCACCATGGGCCGGGACGAGCGGGTGCTTGACGCGGCGCTGCGGGTGCGGGGCGAGCTGCCGTACGCGTGCAAGGGTGGGGTCTGCTCCACCTGCCGGGCGCGGGTCACCTCCGGTGCGGTGACGATGGCGCGCAACTATGCGCTGGAGCCGGACGAGGTGGCCGCCGGATACGTGTTGACCTGCCAGTCCAGCCCGACCACCGACACGCTGACGGTCGACTACGACGCATAGCCCGATGGGCTCGCGCCGGCGGCCTCTCGTTCGTGCCGCACGTGGGCGGTCCAGTAGGTGAGGTCGGAGTGGTGCTCGGTGAGGGTGACTCGCTCACCGCAAGCTTCCTCGATCATCTTGACCGCGTCGTCGAGGTGCGCCGGTTGGTGGTCCCAGTCGTCGTCCAGGAACAGGTGCAGCCCGACCTCGCCCCGGTCGTCGCCGAGCGCCTCGGCCGCCTCCGGCGACACCAGCACGACTGTGTATCGGGCCGCCTCGCGCTCCGCCTCGGTGAGTGACGGCCGATCGGCACGCCGGTGCCGGCCGAACCTGTCGATCACGGACGGGATCGGGCCGGGCGAGTCCGCCGGGTCGTGTGGCCGGAGCCAGGTGGGCTGGCAGGTCTGCATCGAGACTCCCAAGAGGCCAGGTGCGACGGTGTGTCGCAACGTTGCTTGCCATGGTTGCCTTCCGATGGGCGGAGAGTCAATACTCAACGCCACGACACGTGTCGTCAGCGTGACGAGCGACGGTCGAGTGGAAGGTGCGGCATGGCGAAGGCGAATCTGCCCACTGTGGTCGGGCGCGGGCTCGGCGGAGAGCTGCGCGAACTGCGGAGGGCGCGAGGGCTCGCGCTGCGACGGGTGGCGATCCGGCTGGACTGGCAGCCGTCCAAGCTGTCCCGGATGGAGACCGGCGTCCAGGGCATCCAGGCCGCCGATGTCGCGTCCCTGCTGGTGATCTATGGCGTCACCGGGGAGGAACGCCGACGCTTGCTCTCGATGGCCGAACGCTCGGCCGAAACCGGATGGTGGGAGGCGATCGGCGGGCTGTCCGACGAGTCGCGCACGCTGATCCGGCTGGAGGCCGAGGCGGCCGGCATCGTGAACTGGGAGCCGCTGCTGGTGCCGGGCCTGTTGCAGACGCCGGACTACGCCCAGGCGGTGATGGTCGGCTGCGGAGTGCCGCCCGACGAGGCGCAGGGGCGGGTGGCCGCCCGGCTGGGCCGGCAGGCGATCCTGAGCGGCGCCACCCCGCCCGCACTGCACGCGCTGCTCGACGAGGCCGTGCTGCGCCGGGCGATCGGCGGTCCCCAGGTGATGGCCCGCCAGCTCCGGCATCTGATCGAGGCGGCCGAGCGGCCGGCGGTCACGCTGCGGGTGGTGCCGTTGGCGGACGGCGCGCACACGGGCCTGGACGGCTCGTTCGCGCTCTTCGACTTCCCGCGCAACCGGTCGGTGGTCTATCTCGACCACAAGCTGACCGGGTTGTTCCTGGAGGAGGCCGCGCAGGTGGCGCACTTCCGGCGGGAGGCGGATAGGCTGACCGATGCGGCTTTGAGCCCCGTCGATTCGATGGCGCTCGTCGCGCGGTATGCGGCGGAGCACGAGCGAGAGTGAGCCGAGGATGACCACCCCTGAGCTGTCCGGCGCGACCTGGCGCAAGTCCACCCGCAGCGGCTCCAACGCCAACTGCGTGGAGGTCGCGACGGTTGCGCGGGCGGTCGGCGTACGCGATTCGAAGGACCCGGCCGGTCCGGTGCTCGCCTTCGACCGGATGGCCTGGGCCGCCTTCGTCGCCGGCCCGCCGAACCGCCCCTGACGCCCGAACCCGCGACGTTCCACCCGCAGCACTGCTCCCAATTAGCGGGCAAGCCATCCCGTATGTCGGGAGCAGGAGGGATCTTGGAAGCAAAGGGCCCCTCCAGGGGCCATTCCCTTCCAAGATCTCGGCCGACGGCGTCGATCAAGGAGTTGTGGCACCCCCAATATCGGGGCAATTTCGGCATTCAAGGCACCGCAGGTCCATGATCGACGAAGCGGTCGAACCCGGCCGCGCCTCTCCGCCCACCAAGCACCGGCGATCATGAAGTTGGCTGCGAAGTCGATCTCCTGGAGTGCTGCCAACTTCATGATCGCCGCCGGATGTCGAGCCGATGCGGGCGTGGTGCGGGTCAGGTTCGGCGTGGCGCGCGCGGCCATCCGAGCTGCGCTGCCTCGGTTGTTCTGAGCCGCGTCGTGCCGGCCCGCACCCACAGCCCGGCACGGCGGCTCCACGGGGGACAGTGGAGCAAGAGTCGATCCTCTATATTGCCAACCGTCACCGCCCGTTGCCGGAGCGTCGCGTTCGTCGCGCGCCCTGGCGGCGGGCGTTTCGCGCATCGGGCAAGTGGTTCGCCCGGAGCGCCACATCGGACGGGGGATCAGCATGACGGGACATCATCGGCGACGACAGCGCCGCCGTGCACTGTTGGCCGGGGTCGTGACGCTGGCCGGCGCCGGGCTGGTCGCGGGCGCACCGGCGCGGGCCGTGAGCGGCGGCACGCCGGTCACCGACCCGGCGTACGCGTTCGCGGCCAAGGTGGTCTTCGGCGACGTGCACGGCTGCTCGGGGGCGCTTGTGGCGCCGCAGTGGGTGCTCACCACCCGGTCCTGCGTGACCGACGGCGCGTCGGCCCCGGCGACCGGTGCGCCGAGCCGGCCGACCACGGTGACCGTGGGCCGCCTCGACCTGGCCGCCACCGGGGGTCACGTCCGGCGGGTCTCCTGGGTGGTTCCCCACCCCGGCCGGAACGTGGCGCTGCTGCGGCTGGCCGTCCCGGCGGTCGGAGTCGCCCCGGTGGCGCTCGGCACCGCCGCTCCGGCGCAGGGTGAGCAGTTCCAGGCGCTCGGCTTCGGCCGGACGGCCACCGAGTGGGCGCCCGACAAGCTGCACGGGGTGGGCGTGACTGCGGCGGCGGTGACCGCCACCGCTGTCGACATCACCAACCCGGACAGCGGTGGCCCGACGACCTGCAAGGGTGACGCCGGTGGGCCGACCGTCCGGGTGGCCGCAGGTGTTCCGCAACTGGTCGCCCTGCACGACACGTCCTGGCAGGGCGGCTGCCTGGCCGAGACGCAGACGCGCCGCGACGCGGTCGAGGTGCGCACCGACGACCTGGCCACCTGGATCCGGGCGAACAGCGTCTCCACCTGCAACGCGGGCGGCGGCACGGTGGTGCCGGGGGATCAGCCGAGCCTGGCGATCCTGGGCGACTGGACCGGCGACTGCCGCGCCGACGTGCTCGCGCAGACGGCCGACAACCGGCTGCGTCTCTACCCGTCGAGCGGCGACCTGTCGGGCACGGCGCCGTTGTTCCCCGGGCCGTACCCGTACGTCGGCACGAACTGGTCGGCGTCGAACCGCCCCCGGGTGCTTGTCGGCGACTTCAACGGTGACGGTCGCTCCGACCTCATCGGGGGGACGTCCGACGGCACGCTCACCGGGTGGGCGTCGACAGGTGACGTCTCCGCCGACGGCCGGCTCTTCCCCACCGCGGTCAAGGTCGGCACCGCCTTCACGACCGGGTCGATCCCGCGCCTCTACGTCGGTGACTTCGACGGGGACGGGCGGACCGACCTGCTCGGCCAACTGCTCAACGGCACGCTGAAGGTGTGGGTCTCCAGCGGCGACCTCTCCGCCGACGCCCGCCTGTTCTCGGCGCCGGCGCGGGTGGTCGGCGACGGTTTCACCACGTCGGCGGTGCCGCGGATCCTGACCGGTGACTTCGACGGCGACGGCCGCACGGACCTGATCGCCCAGTACGCGGACGGCAGCATGAAGGGCTTCCCGTCCAGCGGCGACCTTTCCGCCGACGGGAAGCTGTTCCCGTCGACCGCGCAGGCGAAGGTGGTCGGCAGCGGCTGGAAGAGCAGTTCGATCCCGCGCGTCCTGGTCGGGGACGTGGACGGCGACACCATCGCCGACCTGGTGGCCCAGTTGGCCGACGGCACGCTGCGGGTCTACCGCTCGTCAGGTGACCTGACCGGCAGCGCCCTGATGTTCCCGGGCCCGTACCTGAGCGTGGGCACGAACTGGGCGGCGGGGAACCGGCCCCGGATCCTGGTCGGTGACCTCTCCGGGGACGGCCGGACCGACCTGGTCGGGCAGCAGGCGGACGGGAAGCTGCTCGGCTTCCGGGCCACCGGTGACCTCTCCGCCGACTTCAAGCTCTACCTCACGAGCGAGAACCCGGTCGGAACCGGCTGGGGAGCGACGTCGATCCCGCGCATCTTCTAGGACGGCTCGATGGGCGGCGGCACCGTCCCGGTCACCCGGGGCGGGGCCGCCGGCATCCGGGGTGACCTGCGCCACTGCCCTTCGGGGCCGGGTCAGCGCCCCCGGGATGGTCGCCGCGCCCGGGGCGTACGCTCGATGGCGTGACGGTGAGCCGGGAGATCGACGACATCCTGCAACGCGGCGCGGACGGCGGGCGGATCACGCCCGAGGAGGCCCTGCTGCTCTACACCGAGGCGCCCTTCCACGCGCTGGGCGAGGCGGCCGACGCGGCACGGCGGCGCCGCTACCCGGACAACATCGTCACCTACCTGATCGACCGCAACATCAACTACACGAACGTCTGCGTGACGGCGTGCAAGTTCTGCGCGTTCTACCGGGCCCCCAAGCACGCCGAGGGTTGGACCCACCCGACCGAGGAGATCCTGCGCCGCTGCGGCGAGGCGGTCGAGTTGGGCGCCACCCAGGTCATGCTTCAGGGTGGGCACCACCCGGACTACGGCGTGGACTACTACGAGGAGTTGTTCTCCTCGGTCAAGACGGCCTACCCGCAGCTCGCCATCCACTCGATCGGCCCGAGCGAGATCCTGCACATGGCGAAGGTCTCCGGGGTGAGCCTGGACGAGGCCATTGCCCGGATCAAGGCCGCCGGCCTGGACTCGATCGCGGGCGCCGGCGCGGAGATGCTGCCGGACCGGCCGCGCAAGGCGATCGCCCCGCTGAAGGAGTCCGGCGCGCGCTGGCTCGAGGTGATGGAGCTGGCACACCGGCAGGGCCTGGAGTCGACCGCCACCATGATGATGGGCACCGGCGAGACGAACGCCGAGCGGATCGAGCACCTGCGGATGATCCGCGACGTGCAGGACCGCACCGGCGGTTTCCGGGCGTTCATCCCGTGGACGTACCAGCCGGAGAACAACCACCTGAAGGGTCGCACCCAGGCCACCACGCTGGAATACCTGCGCCTGGTCGCGGTCGCCCGCCTCTTCTTCGAGACGGTGCCGCACCTCCAGGCGTCCTGGTTGACCACGGGGAAGGACGCCGGGCAGCTCGCGCTGCACATGGGTGTGGACGACCTCGGCTCGATCATGCTGGAGGAGAACGTCATCTCCTCGGCCGGCGCCCGGCACCGGTCCAACCTGCACGAGCTGATCGGCATGATCCGGTCGGCCGACCGGATCCCGGCCCAGCGGGACACGCTCTACCGCCGGCTCGCGGTGCACCGCACGCCGGCCGACGACCCGAGCGACGACCGCGTGGTCTCGCACTTCTCGTCGATCGCCCTGCCGGGCGGCGGGGTCGGGAAGTCGCTGCCGCTTGTCGAGGTGAACTGACCGCTCGCGCGTGTCTCCGCACCGTGGGTGACGGCCGCCGTTCGGCCGAACGGCCGATGGTTGCTGAGCGAAAGGATCTTTCCGGCGGACCGTTCGACCGACCCAGGCAGGGGCGTACGGGAGCAAGAGCGAACAATTCGGGCGATCCTTAAGTGATCCTTAGCTGCGCAGGTGATGGGGCGTGCGCCGCCGGGGCAGCGAGGAAGATCGCGGACCGCTAATGTCCCCGTCCGTACGCTTTCCTGCACCACACGGGGGAACCACTTCCATGATCATCCGTAGTCGCGCGCTCGCCGGTGCGGCAGGCGTCCTCGCCGCCGGTCTCTTCGCCGCGCCGGCGATGGCCGAGCCCAACGCGGCCGACCTCGCCATCGAGGCCACCGGCACCACAATCGCCGTGGGTGCGCCCGGCAAGACCGCGAGCGTCTCCCTGCTCAACAAGAGCAAGGTGGACGCCAAGGGCATCCTGGTTGGGCTGGACATCAGCAAGCTCGACACCACCAAGGTGGACATCGACGAGTCCGGTTGCAACACCCGCGAGGACGGCATCATCCTCTGCGGCATCCAGGGCGACACCCTGAAGGCCGGCGCGGACGTCGACTGGGGCTTCCCGCTGAAGCGCAAGGGCGCCGGGGTCGGCGACGCCGGCGAGATCAGCGCCATCATCCTGCACGGCGGTACGGACCCGGACGAGTCCAACAACGAGGTGACCGTCAAGGTCAAGGTCGAGGGCACCGGCCCGGACCTCACCGTCGTCGCCTCCGACGTGGACAAGGCCGTCAAGGTCCAGGGCAACAAGATCGCCGTGGTCGGTGACCTGCACGCCGGTGAGACCGCCCAGCTCATCTACACCACGTGGAACCAGGGCGACGCCACCGCAGCCGGCCTGAAGATCGGCGTCAAGCTGCCCAAGGGCGTGACCTTCGCCGAGGCCGAGCCGGGCTGCGTGGACGACGCCGCCAAGGCCTCCCGGGTCTGCACCTACGAGGGCCTCGACCTGATCCCGGTGTCGAAGGAGAAGCCGGGTGGCGACCAGGTCGCCGGTGGCCGCTTCTACCACCTGCTCACCGTCGGCAAGAACGTCAAGGCCGGCAGCCTGACCGGTGGCAAGGTCACCGTCGAGGCGCTCGGCACCCAGTCCCTCACCGCCCGTACCGCGGGCCGCACCGCCCTGCCGGCGAACGCCGAGGCCGCCGCGCCCGTCGAGGTCGACGACAGCGACAACACCGACGCGTACGCTGTCCGCGTCGCCGCCGTCCAGGGCGGTTCCGGTGGCGGCTCGGGTGACGACGACGGCGGCCTGCCGGTGACCGGTCCGCAGGCCGGCCTGCTCGGTGGCGTCGGCGTGGCCGTGCTTGCCGTCGGCGGCGCGCTGTTCATGACCGCTCGTCGTCGCCGGGTCGTCCTGGTAACCCCGGGTGACGAGAAGCCGACCGTCTGACGTTGTCCTCCATCGGCCCATGAGGGCCGTTCATATAACGCACCGCGGCAAGGGCGGGATGGGTGACCATCCCGCCCTTGCTGTCGGTCGAGGTAGGTGGGAATTTCCACCCGCGGATCGGCTGGCGCGCCGCCGCGTCGCTCCGGTACCGTCCGTTCGTTCCGTGCGTGATCTGCGCTTACCTACCCCCCCCGGGGGAACCATGCCTTTCCGTTACCGCTCCACACTGGCGCGTGCCGGTGTGGTGGCTCTGTTCTCCACCGCCGGCCTCGGCGCGGTCACCGGCCCGGCGCACGCCGCCGGTGAGGCCGACCTCAGTCTCATCCCGCTCAGCTACAAGCTGGCCAAGGGCGTCGACGAGGCGAAGGCCAAGCCGTTCAAGTTCCAGGTGGACAACACCACCGGCACCGTCGACGCCAAGGGCGTCCGGGTCACGGTGGAGACGAAGGGCCTCAAGGCCGGCAAGGTCGGCGTGCTGAAGCCGGCGGGCTGCGAGACGCAGGGCACGGCCTTCACCTGCCTGCTCGGTGACCTGGCCGCCGGCACCACCGAGGACTTCGGCATCCCGGTCTTCTCCACCGGCGGCAAGGGGGCGGCAGGCACGCTCACGGTCTCGATCAGCGCGGCCACCGCCGACCCGGACCTGGAGAACAACTCGGTCGACCACGACATCACCGTCACCGCGCCCGGCTACGACCTCACCACCTGGGTGCAGGACGTGTACGCCGACGTGGACGTGGACGGCGACGAGGCGGGGGAGGCGGACCTCCGTCCGGTCCGGCCGGGCGAGACCGCGCCGCTGGACTGGGCCGTCTTCAACGACGGCAGCAAGAAGGCCACAGGCGTCGGGTACGGGATCACGCTGCCGGCCGGCGTCACCTTCGCCGAACTGCCCGAGGGCTGCGAGGAGCAGGAACTGGGCGGCATCGCGCAGGCGTACTGCGTGGACCGGGGCGCGGTGCTGAAGCCCGGCCAGTTCTACACCGCCGGGGTGCGGGTGAAGGTCGGCGCGGACGTCACCGAGAAGCTGCTCCGCCCGGGCTTCATCTTCGCCTCCGGGTTGGACTCCGCCGCCGGTGCGCCCGAGGAGGCCCCGCGCGTCGCCAGCTCCGCCCAGCGTCGCGCCTTCTCCGAGGTCGACGACGGCGACAACACCGCCCAGTTCGACGTCTTCGTCGACCCGAGCGCGGAGCCGAGCCCGAGCCCGAGCGTCACCCCGACCGCCGAGCCGACCCCGACCGCCGAGCCGACCCCGAGCGGCAGCGCGACCCCGGTCCCGACCCCGACCACGGGTGGTGGCAACGGCGGTGGCTCCGGTGACGGCGGACTGCCGGTGACAGGTATGCAGGTGGGCCTGATCGGTGGGATCGGCGCAGTGGTGCTCGCCGCCGGCGCGGCGCTGCTGATGCTGTCCCGGCGTCGCAAGGTCGTCCTGGTCGCGCCGAACGAGGAGCGCACCGAGGACTGACCGGAGAACCGCACGGCGGGGGCGGGGTGGGCGACCACCCCGCCCCCGCGCGTACCCGGGTGGCGTGGCTGGCAGAGTGGAGGGGTGAGTAGTCGTTCCCCGCAGGGCCGGCGCGCCAGCCTGGAGAAGCAGCCGCACGAGGTCGCCGCCATGTTCGACGGGGTGGCGGCCCGCTACGACCTGACCAACACCGTGCTCTCCTTCGGGCAGGACCGGTCCTGGCGGCGGGCCACCCGGGCGGCGCTCGGGCTCCGCCCCGGCGAGCGGGTGCTCGACGTCGGCGCCGGCACCGGCGTCTCGACCGAGGAGTTGGCCCACTCCGGGGCGTACGCGGTCGGCGCCGACCTGTCGCTCGGCATGCTGTACGCCGGCAAGCGCACCCGCCCGGCGGTGCCGCTGCTGGCCGGGGACGCGCTGCGGCTGCCGTTCGCGGACGCCAGCTTCGACGCGGTGACCATCTCCTTCGCGCTGCGCAACGTGAACGACACCGATGCCGCGCTGCGCGAGCTGGCCCGGGTCACCAGGCCGGGCGGGCGGCTCGTGGTGTGCGAGTTCAGCACCCCGGTCAACCCGGCGTTCCGCACGGTCTACCTGTCGTACCTGATGCGGTCGTTGCCGGCGGTGGCTCGCGCCGTGTCGAGCAACCCCGACGCCTACGTCTATCTCGCCGAGTCGATCCGGGCCTGGCCGGACCAGGCCGCTCTGGCGGCGCGGGTCGGCGCGGCCGGCTGGGGCCGGGTGGGGTGGCGCAACCTGACCGGCGGCGTCGTCGCCCTGCACCGCGCCGTCCGGAACTGATCGTTCGGCCGCGTCCGCCTTCCATTTCGTGAATGTCGGACTTCGCCGTGAGTGTCGCCGTAGGCTCGCGGCCATGACGCGATCCGACCACGCCACCACCGACGACGACGCCGCCGAGCTGATCGCGCAGTTGACGGAGTTGGCCGGCGCGGATCCGGTGGAGGTGCGCCAGGTGGTCGCCGAGGTGCTGGCCGCGCTCGACCGCGCGGCCGGCGGCGCGCTGCGCGACCACCTGCCCGAGACGATCCGGCTCGACGCCGGCCTCGGACCGGCCGCGCCGGCCCGTCCGTGACCGATCTCCACCCGCTTACCGGCCGGTTTCCGGGAAGTTAGGACCCCCTCAGCGCGTACTGGTGTAACGCCGGTCATAGACTCCAACCCGATCGGCTTGTGAAGCATTTCACGAGCATGCGGGAGGAGGCGCGGATGACCGCGGTGGAGAACGACGCCGACGTCATCGTCGTGGGCGCCGGTCCCGGAGGATCGGCCACGGCTTACCACCTGGCGCGGCACGGCGTACGCGTGCTGCTGCTGGAGAAGACGGAGTTCCCCCGGGAGAAGGTCTGCGGCGACGGGCTCACGCCCCGCGCCGTGCGGCAGCTCATCCGGATGGGCGTGGACACCTCGCCCGAGGCCGGCTGGCTGCACAACAAGGGCCTGCGGGTGATCGGCGGCGGGATCCGTCTGGAGCTGGACTGGCCCGACCTGGCCAGCTTCCCCAACTACGGCCTGGTCCGCACCCGGCTCGACTTCGACGACCTGCTCGCCCGGCGGGCCGTCGACGCGGGGGCGACGCTGCGCACCGGCGTCAACGTGCTCGGCCCGGTGCTCGACGCCGACGACCGGGTGACAGGCGTGCAGGCCGAGGTCGGCCCCGACAAGGAGCCGGCCACCTTCCACGCGCCGCTCGTGGTCGCCGCGGACGGCGTCTCCGGCCGCTTCCCGCTCGCCCTCGGCATGGCCAAGCGGGAGGACCGGCCGATCGGCGTGGCGGTCCGCCGCTACTACCGTTCGCCCGCCAAGCACGACGACGACTACCTGGAATCGTGGCTCGAGCTGCGGGCCAAGGGTAACGAGGCGCTGCTGCCCGGCTACGGCTGGATCTTCGGCCTCGGTGACGGCCGGGTGAACGTCGGCCTGGGCGTCCTCAACTCCTCGTCCGCCTTCGGCAAGACCAACTACCGGCGACTGCTCACCGACTGGCTGGCAAACACCCCGGAGGACTGGGGGATGACCGACGAGTCGAACGCGGAGGGGCCGATCCTCGGCGCCGCGCTGCCGATGGGCTTCAACCGGGTCCCGCACTACAGCCGGGGAGTGCTGCTCGTCGGCGACTCCGGCGGCATGGTCAACCCGTTCAACGGCGAGGGCATCGCGTACGCGATGGAGTCCGGCGAGCTGGCCGCGGAGGTCGCCGTGCAGGCGCTCGCCCGCCCGGCCGGCGCCGAGCGGGAGCGGGCGCTGATGGCGTACCCGCAGGAGCTGAAGGCCCGCTTCGGCGGCTACTACCGGCTCGGCGGGATCTTCGTGAAGCTGATCGGCCGGCCCGAGGTGATGCGGATGGCCACGAAGCACGGCATGCCGCACCCGATGCTCATGCGCTTCGTGCTCAAGCTGCTGGCGAACCTGACCGACCCGCGCGGCGGGGACGCGATGGACCGGGTCATCAACGCCATGACCAGGGTGGCGCCGGCCGTGTAGGAGACCACCGACCTGGGCCGCCGGCCCACGGGATGACGGAGATCGACCCCGCCGACCGCGGTCGTCAGGGACGTGAATAGTGTGATTTTGGCCAACCACCGAGGTCAGGGAAGGACGAGCAGGGGATAACGATGACGCTCTCTCCTTATGCACCCATCATCGGGCTGTTCGCCCTCGCCGCGGGGTTCGCGCTGTTCTCCGTGGCCGCCGCCCGATTCGCCGGACCCCGGCGTCTGAACAAGGCCAAGCTCGAGGCGTACGAGTGTGGCATCGAGCCGAGCCCGCAGCCGGTCGGCGGCGGCCGGTTCCCGATCAAGTTCTACCTGACGGCGATGCTCTTCATCGTCTTCGACATCGAGATCATCTTCCTCTACCCCTGGGCGGTCTCCTTCGACGCCCTGCCGATCTTCGGCTTCGTGGAGATGGTCATGTTCATCGTCGCGGTCTTCGTCGCCTACGCCTACGTGTGGCGGCGCGGCGGCCTGGACTGGGACTGAGGAGGTAGCAGATGGGCATCGAGGAGAAGCTTCCCTCCGGCGTCCTGCTCACAAGCGTCGAGAAGCTGGTCAACTGGTCGCGGAAGTCGTCCGTCTGGGGCGCCACCTTCGGCCTGGCCTGCTGCGCCATCGAGATGATGGCCGCGGGTGGCCCGCACTACGACATGGGCCGCTGGGGCATGGAGGTCTTCCGCGCCTCCCCCCGGCAGGCGGACCTGATGATCGTGGCCGGCCGGGTCAGCCAGAAGATGGCCCCGGTGCTGCGGCAGATCTACGACCAGATGGCCGAGCCCCGCTGGGTCATCTCGATGGGCGTCTGCGCCAGCAGCGGCGGCATGTTCAACAACTACGCCATCGTGCAGGGCGTGGACCACGTCGTCCCGGTCGACATGTACCTCCCCGGCTGCCCGCCCCGGCCGGAGATGCTCATCGACGCGGTGCTCAAGCTCCGCGAGAAGATCATGTACGAGCCGCTGGGCCCCAACGGTCGCAAGATGCTCGAAGCCCGCAAGGAGCGCGGTGACGTGCCAGTCGTGCCGTACGGCTCGATGCCCTCGTCGTACCGCAACGACAAGGCCCGGCGCGCCGAGTGGACGAAGGCCGTCCGCGAGGGGCGCGAGGAGCAACTGCGGATTGAGAACTGGATGAAGGCGCAGAACCACCTCCAGACGCAGGGGGGACCGAAATGACCTCGCCGAACGACCGGAACAACGACGGCGGGATCCCGGTACCCACCACCCCGGTCGGCGCCAGCGGCACCGCGCCCGCGGAATACCCGCCGGCCAGCCCCGCCGGGCGCGGGATGTTCGGCAACCAGGGCACCGGCGACGTCTCCGGCTACGGCGGCCTGGTCCGTCCGCGCCGGCCGATCGAGGAGG
This sequence comes from Micromonospora marincola, assembly GCF_056150385.1. Taxonomy (NCBI): domain Bacteria; kingdom Bacillati; phylum Actinomycetota; class Actinomycetes; order Micromonosporales; family Micromonosporaceae; genus Micromonospora; species Micromonospora marincola. The sequence goes on along the minus strand of NZ_JAXCFT010000002.1, from coordinate 307,385 downwards.
CCGCCCGCCCGTACGGGAGCTACTTCGACGAGGTGCGGGACGCGCTGGAGGAGGCGTACCCGCAGTTCGGTGACGCGATCGAGAAGGTCGTGGTCGACCGGGGCGAGCTGACCCTGCACGTGCGGCCGGAGCGGATCGCCGAGGTCTGCCAGGTGATGCGCGACGACCTGTCGCTGCGCTTCGAGCTGTGCTCGTCCGTGTCCGGGGTGGACTACCTGGGCGCCGACGGTCGCCGGCTGCACGTGGTCTACCAGCTCACCTCGATGACCTACCGGCGGCTGGTCCGGCTGGAGGCCGCGGTCTCCGCCGAGGACCCGCACCTGCCGAGCGTCACCGCCGTCTACCCGACCGCCGACTGGCAGGAGCGGGAGACGTACGACATGTTCGGCATCGTCTTCGACGGCCACCCCAACCTGACCCGGATCCTCATGCCGGACGACTGGGAGGGGCACCCGCAGCGCAAGGACTACCCGCTCGGCGGCGTCCCGGTGGAGTACAAGGGCGCCGAGATCCCGCCGCCGGACCGGAGGAGGTCGTACCAGTGACCACGTCGAACTACGCGACCGAGCGCGAGACCACCGAGGGCAAGGTCTTCACCGTCACCGGTGGCGACTGGGACCAGGTCGTCTCCGGCACCGACCCGATCAACGACGAGCGGATCGTCGTCAACATGGGTCCGCAGCACCCGTCCACGCACGGCGTGCTCCGGCTGATCCTGGAGCTGGAGGGCGAGACGGTCCGCGAGGCCCGCTCGGTCATCGGCTACCTGCACACCGGCATCGAGAAGAACCTGGAATACCGCAACTGGGTCCAGGGCTCGACGTTCGTGACCCGGATGGACTACCTCTCGCCGATCTTCAACGAGACGGCGTACGCGCTCGCGGTGGAGAAGCTGCTCGGCGTCACCGACGACGTGACCGAGCGGGCCACCACCATCCGCGTGCTGATGATGGAGCTCAACCGGATCTCCTCGCACCTGGTCTGGTTGGCTACCACCGGCATGGAGCTGGGCGCGATCAACATGATGTTGTACGGCTTCCGCGAGCGGGAGTACATCCTCGACATCTTCGAGACCATCACCGGCCTGCGGATGAACCACGCGTACGTGCGGCCGGGCGGCGTGGCGCAGGACGTGCCGGACGACGCGATCCGCAAGATCCGCGACTTCCTCGCGCTGATGCCGAAAAGGCTCAAGGAGTACGAGAACCTGCTCTCCGGCCAGCCGATCTGGATCGAACGCACCACGAACGTGGCGGTGCTCGACACCACCGCCTGCGTGGCGCTCGGCATCACCGGCCCGGTGCTCCGCTCGGCCGGGCTCGCCTGGGACCTGCGCAAGACCATGCCGTACTGCGGGTACGAGACGTACGAGTTCGACGTGCCGACCCACACCGACGGTGACGTGTGGGGCCGCTACCTGGTCCGGCTGGCCGAGATGCGCGAGTCGCTGAAGCTTGTCGAGCAGGCGCTGGACCGGTTGAAGCCGGGGCCGGTGATGGTCTCCGACAAGAAGATCGCCTGGCCGGCGCAGCTCGCCATCGGCGTCGACGGCATGGGCAACTCGCTCGAGCACGTCGCCAAGATCATGGGTCAGTCGATGGAGTCGCTGATCCACCACTTCAAGCTCGTCACCGAGGGTTTCCGGGTCCCGCCCGGCCAGGTGTACGTCGGCATCGAGTCGCCCCGTGGCGAGCTGGGCGTGCACGCGGTGTCCGACGGCGGCACCCGGCCCTACCGGGTGCACTACCGGGAGCCGAGCTTCGTCAACCTCCAGGCCCTGCCGGCGATGGCCGAGGGTGGCCTGATCGCCGACGTGATCGCCGGCGGCGCCTCGCTGGACCCCGTGATGGGTGGTTGTGACCGATGAGCTTTTCCGAAACGACTCGCACCCGGGCGCGGGAGATCATCGCCCGGTATCCGGCGGACCGGTCCCGCTCGGCGCTGCTGCCGCTGCTGCACCTGGTCCAGTCCGAGGAGGGTTACGTCTCCCCGGCCGGGGTCGAGTTCTGCGCCGAGGTGCTCGGGCTGAACAAGGCGCAGGTCGGCGCGGTCGCCACCTTCTACACCATGTACAAGCGCAAGCCCACCGGCGACTACCTGGTGAGCGTCTGCACCAACACGATGTGCGACGTGCTGGGTGGGCAGGTGGTCTACGACACGCTCGCCGAGCACCTGGGCGTCGGGCACGAGGAGACCACCGCCGACGGGAAGATCACCCTGGAGCACGCCGAGTGCCTGGCGGCGTGCGACTACGGCCCGGTGATGACCGTCAACTACGACTTCTTCGACAACGTCGAGCCGCAGGGCGCGCTCGGCGTGGTGCGGGAGTTGCAGGCCGGCGGCCGGCCGATGCCGACCCGGGGCGCCCGGCTCTGCACGCTCAAGGAGATGGCGGTCCAGCTCGCCGGGTTCGCCGACGAGCGGGACGACGCGGTCGCCGACGGCGGGCCGGGCGAGCCGAGCCTGCGCGGCCTGCGCCTGGCCGAGCAGCACGGCATCGCGGTGGCGGGCTTCGACCCGAAGACGCCGATCCGCAGCAAGGCCGAGGCCGACCGGGCCGCCGCCGAGGCGAAGGCGAAGGCCGAGGCCGAGAAGCCGGCCCCCGCGGCCGAGCCGGCCACGCCCGCCGCCGCAAGCGGCAGCACCGCGCCGGACGTGAAGGCGCCTGACGACAAGTCGCCGCAGGTGCGTACCGCCGAGACCCGGCAGCCGGACGCGCGGACCGCGGTGGCGGACGCGCCGGGCACCAAGCTTCCGGTGGACGGCCCCGCGCCGGCGCCCCGCGACGCGCGGGCGGCGCAGGCGGCAGGCGTGGCGGCTAACCCGCCGGCCGGTGACGGCAAGCCCGCCGGCGATGACGCCGGCGCGCAGGAGCGCAACCTCAAGGACGCGGAGGCCGGTACGGACGCCGACGGCGCCGACCCGGCGGACGCGAACGGAACGGGGGTCCGGAAGTGACCACGCCTCGGCCGGAGACGCTGGCCAAGCTCACGCCGGTGCTGACCAAGCGCTGGCTGTCGCCGGACGCCTGGCGGCTCGGCACCTACGAGAAGCTGGACGGCTACGCCGCCCTGCGCAAGGCGATCAAGGCGCACCCGGACGACCTGATCCAGCTCATCAAGGACTCGGGGCTGCGCGGCCGGGGTGGCGCGGGCTTCCCCACCGGCCTGAAGTGGGGCTTCATCCCGCAGGGCGACGGGAAGCCGCACTACCTGGTGGTGAACGCCGACGAGGGCGAGCCGGGCACCTGCAAGGACCTGCCGCTGATGACCCACGATCCGCACTCGCTCGTCGAGGGCGTCATCATCGCCTCGTACGCGATCCGCGCCAACCGGGCCTACATCTACATCCGCGGTGAGGCCGTGCACGCGGCCCGCCGGCTTCGCAGCGCGGTCGCCGAGGCGTACGCCAAGGGCTACCTCGGCCGGAACATCCTCGGCTCGAAGTTCGACCTGGAGCTGGTGGTGCACTCCGGCGCCGGCGCGTACATCTGCGGCGAGGAGACCGCGCTGCTGGACTCGCTCGAGGGCTTCCGGGGTCAGCCCCGGCTGCGCCCGCCGTTCCCGGCGACCCACGGCCTGTACGCCAGCCCGACCGTGGTGAACAACGTCGGCACCATCGCCAGCGTGCCGTACATCGTGCTCGGCGGCGCGGACTGGTGGAAGACCATGGGCACGGAGAAGTCGTCCGGCCCGATGATCTACTCGCTGTCCGGCCGGATCGCCGAGCCGGGCCAGTACGAGGCGTCGATGGGCATCACGCTGCGCGAGCTGATCGAGCTGGCCGGCGGCATGAAGCCCGGGCACGAGCTGAAGTTCTGGACCCCGGGCGGCTCGTCGACTCCGCTGCTCACCGCCGAGCACCTGGACGTGCCGCTCGACTTCGAGGGGGTGGCGGCGGCCGGCTCGATCCTGGGCACCACGGCCACCCAGATCTTCTCCGACCAGGACTGCCCGGTGTACGCGACCTACCGGTGGCTGGAGTTCTATCACCACGAGTCGTGCGGCAAGTGCACCCCGTGCCGGGAGGGCAACTACTGGATGGTCCGGGTCTACCGGCGCATCCTCGCCGGCCAGGGCACCCACGAGGACCTGGACACCCTGCTCGACACCTGTGACAACATCCTCGGCCGCTCGTTCTGCGGTCTGGGTGACGGTGCGACCAGCTCGGTGACCTCGTCGCTGAAGTACTTCAAGCAGGACTACCTCGACTACATCGAGGGACGTACCGCACCGAAGCTCTCCGACAAGTCTCTGGTTGGAGCCCACTGATGACGGACGTAGCCAAGCAGACCGAGACCGTCACGCTGACCATCGACGGGGTCGAGGTCACCGCGCCCAAGGGAACGCTGCTGATCCGGGTCGCCGAGCAGATGGGCACCGAGATCCCGCGTTTCTGCGACCACCCGCTGCTGGCCCCGGCCGGCGCGTGCCGGCAGTGCCTGGTGGAGGTGGAGGGGCAGCGCAAGCCGGTCGCCTCCTGCACCCAGACCGTCGCCGACGGCATGGTGGTGCGGACCCAGCTCACCTCGCCGGTCGCGAAGAAGGCCCAGGAGGGGGTGATGGAGCTGCTGCTCCTCAATCACCCCCTGGACTGCCCGATGTGCGACAAGGGCGGCGAGTGCCCGCTCCAGAACCAGGCGATGTCCACCGGCCGGACGGACTCGCGGTTCCACGAGCACAAGCGGGAGTACCCGAAGCCGCTGCCGATCAGCACCCAGGTGCTGCTCGACCGCGAGCGGTGCGTGCTCTGCCAGCGGTGCACCCGGTTCTCCGAGGAGATCGCCGGCGACAAGTTCATCGACCTGATGGGACGCTCCTCGCACGAGGAGATCAACATCTACCGGGACGACGCGTACGGGGAGGAGGGCGACGAGGGAGACGTTCCGTTCAACTCGTACTTCTCCGGCAACACCGTGCAGATCTGCCCGGTCGGCGCGCTCACCGGCTCCCAGTACCGGTTCCGCTCCCGCCCGTTCGACCTGGTCTCCTCGCCGAGCGTCTGCGAGCACTGCTCGGCCGGTTGCGCCCAGCGCACCGACTGGCGGCGCGGCAAGGTGCTGCGCCGGCTGGCCGGCGACGACCCGGCGGTGAACGAGGAGTGGAACTGCGACAAGGGCCGCTGGGGCTTCCAGTACGCTCGCGCGTTCGACCGGCTCACCACCCCGCTGGTGCGGGACGAGAAGACCGGTGAGCTGCGCGAGGCGTCCTGGAGCGAGGCGTTCACCAGGGCCGCCGAGGGGCTGCGCGCGGCTCGCGACGGCGCGACCGGCACGGCGGTGCTCACCGGCGGCCGGCTCACCGTCGAGGACGCCTACGCGTACGCGAAGTTCGCCCGGGTCGCGCTGCACACGAACGACATCGACTTCCGGGCCCGCCCGGTCTCCCGCGAGGAGGCCGACTTCCTGGCCAGCAGCGTCGCCGGGGTCACCGACGTGACCTACGCGGACGTGGAGGACGCGCCCGCGGTGGTGCTCGTCGGCCTTGAGCCGGAGGAGGAGTGCCCGATCCTCTTCCTGCGGCTGCGCAAGGCGTACCTGAAGAAGAAGCTCACGGTGTACGCGATCGCGCCGTTCGCCACCCGCGGCCTGGAGAAGCTCGGGGCGAAGCTCGCCCGGGTGGTGCCGGGCGAGGAGGCGAGCGTGCTTGCCGAGCACGCCACCGTCGCCGAGGCGCTGGGTCAGCCCGGCGCGATCCTGATCGTCGGCGAGCGGCTGGGCGCGGTGCCCGGCGGCCTGTCCGCCGCGGCGGACGTGGCCCGGCGTACCGGTGCCCGCCTGGCCTGGGTGCCGCGGCGCGCGGGTGACCGCGGCGCGGTCGACGCGGGCTGCCTGCCCAACCTGCTTCCCGGCGGCCGGGTGGTCACCGAGCCGGCCGCCCGCGCGGAGCTGGGCGAGGCGTGGGACCTGCCGGCCGGGGTGATCCCGAGCCAGGCCGGCCGCGACACCGACGGCATCCTGGCCGCGGCGGTCGACGGTCAGCTCGGCGCCCTGGTGGTGGCCGGGGTGGACCCGGCCGACCTGGCCGACCCGCGCCGGGCCGAGGCGGCCCTGGACGCGGTGCCGTTCCTGGTCAGCCTGGAGCTGCGGATGAGCGCGGTGGCCCGCCGGGCCGACGTGGTCTTCCCGGTCGCCCCGGTGGTCGAGAAGGCCGGCAGCTTCCTGGACTGGGAGGGCCGGCTGCGCACCTTCGAGCGGGTGCTGGAGACCGGCGCGATGACCGACGGCCGGGTGCTCGACGCGATCGCCGCGCAGCTCGACGTGCGGCTCGGCGCCGGTGACGTGACGAGCGTGCGCCGGGAGCTGGGCGCGTTGCCGCGTACCCGGATGGAGCGGCCGTCCGCGCCCTCGGTCGAGCCGGCCGCCGTGCCGCAGCCCGGCCCGGGCGAGGCCGTGCTGGCGACCTGGCACCAGCTCGTCGACCTGGGCAGCCTCACCGACGGCGACGAGCACCTCGCCGGCACCGCCCGCCCGCCTGTGGTGCGGCTGGGCAAGGGCACCGCCGAGGCGCTCGGGGTGGCCGACGGCGACCCGGTCACCGTCGGCACCGACCGCGGCGCGGTCACCCTGCCGGCGGCGATCACCGAGATGCCGGACGGCGTCGTCTGGTTGCCGACCAACTCACCCGGCTCGACCGTGCGGCGCAGCCTCGGCGCGACGTCCGGTCACGTCGTGACGGTGACCGCGGCGCCCGTCGCCGCGGACGCCGCCGCGCGGCCGGGTCCGCTCCTCAACGCAGGGGGTGCAAACCAGTGAACGCGGCCTATCTCGCGGCGCAGGACCCGACGCTTGCGGACTTCGGCAAGGACCCCTGGTGGCTGGTCCTCGGGAAGATCGTCTTCGCGTTCGCCTTCGGCCTGCTTGCCACGCTGCTCGGCGTCTGGTTCGAGCGGCGGGTGGTCGGCCGGATGGCGGTCCGCCCCGGCCCGAACCAGGTCGGCCCGTTCGGCCTGCTCCAGACGCTCGCCGACGGCCTGAAGATGGCGTTCAAGGAGGACATCCTCCCGCGCGCCGCCGACAAGGTGGTCTTCTTCTTCGCGCCGACCATCTCGGTGATCTCCGCGGTCACCGCGCTGTCGGTGATCCCGTTCGGCCCGAGCGTGAGCATCTTCGGCCACTGGACGCCGCTCCAGGTCACCGACGTGCCGGTGGCGGTGCTGGTGATCCTGGCCTGCTCCTCGATGGGCGTCTACGGCGTCGTGCTCGGCGGCTGGGCCTCCGGCTCGACGTACCCGCTGCTCGGCGGCCTCCGCTCCACCGCCCAGATGATCTCCTACGAGGTCGCCATGGGGCTCAGCATCGTGGCCGTGTTCATGACCGCCGGCACGATGTCGACGAGCGGGATCGTCGCCGCGCAGGGTGACGGCACCCGGCTGAGCCTCGGCGGGTTCGAGCTGCCCACCCCGGGCTGGTACGCGATCCTGCTGCTGCCCAGCTTCATCATCTTCTTCATCTCCATGGTCGGCGAGACCAACCGGGCGCCGTTCGACCTGCCGGAGGCGGAGTCGGAGCTGGTCGCCGGCTTCATGACGGAATACAGCTCGCTGAAGTTCGCGCTCTTCATGCTCTCCGAGTACGTGGCCATGGTGAGCATGTCCGCGGTCACCACCACGCTGTTCCTCGGCGGCTGGCGGGCCCCCTGGCCGATCACGCTGTGGGCGGGTGCCAACGACGGTTGGTGGCCGATGCTGTGGTTCTTCGGCAAGGTGATCCTGCTGGTCTTCGTGTTCGTCTGGTTGCGCGGCACGCTGCCCCGACTCCGGTACGACCAGTTCATGCGCTTCGGTTGGAAGGTGCTGCTGCCGATCAACCTGGTCTGGATCCTGGTGCTCGCCGGGCTCCGCTCGATCGAGGACTGGCAGACGAAGGACCGGCTGCTCGTCACCGCCATCGGCGCGGGTGTGCTGCTGCTGGCCACGCTCTTCTGGCCGAGCCGGAAGAAGCAGCCGAAGCCGTCGCCGCAGGAGCAGGCGGACAGCCGGCCGTACGGCAGCTTCCCGCTGCCGCCGATGGATCTTCAGGTTCCGCCGAGCCCGCGCACCAAGCGTGTGGTCGCCGAGCGGGAGCCGGCGAACGTCGTCGCCGGCTCCGAATCCAGGGAGGTGTGACGTGGGCGCGATCACCGGAACGTTCAAGGGCTTCGGGGTCACCTTCTCGCACATGTTCAAGAAGGTCGTCACCACCGACTACCCGTTCAAGCCGCCGGTCTCGGCGCCGCGCTACCACGGGCGGCACATCCTCAACCGGCACCCGGACGGGCTGGAGAAGTGCATCGGGTGCGAGCTGTGCGCCTGGGCCTGCCCGGCCGACGCGATCTACGTGGAGGGCGGCGACAACACCGAGGAGGAGCGCTTCTCCCCGGGTGAGCGGTACGCGAGCAACTACCAGATCAACTACGCCCGGTGCATCTTCTGCGGGCTCTGCATCGAGGCCTGCCCGACCCGTTCGCTGACCATGAGCAACGAGTACGAGCTGGCCCGGGACAACCGGCAGGACCTGATCTTCACGAAGGAGCAGTTGCTCGCGCCGCTGCTCGAAGGCATGGAGCAGCCGCCGCACCCGATGCGGCTGGGTGACAGCGAGAAGGACTACTACGTCGGCGCGCTCACCAACCCGGGCACCTCGGCCGGCGCCGAGCAGTCGCCGGCGGGCGGCCGGTATCCGGTGGAGGAGCACCCCGGCGTGACCTTCCCCGGCGCCGAGCAGGCCGCGCAGCGGTCCGAGGCGGGCAAGGGAGCAGGGGTATGACCACGCAGACTGTGCTCGCCGCGGCGGGCGAGGTGTCCGGCGGCGAGGAGGTCACCTTCTGGATCCTCGCCCCGCTGGCCCTGATCGGGGCGCTCGGCATGGTGTGGGCCCGCAACGCGGTGCACTCCGCGCTCTGGCTGGTGCTGACCATGCTCTGCCTGGGCGTGTTCTACGTGCTCCAGGCCGGGCCGTTCATCGGCATGGTGCAGATCATCGTCTACACCGGCGCGATCATGATGCTCTTCCTGTTCGTGCTGATGCTCGTCGGCCGGGACGCGTCCGACTCGCTGATCGAGACGCTGCGCGGCCAGCGGGTCGCCGCGGTGGTGCTCGGGCTCGGCTTCGCCGGCCTGGTCGGCACCGGGCTCTACCGCGCCCTCAACGGCGTGCGGGCGGCCGGGCTCGACCAGGCCAACGCCGAGGGCAACGTGCAGGGCATCGCCCGGCTGCTCTTCACCAAGTACGTCTTCGCCTTCGAGCTGACCTCGGCGCTGCTGATCACGGCCGCGGTGGGCGCGATGGTGCTGGCGCACGTGGAGCGGCGCAAGGAGGACCGGATGGACCAGGTCGCCACCATGAAGGCGCGGTTCCGTCCCGGCAACTACCCCGGCCCGAAGCCGGGCCCGGGCGTCTTCGCCACCTCCTCCTCGGTGGCCACGCCGGCCCGCCTGCCGGACGGCCGGCTGACCGACCGCGGCATCTCGGAGATCATGCCGGTGCGCGAGATGACGGCCGAGGAGACCGCACTGAAGGGTACGGACAAATGACGCCGGACTACTACCTGATCCTCGCGGCGGTGCTGTTCACCATCGGCGCCGTCGGCGTGCTGGTCCGGCGCAACGCGATCGTGCTGTTCATGTGCGTCGAGTTGATGCTCAACGCGGCCAACCTGACCCTGGTCACGTTCAGCCGGATCAACGGTGACCTGAACGGCCAGATCATGGCGTTCTTCGTGATGGTGGTGGCGGCGGCCGAGGTCGTGGTCGGGCTGGCGATCATCATGGCGATCTTCCGGACCCGGCGCTCGGCCAGCGTCGACGACGCCAACCTGCTGAAGTACTGAGGGGTCTGCGGTGGAACAGACTGTGGAATTCGCTACTGCGGATGGCCTGCTGGGCAGCGTATGGCTGCTGGTGGCGATCCCGCTGGTAAGCGCGGCGGTCCTGCTGCTGCTCGGCAGGCGGGCGGACCGCTGGGGCCACTGGCTGGGCGTGGGCGCCATCGGCGCCGCCTTCGTGCTCGGGCTTACCTACTTCTTCCAGCTTCGCGGCCTGGAGAACAAGCAGGTCCAGTCCAGCCTCTGGCAGTTCATCACGGTCGGCGACCTGAAGGTGGACTTCGGTCTGCTCTTCGACCCGCTGGCCGCGGTGTTCGTCCTGCTGATCACCGGGGTGGGTTTCCTGATCCACCTCTACGCCGTGGAGTACATGGCGCACGACGAGGGCCGGCGACGGTTCTTCGGATACTTCAACCTGTTCGTCGCCGCGATGCTGCTGCTGGTGCTCGGCAACAACTACGTGATGCTCTACTTCGGCTGGGAGGGCGTCGGCCTGGCGTCGTACCTGCTGATCTCCTTCTGGTACGGGCGGCCGAGCGCCGCCACCGCCGGTAAGAAGGCGTTCCTGATGAACCGGGTCGGCGACGCCGGCCTGGCCATCGGCATCTTCGTCATGTTCGCCATGCTCGGCACGACTCAATACGACGAGGTGTTCAACGGGGTCGGCTCGCTGACCTCGACCACGGTCCTGGTGCTCGGCCTGCTGCTGCTCCTGGGCGCCGCCGGCAAGTCCGGCCAGTTCCCGCTCCAGGCGTGGCTGCCGGACGCGATGGAGGGCCCGACCCCGGTCTCCGCGCTCATCCACGCGGCCACCATGGTCACCGCTGGCGTCTACCTGATCGCCCGCTCCAACCCGATCTTCTCGGCCAACGAGACGCTCCAGCTCGTGGTGGTCAGCGTCGGCGCGCTCACCCTGCTGATGGGCTGCGTCATCGGCGCCGCCAAGGACGACATCAAGCGGGTGCTGGCCTGGTCCACCGTCAGCCAGATCGGCTACATGTTCCTCGGCGTCGGGCTCGGCGGCGCGGCGTACGCGCTCGCCATCGTGCACCTGCTGGCGCACGGCTTCTTCAAGGCCAACATGTTCCTCGGCGCCGGCTCGGTCATGCACGGCATGAACGACCAGGTGGACATCCGCCGCTTCGGCAACCTGTCGAAATACATGAAGGTCACCTGGCTGACGTTCATGATGGGCTGGCTGGCCATCATCGGCATGTTCCCCTTCTCCGGCTTCTTCTCCAAGGAACCGATCATCGTGGCCGCCTTCGAGCGGGAGGGCTGGACGGCCTGGCTGTTCGGCATGGCCGCGCTGATCGGCGCCGGGCTCACCGCGTTCTACATGACCCGGCTGTTCGTGCTCACGTTCCACGGGCCGGCCCGCTGGACCGAGGACATCGAGCACCCGCACGAGTCGCCGAAGCTGATGACGGTCCCGCTGATCCTGCTGGCGATCGGCTCGGTCGGCGCGGGCTTCCTGCTCGCCACGTCCGTGCCGGACTGGCTGGCGGCGACCGCCGGTCTGGGTGGCCAGGAGGAGGGCCACGAGGCGGTCCTCGCGCACTGGCTCATCACCGCGCTCTCGCTCCTGGTGACGGTGCTCGGCGCCGGGCTGGCCTGGTTCCTGTTCCGCAACGGCACGGCCACCGAGCCGCAGCCGGCCGGCGTGGCGGTCACCGCCGCGCGCCGCAACCTCTACACGGACGCCTTCAACGAGGCGGTCTTCGAGAAGCCGGGCATCTTCCTCACCCGGGCGCTCGTGTTCCTCGACAACCGGGGCGTCGACGGGCTGGTCAACGGCCTCGCCGCCGCGGTGGGCGGGGGCTCGGGCCGGCTCCGGCGGCTCCAGACCGGCTTCGTGCGGTCGTACGCGACCTCGATCCTGACCGGCGCGCTGCTCGTGGTGGCGGCCTTCCTGGCGGTGCAGGCGGGGTGGCTGGCGTGATCGACCTCAACGCGGCCGCCCCCACCGGCGGGCCACGCAGTCACGACGGAGGTAAGGCCGAATAATGTCCAACTTCCCGTTCCTCTCGGTGCTGACCGTGGCGCCGCTGGTCGGCGCCCTGGTGGTGGCCCTGCTGCCACGTAAGCGGCCGGACCTGGCCAAGCTTGTGGCGTTCGGCTGGTCGCTGCTGGTGCTTGTGCTCTCGGTGGTGATGTGGTTCGCCTTCTCCGCCGACGGCGACCGGTTCCAGTTCCGCGAGTCCTACGCGTGGATCCCGAACTGGGGCGTGCGGTTCACCTTCGAGGTCGACGGCATCGCGCTTGTGATGTTGATGCTGATCGCGATCCTGGTGCCGCTCGTGATCCTCGCGTCGTGGCACGACGCCGAGTCGTCGAAGCGTTCGGTGCCCGTCTACTTCGCGCTGCTGCTCGTCCTCGAATGCACGATGATCGGCGTCTTCGCCGCCGCCGACGTCTTCCTGTTCTACGTGTTCTTCGAGGTCATGCTGGTCCCGATGTACTTCCTGATCGGCAGCTACGGCGGCCACCAGCGGCAGTACGCGGCGGTGAAGTTCTTCCTCTACTCGCTCGTCGGCGGTCTGTTCATGCTCGCCGCGGTGATCGGGCTCTGGGTGGTCGGCGGGAAGACCTTCGACTGGCAGGCGCTGAGCCAGGCGGAGTTCGCCACCAACACGGCCCGGTGGCTGTTCCTCGGCTTCTTCCTCGCCTTCGCGATCAAGGCGCCGTTCTTCCCGTTCCACACCTGGCTGCCGGACGCCGGTGGCGCCGCCCCGGCCGGGGCCGCCGCGCTGCTCGTCGGCGTGCTGGACAAGGTCGGCACGTTCGGGATCCTGCGCTACTGCCTGCCGCTGTTCCCGGAGGCGTCGCGCTGGTTCGCGCCGTGGGCGCTGGCGCTCGGCGTGATCGGCATCATCTACGCCGCGTTGCTGGCGGTCGGGCAGAACGACCTGAAGCGGCTGGTGTCGTACACCTCGATCGCGCACTTCGGGTTCATCGGCGTGGGCATCTTCGCCTTCACCACCCAGGCCGGCACGGGCGCGGTGCTCTACATGCTCAACCACGGTCTCGCCACCGGCCTGCTCTTTCTGGTGGTCGGCATGCTCATCGCCCGGCGCGGCTCGTCGCTGATCAGCGACTTCGGCGGCGCGGGCAAGCTGGTGCCGGTGCTTGCCGGCGTGCTCTTCTTCGCCGGTCTCGCCTCGCTGGCGCTGCCCGGCACCGCGCCGTTCGTGTCCGAGTTCCTGGTGCTGATCGGCACGTTCACCGTCAACAAGCCGGTCGCGGTGATCGCCACGGTCGGCATCATCCTGGCGGCGGCGTACGTGCTGTGGATGGTGCAGCGCACCACCCAGGGCACGCTGAATCCGGCGCTTGCCGAGTCCGAGGGCATGCGCCGGGACCTCAGCCTGCGCGAGAAGGTCGTCGTCGCGCCGTTGATCGCGCTGATCGTGCTGCTCGGCTTCTATCCCAAGCCGGTCACCGATGTCATCAACCCCGCCGTCCAGGCGACCATGCAGGACGTCGGCAAGTCCGATCCCGCCCCTGAGGTCGGCAGCGTCCAGGAGGCCGCAAAATGACCGAGCTCAAGCTGCCGTCGATCGACTACGCGGCGCTCGCTCCCATTCTGATCATGCTGGGGGCCGCCCTGCTGGGCGTCCTGGTCGAGGCGTTCGTGCCGCGTCGCCTGCGCAACGCGGTGCAGCTCGTACTCGCGCTGGTGGCGGTGCTCGGCGCGATCACCATGCTGATCCTGAACGCCGACGCCCGGCTGATCACCGCCGGTGGCGCGCTCGCGGTGGACGGGCCGACGCTCTTCCTCCAGGGCGTCATCCTGGTCCTGGCCGCGATGGCGCTGCTTCTTGTCGGTGAGCGCACGGTGGAGCGGGGCGGCGCGTTCGTGGCGCACGCCGCGGTCACCGCCGAGTCGCCCGAGGACCGCAAGCAGGCCGAGGGCGTCGGCGGGGCCACCGAGGTCTACCCGCTCATGACGTTCGCGATCGGCGGCATGCTGATCTTCGTGGCGGCGAACGACCTGCTGACCATGTTCATCTCGCTCGAGGTCTTCTCGCTGCCGCTCTACCTGCTCTGCGCGCTCGCCCGTCGCCGGCGGCTGCTGAGCCAGGAGGCGGCGATGAAGTACTTCCTGCTCGGCGCGTACGCCTCGGCGTTCTTCCTGTTCGGTGTCGCCCTGATCTACGGCTTCACCGCCGGGATCCCGGGTCGCGGCGCGGGCGTCGACTTCGCCACCGTGCACGCCGCGGTCGGTGAGTCCTCGTCCAGCCAGGTGCTGCTCTTCGCCGGCATGGCGCTGCTCTCCATCGGCCTGCTCTTCAAGGCCGCCGCCGCGCCGTTCCACGTCTGGACGCCCGACGTCTACCAGGGCGCGCCGACGCCGGTGACCGGCTTCATGGCCGCCTGCACCAAGGTCGCCGCGTTCGGCGCGCTGCTGCGCGTGTTCCACGTCGCGTTCGCCGGTGCCTCCTGGGACTTCACCCCGGTGATCGGCGTGGTGGCGGTGCTGACCATGCTTGTCGGCGCCGTGCTCGCGGTGACCCAGACGGACATCAAGCGGCTGCTCGCGTACTCGTCGATCGCGAACGCCGGCTATCTGCTGGTGGGCGTGCTGGCCCCGAGCAAGGAGGGGCTCTCCGGCACCATGTTCTACCTGGCCGCGTACGGCTTCTCGGTGCTCGCCGCGTTCGCCGTGGTGACGCTGGTGCGGGACGCCGACGGCGAGGCCACCCACCTGTCCCGTTGGGCCGGGCTGGGCCGCCGCTCGCCGTTCTTCGCGGCGATCTTCACGTTCATCCTGCTGGCCTTCGCCGGCATCCCGCTCACCAGCGGGTTCACCAGCAAGTTCGCGGTCTTCGGCCCGGCCCTGGAGGCGAACCAGACCTGGCTGGTGATCGCGGGCGTGCTGACCAGCATGGTGCTGGCCTTCCCGTACCTGCGGGTCGTGGTGATGATGTGGCTCTCCGAGCCGGGTGAGGCGACCCCGACGGTGACCGTGCCGGGCGCGCTCACCTCGGCGGCGCTCGTCATCGGCGTGCTCGCCACGCTTGTCCTCGGCGTGGTCCCCGGCCCGCTGCTCGACCTCACCACCGGCGCGGCCGAATTCGTCAGATGACAGCGGCGGTTCCACCCGGGGGCCGGCACGCGGTGGCGTGCCGGCCCCCGGTCCGCATCCCCCTCACCAGGGCTGTCGAACGGGTGTGGCATGGTTGAAGACGTGGTGAACCCGGCTGGCGAGCATTCAGGTCAGTTCGGCGCGCTCGGCCTGCACCTCGCCGACCCGCGCGTCGAAGCCTCCGTGCTGGGCGTGCTCGACCGGGTCGAGACGGACCTGCGGGCCAGCGTGGCAAGCGCGGACCCGTTGGTGACCGACGCGGCCCGGCACCTGCTCGAGGCCGGCGGCAAGCGGTTCCGCCCGCTTCTGGTGGCGTTGTGCGCCCAGTTCGGCGACCCGGACGCCGCTCCGGTCGTGCCGGCGGCCGTGGTGATGGAACTCACCCACCTGGCGACGCTCTACCACGACGACGTGATGGACGAGGCGGCCGTGCGGCGGGGCGCCCCGAGCGCCAACTCCCGCTGGACCAACTCGGTGGCGATCCTGGTCGGTGACTATCTCTTCGCCCGGGCCGCGGACATCGCGGCCGACCTGGGCCCGGAGGCGGTACGACTCCAGGCGCGCACCTTCGCCCGCCTGGTGCACGGCCAGATCGCCGAGACGGTCGGCCCGCGTGACACCGATCCGGTCGCCCACTATCTGCACGTGATCGCCGAGAAGACGGGGTCGCTGATCGCCACCTCGGCCCGCTTCGGCGGCATGTTCGGCGGTGCGCCCGCCGCGTACGTCGAGGCCCTGGCCGGCTATGGCGAGATCATCGGCGTCGCCTTCCAGCTCTCCGACGACCTGCTGGACATCGCCAGCGATTCGGAGCAGTCCGGCAAGACGCCCGGCACGGACCTGCGGGAGGGCGTGCCCACCCTGCCGGTGCTCTACGCGCTGGCGAGCGACGACGCGGACGCCGCGAGCGTGCGCCTGCGGGAGATCCTGGCCACCGGCCCGCTCGTCGACGACGCGCTGCACGCCGAGGCACTCACCCTGCTCCGCGAGTCCCCGGCGCTCAAGCGGGCCCGGGAGACGGTCCGCAGCTATGCCGAGGACGCCCGCGCCCGCCTGGCCCCGCTCCCCGACACTCCCGCGCGCCGCGCCCTCGAGTCCCTCTGCGACTACATCGCCGACCGCACCAGCTGACCCACCCCACCCCACCTCCCGGCTCCGGCTCCGGCGATCATGAAGTTGGCGGTCTCGGGCTCGGCGTGTCGCGCCGCTAACTTCATGATCGACTCGGGGTCGGCGGGGTCGGCGGGGTCGGCGGGGTCGGCGGGGTCGGGCGGGACATGCGGCGGGCGGCCAGGAGCATGAGCAGGGCGGCCAGGAGCATGGCTACGGCGGCCGTCAGCCACATGGTCGGATAGCCCGCCGCGCCGGCAAGCGCGCCCAGGCCGAGCGGCCCGACGCAGCCGCCCGCGTACACCCCGGTCTGGGTGATCGAGGTGGCGGCGGCCGGGGCCCGCGGGTGCAGCCGGACCACCGCGAAGTTCAGCAGCCCGGGCCACGACCAGCCCAGGCCGAAGCCGAGCACCACGCCCGCCACAAGCGGCGCGGTGCCGGCCACGGCGAGCAGGACCAGCCCCACCGAGCCCGCCACCAGCAGCCCGGCGACCACCCCGACGTGCCCGCCGGCCCGCCGGTCGGCGAGCCAGCCGACGCCCACCCGCGCCGCCACGCAGACCGCGCTGCCGAGCGTCAGGGTCAGGCCGGCCAGCCCGGGGGAGAGCCCCCGCCCGGCCGACGAGTCGACCAGGAAGGTGCCGAGCGCGTTCGCCGCGCCGGCCGCCAGCGTCGCGGCCAACCCGACCACCACGAGCGCGACCGTGCCGCCGCCCCGGCCGGCGGAGGCGGTGCGGGTGCGCCGGTCCCGGCCGGACCGGGGTACGGCCGGCAGCGCGGCGAGCGCGGCCCCGGCGGCGGCCACGAACGCCCAGCGCCAGCCGGCGGTCAGCGCGACGGTGGGCACCGCCGCGCCGGCCAGCAGCGTGGAGACCGGGATGGCGGCCTGCTTCACGCCGAAGGAGAGCCCCTGCCGGTGGGCGGGCACGTGTTCGGCGAGCGCGGCGTTGCTGGCGAGCTGGCCGAGGGCGTTTGCCGCGGCGCTGAGCGCCAGCAGCGCCACAAGCACCGGGTACGACCTGGCGAGGCCCGCCACGGCAAGCAGCGAGCCGGCGGAGAGCACGATGGCGGCGCGGGCGATCGGTGCCGGTCCGTACCGCTCGACCAGGGCGCCGGAGGGCACCGAGGCGAGCGCGCTGATGCCGAAGTAGACCGAGACGGCCAGGCCCAGCCCGGTCGGGCTGAAGCCGAGTTCGTCGCCGAGTTGCACGGCCAGGCCGCCGACCAGGAAGACCGGCAGGACGCAGGCGATCGTGGTGGCGGTGGCTCCGGCGCCGACCCGGACGGCGCGTCCCGGCCCCGGAGGGGCGGATCGTGAGATTGTTTCGGTCATCGTCGGCAAACCTACGCCGGCAGAGTTTTCGCTGCTGATCGTGTCTGTCGGAGTACGTTCTGTGCCCGGTGATCTGGCATCCTCCACCCGAACAGGCATTTCGCGCTCGGCGTCTTTTTCATATGGTGTAAGTCCCCGGCGGCGGAGGTGGTTGTGCGCGACCCCTTGGCGGAACCTTCGGATCTGATCCGCAGCGTCTCTCGGGCGCTTCGAGTGCTCGAGTCGGTCGGCCGTGCGCCGAGGGGCCTGACCGTGAAGCAGATCGCCCGCCGCTGCGAGCTGACCGTCGCCACCACCTACCACCTGGTGCGGACGCTGGCGTACGAGGGTTACGTGATCCGACGCGAGGACGGCACCTACATCGTCGGGCTGGAGATCGCCGACCGCTACCGCGAGCTGGTCACCGCGTTCCGGGGTCCGCCCGCCGTCGGTGAGGCGCTGCGCCGGGCCGCGGCGGACACCGGCTGGAGCCACTACCTCGGCCGCTTCGTGGGCGGGCAGGTGGCGGTGACCGCCTGCGCCGAGGGGCCGCGCTCGCCCTACCTGGAAGAGATGGTGCCGGGCTTCGACGAGGGCGCACACGCCACCGCGCTCGGCAAGAGCCTGCTCGCCACGCTCACCGCCGAGCAACGCTTCCGCTACCTGCGCGAATACGGGATGCGCCAGTTCACCACCGCCACCCTCACCTCGGTCGAGGCGTTCGAGGCCGACCTGGCCGCCGGCGACCGGCGTGGCATGCAGTTGGAGCTGGGCCAGTTCCGGCAGGGCGTGGCATGCGCGGCGGTGCTCGTCGCCCCGGACAAGGACATCGAGCGCCGGGTGGTGCTTGCCTGCGCGCTGCCAGCCAGCGAGATGATGACCTCGGCCCGGGTGGTCCGGGCGAAACTCCTCACCGCCGCCCGGGCGATCGCCGACGGAATCGCCACCGAGCACTAGAAGGGCCACCACCCTGGCTGGATGGTGGCCCTCGCGCGGGCGGGTGGGAACGGCTCAGCTCCCGATCGCGCCGCCGTCCAGGCGCCAGGTCACGACCACGCCCGGCTTGGCGAAGTCGCCGTCCGGCCAGGTGGACGCCGGGTTCTCCACCGACGCGCCGGTGATCTCACCCGGGTGCTGCACGGCCACGAACACCGACCGGTTGTCCGTGGTGATGAACGGGCCGCAGGTCTCCGCGCCGTACGGCACGGTGAGGAACTGCTTCAGGTGCCCTCGCTCCGGGCCCTCGACGGCGGTGGCGAACAGGCCGTCGTTGCTGCCAAGCGCGTTGCCGTCGGTCGAGATCCAGAGGTTGCCGGTGGCGTCGAAGGCGACGTTGTCCGGGCAGGAGATCGGGGAGACCCTGGTCTTGTCGTAGCCGGCGAACCAGGTCGAGGCGTCGGTGGGGTCGCCGCAGACGATCGGCAGCGACCAGGTGAACGTCTCGGCGGTGTTGTCGCCGCGCTCCTCGACCAGCTCCAGGATCTGCCCGTGCTTGTTGGCGTTGCGCGGGTTCGCCTCGTCGGCCGGAGCCTTGCCGGCCTTGCCCCGGTCGGTGTTGTTCGTCAGCGCCACGTAGACCTTGCCGGTGCGCAGGCTCGGCTCAACGTCCTCGGGCCGGTCCATCTTGGTCGCGCCGACCTTGTCCCCGGCCAGCCGGGTGAAGGTGAGCACGTCGGCGGCGGTCATGCCGTCCACGTACGAGCGGTTCCCGCTGACCAGCTTGATCCACCGGCCCCGGCCGCCGAAACCGCCGTCGGCGGGGAGCGTGCCGGTGCCGTCGATCTCACCGGCCGGGCTGTCCCCGGTCAACGCGGCGACGTAGAGCGTGCCGGACTCCAGCAGCGTCAGGTTGTGCTTGCGGGCGACCCGGGAGTTGCCCGGCATGAACTTCTTGTCCGAGACGAACTTGTAGAGGTAGTCGAAACGCTCGTCGTCGCCCATGTAGGCGACCACGTGACCGCTGCGGGCCACGATGACGTTCGCGCCCTCGTGCTTCACCCGGCCCAGCGCGGTGTGCTTGCGCGGCCGGGACTCCGGGTCGAACGGGTCGATCTCGACGACCCAGCCGAACCGGTGCGCCTCGTGGGGGTGTTTGGCCAGGTCGAAGCGCTCGTCGGCGCGGTCCCACTTGCGGCTGCCACTGGGGTACCGCACGTCGGTCGGGATGCCGTAGCGGGCCAGCTTCGGCTTCAGCTCCTCCGGCGCGCCGTCGCCGCCGACGAAGTACTGGTTGAAGTTCTCCTCGCCGGAGAGCACGGTGCCCCACGGGGTGACCCCGCCGGCGCAGTTGTTGAGCGTGCCGACGACCGTCCGGCCCTTCGGGTCGGCGGCGGTCCGCAGCCAGGCCGAGCCGGCGGCCGGGCCGGTCAGCTCGAACTTCGTGGCAAGCGCCGTGACCCGGCGGTTGTACTCCCGCCGGCCGCGACGCGCCGGCCGCCACTGCCCGGTGCTCTCCACCCGCTCCAGCTCCACCACGGACATGCCGTGCGCGGCCATCGCCACCCGCAACTGCTCCACGGTCAGCGCGTCCTGGCCGGTGAAGCCGGGGAACATCAGGTCCTCGTTCGTGTACTCGTGGTTCACCACGAGCAGCGCCCGCCTGCGGTCGATCGGCAGCACGCCGACGAAGTCGTTGTTGTAGCCGAACTGCTTGGCCTGGGCGGCGGCGCTCTGGCGGCGTACGTCGAACGCGGGCGCGCCCGGGACCACCTCGTCGCCCCACTTGATGACCACGGCGTGGTCGTAGCCGTTCGGCACGACAAGCGAGTCCAGCCGGTTCGGCGGGATCGGCTTGAACGTCAGCGCGCCGCTGCCCGGGCGGGCGGTGCCGGCGGCGGCCGGCTCCGCGCCGGGCGCGGCCGGGGTGGCGGGCGCGGCGGCGGCCGGCGCGGCGCCGGCGAGCGCGCCCGCGGCGGCGCCGCCGAAGCCGAGCACGAGCGCGCCGACCGCGCCGGCCCGGACCACGCCGCGCCGGGAGACCTCGGCCTCGACCAGGTCCCCGAAGTACGGGTTGTCGGAAGGGTTGGGCACCGGGTGGTCGCAGGCGTTGCCGCACCGGTACAGGCAGGTCATCGCGTCGCGGCTGCCGTGGCGGGTGCCACCAAGCAGCGGGAGCAGGCGAGGACTGTCGCTCATGAGGTGGAGCCTCCGGATCGGACGTCGGAAGGCGCCCGGGCGGTCGGCCCGGTCGCATACCCGCCGGACGGTGCCAGGGCGCGGTGAGCGGGCGTCGGCCCGAACGTGAACCGGACGTGAACAGCTCCGGCTTGACCTGCGGCTGAACCGTTCGGCGTCACGGCACGTATGGAAGGGCGAACGCAACGCCTGGAAGGGCGGACGTAACGCCGGTCTCCCGCCGCCGGAAGCGAGGTACCGCCATCAGTGACCACGACGCCCAACTGCTGCGCGCGCTGCACGACGAACACGCCGACGCGCTGTTCGCGCACGCCCTGAGGCTTGTCAACGGCGATCGGCCGCGGGCCGAGGACCTGGTGCAGGAGACGCTGCTGCGGGCCTGGCGGCATCCCGAGTCACTTGATCCGCGACGTGGCTCGGTCCGCGCCTGGCTCTTCACCACCGCCCGGAACCTGGCCATCGACGCGTGGCGTCGCCGCTCCGCCCGGGTCGGCGAGGTCTACACCGACGAACTGCCCGAAACCGCCGAGACGGTCGACGAGACGGAGCGCGCGGTGGAGGCGTGGACGGTGGCCGAGGCGCTCAACCGGCTCAGCCCGACCCACCGCGAGGTGCTCGTCGAGTGCTTCTACCAGGGACGGTCGGTGGCGGAGGCGGCAGCCCGGCTGGGCGTGCCGCCGGGCACGGTGAAGTCGCGCACCCACTACGCGCTGCGCTCACTACGGTTGGTGCTGGCCGAGATGGGGGTGACCGGATGACCCGCTGCGAGTTCGCGCACGACGACGGGGCGTACGTGCTGGGCGCCCTCGCCCCGGCCGACCGGGTCGCCTACGAACGGCACCTGTCCGGCTGCGCCGCGTGCCGGGAGGCGGTGGCCGAGATCGCCGTACTTCCCGGCCTGCTGGGCCGCCTCGACCCGGCCGGGCTGGAGCAGTTCCTGGAGGTCGGGCCGGAAACCTCACGGGTGCCCGCGCTGCTCGACGAGGCGCGGGAGCGGCGGCGCCGCGACCGGTCCCGCTCCCGACGGCGGTACGCGCTCACCGCGCTCGCCGCCGCCGCGCTCGCGGTGCTCGCAGGCGTGGGCGTGACCGTGTTCCGGCCGCCCGCCGAGCCGGTCATCCGACCGGTGGCGCTCACCTCGATGCGGCCGGTGGCCGGGACGGCGCCGGTGCACGCCGAGGTGGGCCTGACCGAGACGCCGTGGGGCACCGAGGTCACCATGCACTGCGGCTACGACAGGCGGGCCGGGCACCGCGAGGCGTACACCTTCCGGCTGGTGGCGCACGGCCCGGACGGCGCGACCGAGCAGATCGGCTCCTGGCTGGCCGCCCCCGGCGACGACCTGCGGTTCTCCGGCGTCACCCGGTTCACGAAAGGCGAGCTGGTCCGCCTGGACCTGATGCGCGGCGACGACGCCCCGATCCTCTCCTACGACCTCCGCTGACTGTCCCCCTCACTCACCCCCTGTCGTGGGAGCGGCGAGGGGCGGGGGGTGGCGCGGGAGTGGCGGCGGGAGTGGTGGAGCGCGTCCACGGTGAAGACCAGCAGGGCGAGCCACACCAGCGCGAAACCGGCCAGCCGGGCCGGGGGCATCGGCTCGTGGAAGATCAGCACGCCGCAGCCGAGCTGGAGGATCGGCGCCAGGTATTGCAGCATGCCGACGGTGGACAGCGGCAGCCGGTTCGCCGCGCCGGCGAAGAGCAGCAGCGGGATCGCGGTGGCGGCGCCGGCCAGCACCAGCAGCGCCGTGTGCCCGGCCGAGACGTGGCCGAACGTCGAGTCGCCGCGCGCCGACAGCCAGGCCAGGTAGGCCAGGGCGGGCAGCGCCAGCACCGCCGACTCGACGAAGAGCCCCTCGACGGCGGGGAGGCCGAGCCGCTTCTTGACCAGGCCGTAGCCGGCGAAGCTGAACGCGAGGGTGAGCGCCAGCCAGGGCAGCCGCCCGTAGTCGACGGTGAGCACCGCCACCGCGAGCGCGCCGACGCCGAGCGCCCCCCACTGCGCCGGGCGCAGCCGTTCCCGCAGCGCGACGACGCCGAACAGCACCGACACCAGCGGGTTGATGAAGTACCCGAGCGCGGTCTCCACCACCCGGTCGGAGTTGACGCCGTAGATGTAGGTGCCCCAGTTGACCGCGATCAGGGCGGCGGCGAGCGTGATGCCGGCAAGCGCCCAGGGGCGTCGGGCCAGCGTCCGCAGGAAGCCGACGTGCCGCATGGCGGCGAGCAGCAGCGCCACGAACGCCACCGACCAGATGATCCGGTGCGCGAGGATCTCCACCGGCCCGGCCGGGCGGAGCAGCTTCAGGTAGAGCGGGAAGAAGCCCCAGAGCAGGTACGCGCCGATGCCGTACAGGTAGCCGAGGCGAAGCTGGTTCACCCGCCTACCGTAAGCGGTCGATGCGTCACTGGTCCTTTCCGGTGATCGGCATCACCGCTGGTCCAGCTCCATGTAGCGATCCGCCGCGACGGGTTGGAAGCCGAGCTTGCCGTACACCCCGTGCGCGTCGAGCGTCGCCAGCAGGATCCGGGGTACGCCCAGCTCGGCCACGTGGTCGCGGACGCCGGCCGCCAGCCAGGTGCCCAACCCGCGACCCCGCTCGGCCCGATCCACGTAGACGTCGCAGAGCCAGGCGAACGTGGCCCCGTCGGTGAGCACCCGGGCGACCGCCACCTGCCGGTCGTCGACCGGCCGGTAGACGCCGAAGCCGATCGAGCCGGCGAAGGCGCGCTCGACCGTCTCGCGGTCCCGCCCGAGC
Source organism: Micromonospora marincola (assembly GCF_056150385.1). Taxonomy (NCBI): domain Bacteria; kingdom Bacillati; phylum Actinomycetota; class Actinomycetes; order Micromonosporales; family Micromonosporaceae; genus Micromonospora; species Micromonospora marincola. The sequence goes on along the minus strand of NZ_JAXCFT010000002.1, from coordinate 284,178 downwards.
GCCCAGTAGGCGTCCTCGGCGAGCCAGGTGTGCACCCGGCCGAGGTCGAGCCGGCTCGGGTCGGTGCTGAGTTGGTAGCCGTCGGTGCGGGTCAGGGTGAACACCGGACCGAGGGTAGTGTCGCTCCCCGCGCCGGGCACCTGCCAATTCCCGGGTGCTGGACCGCGAGCGCGCCGGACCGGCCGGTCGCCGGGGCCCGGCGACCGGCGACGGCCGGGATCGTCAGTCGCGGTCGAGGACGGCGCCGAGGATCCAGGTGACGATGCCGACGAAGAGCGCGCCCAGCACCGCCGCCGGCCAGAACCCGTCGACGTGGAACGGCAGCCCGGCCTCTCCGGCGATCCAACTGGTCAGCAGGAAGAGCAGGCCGTTCACCACGAGCGCGATCAGGCCGAGGGTGAGCAGGTAGAAGCCGCACCCCACGGTCTTGATGATCGGCTGGAGCACCGCGTTGACCACGCCGAAGATCACCGCGACGAGCACCAGGGTGATCACCGTGTCGGTGGCCGAGTCCGAGTCGAGTGTGATGCCCGGGATGAGGAGCGTGGCGAGCCAGAACGCCACCGCCGTCGTGCCCACCCGGATCAGAAGGCCCTTCAGGAAATCCATGGCCGGGATCGTGCCACGCCAGTTCCACAGGCGGAACCCTGCCGCCTCAGCGGCGGACCGGGTGACCGACCAGTTGCGACTCGACCGGGGTCGGCGAGAGTAGCGCCCACCGCAGCGCCCGGCGGTTGACCACCGCCACCATGTCGTCGCGGATCCGGGTGAGCCAGTCGGCGGAGGCGCCGAGACCGAGCGCCGTGCCGGCGAGCGCCGCCTCGGCCGGGTCGAGAGGCTGGATGACAGCCAGGTCCGCGCGGGCCAGCGCGGGCGCGTCCGCCGGGGTCAGCTCGTCGCGGACCACGAGCACCGACTGCCAGGCCGCCGCCGGGCCGACCTCCGGCGGCACCGGGCCGGCGTCGACCACGAGCAGCAGCGGTCGCAGCGGCGAACCAGGTGCGCCACCGACCGGCCGCCCCGGCGGCAGCAGCGGCATCACACCGCCCGGCCCGCCGGCCCCGCGGACGAACGCCTCCCAGGCCCGGGGCCGGGCGGTCTGCACCGCGACCCGGGCGCCGAGCGCCAGCGCCCGCAACACGAGCAGTTGCGCGGCGGGCACGCCGCCGACAAGCAGCACCCGGGTCGTCGCCGGCCGGAACAGGCGGACGGTGAGCGGGCCGCCCCGCCGGTCGGCACCCACCATCAGGCCGGACCCGCCGACCGGCAGGTCCGGTGCCGCCGGCGGTTGCCCGGCCGGGGGTGCACCCGGCCCGGCGGTCGCCAGCGGCAGGGTGGCGGCCAGCCCCGCCAGGTGCTCGCCGTCGAGGCGACACAGCTCGCCGCCCGCGTCACCGGCCACCCGATTCAACGCCCGCTCGGCCACCGTCAGCTCCGCCGCGCTCGCGGCGGCCACCCGGACCGTCAGCTCCGCCGGGACCGGCACGGAGTCGGCTCGGGGGCCGACACGGAGCGCGACGGTGGTGGCGGTGGCCGGCACGGCCAGCAGCCGGGGAATCAGCCCTCGGGCGGCCTCCCCGCGCGGGTCCGGCCACCGGCGCAGCCGCCAGGTCGCCTGCGCCAGCCCACCCACGGTGAGCAGCGGCCAGGTCTCCCGGGCCGGAGCGCCGGCCTCGTGGTGGGCCAGCTCGGCGATCACCCGCAGTGCCGCCGGTACGCCGAGCGGCGTGCCGGTGAGCGGACCGAGCCGGCGGACCGTCCGCCGGACCGTGCCGGAGAGCGCCCGTAGCAGTTCCTCGTCCGACCAGCCGTCGGCCCGAAGCACCCGCAGGGCCAGCACCACCCGGGCGCGCCCGGCAAGCCGGCCGTCGGTGAGCTGACGGTACGACGTCCCGGCCGGACCGGCCGCGACGGCCGGCGCGGGTGCGGGTGACGCCGAGAAAAGCAACTGGAGCCGGACCGGCGGGCTCTCCGGGCCGACGGCGGGAAGCAGGTCGAGCGGCGCCGGCAGCGCCTGCGGACGGTCACCGAGCAGGTCGTCCGGGTCGCCGATCTCCAGCAGCGCGGTCAGCCCGTCGGCGTCGTGCAGCACGGCGGCCGGGCCGCCGGCCAGCTCCGCCGGGTGCGCCACCGTGCCCGGCCCGACCAACTCCAGCAACGCCGCCGGATCGGCCCCTGCCGGCAGGGCACGGCGACGGCCGAGGTGTGCCACCCCGACGGTGAGCCATTCGTGCAGCCAACGGCCCCGGACGCGGACCCACGCGGCAGGGAGGAGCAGCGTCGCCGACAGCAGCGCGACGGCGGTGAGCACGACGCCCCGCCCGGCGGACGCCACGAGCACGGCGGCAGCGACCTGCGTCGCCACGACCTGGCCGGCGCGGACCCGGGTGGGGGAGCGGCGTCTCCACTGTGGCGCCGGGACGGATGCGGTCGGGGGCCGGCCCGCCGTGGTCGCGGTCACCGCACCTCCTCGCCCGGCCGTCCGGGTGACGTCGCCGTGGCTCATCGTAGTGGGCTCGTTGTCCACAGGGGAGGGCTGGGGGGTAGCAGAACCGGACTGATGCGGCTACCGTCAGCGACGAAAACCGTCGACGCGTGCGCCCGCCGTCTCCCTCCCCTTCCGGCGGCCGCGAGCGCCGCGCGACGAGTCCACGGTGGTCACACGGTGGCCAGCCACGACCGAGGAGACGAGGTGACGTCCGGGATGTCCCAGACCCAGGCAGAAGCCGCGGTGATGCATCAGACCGCCGCGAAGTTCGAGCAGGCCGACCAGTCGCTCCAGACCATGCTCAGCGGCCTGATGACCGAGCTGGAGGTGTTGCAGCAGGCTTGGCGAGGCGCCGGCGGGCGTTCGTTCGAGCAGGTCAAGCAGCAGTGGGCGCAGGACCAGGCGGCCCTGCAGCGGGCGCTGCGCGAGACCGCCACCGCGATCCGCACCGCCGGCCGGCAGTACGACGCCTCCGACACCGAGGCCGCCGGCCGGGTGGCGGGCACCAACCGCGGCATCCAGCTGCCGCTCTAGACCTCCGGAAGGAACGAACCCATGGAGCATGGTGTGCTGGTCGTCAACTTCGCCGCCCTGCAGCAGGCCGGCGCCGACATCCAACGGGCGCTCACCACCCTGGAGAGCCAGCTCGGGCAGCTCGAACGGGACGCGGCGCCACTTGTGGCGAGCTGGAACGGTGCGGCCCGCGAGGCGTACGAGCAGCGACAGTCCCGGTGGCGCGCCGCCTCGCAGGACCTCCAGGCGATGCTGCGCGACATCAAGCTCGCCGTCGAGGACTCCGCCTCCGACTACCTCGACACCGAAAAGCGCAACGCCAACCTGTTCCACTGACTCCGGTGTGGCCCGGGCGCCCCGCTCGGGCCACGACCCGGCGGTCCGGCAGGTCAGACCGGCTCGGCTGGGCGCCAGCGCCGGCGTGCCCCCCGGGGCAGCACCACGGCCAGCAGCGCCACCAGCGTCGCAACGCCGCCGGTCACGCCGGCCACCAGCAGCGCCCGGTCCCGGGCCGTGGCGCGGCGGGCACGACGGTCGAGCGCCGCCGGATCGGGCCGGGCGGCCGGGAGCGCGACGCCACCCCTGCGACCGGCGTCCGCCCCACCTGGCGACTCGGTCACCGCGCGGTACGGGTTGAGCACGCCGCCGCCGTAGCCCGCGCCTCGCCCCGGCGCCGGGTCGGTGCCGCCGACGATCCGTGCGGCGACCTCGGTCGCGCTCAACCCGGGGCGATACTGGCGCAGCAACGCCGCCGTGCCGGCCACGAACGGGGTGGCATAGCTGGTCCCCTCGGCCCGGTGGTGGCCCTGCCGGGGCGCGGCCATCAGCACCTCGCTGCCGGGGGCGACCAGATCGACGTACGGGCCGGTCTGGGAGAACGCGGCGCGCATCCCGTCCCGCCCGATCGCGCCGACGCCGAGCACCCCGTCGTACGCCGCCGGGTAGGGCCGGGGATCGCCGTTGTCGTGCAGGTTGCCGGCGGCGGCGACCACCACCACGTCCCGCCGCACCGCGTAGGCGACCGCGGCGCGCACGGCCGGGTCGTCCGCGTACAGCACGACCGAGAGGTTGAGCACGTCGGCGTCGTGGTCCACGGCCCAGCGCACGGCCCGGGCGAAGTCGGCCGCGTCGACCGTACGCCCCGACTCCCGCCCCTCCACCACCTGCTGCTCGCTCACCCGTACCGGCAGGATGAGCGCGCCCGGCGCGAGCCCGCGGAACGCGACGCCCGGCCGAGGCGTGGCGGCGATGATGCTCGCCACGCCGGTGCCGTGGCCGGCGCAGTCGCGGGTGCCGTCCCCGCCCGGGTCGAGGAAGTCGGCGCCCGCCAGCACCCGGCCGGCGAGCTGCGGGTGCGACCGGTCCACCCCCGAGTCCACCACCGCCACCACCACGCCGGCGCCGGTCGCGAGCGGGGCGAGCCGGTCCGGCGCGTACCGTTGCTGGGGCCACGGCTGATCGGCCACCGGGCGGGCCGGCGCGGGCGGTGTGGCGCAGCCGGACGGCGCGCGGGCCGCCGCCGGTGCCGCGGGCAGGCCGATGACGAGGAGGGTCGCCAGAGCGGCCACGGTCCGGCGGGCGAAGGGCCGAGGCATCGACGACCTCCGTAACATGTCGACTCCGGAACGCGATGTTAGCGCCTCGCCGAGGCCGGGGCCGACCGTCGATGGCCAGGGATTGTGATCTTGTTACCACCTTGTAGGTTGTAGGCGATACCTGTGGCCTGTGCACGGAAGGAGAGGTGGCCGTGACCGGATGGGAGCCGGCCACCGAGGCCGAGGTGGCGATGCGGGACGCGCTGCACGCACAGGACCAGCAGCAATACTTCCGCGTCCTGGCCCACGTCGATCTGGTGCTGCCGGTCGCCGGTGGGTCGACCGCGGGGTGGGGCACCTGGACCTCCGGGGGCCGCACGCACGTGTTGGCGTTCACCTCCGTCGCCGCGCTGCGGGCCAGCCTGGGCGAGAACGCCGGCGCCACCCGCCGGGTGCCGTATGCCGACCTGGCCGCCGGCTGGCCCGACCAGGAGTGGTGGCTGGCGGTCAACCCGGGCCTGCCGATCGAGGGCTACCTACCCGCCTGGTATGTCGCGCAGCTCTCCCGGGGTGACGTCCGGCTGCCCGGTCGGACCATGGGCGCCCGGGCCCGGCTGGAGCGGGTGGAGAGCGCCACCCGGGCCGCCCGCAACGGCACGCCCGAGCCCGCCCCCGGAGCGCCGTCCGTCCGGTTTCCCGCCGCTTCCGTTCCCGCCGCTCCGGTCCCGCCGCCCTCGGTCCCGCCGCCCTCGGTCCCGCCACCGTCGATTCCGCCGCCCTTGGTGCCGCCGCCGTCGGTCCCGCCGCCCTTGGTGCCGCCGCCGTTGGTCCCGCCGCCGTCGGTGCCGCCGGGCCGCGGCGGGTGGGTGGCGGAGCCCGACGAGCCCGCCACCGTGCCGATGCGCACCGCTCCCGGGCTGGGCCGCCGCATGCCGACCGTACCGCCCCGCCGTCCGCGGCCGGCGGCCGGCGACGGTGGCCGGGCCGGGGTCCGTGACGGCGCCGACCCGGACGCGCTTGACGGCTGGCTCACCGACCTGCGCCACCGCCCGGACGAGCCGGACCCGTTCGCCGCCGGCCGGGCCGCGGCGGTCGACGAGACGCCGACAGTGGCGGCACCGCCGCCGGCCCGGTCCTTCTTCGAACCCACCTCCGGCCGTTCGTCCCGGCGGCCCTCCCCGCTTGACGCGCCCCGCCGGTCCGCCGAGCGCGCGACGCCGCCCTCCCGGTTCGCCGGCGGTCAGCCGTTCCCCCGACGCCGGCCGCTGAACGAGCCGGTGCCCGAGGACGCGAACCGGGCGTTCCCGATGGGGGCGGACGAGCCGACGCCGCTGCCCCGGCCGGCCGAGCCGGCGCCGTCGTTCCGCCCGGCCCACCCCGCCGAGGACACCACCGGGACGCTGCCCCGCCGGCAGCCCGCCCCGGCCGCCTCCGAGCCGCCGGACGGGTGGGCTCCCACCCTCGCGGACCGCTGGGCATCCCTCGATGCTCCCACCGAAGCGGAGGAGCTGCCGCCGTCGATCGCCGAGCCGGTGTCCGCCCCGCCCGCGTCCCGTCGTGACTTCACCCCGATAGTCATCGAGGGCACCGTCATCGAGGCCCGTGACCTGACCGTCCCCGGCCAGAGCTGGTCCCCGCCGCCGGCCGCCGACGGGTACGCTGCCGGCCCCGCCGCGCCCTGGGCGACCTCCACCGGGCCGACCGTGCCCCTGCCCACCGATCCACCGATCGCGTCCCCGGTCGACGCGGTCGACCGCGACGAGCCCGCCCGGATCGACAACCGCCCGACCGCCGAGCCGAACCGGGCCGAGCCCTTCGGTCCTGTACCCTCTCCGGCGGCGACGGCGACTTCCGACTGGCCGGACCCGTCGCCCGGGTCGGGCTGGGCGGCGGCCGAGCCGGGCGACCTGACCGGGCCGCTCAGCGGGCCGCCCGGGTCCTCCGACGGGCCGACTGTGTCGCTGTTCCAGCCGACCACCCCGCTGCCCGAGCCGGGCCCGGCCGAGTCGGCCCCGACGGCGTCAGTCGCCGAAGAACCCACCACATCGCTGTTCGCGCCCGCGCCGTCGGACGAGCCGACGGTGTCTCTGTTCGCGCCGGCGTCCCCGGCCGAACCGACCACCGCGCTGTTCACGCCCGCGTCGGCCGATGAGCCGACCACGTCGCTGTTCGTGCCGGGGCCGTCGGACGAGCGGACCACGTCGCTGTTCGCGCCGGGGCCGTCGGACGAGCCGACCACCGCACTCTTCGCGCCCGCGCCGTCGGATGAGCCGACCACGTCGCTCTTCACGCCGGCGGCGCCGTCGGATGAGCCGACCACGTCGCTGTTCGCGCCCGCGCCGTCGGCGGAACCAGCCGTGCCGGGGGAGGCGGAGGAGTCGCCCTACGCTCCCAGCGGCGCGGCGCGGACCGCCGACCAGCCGGCGACCGGAGGCTCCCCAGCCGCACCGGAGGAGCCGGACTTCGTACCGGCGAACACCGTGGAGGAGGAGTTGCTGGCGGCGACCGGCGGCGGGAACACGGACGGGTTCCTCACCACGCTGCTGCTGGCCCGGGTGATGCTGCCGGTCGCGTACGACTCGGCGCCGGGCAGCCGTCCCGGTGACCCGGGCTTCGCCTGGCGCACCGAGACGGTCGACGGCGTGCGATACGTGGCGGTCTACACCTCGCCGGAGCGGCTCGCCGAACACGCCGAGGGGCCCGTCGACACGATCCGGGTCAAGTTCGTCCAGCTCATCCGGCGCTGGCCGGACGTGAACTGGTCGTTCCTGGTCAACCCGGGCAGCCCGGTCGGCGCGGCGTACCCGGGGGAGCAGGTGCTGGCGCTTGCGAACTGGGCCGCCGAGGTGGGGCTCGGCGACGACCCGGAGACCGAGCCGGAGCCGTCCGCCACCGGGCCGGCGCCCGCCGCCGGGCCCCGGCGGAACGCGGCGGCGACGCCCCCGGCTCCGCCGGTGACCATGCAGAAGGCGGTCGCGGCGAGCCAACTCGCCTACTACCTGGAGCGCGGCTACGACCGGGTCTCCGGCTTCGTGCACCGGGCCGGCGAGCTGGCCCACCTGCGTACCCCCGCGGAGCTGTACGACGCGCTCGGTCTCGGCCATCCCGGTTCCCCGTTCTCCCGCGACGACGAGGAGCTTTACCTGCTGCGCTGGCCGGCCTACCGGCCGAGCCTCTACCGGATTCCGTACGGCGGGCAGAACGAGGCCGCCATGCGGGCGATGGAGGGCTGGGTGATCGAGCGTCCGCCGTTCCGCGGCAACGGCTTCGCGCCGAGCGAGAACAGCGACGTGATCGCCGAGTTCAAGGTGGACAGTGCCCGGCTGCCGCACGGCGCTCAGCTGTGGCGCATCGGCGCCGACGGCGACGCCCGGCTCGTCGCGACGCTCGACACCGACGCGCTGCGCTGGCAGAAGGCGGACCAGGCATGACCCGCGACGGCTATGTGGCGCGCTGGCGGGGCCGGGAATACCAGGCCAGCCCGGACGGCGACGACATCCGCCTCTATCAGCCCGACCCGGACGAGGGTTTCACCGAGGCACGCCCCGGCCGGTACGTCCGGGTGGTGCCGGCGGCCGAGGTCGACGATCTGGCGTACGTGCGGACCACCTGCACCTGGCAGGGGCAGCCGTTCATCGTGCTGGCCGAGCACGAGGGCTGGCTGCGGGTCGAGTACACAGGTGGCCGTTGGCCGGTGGCGGAGGCGATGGGTCTGGAGGCGTTCGACTTCGGCGTCTACCAGGGCTGGGCGCCCACGACCGAGGTGGTCGGGCTGGGCGAGCAGCGGGTCTGAGTCAGGACTTCGCCCACCGCAGGATCTCGCCGAGCACCACGTCCCGGGCCTCCACGTGCGGGAAGTGGCCCACCCCGTCGAGCAGTCGCCACTCGTACGGCGCGCTGACGTAGCGGCCGGAGCCCTGCGCGGTGCGGGGGAGGGACGCCCGGTCCAGCGCGCCGTGCAGTTGCAGGGTCGGCGTGACAAGCGGCTTCTGCATCAGTTTGACGAACCGGTATCCGTGCAGCCGCAGCGCCGAGCGGAACGCCCAGCGGTAGCCCTCCAAGGCGCAGAAGGCGGCCTGCGGGATCTGCATCGCCACCCGGCAGCACCTGGCGTAGTCGGCGAAGTCGGGGCCGTCCACCCAGCTCGGTCCGCCCCAGCGGCGCAGCATCTCCTCCACCTCGGCGGCGTCGTCCCGGGTCAACACGTGCTCGTAGCGGGGGAGCTGGAACTTCAGCGTCGCGGTGGCCGAGGCGAACTGGCCGCGCGGGTCGGCGACGATGGCGGCCCGCAGCCGGAGCGGGTGCGGCGCGCCGAGCACCACGAGCCGGCGGACCAGGGTGGGGTGGAACGACGCGGCGGTCCAGCCGATCAGCCCGCCCGCGCCGGTGCCGACCACAGTGGTCGACCGTTCGCCCAACGCCCGGATCAGGCCGGCCACGTCGGCGGCGAGCGTGTAACCGTCGTACCCCCGGGGTGGCTTGTCGCTCGCGCCGTAACCGCGCAGGTCGACGGCGACCGCGCGGAAGCCGGCGTCGGCGACGGCGGGCAGCATCTCCCGCCAGGCGTACCAGTATTCCGGGAAGCCGTGCAGGAAGAGCACCATCGGGCCGGTGCCCGCCTCGACGACGTGGAACCGGCTGCCGTTGGCGCCGACGAACCGGTGCGTCCACGGCCCCTCGGCCAGGACGCAGGACTCGTCGGCGGGCCCGCCGCGCTGGTCGGTCATGAGGCACAGCCTAGGGCCGGCGGCTGCCCACCGGCCCCGCAGGTGGGCAGGATCAGGGGTTTCTCCGGGAGGGGTCGGGGTGCCGGTCAGGCCACGCGCTCGATGCGCAGCAGACCGACCGGCCGGCCCGGTCCGCATGCGACGCCCTCCGGCGCCGGGCCGACCGTGGCCCGGACCCAGGTGCCGGCGGGCCAGGTGCCCTTGTCCGGGCCGTACAGGGCGTGTTCCTGACCGTCGTCGGTGACAAGCGTGTAGCAGGGGCCGTCGCCGCCCTGGCTGATCCGGCCGGCGAGGATGTTCGGCTTCCGCATGTCGGTCGGGTGCCGCGGCGGCCCGGTCGGCGGTCGGAGCGTCGGCAGGTCGGTGGTGGAGAGCGGGGGCCGGCCGGAGGAGGCGGCCGGACTCGGCGTGGCCGGGCTCGGTGTGACCGGGCTCGGTGTGGCCGGGGCGGGCTCCGGCGCGGACCCGGTGGATCCGGTGGGGTCGGGCACGGCGGCTTCCTTCTTTGGACTCGCGCAGCCGGACAGGGCCAGGGCCAGCACGAGGATCGCGGCCAGGCGGCGGTCGAGGCTTGTGGTCACCCGTCTCAGACGCGCCGCGGGCCGCGACGGTTCCCACCTGGAACACGGGCGAGGCCCGGGCAGGTGACCTGCCCGGGCCTCGTCGTGGTGTCGCATGGATCAGCGGTTCAGGAGAAACGGACCTTCATCGAGGTGCCGTTCTGCTCCAGGACCTTGATCTTGGCACCGGAGGCCGGCAGCTTGACGCCGTGGTTCGGCAGCTCCGGGTACCAGTACTGCTTGGTGTCGTCGAACAGCGGCTGCGCGGCCTGACCGCGGACGTACTGCGGCTGGCTGTTGATGTGCAGCGTGAACGAGTCCGCCTTCTTCAGGCTGAACGGCGCGTCGTAGACCTGGACGCGGGCCCGCCAGGGCTGGCCGGTCAGGTTGTAGATCGGCCGCGGGTGAGCGTCGATGATCATGTTACGACCCTCGCCCGGGTGCGCGAACGTGTCGTTGTCCGCCCACCGGAGGTTCCAGTAGGAGATCAGCAGACCCTCCTGGTACGCGTAGTGGTCCACGTAGTCCGGGCGGGTGTTCGCGTAGCCGAAGTAGTACGGGCCGGTCTTGAGGTACTTGTCGTACGAGGTGTACGACCGGTTGCCGGCGATGTAGTAGTTGTCGAACTTGCGCTTGTAGGTCTCCTCGACGATGCTCCAGCCGCTGAGCGTCCAGCCGGCGGCGCCGGCCTCGGCGCCATCGGTGAGCAGCGTCTGACCGTCGGCGGTCACGGTGATGGCGTCACCGTAGAAGCCGCCCTCGGAGACGCCACCGTCGGTCTGGTAGCGGAGCCGGAACTGCACGGCCTTGCCGACCACCGAGTCCAGCGAGACGTTGACGTCGACCCACTTGTCGCCGCTGGAGCCGTCCAGGGCGTAACGCCCGGGCGAGATCTCCTTGAGCGCCTTGCCGTTGGCCGTGCCGGGGAGCGAGACCCAGCTCTGGCCACCGTCGGTGGAAGCCTCGAAGAAGAGGTAGTCGTAGTCCTCCTCGATGCTGTAACGACCCTTCATCGACACCGCGGCGCTGCTCTTCCCCGTGAGGTCGATGGCCCGCGTCATCGTGGTGTTCAGGTCGTCCTCGTTACCCGAGAAGAACTGCTTCGTCCCCTCGAACGGCTTGCCGTTCTGGAACGAGTACTCCCGCTGCGGCAGCACCACCACGGCGCCCTGGGCCTTGGGGGAGTTGTACTCCTGCGGGCCCAGCTCCAGCGTGCGCTTCTGACCGGCGACGACCACCTCGTAGTCGAGCCAGCCGAGCTGGAGCTTGTTCCAGGCGCCCAGGTCGCCACCGCGGTCGCCGATGCCGGCGTCGTTCTTGGCGCCGAGCCGGCTCTGGGCCATCAAGGTCCAGTGCTCGTTGTTGTTGTCCCCACCACTGACCACGTTGTAATCGTCCGGCAGACCGAGGTCGTGGCCGTACTCGTGGTAGAAGACGCTCCGGCCACCGTTCTCCGGCTGGATCGTGTAGTCGCCGATCCAGACCCCGGTGTTGCCGATCTCGGTGCCGCCACCCGGGAAGGTGGACGGGCCGGTGCTGCCCTGGTCGCTGGCGAACGCGTACCAGCGGTGGCTCCAGATGGCGTCCTCACCCTGGATCGGGTCACCGTCGGCCTGGTCGCCGCCGGCGTGGACGATCTGGAAGTGGTCGATGTAGCCGTCCGGCTCGTTGAAGTTGCCGTCGCCGTCGTAGTCGTAACGGTCGTACTCGTCCATCGACTTGACGTCGGCGGCGATCTCCGCGTCGGAGCGACCCTGCGCCTTCTGGTCGGCGACCCACTGGTTGGCGGCGTCACGGACCAGGTTCCAGGTGTTGGTGCAGACGTTCGAGGCGCACGGGTAGCCGTCGGAACGGCCGTAGCGCGCCTCGTTGTACTTCACCTTCACCCAGTTGGTGACCTCGCCCTCGACGCTGTACCGACCGGAGGACTGGGCCTCGTAGTACTGCTTCAGCGACTCGTCACCCGGGTTGGTGCCGAAGTACATCTGCCGGAAGTGATCGGCGCTGAAGTCCTTCTGCCAGATCGTGGAGTTGTCCACGGCCCGGTTGGGCTGGGGGATCTGGTTGACGCGCGGACCGTCGAACCGGGTCGGACCCGGGGTGTCCGGGTCGGTGTCCTGGTCCGGGTAGTTCGGGTGACGCTCGTCGCCGAACTCCGCGAGGATGACGAAGATCTTGTCGGTCCGCTCGCGGGAGAGTTCGACGTACTGGTCCTTGGTCGGACCCTTGCCGGCCTTGGTGCTCTTGGCGGACTTGCCCGCCGCGGCACCGGCGGCAGCCGTCTCGCCAACCTTGACGACCGTGCTGCCGTTGATCTTCTGGGCCTTCGCCCTGCCGGACAGGACCTCGCTGAGGCCTTCCTGACGCAGTGCGCGCCGCTTGTCCTCGAGCGGGTTGGGCAGGTCGTGATCAGCCTGCGCAGGCTCGGCCACCGACGGAGCGGTGGTCGGCAGCTTCGGCGTCGGCGCGGCGCTGGCGGACGTACCTGCCATCAGCCCCGTCGCGGTCAGCGAAAGCCCGAGCAGACCCACTGCGACTTTGCGCACGTGGTACCTCCGGTGTTAGGGAACCGGCCCCATTGGGGGTACGGGCCGGTGGAACGTCCCACAAGTGGGACCCTTGGTGAACATAGACACTGCTGGGACTGGTGTGAAGATGTGCGCGTCGATTTGTTGCAACTTTTTGTTGGGCAGGTCTTTCCCCGTCACACCTCGCACCGTCAGTGCGTCGCTGAACAGCGAGGACGTGCGCGTACCCGAAGGTGGCGACATCGATGGATATGCGTAAGGGTCGGGAGCGCGGCGGCTCCCGACCCTTACCTCATCCGGTCCCTTCAGCCCATTTTCCGGTCATTCCGGTTCCGGTTTCGCGCGGTCGATCAGCTCCTCGGCGGGACCACGTACACCGTGGCGTACGCGTTGTCCCGGGCGGCCCACTTGATCACGATCGAGGTGCCGTACGCGACACCCGCGTCCCGCGGGTTGCCGGTGCCCAGCACGATCGCGCCGCCACCCAGCTCGGTGCCGTAGTAGTCGGTCGCCGGGGTGCCGTCCGGGTTCACCACCCGGGTGGTGTATTGCTGGTTACCCTTCGACGGGACCACCACCGAGGCGTCGTTGTCCCGCGCGTACGGCGAGCCGTCGCGGATCTCGATGCCCGGGTACCAACCCTTGCTGTCGGTGAAGCCCTTCACCGGAGCCTGGGCCTTGAACTTCGTGCAGTACTCGCTGTACGGCTCGTCGGCCGCCTCCAGGCACTCCTTGAACGGGTACGTCGACTTCAGCCCGAAGGCGGCGTTCGACGACTGCGGGCGGCTGGGCAGGTTGTCGAGCACCGACGGGTCCTTCTCCGCCGCGGTGCCCTTGCGGCGCAGCGGGTCGTTGTGCGAGTCGACGATCAGCAGCCCGCCCTTGGCGCCGTAGCTTGGTAGCGCGGTCATCTGCCCGGTGACGTGGTTGACGTCGCCGAGCTGGGTGTCCCGGTACCACACAAGCATGCCTGGCGCGTTGTACGCGATCCGGTCGACCTTCCACGCCTCGTGCGAGTAGACCGTGTCGTAGGCGTACTTCAGGCCCTTGTCGAAGCCGTCGAAGTTACGCCACTCGGCCAGGTAGTAGTGCGACTTGACCTGGGTGCCCGAGTCGACGTGCCAACCCGCGCCGCTGGTGTCGGTGAACGTGCCACCGGTCTGCGTCCAGCCGGCCGTGCCGCCCTCGACGTCGTCGCTCCACGTGGTGGCGCCGCCGCCGGTGACCGAGAAGTCGTCGGCGAACCAGCCGCGCTCCACGAACGCCTCGTCGGTGGCGTACCGCAGCCGCACCTGCACGGTCTGCCCGGCGTACGGCGACAGGTCGACGTAGTCGTGCCGCCAGCCGTCGGTGCTGCCGGTCAGGCCGTACTTCTTGTTGCCGAAGTCGACCATCCGCCCGTTCGGGTCGTTGTAGCCGTCGTCGGTCGACACCAGCGCGCCGGACTCGTCGTAGACCTTGCGCTCGGTCCAGGTGGCGCCGCCGTCGGTGGAGACCTCGACGAAGCCGTAGTCCCAGTCCTCCTCGATGACGTAGTCGTTCCACATCCAGAACTTCGCGTCGGTGGCGTTCGGGACCTGGACCGTGCGGCTCAGCTTGACGTCCGCCCAGTTCTGGTCGGCGCCGGAGTACCACATGTTCCCGCCGCTGTGCGGCTCGGCCAGCGCGATCACCTTGTCCGGCAGGTCGATCTTGATGCCGTCCTCGGTGCCGACCGGCGTACGTGAGGTCTGCCCGAGCTTGACCAGCTTGGCCCGGTCGCCCGGCCCGAAGGTCTTCGGCTCGGCCCAGCCGAGCACCCACTTGTCCCAGATGCCCATGTGGGTGGGGAGCGCCTGGAAGATCTCGCCGGAGTGCGAGCCGGACGCCATCAGGTCCCAGAAGTCCACGTCGGAGTCGGCGTTGCCCGAGGTGTCGTAGAGGTCGGGCAGGCCGAGGTCGTGCCCGAACTCGTGGGCGAAGACGCCGACGCCGGCGTCCTCCGGCTGCACGATGTAGTTCGACACCTTCAGGTTCGTGCCGGGGATGGTGTAGCCACCGGCCACCGTGGAGGAGTGCGCCCAGACCGAGTAGACGCCGACGTCGCCGCCGCCGCGGGACTTGCCCTGGTTGGCGTGCACAAGCACCAGGTGGTCGATCACGCCGTCCGGCTCGTTGACGTTGCCGTCGCCGTCGCGGTCGCTCTGGTCCTCGACGTCGTAGTCGGCCCACGGGAAGTTCGGGTCGGCGGCGGCAAGCGCGTCGATCGCGTCGGTGGCGAGCCGGCCCGCGCCCTGCGGGTTGTCCGGGTGGCCGTTCATCGACTGCTCACGCCCGGCGACCCAGGCGCCGGTCTCGTCCTGGAAGCAGCGCGACGCCGCGTACCAGCCCTCCGAGTGCGGCACCGTGATCCACGGGCTGGCCTGCCCGTCCACGGTGTACGCGCCCTTGGACATCTCCAGGTACATGTTGTGCATGGTCCGCCCGGCCAGGCTGACGCCCGGCTTGCCGTCCGGCCCCTTGAGGTCCTTGCGGACCCGCTCGGTGATGCCCTTCTTGGTGTAGAGCATCTTGTCGTAGTGGGCCGGCGAGAAGTCCGGCACCCACATCGAGTTGTTGTCCTTGTGCGGCAGCTTGGCCGGGTTGGGGATGGTGTTGTGCCGTGGCCCGTTCTGCACCGTGCCGGGCACGCAGGTGCGGTCCTCGAACACCGTCTTCGGGACCATCACGTTCGTGAAGTCGTCGTTGGCGTTGTCGTTGAACTCGACGAGCAGCGTCAGCAGCTTGGCCGTCTGGGTGCTCTTGGCCTTCTTGATCTTGCGGGGGCTCTGGCCGGTCCGGATGGACTTCGCCTCCAGCTTGGCCAGTTCCCGGGCCGCGATCGGGTTGCCCGCGGCGTACTTGCGGTCGTAGGCGCGCGCCTCGTCCGCAGGTGACGAGAAGACCCCGTCCTTACCCTTGGTCTCCTTGCCGCCGGTGTCCGGCTGCACCTCGGGCTCGGCATAGTTGATGTAGTACTCGTCCGCCCCGATCGTGGCCGACGCGGGCCGGGACGGTTGGGCCGACGCGCTGCCTGTCACGGTCAGTGACGAGGCGGCGAGGGCGATGGCGGGCAGCGCGACGAGTAGGCGTCGGCGCGCCCTGGACTGCGAAACGGGGAGCATGCCACTCCGTTCGTAGGGAATGGTGAAGGGCCGGCCGTCTCAGTGACGCTTGTCGAAATCCGCCGGTTCCGGCTGAACGTAGCCGACCGGGCGCGCCATCGACAGGGGTGTCTGGTTAGTGCCTCCTCCGCCGATCGACCGGCATGATCCCCGCGTACGCCGAAGGGGGCGGGCCGCCGCGCGACCCGCCCCCTCCGTTCCGATGCGGTCAGTCCTCGTCGGACTTGCCGCCACTCATCCCCGAGGAGATCAACTCCATCACCGAGGAGTCCTGCAACGTGGTCACGTCGCCGAGCGACCGGTTCTCCGCCACGTCCCGCAGCAACCGGCGCATGATCTTGCCGGAGCGGGTCTTCGGCAGCTCCGGCACCAGCATGATCTGCCGCGGCTTGGCGATCGGGCCGAGCGTCTTCGCCACGTGGTTGCGCAGCTCCGCGATGAGCTGCTCGCCCGCGTCCCCGGAGATCTCCGCGCTGCCACGCGGGATGGCGAACGCCACGATCGCCTGCCCGGTCGTCGGGTCGGTCGCGCCGACCACCGCCGCCTCGGCCACCGCCGGGTGGCTGACAAGCGCCGACTCCACCTCCGTGGTGGAGATGTTGTGCCCGGACACCAGCATCACGTCGTCGACCCGGCCGAGCAGCCAGATGTGCCCGTCGTCGTCCTTCTTGGCGCCGTCGCCGGCGAAGTAGACCCACTTGTCGCCGGTGTTGGCGCCCGCGCCGAACCGCGACCAGTACGTCTCCAGGAACCGGTTGTCGTCGCCCCAGATGGTGCGGAGCATCGACGGCCACGGCTCGGTGAGCACCAGGTAGCCACCGCCGCCGTTCGGCACCGACTGGCCCTGGTCGTCGACCACGTCGGCGACGATGCCCGGCAGCGGAGCCATCGCCGAACCGGGCTTCGCCTCGGTCACACCCGGCAACGGCGAGATCATCATCGCCCCGGTCTCGGTCTGCCACCACGTGTCCACGACCGGCAGCTCACCACGGCCCACGTACTGCCGGTACCAGATCCACGCCTCCGGGTTGATCGGCTCCCCGACGCTGCCGAGCAGGCGCAGCGACGACAGGTCGTACCCGGCCGGGACGTCCTCGCCCCACTTCATCATGGTGCGGATCAGCGTCGGCGCGGTGTAGAGGATGCTCACCTGGTACTTGTCGACGATCTCCCAGAACCGGCCCTTGTGCGGCGTGTCCGGGGTGCCCTCGTACATGACCTGGGTGGCGCCGTTCGACAGCGGGCCGTAGACGATGTAGGAGTGCCCGGTCACCCAGCCGATGTCGGCCGTGCACCAGTAGACGTCCGTCTCCGGCTTCAGGTCGAAGACCGCGTGCGTGGTGTACGACGCCTGGGTCAGGTAGCCGCCGGTGGTGTGCAGGATGCCCTTCGGGCGGGCGGTGGTGCCGCTGGTGTAGAGGATGAACAGCGGGTGCTCGGCGTCGAACGGCTGCGCCTCGTGCTCCGGCGACGCCGCCTCCACCGCCTCGTGCCACCAGTGGTCCTTCGCCGACCAGCCGACCTCCTCGCCGGTGCGGCGGACCACGAGCACGTGCTCCACCGACGGGCAGTTCGCCACCGCCTCGTCCACGGTCGGCTTGAGCGCGGACGGCTTACCCCGCCGGAATCCGCCGTCCGCGGTGATCACCACCTTGGCGCTGGCGTCCTGGATCCGGTTGGTCAACGCGTCCGCGGAGAAGCCGCCGAACACCACGCTGTGGGTGGCGCCGATCCGGGCGCAGGCGAGCATCGCCACCGCCGCCTCCGGGATCATCGGCAGGTAGATCGCCACCCGGTCGCCCGCCGTCACGCCCAACTCGGTCAGCGCGTTCGCCGCCTGGCAGGTGAGCCGGTGCAGGTCCGCGTAGGTGACCGTGCGGGTGTCACCCGGCTCGCCCTCCCAGTGGATCGCCACCTTGTCCCCGTGGCCCGCCTCCACATGCCGGTCCAGGCAGTTGTACGCCACGTTGAGCCGGCCGCCGGTGAACCACTTCGCGAACGGCGCGTTCGACCAGTCGAGCACCTGCTCCCACGGCTGGGCCCAGGCCAGCCGGCCGGCCTGGCGCTCCCAGAAGGCGAGCCGGTCACCGGCCGCCTCGTCGTACGCCGCCGCGGTCACGTTGGCGTTGGCGGCGAGTTCGGCCGGTGGCGGGAACTGGCGCGTCTCGTTCAGCAAGTTGGCCAATGCCTCGCTCATACGGTGACTCCTTCGTCGCGTGACCTGCGTCTCCCTACTCCGGGGAAGGTTAGCCGCGCCGCACCCCACCCGCGACCGCGCCGCCGCCCCGCCGCGCCCAGCGGCGCCCCCACCGCGCTGAGGTGTAAGGAGGGGGCCCCGCTTAACGCATCCGGTAGAGGAAGGGGCCCCGCTTAACACCCCGTACCGTGTCAGGGTGACCGCCGATCCGCTCGCGCCGCTGCTCGCCCTCGCCGACGTCGCGCCCGCCGCCGAGCGGGCCCGCGACCTGGTCGACCAGGCCCACCGGCACCGGGCGCTGCGCCGCCACGGCGGCCAGCTCGCCGCCGAGGTCAGCCTCCGCTCGGCCGTGGCCAGCGCCACGCTCGAAGGCCGGAACCACGACCGCGAGGAGGTACGCGCCGGCACGGTCACCGACCCGGTGCTCCAGGGCGCGCTGCGGGTGGCCGGCGCGCTGCCCGGGCTGAGCGACCTCTGGCCGAAGGCGCCCCGACAGGTGCTCGCCCGGCTGCACGTGCTCGCCGCCCGCGACGTGGTCACCGAGGAGGAACTGGGCCGGCCGGTGACCGACCCGGTGGTGGCGGCCCGCCTCGACAGCCTGTCCGGCCTGGTGGCCGGCGGCACGAAGGTGCCACCGCTGGTGCTGGCCGCCGTGGTGCACGGCGAACTGCTGAACCTGCGCCCGTTCCCCGGCCCCTCCGGCGTGGTGGCCCGGGCCGCCGCGCGGCTGGTGCTGATCTCCACCGGGCTCGACCCCCGCGGGTTGGTCGCCGTGGACGTCGGGCACCAGGAGCGGGAACCGGAGTACGTCGGCGCGGCCGGCGCCTTCGCCACCGGCACCCCGGACGGCCTGCGCTCCTGGCTACGGCACTACATGAGCGCGGTGGAGGTCGGCGCGGAGCAGATCACGCTCATCGGCGACGAGATCCTCGCCGCGTCCTGAGCCCAGCCGTCCCCTGGCCGTTGGCCGCCCGGCCGTCAGGCGGTGGGTGCGGCGGCCCGGGTGCGCCGGTGCCGCCCGTACCAGGCGATGCCGATGGCGACCCCGACGCCCACGCCGAGCGCCGCCGCCGCGACCGGCACCGCCGGCCGCTCGCGCAGCCGGCGCCCCAGCGGAATCGGATGCCGGAACTCCAACACCGGCCAGCCGTTCTCCACCGCCAGCTTGCGCAGCGCCCGATCCGGGTTGACCACACTCGGGTGCCCCACGCACTCCAGCAGCGGCCGATCACTGTAGGAATCGGAGTACGCGTACGAGTCGGCCAGGTCGTAGCCACGCTCCCGGGCCAGCTCGCCCACGCCGTCGACCTTGCTCGGCCCGGCCGCGTAGAACTCGACCTCGCCGCTGTACCGCCCGTCGACGACAGACATCCGGGTCGCGATCACGTCGGTCACCCCGAGCAGCTCGCCGATCGGCCGGACCATCTCGTCGCCCGACGCGGAAACCAGCACCACGTCCCGCCCGGCGGCCTGGTGCTCCTCGATCAGGGCGGCTGCCTCGGCGTACACATAAGGGTTGATCAGCTCGTGGAGCGTTTCCGCGACGATCTGGCGGACCTGTTCCACCGGCCAGCCCTTGCAGAGCGCGGCCAGATAGTCCCGGGTGCGGGCCATGGTCTGCTCGTCGGTGCCGCCCAGCCGGAACATCAGCTGCGCGTACGCCGACTTGACCACGTCACGCCGGGTGATCAGCCCGTCCCGGTAGAACGGCCGACCGAACGCCAGGGCGCTCGACTTGGCGATGACGGTCTTGTCGAGATCGAAGAAAGCGGCACCACGGCCCACGGCGCGAAAGTCTAGCCGGACGGACCGCCAACGGCCGCCCACCCCGGGGTCCGGAAGCCGCAGTGCACCCGCCGGAGTGACGGCGGTCACATCGCAGTGCGAGAAATTAGCTTTGCGTGGAGTGAACAACACTCGACGTATAAGGGTCGGCTGCGGCATGCTTGTCCTCGCGACGGGAGTTCGCCTTCGGTCGCTGCTCAGACCCTCGGCGGTTGCACCCCCCGTGACCGCTGAGTCGGTTCGGCTCGACCCCCCCGGAGCCGAACCACACGACGACCCCCGTCTCCCCCCGACGGGGGTCGTCCCTTTCCGGCACCCGACACGGCGGAGCGGCCGACCCGTCGCCGGGCCGGCCGCTCCCATCAGCGGGTCAGGACTTGACCAGCTTGACGATCGTGGTGTCGTTGACCTCGACGTACTTGTCGTACTCGCTGTCGTACCCCTGGGCCCTGGTGTCGACCTCGACCTTGCCCTTGACGAACGGCACGGTGCCGATCGGTACGGCGGTGGCGGTCCAGGCCGCCGGCGTACCCGGAACGCAGTTCACCCGGGTGCTGAAGTCGCCCCGGACGATGGTCTTCTTGACGATCTCCGTGACCGTGCCGTTGAGCGACACGGAGGTCGGCTGGTTGCAGGTCACGGTGCCGTGCACGACCGCCTTGCCGCTCACCGAGCTGGCCGTGCCGTCGGTGGCCACGGCGAGCGCCAGGTCCAGCGGCGCGGGCGGCGGCGGGTTGGCGATGTGCACCTCACCGCGGGCCGCCGCGGTGCCGCCCTCGCAGTGCTGCTCGAAGGTGGCGTCGAACGTCTGGACGTAGCCGTTCGGCCCGAAGACGGCGTTGAGCACCGTGAACGTGCCGGTCAGCTCGTTGCAGCCGCGCCCGTTCCCGTCCAGGCTGAGGCCCGGACCGGCGCCGTTGAACGGGTAGCGCGTCGCGTTCTGGTAGGTGCCCGGGGCCAGCGGCGTGCTGCCCGGGGCGTCGAAGTCCAAGGACCACCAGTCGCCCTGGTAGCCGTTGACGCCTACCGACACGTGGCTCGTGTCGGCCGACGCTGCGGTGGTGAGCTGGTCGCCGTCGGCGACCGAGTAGGCGTACGACCGGCCGCCGGTGATGTAGTCGCCCGGGTCGCCGCCGAAGGTGACCGATCCGGACGCCACCGGTTGCGCCTGTGCCGGCGCGGCGGCGACCAGCCCGCCGAGCGCCCCCGTGAGCGTCAGGCCGGCCGCCAGGGCCGCCCTCCGCCAGGACTTGTGCATCCCCGCTCCTCTCTGCTGAGACGGCTGGGCGCTTCCGCGCCCGAAGATCGCCGTCGGTCAATTACCGCACAGAGGTCTGACACTATTCGGCCGTGCTGACAGAGCCGTCCATAAAGGACGGTTGTCAGCGGATCACCGCGCGCATGGTGCGCGGTTCGGGCCGGAAGCAGACAAGCGCCCGGCCGCGCTCGTCGGTCACCACCCACGGGTGGCCCACGTACGTCTGCTGCCGATGGGACTGGCCCGCCTGGAGCACCGCGTACCGCTGGCGGCGGCCATGGTAGTCCAACCAGTAGACGACCACCGGCCTGGTCCGGGCGTTGACGAAGTCGATGAAGGTCGACGGCCCGCCGCCGCCGGACCGCAACCGCCACTCCCAGGACGCCGGAAGCGGGCTGAGTTCGTCGGTCCGGGGCGCGGGCCGCTTCGTCCTGCTGGCCGTCGGCTCCGGGCTGGGCCGGGCGGCCGGCGTGGTGCGACGCGGCGGCGCGGGCGGACGGGTACGCGGCGTGGCGCGGGCGGAGAGCGACACGGGCGCCGGGGAGTACGACTCGTCCGACACCTCCGCGGTCGGCGAGGCGTATGCCGGGGAGGCCAGGATCGCCTCGCTGCCGACCGGCGGCGGCAGGTCGGGGCGGCGGGGCATGGCGAAGAAGCTGAGCGTGCCGACCAGCACCACGATCACGATCCCGAGCGCCACCGAGGCGAGCGTGGCCGGTGACGGGTCGCGCAGCAGGACCTGGTCGTCAGGCGAACCGGTGCGGGTATGACGTCGGACGGGCGGCGTTCCGGTGCCTGATGACTCGGTCATGGCCTCGATTTCACGAGCCGGTGCCGTCCGTTTCGCGGCAAGAGGATCCGATTATGCGGGATGAATGATCCCCTTCGTCAATGGCTGGCGGTCCAACCGATTCGAACCGGTGGGCCCCGACGGGTCAACCGCCTGGTCAGCCGCTCCGGACGGTCGTCAGGGCCGCGTGGTTGCCGCCTTTCCCGGCCGCTCGGCCGCATAGCAGATCGGTTCGATCGCCGAGGTCTGTCCACAACCCCTCCGTTGTCCACAGGCGAGCGCCGGCGGCTCCCCCTGCGGCCGGCGAAATGGGCAGGCTCCATCGCGGCACGTCCGAGTCCGACCGTTGGAGGCCGCATGCCGCCCCGCACCCCGCTCCCGCCGTACCCTCGACTGCCCCTGCTCGTCACGTCCGACGGCGACCTGCTCGACGAGCTGTTGCGCCTCGCCGCGGCCGGCGGCGTCGAGGTCGAGCTGGCTGCCGACCCGGCCGCCGCCCGCGCCCGCTGGGGGCCGGCGCCGCTTGTGCTTGTCGGCGCCGACCAGGCGGCGGCCTGCCTGCGGGCGCGCCTCCCCCGCCGTCCCCGCACGGTCCTGGTCGGACGCTCCGGCCAGCTTGATCCGGGTACGGAGCTGGCCGACCTGATCGGCGCCGAGCACGTGGCCACCCTGCCCGCGGCGGAACCCTGGCTGATCGACCGCTTCGGCGAGTGCGCGGCCGGTCCGGTCGACGCGGGTCCGGGGCGGATCGTGGCGGTGCTCGGCGGGCGCGGCGGCGCCGGGGCCAGCGTGCTCGCCGGCGGGCTCGCCGTCAGCGCGGCCCGAGCCCGCCTGCGTACGCTGCTCGTCGACGCCGACCCGCTCGGCGGCGGCCTCGACCTGGTGCTCGGCTGGGAGCAGCTCGACGGGCTGCGCTGGCCGGAGCTGGCCGGGGCCGACGGTCGCGTCGACCCGCCGTCGCTTGTCCGCGCCCTGCCCAGCCGGGGTGACCTGGTCGTGCTCTCGTGGGACCGGGGCGACCTGCGGCACCTGCCGGCCGAGGCGATGGCCGCCACGGTCGACGCCGGCCGGCGAGGTCGCGACCTGGTCGTGCTCGACCTGCCCCGCCACCTCGACGACGCGGCCGTGATCGCTCTCCAGGCCGCCGACCGGGCGTTCCTCGTGGTGCCCGCGGAGTTGCGGGCCACCGCCGCCGCGGCCCGGGTGGCCGCCGTGGTGGCCCCGCACTGCGAAGACCTGTCGGTGATCGTGCGCGGTCCGGCTCCCGGCCGGCTCCGGGCCGCCGAGGTGTCCCGCGCGCTCGGCCTTCCGCTCGCCGGCACGCTCCGTCCCGAGCCCGGCCTGTGTCGGGGGCTGGAACGCGGCGAGGCGCCGGGCGCCACCGGCAAGGGCCCGCTCGCCGTGCTGTGCCAGCGGCTCGTGGACGAGCTGACCGGCCGGTCCGCGGCGGGTGCGGCGTGAGCGGGCCGGCGAGCCCGGGGGAGCTGGCCGTCCGGGTCCGGCACCGGTTCGCCGCCGACGCCACCCCGGTCACCTCCGCCGCGGTCGTCTCCGCGGTACGCGCCGAGCCGGCCGCCGGCGTGCTCGGCGACACCACCCTGCTGCGGATCGCCGACCGGGTGCACGACGACCTCGTCGGCGCCGGTCCGCTCGCGCCCCTACTGGCCGACCCGGAGGTCACCGACGTGCTCGTGAACGGCGTCCGGGTCTGGGTCGACCGGGGGCGGGGGCTGCACCAGGTGGCCGTGCCGTTCGGCACGGTCGACGACGTACGCCGGCTGGCGCAGCGGCTGACCGCCGCCGCCGGTCGCCGGCTGGACGACGCCTCGCCCTACGCCGACGCGCGACTGCCCGACGGCACCCGGCTGCACGCCGTGCTGCCGCCGGTGGCGACCGACGGCCCCTACCTGTCACTGCGTACCTTCCGGCAGCGGCCGTTCACCCTGGACGAGCTTGTCGATCACGGCACCGTGCCCCGACCGATCGCCCCGCTGCTCGACGCGGTGGTGACCGCCCGGCTGGCGTACCTGGTCACCGGCGGGACCGGGTCGGGCAAGACGACGCTGCTCAACACGTTGCTCGGCCTGGTGCCCGGCACCGAGCGGATCGTGCTTGTGGAGGATGCCGCGGAGTTGCGCCCGGTGCACCCCCACGTGATCGGGTTGCAGGCGCGTACCGCGAACGTCGAGGGCGTCGGCGTGGTCGGGCTCGGCGACCTGGTCCGGCAGGCGCTGCGGATGCGACCGGACCGGCTGGTGGTGGGCGAGTGCCGGGGCGCCGAGGTGGTCGACCTGCTGGCCGCGCTCAACACCGGCCACGACGGCGGGGCGGGGACGCTGCACGCCAACGCGCCGACGGACGTGCCCGCCCGGCTGGAGGCGCTGGGCATGCTGGGCGGGCTGCCACGGGTCGCGCTGCACGCCCAGGTCGCCGCCGCGTTGCAGGTCGTCCTCCAGGTCCGCCGGACCGGCGAGGGACGGGTGCTCGACTCGATCGGCCTGCTCCTGCCGGACGGGACCGACCGGCTGGTGACAGTCGTTCCGGCCTGGATACGCGGCCGTGGTCTCGGCCTGGCCGCCCGGCCCCTCGGCAACCTGCTGCGCGAGCGTGGGGTGCCCGTGCCGCCGATCCTCCGCGTGGTTTGGCCGGGCTCGGCGGGCCCGTCGTGACCGGTCAACACTGGCTTGTCGTCGTGCTCCTGACCGGCGCCGCGGTGGCGGTCGCCTGGCCGGTACGCGCCGGCCACGCCCGACGCCGCTCGGTCCTCGACCCGGGGCGCGACCTCGGCGCTCGGCTCGGCCGGTGGCGCGAGCGTGGTGGTCAAGCTTCCACGGGTGGCCGGGGCGACGCACGCCCGACGCTGCCCGCGTGGCGTGCCCTGCCGACGGCCGCGCTGCTCGGCGGTGGGGCCGGGGGACTCCTCGGTGGTCCGGTGGCCGCGCTGGCGCTGGCCGCCTACGGGACGCTCGCGGCCCGTGCCGCGCTGCGTCGGCGTACCCGTCGGGCGGCTGACCTGGCTCACCGCCGCGACCTCGACCGGCTCGGCGCCGCCGCCGCCGACCTGCGGGCCGGCCTACCCGTCGACGGGGTGTTCGATGCCGGCACCGGCCGGATCGCCCGGCTGGCCAGGGCCGCGATGCGGCTGGCCGACCGGACCGGGGCGCCCCTGGCCGAACTGCTCGAACGGATCGAGGCCGACGCACGTGCGGCCGATCGGGGTCTCGCCGCTGCCGCTGCCCAGGCCGCCGGCGCCCGGGCGACCGCCTGGCTGCTCGCCGCCCTGCCGCTCGGTGGGATCGGCCTCGGCTACGCCATCGGGGTCGACCCGGTGGCGGTGCTCCTGCACACGCCGGTCGGCGGCGGTAGCGCCCTGTCGGCCGTCGTCCTGCAGCTCGCCGGGTTGCTCTGGGCGGAGCGGCTCGGTGCGGGGCCGGGGCGGGCGGCCTGATGTCCCGCCAGGCGATGGCCGCCGCCTGTCTCGGCGCCGCAGCGTCGCTCCTCGCCGTCGCCGGCCCGGTCGTCCGCCCGGTCCGGCGGCTGCGCCGGCTCGCGTCCACCCCTCGGCGTGGCCGTCCCATCTGGTGGCCGGACCGGGTCCGGTTGGGCGCGGGCCTGGCCGGAGTGGCCGTGACTGTGGTCGTCGGTGGGTGGGCCGGCCTGGTCGCCGGGCCGCTTGCCGGCGTGGCCGCCGACCGGCTGCTCCGCCGGATCGAGCCCCGTACCGTGCGCGACCGGCGGTTGCGCGAGACCGCCGACCTGCCGCTCGCCGCGGACCTGCTGGCCGCGGCGCTCCGGGCCGGCGCGCCTGTCGACCGCTCGGCGCTCGCGGTCGCGGAGGCGCTCGGCGGGCCCCTCGCGGATCGGCTCGGCCGGGTGGGCCGCACGCTGGGCCTCGGCGGTACGGCGATCGAGGCATGGGAGCACCTCCGACCCGTGCCCGGGGCGGGGAGCCTGGTCACCGCCGCGGTCCGCTCGTCGAACAGCGGAGCCGCGTTGGCGGGCGCGCTCACCCGGCTCGCCGACGACCTGCGGGCCGAACGCTCGACGGCGGCCGAGGCCACCGCCCGACGCGCGGGCGTGCTCATCGTGCTGCCGCTCGGGCTGTGCTTCCTGCCCGCTTTCATTCTCGCCGGTCTGGTGCCGGTGATCGTCGCCGTTCTCGGCGACGTCCTGTGAACCATCGAGAAGGGACGTACGACATGCGCAAGCTCCTCGCCCGCCTCCGCGGCGACGCCGGCATGAACACGGCGGAGTACGCGGTGGGCACCCTCGCGGCGGTCGCCTTCGCCGGGATTCTGCTGAAGGTGCTCACGTCCGGGAACGTGCAGGCCGCGTTGACCGCTGTCATCGACCGGGCCCTGAAGTGACCGGGCGCCGGTGGGCCGGCCGGTGGATCCGCCTCTACCCGGCCCCGGGAGCCGGCGGCGCGGTCCACCCGCACGGCGTCGTGCGGCGGCGCCCGTGGGAGCGGGGAAGCTTCACGGCCGAGATGGCGGCCGGCCTGCCGGCGTTGATGCTCCTCCTCGTCGCCGGGCTCACCGCCGTCGACGCGGTGACCACGCGGGCGGGCTGCGTCGACGCGGCGCGGGAGGCGGCACTCGCCGCCGCCCGGGGCGAGCCCGGCCCGGCTGCCGGCGCCCGGTACGCCCCGGCGGGCGCGGAGGTGACGGTGACCGTGGCCGGCGACCGGGTGACCGCGACCGTCCGGGCGCCGCTCCGGACGGTCGGTGCGCGGCTGCCCCGGTCGACCGTGTCGGGCGTAGCGGTGGCCGCCGTGGAACCCGGCGCTCCCGGCCCGGTGCCGTGACGCCGGGCAGGTCGGCGGCCGAGCGGGGTGGCGCGACGGTGTGCCTGCTCGCGATCGGCCTGGTGTTCGTGCTGGTCGGGCTGTTCGGCGCCGG
Source organism: Micromonospora marincola (assembly GCF_056150385.1). Classification (NCBI taxonomy): domain Bacteria; kingdom Bacillati; phylum Actinomycetota; class Actinomycetes; order Micromonosporales; family Micromonosporaceae; genus Micromonospora; species Micromonospora marincola. The sequence continues at coordinate 257,753 of NZ_JAXCFT010000002.1, read as the reverse complement.
GGTCGGGGCCGCCCGGCGCGCGCGCCATCAGGCCCGGGTCGCGGCCGACTTCGGCGCGCTGGCCGGCGCGGGCCGGGTGCTCGACGGGGCCGATGCCGCATGCCAGTCCGCCGCCGCGCTGGTGTCGGCAAATGGCGGTCGACTGACCGGTTGCCGGGTCGACGGCCTCGACCTGATCGTCACGGCGCAGGTGCGGGTCGCGCCGTTGCCGGGGCTGGCCCGCGTCGCCACCGCGACATCGCGCGCCGGCCCGGCCCGCATCAGCGACCCCTGAGGTCAGCGTGTCGCAGGCGGTCGCCCACCGGCCGGCTTTGGGTGCGGTTGTTGTCGCCCCAGTGACCACAACCGCACCCAAACCCATCGGTCACGCGTGATGACGTCACCCACCGGGCGGCTCGCAGCAGTGTGCGGACCGGGTGCGGCGAGTACGGACCGCAGTCAGGTCGTCGCGTGGCCGGCCGGCCTTGCGGTCAGCGGGACTGGAGGGCGTCCAGGCCCACCGCCATGGCGATGACCAACCGACGGTCGATGTGCGGGTGCTGGATGTCGACGACGTACCGGTCGCGCAGTCCCCACTTCTTGTCGACGGTGAACACCGGCTGGCCGCCGGCCACGAAGTCGAAGTGGTACGGCAACCAGGAGAGCGAGTCGACGAAGCGCCGCAGCAGCGCCACCGGCATGCTGCGCTCCTGCCCGACCGCCGGCGGCAGGCCGGGCTGCTCGACGTGCCAGGTCGAACGCAGCAGCGACTGGGCGAAGTCCTTGCGGAACAGGCCGATCGGGTTGCCCGCGTGGTCGGTCACGTCGTAGGTGGCGCCGAGGTCGAGCCGCTGGCGGGCCTTGAAGCCGAGGAGGGGGTACTGCTTGGTGTCATCGGTGTAGATCGTGACCTGCTCCTTGAAGGCGAGCCGCTTCTGCTGCGCGAACGCGAGCAGCCCACCCTCGGAGCCGTCCGGTGCCACGGCGTGCACCTCGTACTGGTTGACCATCATCCGAATCCGTTGCCGGACGATGAACCGGTGCTGAGCCTGTAGGTTGTCGAGCGACATCTGATCTCCTTCGAGGGGTCGCCGGAGTCTTGCACAGCGGCGCCACCGTCGCGCGCCCGCACAGCGCTTCCGTGCAGCTCCGACGTCGCCCCACCCGCAGGAAGCCCGGTAGCCCATCGCCGGTGGCCGGGCAGGCAAACCGGCGGCCCGAGCGAGATCCGGTCCGGTGGCTCGGGCGGGCGACGGTGCGCCGGTCAGCGTCCGCCGTCGACAGTGGCCTTCATCGCCCAGGTGTTGAGCACCTGGTGGATGCCGCGCAGGCGTTCGTTGATCTGCTCCAGCCGCTCCGCCTGGGCCAGGTTCGCCAGCGCGGTGCCCAGTGCGATCTGCTGGTCCGCGGTGAGGTTCTCCTGGTCGATGGCATAGAGCAGCTCGACGGTCTCGGCGATCGTGTCGGCCACGGCGGCACCTCCGGCGGACGGGTCTCGGGTCGCGTCTGCGCTACCGGAATGATGCATGGAAGCGCTCCCATGCATCAATGCCCCGATGCCGCCGACCTCATGCACTCGTCCCACCCACCAGACGCCGACGCCCATCGATCGAGCCTCGACCAGCGCTCAAGGCACGCCAGCTCGGCGCGGTGGCGGGGTCCGGTCGGTCAGTCCGTCGGGCCGCCGGCCGCCGACCGTCGCGCCGTCCGGTCGTCCTGCCGCGGCAGCACCCCGCCGCGCCCCGAACCCGCCGCAACCCCACCGCCCTCGCCGGGGCCGTCAGGCGTCCCGCCGACCTCCGGGGCGTCGGGCACAACGCCGGCGAGGTTGGCCAGCACCACGTCGAGGACCTGCACCGCTTCCGGCTTGGCCAGCGGGTTGTTGCCGTTTCCGCACTTCGGGGACTGGACGCAGGACGGGCACCCGGTCTCGCACCCGCACTCGACGATCGCGTCCCGGGTGGCGCGCAGCCAGGCGCTGGCCGTCCCGTACGCCCGCTCGGCAAAGCCCGCCCCGCCGGGGTGACCGTCGTAGACGAAGACGGTCGGCGCCTCGGTGTCGGGGTGCAGGGCGGTGGACAGTCCGCCGATGTCCCACCTGTCGCAGGTCGCGATCAGCGGCAGCAGGCCGATCGCGGCGTGTTCGGCGGCGTGCAGCGCCCCGGGGACGTCCGCGGCGTCGACGCCTGCGCGGGCCAGCGACTCCGGGGAGAGCGTGAACCAGACGGCGACGGTGCGTAGTTCCCGCGCCGGCAGGTCCAGCGGACGGGTGTCGATCACCTCGCCGGTGGCGATGCGCCGCCGCTGGTACGACACGACCTGGCTGGTCACGTCCACCTCGCCGAGGAAGAGCCCGACCGGGCCGGCGTCGGTGTACGAGCGGACGGAGACCACGGAGAGCGAGGTGACGTCGCGGGCGTGGGTGGACCAGTCCGGTTCCTCGGCGTGCACGAGCGCGCACCCGTCGGCCAGGTCGAGCGCGTCGACCAGGTAGGAGACGCCCTGGTGCAGGTAGACCGCGCCGGTGTGGAGCAGGAAGTGGGCGGAGCCGCCGTCGACGGTGCCGAGCAGCCGCCCGGTGGACTCCTCCACCACGCAGACCGGGGCGCCGCCTTCGCCGCGCAGGTCGACCTCGGGGCGTTCCCGGTGCCGCCAGTACCAGCCGGTGGGCCGCTGTCGCAGCGCACCCGCCTCGACGAGGGAGTCCACCGCTTCCTTCGTGCCTTCGCCGAAGAGGTCCAGGTCGGCCGGGGTGAGCGGGGCCTCGTGCGCGGCGCAGGCGAGTTGCGGCGCGAGGACGTAGGGGTTGGCCGGGTCGAGCACGGTGGCCTCGACGGGACGCCCGAACAGCGCCTCCGGGTGGTGCACGAGGTAGGTGTCGAGCGGGTCGTCGCGGGCCACAAGCACCGCCAGGGCCTCGTCCCCGCCGCGCCCGGCCCGTCCGGCCTGCTGCCACAGCGAGGCGCGGGTGCCGGGCCAGCCGCAGATCAGCACCGCGTCCAGCCCGACCAGGTCGACGCCGAGTTCGAGCGCGTTGGTGGAGGCGAGCCCGAGCAGGTCGCCGCGCAGCAGCGCCCGTTCCAGGTCGCGGCGTTCCTCGCGCAGGTAGCCGGCCCGGTAGGCGGCCACCCGGCCGCCCAGCCCGGGCACCGCCTCGTCGAGCGCCCGCCTGGCGTTCGCGGCGACCACCTCGGCGCCCCGGCGGGACCTGACGAACGCGAGCGTGCGTACCCCCTCGACGACACTGTCGGTGAGCAGGTCGGCGGTCTCCCGCAGCGCGGAGCGCCGGACCGGCACGAGGTCGGCGACCTCGCCCTCCGAAGAGGGGGGCAGCAGCGGCGGCTCCCAGAGCGCGAACGTCACGCCGCCGCGCGGGGAGGTGTCCTCGGTGACGGCGGTGACGGGCAGGCCGGTGAGCCGCCCGGCCGCCGTCGCCGGGTCGCCCGACGTGGCCGAGGCCAGCAGAAACACGGGGGTACGACCGAAGCGTGCGCACTGCCGGCGCAACCGTCGCAGCACGTGGGCGACGTGTGAGCCGAACACGCCCCGGTAGGTGTGGCACTCGTCGACCACCACGTACGCGAGCCGGCGCAGGAAGCCGGACCAGTGCGCGTGCCCGGGGAGGATGCCGTGGTGCAGCATGTCCGGGTTGGTGAGCACGAAGTGGGCGTGCCGGCGGATCCACTCCCGTTCGGCGCGTGGCGTGTCCCCGTCGTACGTGGCGGGGCGTACCCCGTCCAGTTCCAGGCCGGCGACGGCGCGGAGCTGGTCGGCGGCGAGCGCCTTGGTCGGGGCCAGGTAGAGCACTGTGGCGCGCGGGTCGGTGAGCAGGGTGCTCAGTGCCGGGAGTTGGTATGCCAGTGACTTGCCGGACGCGGTGCCGGTGGCCACCACGACGTGCTGTCCCGCGTACGCCAGCTCGGCGGCCTCGGTCTGGTGCCGCCACGGCGCGACCACGCCGCGTCGCGCGAACGCCGCCCGCAGGTCCGCCGGCGCCCAGCCGGGCCACGCCGCGGGTTCGCCCGCGCGGGCCGGCACCCGCTCGACGTGGGTGACCGGGTCGGTGGCGTGGCGCAGCCGCAGCCGGCGTAGCAGCTCGGCCGGCGTGCGCCTGGGGCCGGGCCTGTCGTCGGTCACGTCCTGCACTCTCGCACTGGTGTTCGTATTTGGGAACCGCAGGGTGGGGGTATGGGGAGGGCCGGGCCGGTGACCCGAAGTGGTCGCACGGGGGGATGGTTAGATGCCCAGGAGAGTTTACCGAGGAGGAGTCGATGGAGCTGTCGCTGGCGACCAGCGCCGTGGGAGAGCACACGGTGCTTGAGGTCGGCGGTGAGGTGGATGTCTACACCGCCCCCCGCCTGCGGGAACGGCTCATCGAGCTGATTGACGGCGGGGCCCGCCACGTGGTGGTGGACCTGGGCCGGGTGGACTTCCTCGATTCGACCGGGCTCGGTGTGCTTGTCGGCGCGCTGAAGCGGCTCCGCGCGGCCGGCGGATCGTTCGGCCTGGTCTGCGACAAGGAGCCACTGCTCAAGATTTTCCGGATCACCGCCCTGGATCAGGTCTTCCCGCTGCACCCGACGGTCGACGCGGCTATCGCCGCCGACTCCACCGGCGCGTGATGGCCACCGTCAAGCTTTCCTTCTCTCCGGCGCCGGTCCATGTGCGCACCGCCCGTCTGGTCGGTGTCGCGGTGGCCCGCCGGGCCGGGGTACGCGAGGACCTGCTCGACGAGGTGCGCCTGGCCATCGGTGAGGCGTGCACCCGGGCGGTCGCGCTGCACCGGCAGTACGGGCTGGCGGAGCCGGTGTACGTGGAGATGTCCGACGGCGGGCCGTACACGGTGCGGGTGGTGGACCGGGCGCCGATCGAGGCGGGTCTGGGGCTGGCCGCGCTCGGCCCGGACGAGTTGGCCAAGGAGTCGCTGAGCGAGGACGCGCTCACCACAGGCGTGGGTTTCGCCCTGCTCGCCGGTTTCGTGGAGGATCTTCAGGTCCGCCCGGTCGAGGAGGGCGTCGGCACCGAGGTCCGGATGGCCTGGCCGGCCGGCCGCCTCTGACCGTTCTTTCCGCAGGCCGCGTTCCCCGCTCGGGGGGCGCGGCCTCGTCGTGTTGACCGGCCCATATATCAGATTTCCTCGTCTAACACAGTTATGAAGATCATCGGCGGCGGGTGCCCCCTCGATGTGACCCTCACCACGCCAGAGGGCTACAGTACCCGGGTTGTCAGCAAGTGATCGCTCCCCGCAGCCAGCGGGAACGGGTGGATGGCGCACGCTGGCGAGTTCGCATCCAGGCGTCGGCCGTGCGTCTCCACGAGCCGACGCGAGTGTTCGGTACAGGAGGACACAGATGTCCGGGACCTTGGCCGCCGACGGCGGCGCACTGTCCCTTACCGGAGCCAACGTGACGTACGTCGTCATCGCCGCGGTCATCGCGCTGGTGGCGCTCGTCTTCGCCGCCGCCTTGACCAAGGCGGTACTGGCAGCCGGTACGGGAACCACAAACATGCAGGAGATCTCCGGGGCGGTGCAGGAGGGCGCCTCGGCGTACCTGCTGCGGCAGTTCCGCACCCTGGCGATCTTCGTGGTGATCGCCGTCGTGCTGCTGTTCCTGCTGCCGGTGCACGACACCGACGGCAACCAGACGCTTGTGAAGATCGGCCGCTCGGCGTTCTTCGTCGTGGGCGCGCTGTTCAGCGCGTTCATCGGCGGCGCCGGCATGTGGCTGGCCACCCGCGCCAACCTGCGGGTCGCCGCCGCCGCCCGGGAGCGTGAAGGCGGGCGCGAGGCCGCCATGAAGATCGCCTTCCGGACCGGCGGCGTGGTCGGCTTCCTCACCGTCGGCCTCGGCCTGTTCGGCGCGGCGCTCGTCGTCATCCTGTTCCGGGGTGACGCGCCGACCGTGCTTGAGGGCTTCGGCTTCGGCGCCGCGCTGCTCGCCATGTTCATGCGGGTCGGCGGCGGCATCTTCACCAAGGCCGCCGACGTCGGCGCCGACCTGGTCGGCAAGGTCGAGCAGGGCATCCCGGAGGACGACCCGCGTAACGCCGCCACCATCGCCGACAACGTGGGCGACAACGTCGGCGACTGCGCCGGCATGGCCGCCGACCTCTTCGAGTCGTACGCGGTCACGCTCGTCGCGGCGCTGATCCTGGGCCGGGCCGCGTTCGGCGAGGACGGCCTGGTCTTCCCGCTGATCATCTCCACCATCGGTGTGCTTGTCGCGATCGTCGGCGTCTTCATCACCCGGCTGCGGACAAGCGACCGCAACGGCCTGACCGCGATCAACCGGGCCTTCTACCTCTCCGCGGTGATCTCCGCGGTGCTTGTGGCGATCGCCGCCTTCGCCTACCTGCCGGCGACCTTCGGCGAGCTGGAGGGTGGGCTGACCGACGTCGACCGCAACCCGCGGCTGGTGGCCATCGGCGCGGTCGTGATCGGCATCGTGCTGGCCGCCGCGATCCAGGCGCTCACCGGCTACTTCACCGAGACCAACAGGCGCCCGGTGCAGGACATCGGCAAGAGCTCGCAGACCGGCGCCGCCACCGTCATCCTGGCCGGCATCAGCATCGGCCTGGAGTCGGCGGTCTACTCGGCGCTGCTGATCGGCGCCGGTGTGTTCGGCGCGTTCCTGCTCGGCGGCAGCTCGATCACGCTGTCGCTGTTCGCAGTCGCGCTGGCCGGCACCGGCCTGCTCACCACCGTCGGCGTCATCGTCGCGATGGACACGTTCGGCCCGATCTCCGACAACGCGCAGGGCGTGGCCGAGATGTCCGGCGACATCGACGAGCACGGCGCGCGGACGCTCACCGAGCTGGACGCGGTAGGCAACACCACCAAGGCGATCACCAAGGGCATCGCGATCGCCACCGCAGTGCTGGCCGCGACCGCGCTGTTCGGCTCGTACACCGACACGCTGCGGTCCTCGTACGAGGACGCGGGCGTGGGCGACGTCGGCACCGAGATCCTCAACGCGCTCAACGTGGCCAACCCGCGCAACCTGGTCGGCCTGATCATCGGCGCGGCGGTGGTCTTCCTCTTCTCCGGCCTGGCCATCAACGCGGTCTCCCGCTCCGCCGGGGCCGTGGTGATGGAGGTACGCCGGCAGTTCCGCGAGCTGCCAGGCATCATGGACGGCACCCAGCGGCCCGAGTACGGCAAGGTCGTGGACATCTGCACCCGGGACGCGCAGCGCGAGCTGATGACCCCCGGCCTGCTGGCCATCCTGGCCCCGATCGCGGTCGGCTTCGGCCTCGGGCCGGGCGCGCTCGCCTCCTACCTGGCCGGCGCGATCGGCGCGGGCACGCTGATGGCGGTCTTCCTGGCCAACTCCGGCGGCGCCTGGGACAACGGCAAGAAGCTTGTCGAGGACGGCGCGTACGGCGGCAAGGGCTCCGACGCGCACGCCGCGACGGTCATCGGCGACACCGTCGGCGACCCGTTCAAGGACACCGCCGGCCCGGCGATCAACCCGCTGATCAAGGTGATGAACCTGGTCTCGCTGCTGATCGCGCCGGCCGTGGTGGCCTGGAGCGTGGGCGACGACCGGAACAACCCGCTGCGGATCACGATTGCCGTGGTGGCCGCGCTGATCATCGCGGCGGCGGTGGTGTTCAGCAAGCGCAAGGGCGTGGCCATGTCCGACTCGGACGACACCGGCGCGGGCACCCCGGACCAGCACCCGGAGACGGTCGGCGCCTGATCGACGTGACAGTTCCCGGCCGGCCCACGGGCCGGCCGGGAACCGCACGAAACCTAACCGGTGGCGGTTCCACCCGGAGGTCGTACGCTGCAACGCATGCGTACGTGCCGGGCGGCAACCGCCGGAAAGCTCACGGTGGTCCTGGCCACGCTGGTCCTCGTCGTCGCCGGGTGCGGCGGCCCCAGCCCGCGGGCCTGGGCCGCCTCGGTCTGCCAGGCGCTCACGCCGTGGCGCGCGGAGATCTCCAAGCTGACCAGCAGCACCCAGCAGCAGATGACCGCGCAGACCACCCCGGCGCAGGCCAAGGAGAACCTGGTGCGGCTCTTCTCCGGCGCCGAGCAGGCAAGCGAGACGGCCCGGCGCAAGGTCGAGGAGGCGGGCGTGCCCGAGGTCGAGCGCGGCACCGACGTGTCCGCCGGGTTCCAGGGTTCGCTCGGCAAGATGCGCGACGCCTACGGGCGGGCCCGGACCACCATCGACGGGCTCGACACCGCCCAGGCCGGCCCGTTCTACGACGGCGTGCGCGCCGCCGTGGACACGCTGAACAAGGAGTACGACGCGAGCGCGCTGGACACCAGCAAGCTCAACTCACCCGAACTCAAAGAGGCCTTCGACGAGGTCCCGGAGTGTCGCTGACCCCTCCCACACCGAACCCGGCCCGCCAGCCCTCGCTGTTCTCCACCGAGGCGGCCGATCCCTCGCTGGCGGACCTCGCCGGCCTGCTCGCCGGGCCGGGGGAGATGGTGCGGATGGGCGGCACGGCCCGGCTCTCCGTGATGGTGGACGCCGCCTGGCGGGTGCACGTGCTGGTGGCCGAGCTGGCCGCCCGGGGCGTGCCGGCGAGCTGGGAGCCGACCGAGGACGGCCGGCACCGGGTACGCACCGCGTACGCGACCACGCTGGCCCCGCTCGCCCGGGCCTGGCTGCGTGGCACGGCGAAGCGGCCACCGGCCCGGTTCCACCTCGACGGGCGGCGGCTGCGGCTCTGGGTCGCCGCCGCCGGGGCCGCCGAGCCGGCCGGGTTCCGGCTTCGGCTCGGCCCGGCCGACGAGCAGTGCTGGCCGGCGGTGCGCGCCGCGCTGGCCGCGGTGGGGCTGCCGGCCGCGTTCGTGGAGCCCGAGGACGGCGGGCCCGCGTACCGGATCGGTGGGCGGCGGATGACCCGGCTCGCGGAGCTGGTCGGGGAGCGGCCCCCGGCCGCGCCGGCCGCGACCTGGCCGGGTCCGCACGGTTGACCGCCAACTGTCCGATCGCGGACCGGCCGGGCGTGGTTTGCGCAGGAAAACGACGGGCGTCACAGCCGCCGGGGGCGCGTGATCGTCACAGTGACCCGCCTGGTGCCCTACCCACGGTGTACGGTGGCGCCGTCCGGCAGGGTTAGGCCGACTGTCGCCCGGAAGGCGGCCGGTCTGCCGCCCACGAAACCCGGAACGCGGGCGGCGCGTTACGTTGGACGTCCGGGCCACCGGCGGTCCGGACGGTGCAGCACGGCCCGAAGCGGGCATGGCGTAGGAGTGAGGTCGGGGAGAGACGTGCCGAGCAACGCTGGAACCACCCGTCTGGTCATCGTCGAGTCACCGGCGAAGGCCAAGACGATCTCGGGCTACCTCGGCCCGGGGTACGTCGTGGAGGCCAGCTTCGGCCACGTCCGGGATCTGCCCCGCAACGCCGCCGACGTGCCGGCGAAGTACAAGGGCGAGCCGTGGGCGCGGCTCGGCGTCGACGTCGACAACGGCTTCCAGGCGCTCTATGTGGTCTCCGCCGACCGCCGTCAGCAGATCAGCAAGCTGGTGAAGCTGGCCAAGGAGGTCGACGAGATCTTCCTGGCCACGGATGAGGACCGCGAGGGCGAGGCCATCGCCTGGCACCTGGTGGAGACGCTCAAGCCCAAGGTGCCGGTCAAGCGGATGGTCTTCCACGAGATCACCAAGCCGGCCATCCAGGCCGCGGTCGCCAACCCCCGGGAGATCGACCGCGACCTCGTCGACGCCCAGGAGGCCCGCCGCATCCTGGACCGGCTCTACGGCTACGAGGTCTCCCCGGTGCTGTGGAAGAAGGTCATGCCGAAGCTCTCGGCGGGCCGGGTGCAGTCCGTGGCGACCCGGATCGTGGTCGAGCGGGAACGCCAGCGGATGGCGTTCCGCACCGCCGAATACTGGGACATCCTGGCCACCCTGGCGGTGGCGAAGCCGGGCGAGGGCCCGCGCACGTTCAACGCCACGCTCGTCGCGCTGAACGGCGACCGGATCGCCACCGGCAAGGACTTCGAGCCGACCACGGGTCGGGTTCGCGCCGGTGCGGGCGTCGTGCACCTCGACGAGGGCGGGGCCCGAGGGCTCGCGGCCCGCCTGGCGGACCGGCCGTTCACGGTCACCCGGGTCGAGGAGAAGCCCTACCGCCGCCGCCCGTACGCGCCGTTCATCACCTCCACGCTCCAGCAGGAGGCGGCCCGCAAACTGCGCCTGTCGTCCCAGCAGACGATGCGCACCGCGCAGCGGCTCTACGAGAACGGCTACATCACCTACATGCGTACCGACTCGGTGAACCTGTCGGAGACCGCCATCGCGGCGGCCCGCCGGCAGATCGTCGATCTGTACGGTGAGCGCAGCGTGCCGCCGGAGCCGCGCCGGTACACCGGCAAGGTGAAGAACGCACAGGAGGCGCACGAGGCGATCCGCCCGGCCGGCGACAACTTCCGCACCCCCGGCGACGTGGTCCGGGAGCTGTCCGGCGACGAGTACAAGCTCTACGAGCTGATCTGGCGGCGCACCATCGCCTCGCAGATGACCGACGCGGTCGGCTCCAGCGTGTCGGTGCGCATCCGGGCGGTCTCCTCCGCGCAGGAGGAAGCCGACTTCGGCGCCACCGGCAAGACCATCACCGATCCGGGCTTCCTGCGCGCGTACGTCGAGTCGAGCGACGACGAGAACGCCGAGGCGGAGGACGCCGAGCGGCGGCTGCCCACGCTCGTCAAGGACCAGCCGCTGACCGCCGACGAGCTGGCCGCGCAGGGCCACCACACCCAGCCGCCGTCGCGCTACACCGAGGCGTCGCTTGTCAAGGCGCTTGAGGAGTTGGGCATCGGCCGCCCGTCCACGTACGCCTCGATCATGCAGACCATCCAGGACCGCGGGTACGTCAACAAGCGCGGCCAGGCGATGATCCCGACGTTCCTGGCGTTCGCCGTGATCGGGCTGATGGAACGGCACTACCCGCGCCTGATCGACTACGACTTCACCGCAAGCATGGAGAACGAGCTGGACGAGATCGCCGGCGGTGACCACGCCGCGGTCGACTTCCTCACCTCCTTCTACTTCGGCAGCGCCAACGGCACCGGCGACCAGGCCATCGCGCACGCCGGCGGGCTGAAGAAGCTTGTCACCGAGAACCTCAGCGAGATCGACGCGCGCAGCGTCAACTCGATCCCGCTGCACACCGACGACGAGGGGCGCGAGGTCGTCGTCCGGGTCGGCCGGTACGGGCCCTACCTGCAACGGGCGCTGCCCGGCGAGCAGCAGCCGACGCCGGCTGGCTCGGGTTCCGGTTCCGGTTCCGGCGAGGGTGAGGAAGGCGGCTCGCAGGGGGACCGGGCGCCGATCCCCGAGGGCCTGGCGCCCGACGAGCTGACCCCGGAGAAGGTGCACGAGCTGTTCCTCGGTGGCGGCGGCGAGCGCAAGCTCGGCGACGACCCGTCGACAGGCGAGCCGATCCTGCTCAAGTCCGGCCGCTTCGGCCCGTACGTGGCAAGCGGCGAGCGGAAGTCGTCGCTGCTGCGCTCGCAGTCACCGGACAGCCTCACCCTGGAGCAGGCGTTGCGGCTGCTCAGCCTGCCCCGGCTGGTGGGCGTGGCCCCGGACGGCGGCGAGGTCTTCGCCAACAACGGCCGCTACGGCCCGTACGTCAAGCGCGGTGACGAGTTCCGCTCGCTGGACTCGGAAGACAAGATGTTCACCGTCACGCTTGACGAGGCGCTGGCGCTGCTGGCCGCACCGAAGACCCGCCAGCGCCGGGCCGCCGCGCCGCCGTTGCGGGAGATGGGCGCCGACCCGCAGACAGAGAAGCCGCTGGTGATCAAGGATGGGCGCTTCGGTCCGTACGTGACGGACGGGGAGTTCAACGCGTCGCTGCGGCGCGGGCAGACGCCGGAGGAGTTGACGCTGGCGGAGGCGTCCGAGATGCTCGCCGAGAAGCGCGCGAAGGGCCCGGCCCCGAAGAAGAAGGCCACCAAGAAGGCCGCCCCCGCGAAGAAGACCACAGCCGCAAAGAAGACCACGGCCGCCAAGACCACAAAGGCGACGGCGAAGAAGGCCGCTCCCAAGAAGGCGACCTCAACCCCGAAGGAGTGAATCTTGGAAGCAAATGGCCCTCAGGGGGGCCGGTAGCTTCCAAGATCTCGCGGTTGTCCACAGGGACGGCGCGGCCTGCACCCGGGCGGGCAGGGTTGGGCGGGTGGGGGATTCGTGGGCGGGTATGCGGCGGGCGCTTCCGTCGGACGACGCGGACGAGTTGACCTGGCTGCTGTTCCGGCAGGACGACGTGCTGAGCCTCGGCCAGGCGCTGGCGCACCTCACCCGTAAGACGATCCGGCAGCGGGTTGCCACCGGTCGTTGGCGCCAGGCCCACCGCGCCGTTCTCGTCGCACACAACGGTCCGGTCGGTCCCGCTCAGCTCCGCTGGATCGCGGTGCTGGCAGCCGGGCCGACCGCGTTTGCTCAGCGGGATCACAGCCGCCCAGGCGGGTGGCCTACGCGGGTTCCCGGATCGCGTCGTCCACCTGCTCCTGCCGGCCACCTGCCGTCGGGCTCCGCTGCCGGCCGGGGTGCGAGCGCACCGGACGACCCACCTGCTCGACGAGGATGTGGTGCCGGTCGGGCAGCCGCCCCGCACGGCGGCTGCGCGGTCGGTGGTCGACGCGGCCCAGTGGGCACCTTCCGACGGGCAGGCTCGGGCCATCGTGGCGGCGGCGTTCCAGCAGCGGCTGGTGGGCGGTGACGACCTGCATGAGGTGCTCGGCCGGATGCCGCGGGTCCGCCGACGGCGGCTGATCCTGTCCACCGCCACCGATGCGGCCGGCGGTGCGCACTCCTTGGGCGAGCTTGATCTGCTCCGTCTGGTGCGCGGTGCCGGCCTGCCCGATCCGACCCGCCAGATGCTCCGGCGTGACTCCGCCGGGCGGCGGCGCTATCTCGACGCCTACTTCGAGGAGTGGCGGGTGCATGTCGAGGTGGACGGCGGACAGCATCTCGACCCGGCGCACGCGTGGGCGGACATGCGCCGGCAGAACGACCTCTGGGTCGAGGGCGACCGCATCCTCCGGTTCCCCTCCTGGGCCCTTCGCACGGAACCGGAGGCGGTCATCGCCCAGATCCGTGCCGCTCTCCGGGCCGCCGGCTGGCGAGGATGACGAAGGCCGAGATCTTGGAAGCAAATGGCCCCCGGTGGGGCCATCGTTTTCCAAGATCTCTCAACTTCCTAGGACCTGGTGCAGATAGGGGTTTCCGAAGAGGTTCTTCGGGTCCACGCGGGTGCGGAGGGACTGGAAATCGGCGAACTTCGGGTAGGCGGTGGCCAGCGACTCCGCGTCTCGCCAGTGCAGCTTGCCCCAGTGCGGCCGGCCGCCCAGCTCGGTCGCCACCTGCTCGAACGCGCGGAAGTACGGCTCGTACGGCATCCCCACGTACTGGTGGACCGCGATGTAGGCGGAGTCCCGCCCGTAGGAGTGGGAGAGCCAGATGTCGTCGGCGGCGGCGAATCGCACCTCGACCGGGAAGAGCACCTTGAACGGCAGCCGGTCCACGATGCGGCGTAGCTCCGCCAGCGCGGTGGGCAGCGCGTCGCGTGGCAGCCCGTACTCCATCTCCACGAAGCGGACCCGGCGCGGGGTGCAGAAGACCCGGTCGGAGCGGCCCGTGTAGGTGCGTTCGGTGAGCGCCCGGGCGGAGACGGCGCTGATCCCGGGCGCGAGGGCGGGCACCGCGCGGCCGAGGCGGCAGGCCCCGGCGAAGACGGTGTTGGCGAGGAAGTCGTCGTCGAGCCAACCGCGCCAGCCGGGCAGCGGCCGGTCGTCGGCGGGCACCCGGTCGTTGGTCTTGACCTGCACCCGGTCGGTGTAGGGGAACCAGTAGAACTCGGCGTGGTCGTGCGCCCCCCACAACCCGGGCAGGTCGTCGAGCACCTCGGCGAGCGCGGCCGGGCGTTCGTGCGCGCGGAGCACGAAGGCGTCCACGCAGCGCAGGGTGACCTCGACGAGCACGCCCACCGCGCCGAGCCCGACCCTCGCGGCGTCGAACACGTCGGGGTGCTCGTCGGCGGAGCAGCGCAGCACCTCGCCGGTGCCGGTGACGAGGGTCAGCCCGGCGACGAAGGTGGAGAGGCAGCCGAGTTTCGCGCCGGTGCCGTGGGTGCCTGTGGAGAGCGCCCCGGCGATGGTCTGCGCGTCGATGTCGCCGAGGTTGGGCATCGCCAGCCCGTGCCGGGCGAGCAGCTCGTTGAGCGTGTGCAGGGTCATCCCGGCCGGTACGGTGACCAGGCGACGCGCCACGTCGACGGTGACGTCGGTGGCCAGGTCGGCGAGGTCGAGCCGGTGTCCGTCCGCGACGGCGGTGGCGGTGAAGGAGTGGCCGCTGCCGACCGCCCGGATCGTCCGGCCGGCGGCGCCCGCCTGCCGGACCGCCTCGGCGACCTCGGAGACGGTACGCGGGCGCACGGTGAGAAGCGCCGTGCTGTGTTGGTTACCGGCCCAGTTGGACCAGGCGGCGGGGGGACCGGCCATGGCGACACTCCTCGACATGAATATGAACTGAATTCATATCAGGAACGTTGTGCCTGGTAAATACCGCAATCGAGCCCGGCTCGTTGTACCGGTAGTCACAGACTCGTGACGTGCAGATATGTTCATCCGTCGAAGGGGGGTGGCGCCGAGTGTCCACACCAGCCGCCACGACCGGGCCGCTGCGTCGGGTACCGGTGCAGGGTCGAAGTGTGGCGCGGGTCCAGCGGATGCTGGACGCCTGCGCCGAGCTCGTCGACGAGGTGGGGTACGAGGGCTTGACCACCACCCTGCTCGCCGAGCGCGCCGAGGTGGCGATCGGGTCGGTCTATCAGTTCTTCCCGGACAAGCGGGCGATCGTGCAGGCGCTGACCCTGCGCACCATGGAGTCCTACCTCCAGCGGCTCGACGAACGGTTCGCCTCGGACGACCTGACCCACTGGTGGGACGGGGTCGACGCGGCGATCGACGAGTACATCTCGATGCACCGCACCGTCCCCGGTTTCCGTACCCTGCACTTCGGTGACGTGGTCGACCTGCACCTGCTTGACGACGCGCGGGACAACAACGGGGTCATCGCGGAGCAACTCGCCCGCGTGCTCACCGAGCGTTTCGGCCTGGCCGGCGTGCCCGACCTGCGGTTCCACCTGGAGGTCGCGGTGGAGGCCGCGGACGCCCTGATCAAGCTGGCGTTCCGCCGCCGTGCCGACGGTGACGAGCGGGTGCTTGTCGAGGCGAAGGCGCTCATCCGGGAATACCTGCACCGGCAGGTCGACGCACCGACCGAGGCCGTCCACCAGGGCTGAGCGACACGCGAACGGCGGGTTCGGAGCGTGCGCCCGGGCCCGCCGTTGTCACGTCAGAGAAACGCCCGGCCCTCACCCCGGTAGGTGGGGACGGTCCCGACCACGGTGTCGCCCTCGACCAGGTGCACCTCGTTGACGTGCTCGCACACCTCGCCCGCCTTGGCGTGACGGAACCACACCCGGTCGCCGACCCGCAGCCCGTCCGCGGCGTCGCCGGCGAGCGGGGTCTGCACCTCGCCCGCGCCCTCCGCGCCGAGGAGCGTCAGCCCGGCCGGCAGCCACGGCCGGGGCAGCCGGCTCTCCGCCGCCGGGCCGGAGGCGATCCAGCCGCCGCCGAGCACGGTGGCCAGCCCGGGCGCCGGCCGGCGGACCACCGCGCAGGCGTAGAACGTCGCCGGGGTCGGCCGCCAGGCGCGGTACGCGTCGAACAGCGTGGGCCCGTAGAGCCCGGAGCCGGCGGTGACCTCGGTGACCGCGGGGTCGGCGCTGGTGGCGGCCACGCTGCCGGTGCCGCCGCCGTTGACGAACTCCAGGTCGCCGTGCTCGCGGACGGCGGCGACCGCGGCGGACCGGCGAGCCAGCAGTTCCCGGTACGACCGGCGCTGGGCGACCCGGATCGCGCCGCCGAGCACCGCCTGCCCGGGCGGGGCGTCACCGAGGCCGGCGATCTGTGCCTCGTACGACATCAGGCCGACCAGCCGGAAGCCCGGCCGGCCGGCGACGGCGGCGGCGAGCGCGCCCGCGGCCCGCGCGCTGTGCACGGGCGAGCGGCGCACTCCGACGTGCACCCGACCGCGCAGGGGCCGCCAGGAGGCGTCCAGGTCGAGGCAGACCCGCAGCGCGGGCCGGCCCCCGGGCGGGCTCACCCGGTCGATCAGGTCGAGCTGCCCGGCGTCGTCGATCATCAGGGTGACCGCGTCGGCGAGCGCCGGGTCGGCGGCCAGCTCGGCGAGCGCCCCCCGGTGCGCGGTCGGATAGGCGACCAGCACGTCGTCGGCGACGCCGCCGCGGGCCAGCCAGAGCGCCTCGGGCAGGGTGAAAGCCATCACGCCGTGCCAGCCGGGTCGCTTGAGCACGCGGGTGAGCAGTTCGCGGACCCGCACGGACTTGCTCGCCACCCGCAGCGGCTTGCCGCCGGCCCGCCCGGCCAGCGCGTCGGCGTTCGCGTCGAACGCGGAGAGGTCGACCACCGCGTACGGCGGGTCGAGGTGGGCGGTCGCCCGGTCGAGACGATCGCGAAGTTCGGCACGGTCGATGGCCACGTCTGAACGCTAACTGTCGGGACGGCAATGCGAAATACCCTCGCGTCTGTCCGGCTGCGGGTGGTGGTCCCGGCGGCCTAGGCTCGACGATCAGGCGATGTCACCGGAGGAGACCCCCTCCGCGCGGCTAGAGTGTTCCACCGGGGATGCCCAGACCTGGGCCGGCACGTGGAGGTACGGCCATCGAAAGCCAGAAGAACGGCGAGTCGTCCGGCGTGTCGTCGCCCGGCACACAGGCCGACCGGTCCGGCCTCGCCGCGATCCGCTCGGTGCTGCGCATCCGGCCGTTCCGCAGGCTGTGGATCGTGCTCAGCGCGGCCTCGTTCGGCGACTGGCTCGGCCTGCTCGCCACCGCGCTCTTCGCCGCCTCGCAGGTGTCCGGCAGCACCGCCCAGGGCGCGGCCTTCGGCGGCGTGACCGCGATCCGGCTCCTGCCGGCGCTGGTGCTCGGCCCGGTGGCGGGCGTCTTCGCCGACCGGTTCGACCGCCGGTGGACGATGGTCATCTGTGACCTGCTGCGCTTCGTGCTCTTCGCCTCCATCCCGCTCTACGCGCTCACCGGCGCCGGGGGCGGCCTGGTGGTCGGCTGGGCGCTCATCGCCACCTTCCTGATCGAGTCGATCACGTTGATGTGGATCCCGGCCAAGGAGGCGGCGGTCCCCAACCTGATCCCGCGTACCCGGTTGGAGACGGCCAATCAGCTCACCCTGATCACCACGTACGGCCTGACCCCGGTGGCCGCCGCCATCGCCCTGGCCGTGCTGGACCGGGGCGTACGCGGCGCGGTCGGCGGCGACCTGCCCGGCTGGGCCGAGCCGGCCCAGCTCGCGCTCTGGTTCAACTCCTTCTCCCGGTTGGCCACCGCGCTCGTGGTGGCGTTCGGGATCAGGGAGATCAGCGAGGCCCAGCGCGGCGAGGGGGAACGCACCGAGCAGAGCATGTTCCGCCAGTTCGCCGACGGCTGGAAGTTCATCGGGCAGACGCCGCTGGTGCGCGGCCTGGTGCTCGGCATCTTCGGCGCGTTCGCCGGTGGCGGCATCGTGGTCGGCACGGCCAAGTTCTTCGCCAACTCGCTCGGCGCCGGCGACGCCGCGTTCTCGCTGCTCTTCGGCGCGATCTTCGTCGGCCTGGCGCTCGGCATCGGGCTCGGCCCGATCCTCGTACGGGATCTGTCCCGGCGCCGCTGGTTCGGCATGAGCATCGTGCTCGCAAGCGCCTCCGTGCTGGTGCTGGCGTTCGCCATCCACCTGTCCATGGCCATCCTCGGCGCGATCCTGGTCGGCGCCGGCGCTGGCATGGCGTTCCTGGCCGGCACCACGCTGCTCGGCGGCGAGGTGGCAGACGAGGTGCGCGGCCGGGTCTTCGCGGTGGTGCAGATCGGCACCCGACTGGTGCTGATCCTGGCCATCGCGCTGAGCAGTCTCCTGGTCGGTGTCGGCGGCTCCCGCCAGCTCTACATCGCCGACCTGGGCATCTCCATCTCCTCGACCCGGCTGCTGCTGCTCGCCGCCGGCGCGGCCGGTATCTTCGCCGGGATCAGCGCGTTTGGCCAGATGGACGACAAGAAGGGCGTGCCGGTCCTGGCCGACCTCTGGGGCTCGATCCGGGGTCGCCCGCTGATGCCAGCCGAGCCGTTCGTCTCCTCCGGCCTGTTCGTGGTCTTCGAGGGCGGCGAGGGCGCCGGCAAGTCCACCCAGCTCGCCGCGCTCGCCGAGCGGCTGCGCGGCGGGGGCCGGGAGGTGGTGGTCACCCGCGAGCCGGGCGCCACCGGCGTCGGTGCGCGGATCCGCTCGCTGGTGCTTGACCCCGCCGCCGCCGACGACGCGCCGTCGCCGCGCGCCGAGGCGTTGCTCTACGCCGCCGACCGGGCCCACCACGTGGCGACAGTGGTGCGCCCGGCGCTGACCCGCGGCGCGGTGGTGATCAGCGACAGGTACGTCGACTCGTCCCTGGCCTACCAGGGCGCCGGCCGGACGCTGCCGGTCGACGAGGTTTCCTGGCTCTCCTCCTGGGCCACCGGTGGGCTCAAGCCCGACCTGGTGGTCCTGCTCGACGTCGACCCGCACACCGGGCTGAGTCGGGTGAGTGCCCGCAGCGAGGACGCCGACCGGCTGGAGGCCGAGTCGATGGCGTTCCACGAGCGGGTCCGGTACGCCTTCCTCGATCTGGCCTCCGGTGACCCGAAGCGCTACCTGGTGCTCGACGCGTCCCGCCCGGTGGAGGAGATCGCCGACGCGGTCGCCCGCCGGGTGGACGAGTTCCTCGTCGACCCGGCCGGGATCGTGCACCCGCGCCCGGCGCAGGGCCCGGACACCTCGGTCCAGCCCGAGTTATCCGAATCGGAGCTGGTGACGATGGAGCAACGCCGACGATGACTGACGTCTTCGGCGACCTGGTCGGGCAGGACGAGGCGGTGGTCACGCTGCGGCGGGCCGCCGCCTCCGCCGCCGCGCTGCTGCGGGCGGGCACGCCCGTGGCGGCCCGCGTGGGCGTTCCAGCCGGTGGGTACGACGACCTCGAC
Organism: Micromonospora marincola; assembly: GCF_056150385.1. Lineage (NCBI taxonomy): Bacteria > Bacillati > Actinomycetota > Actinomycetes > Micromonosporales > Micromonosporaceae > Micromonospora > Micromonospora marincola. The sequence goes on along the minus strand of NZ_JAXCFT010000002.1, from coordinate 238,713 downwards.
GCGCTCGCCGAGCAGTTCGACGACCCCGGCGAGCCCGACGGTGCCGCGACCGACGCCGATCCCGGTGCCGGAATGACCCACGCGTGGATCTTCACCGGCCCGCCCGGCTCCGGCCGGTCGGTGGCCGCCCGCGCCTTCGCCGCCGCGCTCCAGTGCGTGCACGGCACCGGCTGCGGTCACTGCCCCGGCTGCCACACCACGCTCGCCGGCACCCACGCCGACGTGCGGCTCGTGGTGCCCGACGGGCTCTCCATCGGCGTCGGCGAGATGCGCACGCTCGTGCTGCGGGCGGCGAGCACGCCCTCCGGCGGACGCTGGCAGATCGTCATCATCGAGGATGCCGACCGGCTCACCGAGGCCGCCGGCAACGCGCTGCTCAAGGCCGTCGAGGAGCCGCCGCCGCGTACCGTCTTCCTGCTCTGCGCCCCGTCCACCCACCCGGACGACGTGTCGGTGACCATCCGGTCGCGTTGCCGGGTCGTACCGCTGCGCCAGCCGCCGGCCGGCGCGGTGGCCGAGGTGCTGGTCCGCCGGGACGGCATCGCCCCGGACACGGCGCAGTGGGCCGCCGCGGCGGCGCAGGGGCACGTCGGCCGGGCCCGGCGGCTGGCCCGCGACCCGGAGGCCCGGCAGCGGCGGGACGCCGTGCTCGCCGTGCCGCGCCGGCTCACCGGCGTGGGCGCGGCGTTCGACGCGGCCTCGGCGCTGATCGAGGCCGCCGAGGCGGAGGCCGCCGCCTCGGTCGTGGAGGTCGACGAGGCGGAGCGGTCGGCGTTGCAGACCGCGCTCGGCGCGGGCGGCACCGGCCGGGGCGCGGCCGGCGCCATGCGGGGTGCCGCCGGCCAGCTCAAGGAACTGGAGAAACGGCAGAAGTCGCGGGCCACCCGGGCCCAGCGGGACGCGCTCGACCGGGCGCTTGTCGACCTGGCCGGCTTCTACCGGGACGCGCTCACCATGGCGCTGCGGGCGCCTGTCGCGCCTGTGCACACCGACACCGCGACGCTTGCCGGGGCCGGCGCGCAGAAGTGGGACGCGGAGGGCTCGCTGCGCCGCCTGGAGGCCGTGCTGGAGTGCCGGGCGGCGATCGAGGCGAACGTCAAACCGCGGATCGCGGTCGAGGCGATGATGCTCTCCCTCTGGCGGGGTTGAGGCGCTCGTTCCGCGCTGTCCACAGGGCATCGACACGCGCAATTGACGTGCGGTACGGTCCGGTGATGCCGTGGTGACGAGGGCGGCACGCTCAGTGAGGTGACGTCGGAGGTGGGGCCGGCGGCGCCGAACGGCCGGGAGGAGTCCGCCGATGGCGCGGGGGGAGATCGACGAGGCCTGGATCGAGGAGGCGGTGCGGCGCTACCGCCGCATCGAGGCCCTGCAAGCCGAGTTCGACCAGGCGGTCGCCACCGTGGAGGTCACCGTCCGCTCACCCGACGGGCTGGTCGAGGTGGTGGTCACGGCCGGCGGGCGGATCACCGACGTGCGCTTCCTCGGTCCCCTGCACCAGCGCAGCCCGCGGGACGTGGCCGGCTCGGTGCAGGCCGCGGTGACGGCCGCCGCCGACGCGGCGCAGTGGGCCCGGGAGAAACTGCACAACGAGACCTTCGCGGCCTACCGGCCGCTGGCGGGAGCCTGACATGGAATCGCTGCGTGCGCTCGCCGCCCGCCTCGACGACGCCGGTGCGACCCTCGCCACGCTGGCCCGCACCGTGACCGCCGCCGACCCGCCGCACCCCGCGTTCGGCGCCCACGCCGCCGGCCGGCCAGGCGAGGTGGGGCGCGCGCTGCACCGGCAGTGGACCGCCGCCACCGCCGACCGGGCACGCGAGGCGCAGGCCGCCGCCAACCGGCTGGCCGCCGCCGCGGCGGCGTTGCGCAGCGCCGCCGAGCGCTACGCGGCGGCCGACGACGCGGTCGCGGGCCGGCTGGCCCGGGAGGCCTGATGGACGCGCTTGAGCGCCTCGCCGAGCCGGGTCTCGACCTGCTCACCCGGGTCGACACGCTGCTCGCCGCCGGCGTGCCGGAGGGGCACCGGCTCTGGCCGCTGCTGCGCCGGATGCAGGTGCTTCCCGGTGTGGCGGTGCGCGAATTCCTCGAACTGCACCCCGCGCCGCTTACCGGCGCCGGCCACGCCGTGCGCCGGATCGTCCGGGGGTACGACGACACCTGCGCCGTCCTCGCCGACCCGGTCGCCTGGTCCGGGTCGGCCGCCGCGGCCTACGACGAGGCGCGCACCGCCCTGCTCCGCCACCTCGACGAGGGGCCGGAGAGCCTGGTCGGGCGGCTGGAGTCGACCGCCGGCTACGCGGACGCGCTCGCCGCCTGGGTGGAGAGCAGCCGGGCCGCGCTGGCGCGGGCACTCGCCGAGGTGCTCGGCTCGGCCGAGGCGGTCACCGTGCACGCCGCCGCCCGGCCGGGGGTCGAGGCCGGCCCGGCCGGCGCGTCGGCGGCGGCCGAGATCGCCACCCGGGTGCTTGGTGTGCTCGGAGTGGCCTACGACGGGGCCGAGACGTTGCTGCGTCAGTGGGGGCCGAGCCTCGCCGAGACGACCTGGCGGGACCGCGCCGTCACCCCGCCGCGCTACGGCGGCACCACCCGGATCGGCTACTGACGACTCACGGCGTCGCACGCCGACCCGGCCGTGGCCGGGCACCGGCATGCGACGCCGTGGTCTTCCCCTGCACCCCCCGCAGGTATGCCTTCACTCAACGCGGTCGGCCGGCGTTTGTCCCGGGACCGGCCCAGGTTTCAACCGTCCGGGCGAGGCATGGGGGCCGCTCGGTCGGTTAGACCGGGATGGATCGCTGCACGGTGTGACCGGACGGCGACCGGCGAGCCGTCCGGCCGAGCGGAGCCGCGTAGGGTAGGGCGCATGGGCATGCTCTGCGCGGTCAGCTTCAACCGGTACGGGCGTCTCTACTACCTCGACCCGGGTGAGCTGCGTCCGCAGGTCGGCGACCGGGTGCTGGTGCCGACCGACGACGGCCCCGAGGTGGCCGAGTGCGTCTGGGCCGCGCAGTGGGTGGACGAGGACACCGCGGGTTTCCCGAAGCTGGCCGGGCCCGCCGACGACGACGACCTGCGCCGCGACGAGGCGCTGCGCCGGCGCAAGGCGGACGCGAAGGTGGCCGCCAAACGGCTGATCCGCGAGCACGGCCTGCCGATGAAGGTGGTCGCCGTCGACCATTTCCTCGGCACGCCGGAGACCGGCAGCGACCGCACCACGATCTATTTCACCGCGCCGCACCGGGTGGACTTCCGTTCGCTGGTCCGCGACCTGGGCGCGACCCTGCACTGCCGGGTCGAGCTGCGGCAGCTCTCCGCCCGCGACTCGGCACGGGTGCAGGGCGGCATCGGCTCCTGCGGGCGTGACCTGTGCTGCGCCACGTTCCTCACCGACTTCGAGCCGGTGACGATCCGGATGGCGAAGGACCAGGACCTGCCGCTCAACCCGCTGCGCATCTCCGGCGCGTGCGGACGACTGATGTGTTGCCTGAAATACGAACATCCCCTGTATCAGAAATTCCAGGAGTCCGCCCCGGCGGTCGGCACCCGGGTCGAGACCCCCCAGGGCGAGGGGAAGGTGGTCGGCCACAGCGTCCCGCGCGACGCGGTGACGGTCCGCCTGGACGCCGACGGCTCCCGCTGCCAGTGCAGCCGCGCCTCGGTCTGCGCCCCCCGCCAGTCCCACGACAAGCACTACAACCCCACCCCCTGATCCCACCCCCACCCCCACCCCGCCCTCCCCGCGTGATCATGAAGTTGACGGCGAATTTGATCTCTTTCGGTGCCGCCAACTTCATGATCAGCCAGAGCGGGGGCGGGGCGTGAGCGAGGGTGGGGGCGGGGGCTTCAGTGGAGGGTGATGGGGGGTTCGGCCAGGCGGGGGGTCAAGGGGGTCTTCGGGGTCAGCCAGGGGGCCGTGGGGGAGTCGTCCGGGTTGAGCTGCCAGGCGTGGGAGACCTTGTCCAAGGCGATGGGATAGATCGTCAGGGTGCCGTCGGGATCGAAGCGGAACCGGAGGAACACCTTCGAGTCCTCGATGCCCTGGCCGGCGAAGAGCTCGTTCAGGTTCACCCCGAACGCGCCCGCCACCAGCAGATAGAGCGCCACGAGCTGACTGCCGACAAGCCCGCTGGCCGGGCCGTAGAGCACCACCGCCGCGACCGCCGGCAACGGCCACGGCCAGTCGTAGAACGGCAGGTGCAGCCAGAGCCAGGTCCCGCCGGCGGCCAACGCCACATGGGCCGCCCCGTGCGCCACCCCGAGGATCCAGTGCCGGGCGTGCCGCTTGCCGCCCGCGCTCGGCGGCTTGGCGAAGAACACCGCGCCCAGCATGGTCACCACAAGCATCGCCACCAACGGGACGCTGAACAGCCGCTGCGCGGTCGAGTCGGCCCGCTGCGCCGCCACCCCGGCCATGGCCAGCATCAGCAGCGTGTGCAGGGTGCCGAGCAACGTGGCGAAGCCCGGATTGCGGTACGGCAGCCGGCCGAAGATGCCCCAGCCGTACCGGCGGGAACGGGCCTCGTCCGGGTAGCGGGCGGTCAGCTCGTACTCGCGGGTGCGGCTGGCCCGCCGGGTCAACGTGTCCCGCGGCGGCACCTCCAGCCGCTCCGGCAACCGGTGGGTGGGGTAGAGGTAGGCGCCACCGCCACCGCAGGTGATGAGCTGCCGCTCCGGGCCGGCGTACCGGGCGTAGTGGTGCAGGTCGCCGGAGACCAGCACCCGGACCTGGGCCCCGGTGGGCGCGACGATGGTACGGATGAAGTAGTCGATCGAGTCGTACGCGTTGGGATGGTCGGCGGCCTTGACCCATGTCGGAGCCGGCACCGCCAGGATCACCCTGGACTGTGGGGTGAGCTTGCGGGCGACCTCGTCGAAGTAGGTGAGCTGCGGATCGTCCAGGTATGACCCGGACTGGTCGTCGAGGCCCAGCAACCACCAGCCGGCCGGCAGTTCGACCGCGAAGTACGAGCGGGACTGGCCGGTGCCCCAGCCGGCGAAGTGCCGGTCCCGGGACCTCACGAACAGCCGCAGGAACGCGGTGAGCCCGTCGTACCAGTCGTGGTTGCCGGGCACCGCGAAGAGCGTCGGCCGCTCCGGCGGTGCGACCGGCAGCGCCGCCTGGTACGGCCCCTTGCACCGGTCCTCGTACGCCTCGTAGCCGGCCGACGGGTACACCTGGTCGCCGCCCATCACAAGCGTCTGCGCCCGGGGCAGCCGGTGGCCGTCCACGGTCAGCTCCGGCTGGGCGAGCAGGTACGCCACCGAGTATGTGGCGTCGAAGCCGTCACCCAGGTCGGCCACGTAGTCCAGCCAGAGCCCGCCGTCCGGCCCGACCTGCCGGAACGTGTCGTCACCGAAGGCGTTCTGTAATTCGCGCTTGTCCAGGTACGCCCCGAACAGCATGGCCAGCAGCGTCCGCAGGCCGGTGGTGATCAGCAGCAACGGCGCGAGCCAGGGCACCGGCCGGCGCGGGGTGAAGCCCAGCTCCAGCGGGTCGATGCGGTGGGGTCGACGGCTGGCCCGCTCGCCCGGGTGCGCTTCGGGATCCGGCTGCTGAGGCGGCGGTACGTGATCGTCGTTCACCCGCCGCAGGGTAGTCCGCACCGGCCGGGAAGTCTCTCCCGCGTGGGGCTGCTCGTGCCGTGGTGTCCGGTTCCGGACGTGGGGGATCCCGTTCGGCTGTCGGCCGGGCGTGCCGTACACTCTACGATCGTTGCCGCCTTAGCTCAGTCGGCTAGAGCGACGCACTCGTAATGCGTAGGTCGACGGTTCGATTCCGTCAGGCGGCTCACAGAAGGGCCCAGGTCACCGGCTTGATCGCCGATCATGACCTGGGCCTTTTGCTTGCCATCGCAGGGCCGAGCAGCCATGCGAAGAAGCAGTGGGCGCGTGTCCGTCGCTCCGCTGGCGCTCCGACTCCGGCCACGCGAGACGCCCTGCGGCTGGCGCGGAAGCGCGAAGCCCAAGGGACCGCCGCAGAACGACAGGGGCGTTGACCGGTGAGGGGTGGGCCGGCAGCAGGCCGGGCCGCGCTTCCACGAGCCCGCGCGGCGTAGGGGATCGCACGCCGGTCGCGTCGGCGCACTGCACTCAGCGAGGGTTCCAGTGGCATGTGCTGTCGATATCGACCTCTTACATGGCGAGATCAGTTTCTAACTTCGGGCGACCTGGCCACTATTCGAAAGCTGGCCTCGCCCGACAACAGGTTGGAAGGCGTTTAAGAAAGTCGGCAGAAGTTGGTCGCGGGGTCAAGCCATCGGAGCGTTCGACCGCATCGATTTCTACCTGCTTAGCCTTGGCATTTTCCTGGTGCCTGTCGGAGAGCTCGAAGGCTTCCATCCTGAAGTTCCTTCAGACAACAAAGCGGCCTGGCTAGGCGCATCCTCGAAGAGAAGAAGTACCTGGCGTCCCCAGCGGAGAGGACCTACACGCAGCCCTAGCGGAAAGCGTCTGGGCTCGACAGAGCTAGCCTTTCCACCGGCCCACCTGCCTCGTGCCCGATCCGTGCCCGACGCAAAGGGGCAACATCGGTCAACCGCAGTTCGTCCCACAGTTTGTCGCCGTCGCCCTCCGCTCGCCAGCCAGCTAGCACCAGGCCTGAAACGTCGATCAATCCGTTTCCCAAGCTGGCAGTACCCTCCCAGATTCCTAACTAAGAGTACGGGGATCGGTTACGTGCACCATGCGCTCCGTGCCACCTATTGTGTAACTGGTCAGGAATCCGGCAGGAGCTGCGATTTCTCTTAACTGGCTGACTGCCTGCTCAGTTATGGCAATGCTGTCCGGTGGTGCAAGTCGAGAGAGTTTTGCCGCGGTATGAACTCCGATGCCAGTCCAAGATGTAAACGGGTTCTTCTCGCTCCCTACCGCTACTGCGAATATTGGGCTGTGATCTATTCCTGTCGTGATGTCGAGGCCATCCTTGCCGAGAAAGACACGAGCCTTTTCGGCAAATTCCGGAATTTGCTGCATTACGCGATTGCGTGCGCTGTCCATTATGTCAATCGCTGTTCTCAGGGCGGAGTCAGTGGCGTATTCTCCTGTGTAGAGAACTAGGGCGCCGTCGCCGTTGAAGTGCTGGATGGAGCCGCCTTCCCGTTCGGCGGCCCGCACTGCGTGATGGATGAATACTTGCAGTATTCGCGCCAGGCCAACTTCGCCGACATGAACAAGAAGGTCGGTTGACCGCCGCATGTCAAAGAACAGGCTTGTAGCAGAGAAGGTGACCGATACGTCAGATGACCACATCTCGGCGGGAGTGGGTAGAGCTTTTCTCGACGTGTTTGCGGGAGGCCGCATCTTGTTAGGCAAAATCATCTTCCGGTGCATCACTTGGCGCTGGTCGGGGCGGCGCTCGGAACATGAACGCCGCTGTTGGCAGGTTCGGGGGCCATGGCCCGTACGGAGGACAGCTCCAAGTAGAGCCCTAGCGCCATGGTGACCACGCCGAAGCCGGCAAGTAGGAGGATGCGGGGCCGAGAGATGTTGGCGATCTGTACGCCACCGATGCGAAGTCCTCCCCCCAGGATGGTGATGGCCACGAGTACGGCCCCAACAACGGCCAAGGTCAAGTTCATGGTGCGCGCCCCTCAAGACGACAGCAACGGCGGGTCCCGTGATGGAGAAACCATACCAGGACGTGTTCCGAAGGCATATCTGTAAGGGTTTAGACGTCCTCGGGGTGTGCGAGTCGCTTGAGCTCGCTACGGTCCGTGATGAGAATCTTGCGGTATCCGGCCCGGATGACACCTTCGCTCCGAAGGGTCCGCAAGGATTTCTGGACAGTGACCTCAGCGGCTCCAATCATTGAGGCCAGGTCTGACTGGGTTATCGGAATGTCGATCACAGCGCCGCCGGCCTCGCGATGGCCAAAGCTGTCGGCGAGTACCTCCAAGATGCCCGCGAGGCGCGCAGTCACGGACTGTGATGCGAAGCTGAGTCTTCGCTGATTGGCGGAGGTGAGTCGCTGGGCGATCATCTTGGTCAACGCCAGCGCTACCGGCGGATCGGCTAGGAGTAGCTGCGTAAAGTCTTCATTTCGGATAAGGCAGACCCTTACGTCGAGAACCGCCTCTACCGTAGCGGAACGCCCTTCCCCCGTTATGGCGGACAGTTCGCCCACAACGTCGCCGGGGCCGCGCCAAGCGAGAGTTACGTCATGACCGTCTGGGGTGACGGCCTCGATCTTCACTACGCCACTAGTTATCACGAACACGTGGTCGGATGGATCACCATGCCGTACTAGGGTCTGACCAGCTCGAAAAGCTCTCGGGACGCCAGCCTTGATGAGCCGCTCCCGGGACGCCGGGCTGAGCGACTGAAGGAAGCTCCCTGCACGCCATGGACGCAACTCTGCGTCAGCGCTGGCGGCACTACCGGCTTCCATGCTCAGCCCTCCGCTCAGATCTGCTGGTCAACGTCGAGGCAAGCCTAGCTGCAAGGTCCCAGCGGGAAGCAGCAAGAAGGCCGCTCGAATGTTGATGCGGGGTAACCCTGAATGCCGAGCGATGATGGCCGACACCTGCTTCCATGACGTCAGTCGCCACCGGCTGGCGGCATTCGATAGCTTGGCTCCGTATCCCCCGGCGGGGGTTGGCGCTCCGGCTCGGCCGGGTGGCCGCACAGCACAGAAGTGCAGGTGTCGAGTAAAGGCTCAGGCCGCTGAAGCAGCCAATCGAGCAGCCAAGCCAGCGAGCGTTAGCGGACGATCACGGACCGGGAGTAGAGCACGAGGACCGAACGCTGGACCAGCCCTGCGGGACCGACTCGTAATGCGTAGGTCCGGCGCACCTGACAGCCGTTTCCCCTCGGGTCCGCCCCATCGGGCACGCGACGGGACGCCGCAGTCCATGGCTGTACGGCTTAGTGCTTCTGCGTCTCGTAGCGCGCTTCGGCCTCTGGTGTATGGACCCACGAGATGACGACTTCATCGATGTCGGCGCTTGGCCCTTGCCCTGTGCCGAGGTTGATGTCCCACTCCTGCACCGACGCGCCGCAATCGGCGATGCCCATGATGGAGACGGGTGAGTGGGGATTCTGCTGCGACAACCACTCCTGCAGTTGCGCCACGATCATGAGCGACATGGTACGTGCGCGTCGCGTCGCCCGCACCGTCAGTGTGGAAGATCGTTCCGGCGTCAGATTCGGGCCTGGCCACGTCTGACGGTGGTGCTGTCGATGCGCGTGGCCTACCCGAAGGCCAGCAGGAACGTATCCACGGCGGCGACGGTGACGGCCTGCTGTTCCTGCGCGGAGACGCTGCGGTCGCCGTAGCGCGACCGGCTCTCCAGGGGCCCGGTGATCAGCGCGAGGAACTGCTCGGCAGCCAGGGCCGGATCGGAGATCCGCAATCGGCCGCCCAGCGCAAGGCGGGCGAAGCGGTCGGCCAACGCCTCGGTGAGCCTGTCCGGCCCGCGCTCGGGGACGGCGTCGAGAAGTTCGGGGAAACGGGTGGCTTCGGCGTAGAGCAGCCGCCGCAGCGCTCGGGCCCGCTCGTCGCAGGCGACTCGGGCCAGTTCGCCGCCTACCGTGAGCAGGGCGGACCGGAGGTCGTCGCCGGGGTCGGCGAGCCGGCCGATGATGGCCAGGTTCTCCGCGATGAGGGTGCCCGAGGCTGCCTCGATCGCGTGACGGAAGAGGTTCACCTTGTCGTTGAGGTGGTTGTAGACGGTGGGCTTGGCGACGCCGGCCTCGGCGGCGATCTCGTTGACGCAGGCCTGCGCATAGCCCTTGCGCGCGAACACGACGAACGCGGCGTCGAGGATCGCCTGCCGCTTGTCGATGCGCCCCCGGTGGCCCCGGCGCCGTTGCTCCTCACGCTCCGCAACGTCCACCATCAGGACACCCTAGCCTACGTCCAGCAAATTAAACCGGCTGGTTTAGTTTATTGAACGGTTCTTGTTGAAAGTTATCCCGTCAGACCGGTAATTTGAACCCGCTAGTTCATCCAGATGAGCGGGGGAGTGTTGTGACCGGGGCGGACAACAGATTGGATCCAGCGCTGATCAGGCTGGTCAGCGTCGTGCTGCTGGGCGGGATCATGGGCATCCTCGACGGCACCATGGTCGTCGTCGCCGTGGATACCCTCACCAGCAACTTCGATGCCTCGGTCAGCGCCATCGGCTGGGCGTCCACCGGTTACCTGCTCGCCCTGACCGCCACCATCCCGATCACGACCTGGGCGGTGGACCGGTTTGGCGCGAGACGGCTCTGGCTCTTCGGCCTTCTGCTGTTCATGGTCGGATCGCTGGCTTCCGGCCTTGCCTGGAGCGTGGCGAGCCTGATCGCGTTCCGTGTCGTCCAGGGCGTGGGGGCCGGCATCCTCGACCCCCTGGTGCTGACCCTGCTGGCCCGCGCGGCGGGACCGCACCGCGCGGGGAGGGTGATGGGACTGATGGGTGCGGTCCTGCCACTGGGGCCGGTGCTGGGCCCGGTGATCGGCGGTGTTGTTCTCGACACCGCCACCTGGCGATGGATGTTCCTGGTCAACATTCCCATCGGCCTCGTGGCGTTCGCGCTGGCGCTGCGGGTCGTGCCGACCGACACGCCGGAAACGCTCAACCCCCGGAGCCGCCTGGACGTGCTGGGCCTCGTCCTGGCCGGCCCCGGGGTGGGCGCGGTCGTGCTTGCCCTGTCCCAGGTCGGCACCGCGGGTGCGCTGACCGCTTGGCGGGTGGCGGTTCCCCTGGCGATCGGCGTGGCCGCACTGGCCGCCTACGCCACGCACGCCCTGCGTCCCCGACGGGTGCCACCCCTGATCGACCTGCGGCTGTTCGTCAGCCGGAGCTTCTCTGTCAGCGTTACGGTGCAGGGTCTGGTAGGGGTCGCCACCTACTCGATCCTGTTCGTGCTGCCCCTCTACTACCAGCAGGTGCACGGGCAGGGCGACGGCGCCCTGGCCGCCGGTCTTCTCGTCGCCCCGCTGGGGTTGGGCTCCGTCCTGGCCATGCCGGTCGCCGGTCGGCTCAGCGACACGGTCGGGGCCCGGGGTCCCGCCCTCACCGGCGCCGCGACAGCGACTCTCGGCGCGTTGGCGCTCACCCGGGTCGACGCCGGGACCAGCGGGGCGTGGTCGGCACTGTGCGCGTTGGTCATCGGCGTGGGGCTCGGGGCCGTGGGCGCGCCCACCATGGGCTCCCTGTACCGGACGCTGCCCAGCCACCAGGTGCCGCAGGGTAGTTCGGTGCTGTACATGCTCAACCAGCTCGGTGCGTCGATCGGCATCGCCGTGGTCGCGCTCATCGTCGACGTCGCCGGTGACGCCGATCCGATGCGCGGGTTCCGGTTCGCGTACTGGTGGATCGTTACCTGCGTCCTGGTGATCCTGGCGGGCAGCAGCCTGCTGCCCGGCCGCCCGGCCGACACCGGGAACCTCGCGGGGCCGGCCGACAGCGCAGACCCTATGGCGGCCCGGTAGGGCAGCACCGACGACAGCACGGTGCACGTCCCGACGCCGTGCGGACGTGCCCGGTCGCACCGGGTACTCACCGACGTGCGGATTGGTGTGCCTATCAAAGCGGGGATGGCTCAACCCCGACTTCGAGAAAAACTCTGGCCGGCGGCAACCTGCGGGCGGTCAACTCACCCAGCGGCAGCGCGCGGTGCTTGTGCTCCGCTTCTTCGAGGACCGCAGCGAGGTCGAGGCCGCGAATCTGTTGCAGTGCTCCGTCGGCACGATCAAGAGTCAGACCAGCAAGGCGCTGGCCCGCATGCGGCAGATTGCGCCCGAGCTGCTCTCGGCCGTGATGGAGGAGGCCTGATGACCGACGACCTCGGGCCGCTCCGTCAGGCCATGTCCGATCTGAGCGAGCACGGCGGCAGCGCCGACCTGTACGAGCGGTCCCTGCGCAGGTCGCGGCAGTCGCAGCGGCGGGCGAATCTCGTCACAGGCGCCGCTGCGGCGGCGGTGGTGTTCGCCATCGGCGGCACGGTCTCCTTCGCCGCCGGCCACTGGCCCGACCGGTCGGCTGCACCCGCAGCCGCGCCCAGCGGCGCCGGAGCCGGGAAACCCGGCTGTCCGTCGATCGAGACCCTCGGGGACCTGGTCGAACTGCCGCAGGACTGGTCCTTCGCGTCCACCGGTGTGCAGTGCGCGGAGACCTGGGCGGCAGCCGACGTGAGGCGCCCGGCCGGCGGCAACGTCCGCTACCTGTTCCATCACACGACCGATACGGGCTGGCGGTACTACGAGCAGGGCACCGAATGGGACTGCAAGGAACTCGGCCTCACCCGGCCGGCGCCGTTCTGCACCCCCTGACATTCGATCAGGCGGCTCCAGGAGTGACGCCCCCTGGCCAGCAGGAGCGCTGGTCAGGGGGCGTCTTGTCTGGTTCAGTCGATCAGGAAGGCACGCAGTGCGGCGCCGATCTGGTACGGCGAATCCTCCTGTAGGTAGTGACTGCCGGCTACCGTGACCTCTCGCTGGTTCGGGAAGGTACGCGCGAACTCCAGCGCCCGGCCGACAAGCAGGGCACCCGGTTCGGCGGCCACGAGCAGTTTCGGCACGCCGCTGCCGGCCAGCCACACGCCGTAGTCGTCGACGATCCGGGCGACGTCAGCGGGTTGACCGTCGATCGGCAACTCCCGAGGGAACTCCAGCGTCGGCACCCGGGACTCACGGGTGGTGAACGGTGCGCGGTAACGGTCCATCTCCTCGCCGGTCAGCGGTCGCAGCACGCTCTTGGGCAGCACCGTCTCGACGAAGAAGTTCTCGTCGAGGACGAGTTGTTCGCCCTGGGGGGAGCGCATCGCCCGGAACAGGGTGTCCCGGCCGGCGGGGAAGTCGGACCAGCGGCGAGGTTGGACGATGGCTTCCATGTAGGCGATCGCCTTGATCCGGCTGCTGTGCCGTGCGGCCCAGTGGAATCCGAGGGCCGATCCCCAGTCGTGCAGGACGAGAGTGATCGCGTCACCGAGGTCCATCGCGTCGAACCAGGCGTCGAGGTGACGGACGTGGTCGAGGAAGCGGTAGCTTCCGTCGACCGCGGGGCCGGAGTCGCCCATACCGACCAGGTCGGGTGCGAGGCAGCGGCCGAGGTCGGCGACGGAGGGAATGACGTTGCGCCAGAGGTACGACGAGGTGGGGTTGCCGTGCAGGAAGACGATCGGGTCGCCGGTGCCCATGTCGATGTAACTCAGGTGGGTGCCGAGCAGTTCCACGCGCTTGCGCGGGTGCGGATCGGTGGCGGGGATCGCGGTGACCGGGTGAGTCTCGGTGATAGTCATGGTGGTGCCCTCAGGGTCGTGGTCCGGACGAGGTGGGTCGCAGGACAGCGGTGTCGACGATGGTCAGGAAGCGGTCGAGTGGTTCGGAGTTTCGGGTCACCTTCATCCGCAGCAGGGCCCCCTGCCAGGAGGTGATGAGGAAGTCGGCCATCTCGAGCGCCGGTACGTCGAGCCGGATGTGGCCCGACCTGGCGGCGTCGTCGAGGCATGCGGCGAACGGTTGGCGCCAGGTGTCGTAGATTTCGGCGAGCCGGTTGCGCAGGGCTTCGCTTTCTTCGGAGGAATCGATGCTCAGGTTGCCGATGAGGCATCCGTGGTGCCACTGTCGGGACCGCATCCGTTCGCTGATCGCGGTGAAGTAGGCCCGGAGACGTTCCAGCGGCGGTTGGCTCTTGTCGTGCAGCGTCTGTGCCATGACGCTGCGCACGTCGTCGAAGTATCGGTCGAGGATCTCGAGGGCAAACGCCTCCTTTGACGAGAAGTGGTTCGTGAACGACCCCTGCGGCACGCCTGCCGCAGTGGTGATGTCGCGTACGCCTGCCGCGTTCAGGCCCCGTCGACGTACGACTTCGAGCCCCGCGTGGAGCAGGTGTTCTTTGTTTGATGGTCTTGCCACGCCACCAATATGTACGACCGTATTGGCGATGTCAAGGCCGGAGGCGCACAAGATGCCGGCGCGGTGCGGAACCCGGCCGGCCACGGACCCCCGAACCTGGACTTTCTACCCCTGACCGTGCGGAACCTCCGGCTCGGCGGTGCCGAACGGGTTGTCGATGATGTACCGCCAGCGGCCGTCGGGGCCGCGGCGGGCGACGTCGGTGGCGGTGCCTTCGATGTGTACGGGTCGGCCGCCGGGATCGGTGCCGTCAATGGTCCAGTCCACGATGAGCAGGGCGATGTCGTCGGCCACGTAGACGTGTCGGGGTCGGACCTCGATGGGGAGCCCGAGGTCGAGGAAGCGCTGGTTGGCCGCGATCCGGGCCGCGCCGGTGACGGGCTGGCCCGGAACGGTGACGAGCAGGCCTCCGGGCTCGTAGACCTGCTCGACCGCTGCGGCGCTCCCCGAGTTGAAGGCGTGGGCGAACACCGACGGGTGCTGGGCGGCGCTGTCGCTGAGCGGGATACTTGTGGGGTGGGTGCGGAAATCGTGAGACATGCCGACAGTCAAGGCGGCGTTCGCGCAGGTAACCAAACGGTGAGCGGCGGCTGGGATCGTGACCTGGTGCCGGACCGGCGCGGCGCCGCCCGGCAGCCGGAGCCCGGTTGCCCCGTCGAGGTCGCCCTGGCCGCGGTGAGCGGCCGGTGGGCCACCCTGGTGCTGCGGGAGTTGATGCACGGCCCCCGATCCTTCGGCTGTCTTCGGGCGGCGCTTCCCGACCTGAGCGCCAAGGTGCTCAGCGAGCGGCTGGCGGCGCTGACCGGACAGGGCCTGGTCGAGCGTGACCGGTCGCGCACCTTCCCGCCGACCACCTGCTACCGCCTCACCCGGGCCGGCGCGGAGTTGCGCCCACTGCTCGTCGAGCTTTACCGCACCGGGGACGCGCTCCTGCGCGAGCGGGCGGACGGGCGGTGACGTCCGCCGCGCGCGTCGGCGGGAGGCGAGGGCGGCGGGTCACGAGCGGGGGCGCGCCGCAGGCTATGCCGGTCCGGCGAGGCCGACGAGGTTGCCCTCGGGGTCGGTGAAGTGGGCGACCACCAGGTCCCGCCCGGGTGCCCGTTCGGGGCCCATGGCGCGGCTGCCGCCCAACTGCTCGGCGCGCCGGAGCGCGGCCTCCACATCGGGGACGCCGACGTAGAAGACGACGTGTGGTCGGTGGCCGGTCCCACCGCCGATGCCGCCCGGAATGCCGGGCTGTCCGCTGCCGGCGGGCTCGGTGAACCCGTACTCACCGGGTCGGGAGACCGGCTCCGCGACCGGGCCGCCGACGTCGAATTCCCACCCGAACAGGGTGCCGTAGTAACCGCGTAGCCGCTGCGGGTCGGTCCCGATGATTTCGAAGTGCACCACTGGATGACTCATGACCATGAGCGTACTTGTTATTAACAACCAAGTGGTAGTGTTTTAGCATGCCGACAAGCCGCACCTACGGCGACGCCTGTGGCATCGCCCGCGCCCTCGACGTCGTCGGCGAGCGCTGGGCGCTCCTCGTCGTCCGCGAGCTGCTCCTCGGGCCGCAGCGCTTCTCCGACCTCCACCGGGCGCTGCCCGGGGCCAGCTCGAACATGCTCACCGACCGGCTGCGCGAGCTGGAGAACCGCGAGGTGATCCGCAGGCGTCGGCTCCCGGCCCCGGCGGCCTCGACGGTGTACGAGCTGACCGACTCCGGGCGCGAGTTGGAACCGATCCTGCTCGCGCTCGGCGGCTGGGGCCTGCGCTTCCCGCCGCCACCGGCTCCGGTCCAGCTCAGCGCGGCCTCGGTGCTCCTGTTCCTGCGCGGTTCCCGGCGCCCCGACGTGCCGCCGGCCACCTACCGCTTCGAGCTTGACGACCACGTGTGGACGGTCCGCCTTCACGCGAGCCGGATCCACGTCGAGCCGGGCGAGCCGGCGCACGCGGACGCCTGCCTGCGCACCGATCCCGCCACGTTGAACGCTCTGCTCGACGGCTCCGGTTCGCTCCCGACCGCGCTCGCCGCCGGAAGGGCCACCGTCAGCGGCGACGAGGCCGGGCTACGCCGACTCCTCACCGCCGCCGATCCTGAGACAGCCGCGCGCCCGTAGGACCGCCGCGCACCCCGCGGACAAGGTCCGCCGGGCCAGGGCGGCGTCGGCTATCGTGCCGTGGGCGGTCGCCGGGCGCGCGATCGACGTGCGGTGGAACGGCCACGTCGGCCGGTCCACCGGGCCCCACTCCGGCAGTGCAGGGAAAGGTCTACTGCGGCGGAAGGATGCCCGCCGGCCGCTCCGGAGCGTACTCGGGTTCGGTCTCCGGCGGTGGCGGCTCCTCGTCGGTGTCCGCCCGGTGCCGGGCCGCCGGGTCGGCGCCGTCGGACGGGCCGGGGATGCCGCCTGGGGCGATGGTCCCGCGCCAGCCGCCCGACTCCACCTGCCGGCTCTCGATGAAGTCCTTGAACCGTTCCAGGTCGGACTCGGCCTGCCGGTCCACCAGGTGCAACCGGTCGCCGGCCTGCTCGACCAGGCCCTCCGGCTCGTACTCCAGCAGGAGCTGGACCTGGGTGCGGCCGGCGTCGATCGGCGCGAACCGGACCATGCCGGCGTTCGGCGTGCCACCGGTCGCCGCCCACGCCACCGTCCGGTCCGGCACCTGCTCGACGATTGTGGCGTCCCACTCGCGTTGCACACCGGCGATCTCGGCCACCCAGTGCATCCGTTTGTCGTCGAGCTGGCGCACCTCCCGCACGCCGCCCATGAACCGGGGGAAGTCCTCGAACTGCGTCCACTGGTTGTACGCGGTGGTGACCGGCACGTCGACGTCGATGGACTTCTCGACCTTCCTGGTCATGACCACTCCTTGTCGTCCCGTCGTCTGCACCGGAATCGGTACCCAGGTGGCTCCGGCCTAACCGGCCCCGGTCAGACGTAGAGCTTCTTCGCGTAGTCCGGGCCGTAGTGCCGTTCCAGGTCGGCCAGGCTCTCCGCCGGCGCCTCCACCTCCTTGATGAGCCGGGGGCGGGACGGCAGCACGTCCGGCTGCCAGGTCTCCGGCGCCCACAGCTCGGAGCGGAGGAACGCCTTCGCGCAGTGGTAGAAGATCTGCTCGACGGCCACCTCGACGGCGAGCACCGGCCGGTGGCCCTTGACCTCCATGTCGGCGAACCAGGGCGCGTCGCGGAGCAGCCGGGCCCGGCCGTTGATCCGCAGCGTGTCGGTGCGCCCGGGGATCAGGAAGAGCAGGCCCACGTGCGGGTTCTCCAGGATGTTGCGGTAGCCGTCGGCGCGCCGGTTGCCGGGGCGTTCCGGGATGGCCACGGTGGTGTCGTCGAGCACAAGCGCGAAGCCGGGCGGGTCACCCTTCGGGGAGACGTCGCAACTGCCGTCCGCCCCGGCGGTGGCGACCAGGCAGAACGGCGAAGCGGCAAGCCACTCCCGGTCTCGTTGGTGCAGTATGCGGCGCTCCTTCGCGACCGCCCGCGGCATCGGTGCGCCAAGCAGATCGCGTAGTTCCTCCGCGTTGGTGATCTCCTGCCTCGTCACGTCTTCCTCCCCCGTCCGTTGACCTCGACGACGGTTCCGGCCCGGGGCGGGTCGGGATCCGCCATCGTGAGTGTAGGAGCGTGTCGGCCGCCGGGTCTGCCCCCGGACGCCGGCAGGCAGGGACCGGAACGCGCCGCGCGTCCGGAGTCGACGGATGGAGACCGAGATGGAGAGCCGACTGAAGGTACTCGGCCATCCCGTGCACCCGATGCTCGTGATGTTCCCACTGGGCCTGCTGGTCACCGCGGTGATCTTCGACCTGATCGACACCGTGGGCGGGCCGGATTTCCTCGGTGAGGTCGCGTACTGGAACCTCACGGTCGGCCTGATCGGCGGCCTGCTGGCCGCCGCGGCCGGCGCCTTCGACCTGCTAGCTCTGCCGGCCGGCACCCGCGCCAAGCGGGTCGGGCTCACCCACGCCGGCGCCAACGTGGCGGTGATCCTGCTCTTCGCCGCGGTCTGGGTGGTCCGGCTCAACGCCGACTCACGCGCGGCCGGAGGCGCCCTGATCGCCATCGAGGTGGTCGCCGTGGCGATCCTCGGGCTCAGCGCCTGGCTCGGCGGTGAGCTGGTGGACCGGCTGGGCGTCGGCGTCGACCCGGAGCACGACCTCGACGCCCCCAGCTCGCTGCGCCCCGCCCCGGCGGCCCAGCGGATCGGAGACGTGCGATGACCGACCCGAAGGGCTGGTGGGACCGCCAGCAGGGCTGGGACCCGATGGGCGAGTTGCAGTCGCTGCGCGCCGAGCTGAGCCGGCTGGTCAGCGGCCGGTCCGGCACCCCGGACGTGGAGATGACCGAGGTGGCCGACGGCTGGGAGGTGGTGGTCCGGCTGCCCGGCGTGGCGCCGGAGGAGGTGGCCGTCGAGCTTGACGACCGGGAGCTGTGCGTACGGGCCCGGTCGGAGGCCGAGGTCAACGCCGACCAGGGCATCCCGGGCGGGTTCACCACCCGCGGCTTCGAATACCGGGTGGACCTGCCGGCGCGCGTCGACCCGGAGCGGATCGACGCGGTCATGGACCACGGCCTGCTACGGGTGCGACTGCCCCGGGCGGTCCGGCCCGCCACGCGCACCATCACCGTCGGCCGCACCGGCCCGCGCGCCGCCGCCGACCGTACGCCGACCGCGGCCGACCCGGCCGCCGACCGGGAGCTGCACCACCCGGACACCACGTTCGACGAGACCGACCGGCAGTAGGTCCGGGTGACCACCCCGCTCGACGATTCCAACTCGCCGCGTCGCGACCCGGAGCCGTCGTCCGCGCTCGGTCCGACCGGCGAGCGCGTACCGGACGTCGGACGGATCGCCGTGCTGCGGGCCAACGCGCTCGGCGACTTCATCTTCCTGCTCCCCGCGCTTGACGCGGTGCGGGCCGCGTACCCGTCGGCGGAGATCGTGCTGCTCGGCGCGCCGTGGCACGCGGCGTTCTGGCGCGACCGGCCCGGCCCGGTGGACCGGGTGCTCGTGGTGCCGCCGGCGTTGGGCATCCGGGAGCCCGGGCCGGACGAGTCGCCGGTCGAGCCGGCGGACTTCCTGGCCGCGGCCCGCGCCGAACGGTTCGATCTGGCATTGCAGGTGCACGGCGGCGGCGCCAACTCCAACCCGTTCGTGGCGCGGCTGGGCGCCCGGGTCACCGCCGGCCTGCGGGCCGACGACGCGCCGCCGCTCGACCGCTGGCTGCGTTACGTCTACTACCAGCACGAGGTGATCCGCTACCTGGAGGTGGCGGCCCTGGTCGGGGCGCCGGCCACCACGATCACCCCGGTGCTGGCGGTGAGCGCCGCCGACCGGGCCGAGGCGTCCGCGGTGCTCGGCACGCCGACCCGACCCCGGGTGGCGCTGC
This sequence comes from Micromonospora marincola, assembly GCF_056150385.1. Lineage (NCBI taxonomy): Bacteria > Bacillati > Actinomycetota > Actinomycetes > Micromonosporales > Micromonosporaceae > Micromonospora > Micromonospora marincola. The sequence goes on along the minus strand of NZ_JAXCFT010000002.1, from coordinate 219,488 downwards.
ACCCGGGCGCCACCGACACCCGGCGGCGCTGGCCGCCGGAGAGCTTCGCCGAGGTCGCCCGGGCGCTTGCCGGGGACGGGTACGAGGTGCTTGTCACAGGCACACCGGCCGAGCGGGAGACGGTCGACGCGGTGGTCGCGGCGGCCGGCGTGCCGGTGCGTCCGCAGGTCGGCACGCTGGGGCTCGGCGCGCTCGCCGCCGCCTACGCGGACTGCGCGCTGGTGGTCTCCAACGACACCGGGCCGCTGCACCTGGCCGCCGCCGTGGGTGCACCGACGGTCGGGATCTTCTGGATCGGCAACCTGATCAACGGGGCGTCGCCGCTGCGGGGCCGGCACCGCCCGATCGCCGCCTGGACCACCCGCTGCCCGGTCTGCGGCGTCGACTGCACGCCCGGGATCTATCCGCACCGCCCGGGCGACGGGAACTGCCCGCACCGGGTCTCGTTCGTCGCTGACGTGCCGGCCGTCGAGGTGATCGAGGCGGCCCGTGACCTGCTCACACCTCCGCTGCCGGCTCGTTGAGCACGACCTCCCACGCCTCCACGTCCCGCTCGGTGACGGTGGTCGGCGACTCCAGGTGGTAGGCGCCGCTGGGCAGCACGCCGGCGCCGCCGTGGCGCTCCAGCACCGCGAGCTGCGCGGCGACGTCCTCGCCCTGGTGCCGCTCGGGCAGTCGGTCCCAGAAGTCGAAGCCGCCGGCGTCGACCAGCTTGGCCCGGTCGTAGAGCACGCAGCCGCCGATCCAGGACACCTTGTACGCCCGCCAGGCGCCCGCCGGCAGGTCAAGCTTCTCGGTGACGTGCAGCAGGTTCGCCGCCGGGTGGATCGACGCCCGCTGCCACTCCGGCGTGCCCGGGCGGATCCGTTCGGGCTCCGGTGGGCCCGGCCACTCCTCGTAGTGCCGGTGGGTGTCCGGGCGCACGTCGTCGACGTAGGACAGCCCGTGCACCGCGTTGCCGACGAACCCGCACCCCAGCTCGGCCAGCGCGGTGACCAGCCGGGACAGGCTGCCCGGTTCCAGCCACACGTCGTCGTCGAGGCAGAGCACCGCGTCGGCCGCCGACTGGGCCAGCAGGTAGGACCGGTGCTCGGCCAGCCCGCGCCGGGGCAGCCGCCGGGTCAGCAACACCTGGTGCCCCAGGTGGCGCAGGGCGCGGACCATGGTGGCCGCCGCCGGGTGGGCGTACGCGGGCTCGCCGTCGGACTGGTCGCTCACCACCACCCCGAAACCGGGTACGCCCTCCTGGGCGGCCAGCCCGGCGAGGGTGACCGCCAGCTCGGCGGGCCGGTTGCGGGTGGGGATCAGCACGTCGACGCGCCGGGGTCGGCGGAACTGCTCGGGCGTGCCCGGGTCGAGCGGTCGGGTCACGCCGGCCTGCTCTCGCCCACCACGGGGTTGTGCGCCTGGGCGCGGATCCGGTCGATGATCGCCGAGGTGGAGCGGTCCGGCACGTACCCGAGCGTGCGTACCTGCCCGCCGAGGCGGCGCACGAGCGGCGCCTCCGGCACCATCTCCGGCGGGTAGTCGCCGCCCTTGACGTAGACGTCGGGGCGGACCGCCTCGATCAGCCGGGCCGGCGAGTCCTCCTCGAAGATCACCACGTGGTCGACGCAGGCGAGCGCCGCCAGCAGGGCGGTGCGGTCCTCGACCGGGTTGACCGGCCGGTCCGGGCCCTTGAGCCGGCGAACGCTGCCGTCCGAGTTGACCGCCACGATCAGCAGGTCGCCGAGCGCGCGGGCCTGGGTCAGGTAGCGGACGTGCCCCGGGTGCAGCACGTCGAAGCAGCCGTTTGTGAACACGACCGACCGGCCCGCCGCGCGGTGCTCGGCGACGATCGCGGCCAACTCCTCGGCGTCGACGAGCGCCGGGTGCCCGGCCTCCTCGCCGGCGGTGCCGAGCGCGGCGAGCAGATCCTCCCGCCGGCACACGCAGGTGCCGGTGTCGGCGACCGTGATGGTGGCGGCGAGCTGGGCGAGTTGCGCGGCGGTCGGCAGGCCCGCCTCGGCGGCGAGCGCCAGCGTCATGGCCGCCAGGTACGCGTCCCCGGCGCCGACGGCGTGGCTGGCCGGGACCGGGGTGCTGTGGCTGCGGCGGGGTGAGCCGTCGGCGCCGCCGACCACCGCGCCCTCGGTGTCCAGGGTCACCGCCACCACCTCCGCGCCGGTGTGGGCGCGCAGCTCGGACAGGCGCGACTCGGCAAGCACGGCCCGGTCCACGCCCTCGCCGGCCGCCGCGTTCACGGTCACCCCGGTGCCTGTGACACTGAGCCCGTTCCCGGTCAGCGCCACCCGCTCCTCGCCGCGCGTCGGTTCGCCGGTCGGCCCGGACGGGGAGGCCGTCACCCGTTCGCCCGCTCCGCCGGGCGCCGCGCCGACCACAAGCTCGGACGGGCCGTCGTCCTCCGTCGCATGGTCCAGGTGCAGGTCACCGCCGGTGGGGACCGCGCTCCGCTCGGCGTGGGCGAAACCGGCCGCGGCGCGGGCCAGTAGCCGGGTCGCCTCGGCGAAACTGGGGGTCACCACGGTCGGGTTGAGCCCCCGCCAGTCGGCCAGGTCGTGCGCGTCGAGCGCCACCGTGCCGTACCTGTCGCGGTTGGCGACCAGCCAGGCGCGGACCGTAGAGGGCAGCCCGCCCAGGCCGTAGTCGCAGACCACGAGCGTGAGCGGCTGCCCGGCGGCCACCGCGCGCAACTCCTCGGTGGCGCAGTGCAACGCGGTCAGCAGGCGGGTCACCGCGTCCTCGTCGAGCGTGTCCTCCGGGCCGCCGGAGTCCTCCCGGAGCAGGATCTGGTTGCCGGCGAGCATCCGTCGCTTGACCGGGGTGGGCCGGCCGGGCTGGCTCACCGTACGGTCCCAGACACTCGCCCGGTCCAGGCAGTCGTGCAGCTCGTCCCCGGCGACGTCGGCGCCGACCGGGGCGACGAGCGCGGCCCGACCGCCGAGCGCGGCCACGTTGACCGCGGTGTTCGCGGCGCCGCCGGCGGCGGAGATCCGGCGGCGCAGGGTGAGGACCGGCGCGGGCGCCTCCCGGCAGAGTCGCTCCGACTCGGCGAACCGCCACTCGTCGAGCATGGCGTCGCCGATGACAAGCACGGGACGTTCCTGCCAGCTCGCCACGACGGTGGCCAGCCGGCGCTCTTCCGCCGCTGCTCCTGCCATGCCCCTCCGGGTCCCCGTGGACCGACCGGCCAAACCTGGGCGCCCGGCGGTCCGGTGCGACGCGGGCCACCCGATGTGCCCGGTTTCGGGGCATCGGCCGGGGGAACCGTGCAGACACACCCCGGAGAGGAGAAGCAGCATGGCAGCGACACTTCAGGGCAAGCGCATCGCCTTCCTGGCCGCCGACGGCGTCGAGGAGGTCGAGTACACCAAGCCGCGCGAGGCGGTGGAGAACGCCGGTGCCCAGGTGGAGCTGGTCTCCATCGAGTCCGGCTCGATCCAGGCGTTCAACCACCTGGACCACGGCAAGCAGTACCAGGTCGACGTGACCACCTCCGAAGCGGACGCCGGGGCGTACGACGCTCTGGTGTTGCCCGGCGGTGTGGCGAACCCGGACTTCCTGCGGACCGACCCGGAGGCGGTCCGGTTCGTGAAGTCGTTCTTCGACGCCGGCAAGCCGGTCGGGGTGATCTGCCACGGCCCGTGGACGCTCGTCGAGGCGGACGTGGTGCGTGGCCGCACGATCACCTCCTGGCCGAGCCTGCGCACCGACCTCACGAACGCCGGCGCGAACTGGGTGGACCAGGAGGTCGTCACCGACAACGGGCTGGTCAGCAGCCGCAAGCCGGACGACCTGCCGGCGTTCTGCGCCAAGATCGTCGAGGAGTTCGCCGAGGGCCGGCACGCCGCCGGCTAGAAAACTCGTCCGCCCACCGGGGGCATGATCCGCCCCCGGTGGGATAGGAAGCGGGATGACCGCCCAGGCCGCTCGCCCCTCGTTGCCCGCCCGCCAGATCCGCCTGCTGATGTTCGGTCTGATGACCGGCATGCTGCTGGCGGCGCTCGACCAGACCATCGTCGGCACCGCGCTGCCCACCATCGTCGGCGAGCTGGGCGGGATCGACCACTACTCCTGGGTCGTCACGGCGTACCTGCTGGCGTCGACCGCCTCGACGCCGCTCTACGGCAAGATGGCCGACCTGTACGGTCGCCGGCCGGTGTTCCTGTTCTCCATCGGCGCGTTCCTGCTCGGCTCGCTGCTGGCCGGGCTGTCCCGGGACATGACCCAGCTCATCGTCACCCGGGGTGTGCAGGGTCTCGGCGCGGGCGGCCTGATGACGCTCGCGTTCGTCATCATCTCGGACGTGGTGCCACCCCGGGAGCGGGGCCGCTACCAGGGCCTGTTCGGTGCCGTGTTCGGCCTGTCGTCGGTGGCCGGCCCGCTCGTCGGTGGCTACTTCGCGGAGACCAACTGGCGGTGGATCTTCTACCTCAACGTGCCGCTGGCGATCCTCGCCATCGTGGTCTGCTGGCACGTCATGCGGCTGGTGCCGTTCCAGCGCCGCGAGCACACGGTCGACTGGATCGGCGCGGCGCTGCTTGTCGCCGGCGTGAGCTGCCTGCTGCTGGCGTTGAGCTGGGGCGGCAACTCGTACGCCTGGGGTTCGGGGGTGATCGTCGGGCTGTTCGTGGCCGGCGCGGTGCTGGGCGTGGCGTTCCTGCTCCAGGAGGCCCGGACCCGGGAGCCGATCCTGCCGCTGCGGCTGTTCCGCAGCCGGACGTTCGCGCTCGCGAATTCCGCCGGTTTCGTGCTCGGCCTGGTGATGTTCGGGTCGATCATCTTCATCCCGCTCTACCTCCAGATCGTCAAGGGCGCCTCGCCGACCCGCAGCGGCCTGCTGATGTTGCCGATGATGGCCGGCATCATCGTCACGTCGATCCTCACCGGCCGGGCGATGAGCCGGATCGGCAGGTACAAGTGGTTCCCGGTGGCCGGCTCCGCCGTGCTTGTGGCAGGCATGCTGCTGTTCCGGCAACTTCAGGTGACCACGTCGCTCTGGGCGGCGTTCGGCTACATGGTGGTGATCGGCGTCGGGCTGGGCCTGTGCATGCAGTCCCTCATCCTGGCCGTGCAGAACGCGGTGGACGTCCGCGACCTCGGCGCGGGCACCTCCTCGGCCACGTTCTTCCGGTCGCTCGGCGGGTCGTTCGGGGTGGCGATCCTGGGCGCGGTGCTGTCGACGCGGCTCTCCGCCGCGCTCGGCGACCGGCTGCCCGGCGCAGTCGCCCAGCTCCCGCCGCAGCAGCGGGCGGCGGTGGCGGCCGGCGGCGCCGAGAACATCTCGATCAACGACCCGGCGACCATCCTCGCCCTGCCCGCCCCGGTACGCGCCGCGATCCAGGCGTCGTTCGTCGACGCGCTGCACGTGGTCTTCCTGACCACCGGGCTGGTCGCCGTGCTGGCGGTGCTCGTCACCCTGGCCATGCCGAACCACCAGTTGCGGGGCGCCGGCCCGCGGGGCGCCATCGGCGGCGCCGACCCGCTCGGCGGGCAGGCCGCCGCCCCGGGCGGGAAGCCGCTCCCCAAGGAGTCGAAGGACGAGGCCGCCGCCGAGATGGAGGCGAAGTCGCAGACGATGCTCTGAGCCTCGCCTACTTCAGGATCAGGCGGTTGGTCTGCTCGAAGACGTCCAGGTCGGCGAGCGTCTCGGACACGCTCGACGAGAGCGGGGTGGGGAACTCGGCCAGGTGGAAGAAGCCGGCGTCGGTGGTCTCGTCGGTGAACCGGGACAGCGTGCCGTCCCACTCGTCGACCCGGAACGCGGCGGTGAACACCTGGTAGGTGTGCCCGTACATGTTGGTGTGGGTGCGGTCCGGGCCGGTGTAGAGCGCGAACGCGCTCACCCGCAGCGCGCGTAGGCCGGTCTCCTCGCGGACCTCCCGAACCGCGCAGTCGGCGATCGACTCGCCCAGTTCCATCGCGCCGGCCGGCAACGCCCACTGGCCGTTGTCGGAGCGCCGGATCAGCAGCACCCGGGCGGCGTTGTCGCGCACCACGGCGCGGGCGCCGACGAACATCAGGGTCCGGTCGCCGGCCAGGGCGCGGAGCTGTCCGACGTACGAGTCCGCCCACGAGATGCTCACCCGGACAATCTACGCATCAAATCCGGCCGGCTCGGCCGTTCCGGGGGGTTCCGTTCGTGTGAACGGCGACACTACGTTGTCACCCATGCGTAGCACGATGATGGACGCCCCACTCCAGGTCTCCCGGATCCTCGAACACGGCGCCACCGTGCACGGCACGGCGGAGGTGGTGACCTGGACCGGCGCCGAACCCCGCCGGATGACGTACGCGGAGGTGGGTCGCGCCGCCGCCCGGCTGGCCCACGCGCTGCGCGAGGAGTGCGGCGTGACAGGCGACGAGCGGGTCGCCACCTTCATGTGGAACAACAACGAGCACCTGGTGGCCTACTTCGCCGTGCCGAGCATGGGCGCGGTGCTGCACACCCTCAACCTCCGGCTCTTCCCCGACCAGGTCGCCTACATCGCCAACCACGCGCAGGACCGGGTGGTGCTCGTCGACAGCACGCTCATCCCGCTGCTCGCCCGCGTGATCGGCGAGCTGGCCACGGTGCGGCACGTGGTGGTGGTCGGCGGCGGCGACCCGGCCCCGCTTGTGGCGGCGGCCGGCGACCGGATCACCGTGCACCACTGGGACGCGCTGCTGGCCGACCGGCCGGACCACTTCGACTGGCCGGAGGTGGACGAACGGGACGCGGCGGCGCTCTGCTACACGTCCGGGACCACAGGCCACCCCAAGGGCGTCGCCTACTCGCACCGCTCGATCTATCTGCACTCGCTCCAGGTCTGCATGCCGGAGGGCTTCGGCCTCGGCCCGAAGGACCGGGAGTTGGCCATCGTGCCGATGTTCCACGCCATGTCGTGGGGCCTGCCCTACGCGGCGTTCCTCTCCGGCGCGTCGCTGATCATGCCGGACCGGTTCCTCCAGGCCGAGCCGATCGCCGCGATGATCGCCGCCGAGCGACCCACCCTGGCCGGCGCGGTGCCGACCATCTGGACCGACCTGCTTGCCTACCTGGACGGCCACGACGTGGACACCTCCTCGCTGACCGAGGTGATCGTCGGCGGCTCGGCCTGCCCGCCGGCGCTTATGCACGCGTTCCACGACCGGCACGGGATCGAGGTCATCCACGCCTGGGGAATGACCGAGATGTCGCCGCTCGGCTCGGTGTCCCGCGCCCCGGCCGGCGCCACCGGCGACGACGCCTGGCGCTACCGCTACACCCAGGGACGCGTCCCGGCGGGCGTGGCCGCGCGGATCGTCGGCCCGCTGGGTGAGCCGCTGCCCGCCGACGGGACGTCCGTGGGCGAGCTGGAGGTCCGCGGGCCGTGGGTGACCGCCAGGTACGTCGGGGACGAGGCGCCGGACCCGGAGAAGTTCCGGGACGGCTGGCTGCGTACCGGTGACGTGGGCACGCTCTCGCCGGACGGGTACATCACGCTCACCGACCGCGCCAAGGATGTGATCAAGTCGGGCGGGGAGTGGATTTCCTCGGTCGAGCTGGAGAACGCGCTGATGGCGCACCCGGCGGTGCTTGAGGCGTGTGTGGTGGGCGTACCGGACGAGCGGTGGGACGAGCGCCCGCTGGCCACGGTGGTGGTCCGGGAGGGCGCCTCGGTGACCGCGGAGGAGCTGCGGGACTTCCTGGCCGGGTCGGTGGCGCGGTGGCAGCTCCCGGAGCGCTGGGCGTTCATCGACGCGGTGCCGAAGACGAGCGTCGGCAAGTTCGACAAGAAGGTGGTGCGCTCCCGGTACGCCGACGGCGGGCTTGAGGTGCGGGAACTGACCGCGCCGTAACACTTTCCGGCGTACCGTCGCCAACACGGGTAGGAACATGTTTTCCGAACGGACATTCCTCCCAGAGGGCGGCCCCGGCGTTCGCACCGCGCCGGGGCCGCCCGTCCGTTACGGGGTGGCCCCGCTCCGTCCATTCTTGCGAAACTTGTTCGCCTCTGTCCCGATGTCGGGAAAATCGGATTCGCGCTCCTACTCGTCGGCGGTGGTGACAAGCACCTTGCCCACCGCGCCGTCCCGCACCGCCTGCTGCGCCGCCGCGGTCTCCGCCAACGGGTGACTGTGCAACGGCAGGCCGGCCTCCTCGCCGACCCGGATCGCACCCTGCTCCACCGCCGCCGCGATGTCGGTCACCGCCTGCGCCTTCGCCACCTTCGGCGCGGTGTAGACGAGCACGAACTGCCAGCGCGCGTTCGGACCCATGAGCGGCCGGATCGGCAGCGTCACCTCGTCGCCGCCGTCGTCGGCGTAGACGCACACCGCGCCACCGGCGCGCAGGATCCGCACGTCGGCGGCGGCGTTGCGGGCGGCGGACACCTCGACGATCGTGTGCACCCCGTCCGGCGCGACCTTGCGGACCTCCTCGACCACGTCCTGCTCGCGGTAGTTGATCACGAAGTCGGCCCCGGCCGCGGCGGCGAGTTGCGCCTTCTCCGGGGTGCTCACCGTGGTGATCACGCAGGCGTCGGCCCAGCGGGCGAGCTGGATCGCCGCGTTGCCGACCGCGCCCGCCCCGCCCTGCACCAGCACCACGTGGTCGCTCAACGCGCCGGCGTGCAGCTTGTCCGGCATGAACTCGCCGGCGGTCAGGCAGCGGTGCGCGGTCATGAACGGGATGCCGAGCGCCGCGCCCAGGTCGAACGGGGCCGAGCCCAGCGACACCGCGTGCCGGACCGGGACCACCGTGTATTCGGCGGCCGTGCCCCAGGGGCGCTGCCAGGCCGCCTCCCAGATCCAGACCCGTTCGCCGATCATGATCTGGTCGACACCCTCGCCGACCGCCTCGACCACCCCGGCGCCGTCCTGGTGCGGGATCTGCCAGCCGGCCGGCAGCGGCCACGCCTGGCGGGCCTTCCAGTCGGTCGGGTTCACCCCGGAGACGGCCATCCGCACCAGCACCTCGCCGGGGCCGGGCTCCGGCACCGGCCGCTCCACGAGCTGGAGCACCGAAGCGTCACCGCTGCGCTCGTACACGATCGCCTTCATCGCAGTCCCCTCCTACCCCCATCCTAAGGAGGGGCCCCCGCTTAACGCCTCCGGTAGAGAAAGGGGCCCCGCTTAACACCCCAACCCCTCGACCAACTCGGGGGTGAGGGCGTCGATCGAGGGAAGCGACACGGCGGTAAGAGCCTCGGCGTCCGGATCCAGCGGGTACGACAGGTGCGGCACCGCCACCACCCGGCACCCGGCAGCCGCCGCCGAGCGCACCCCGTTCGACGAGTCCTCCACCGCCACGCACCGCGCCGGGTCGACGCCCAGCCGCGCCGCCACCGCCAACCAGACGTCCGGCGCCGGCTTGCCCCGGGCGGTCTCCTCCGTCGACAGCGTCGCGCCGAACGAGCCGGCCAGGCCCGTCGCGTCAAGCGCCGCCGCGATCAGCCGCGTCGGCGAGGAACTGGCCAGGCCCAGCGGCCACCGCGCGGCCACGCGGCGCACCACCGCGTCGGCCCCGTCGATCAGCGGTACGCGCTCCGCGTACCGCCGGGTCATCTCGGCCACCACCTCGACGGCGACCTGCTCGGCCGACCTGTCGACGCCCAGTTCGCCGCTCAGGTAGTCGGCCCACTCGCCGGTGCTCATGCCCATCAACCGGCGCTGCGTGTCGGGCTGCCAGGTGCCACCGTGGGCGGCCACGTAGGCCCGCCGGACCTCCTCCCAGACCGGTTCCGAGTCCACGATCACGCCGTCCAGGTCGAAGAGCACCGCGTCCACCATGCCGCCCATCCTGCCCCAGCCGGCGGCCCGGCTCACCCCGGCAGCGTGGCCCCGGTGGACCGCTGCGCCGGCAGGCCGATCGGGGCCAGCGGCGGGATGATGGTGCGGCAGCGGGTCGCGATCGGTTCGAGCAGCTCCCGCAGCCGCCCGGTACGCTCCGCGCCCAGCCCCCGCCACGGCCCCGAGGCGGCCCGGTCGGTGGCCTCCTCGACGGCCCGGAACGTGGTGGTGGCGTGCGCGGTCGGGCTCCGGTCGTCGGTCAGCCACCCCTTGTCGACAAGCCGTTCCTCGGCGGCGGACCACTCCTCGTCGGTCCAGCCCCGGGCCGGCTGGTGGAACTCGCGCGACTGGTCGACCCGGCACCGCCAGGCCACCACCTCGGCCGGGTCCAGGCCGGTGCCGACGAGCGCCGCGACGTGCCCGTCGCCCCGGTGCTCGCGCAGCGTGGCGGCGGCCTGCCAGAGCCGGGCCAGCGGGTATTCGCCGCGCGGCAGGGCGGCGTTGACGGCGCCGAGGACCCGCCCGGCGGTGTCCACCCGGTCGGCCGCCTCCTCCAACAGGCCGGCGGCCTCGGCCAGGTGCGCCTCGGGCAGCTCGTAGGTGAACTCGGCGAGCGCCTGCACCGCCCCGGTGAGTCGGGCCCGCAGCGCCTCCTCCGGCGAGGCCAGCCGCCACACCGACGGCAGCGCCCGGGCCACCATCGGCGGCGCGAAGCTGAAGAACGCGGCAGTCACCGTCGGCGCGTCGACCGGCCCGAGCGGCGCGGCCCGGCCGGCGAAGTAGCCACGCCAGTAGCCGCGCAGCCCCACCGCCTCGAACGCGGCCCGGGCCCGTGGGTGGAAGTAGGTCACCGCGTGGACCGGCTCGAAAAGCGTCCACATCTGCCGGGCCGTTCCGTTGTCGTCCAGCGCCGCCACGTGCACCTCCGCGTGGGTGAACAGGTCACCGCGGGCGGTGGAGCGCCCACGGTGACCATGAACCTACTGCCGCTGGGTGACCGGGCGGAAGCCTGGAGTGATCTACTGCGCAGCCAGTACGTCGACGACGAAGCGCAGCGGTCCGGCCGGACGGCCGCCCTCGGCCTTGTCGCCGTACGCCAGATCGGCCGGGAGGTCCAACTGCACCCGGCTGCCCACCGGCACGCCGACCAGGCCCTGGTCCCAGCCCTTGATGACCTGACCGACGCCGATCGGGAAGGTGGCTGGCTGGCCGTTGTCCCAGGACGCGTCGAACTGCTTGCCGTCCTTGTAGAAGACGCCCACGTAGTTCGTGGTGATCGTCTGCCCGGACTTCACCGGCGCGCCCTTGCCCTTGACCAGGGTGGTGACGGTCAGCTTCTTCAGCTCGCCCGAGCCGGCCTTGACGGTCGGCTTGGTCTTCAGCGCCGGGTCGATGTCGGCGGGCAGTTGCGGTGCGGGCGGCGCGGTGGGCTCGACCTGATCGGCGGGAGCGCTGGGGCTCGCCGAGGAAGCGGTGGCCGGCTTGTCGTCGTCCCCGCTGTTCAACCAGACCAGGCCGCCGACCAGGGCCACCACGGCGAGCACACCGGCGGCGGCACCAAGCATCGACTGCCGTCGCCGTCGCGCCTCGGCGGCCTTCTTCTCGGCCAGTTGGGCGGCCAGCCGCCGCCCTGCCTTGGTGGCCGGGGCGGCCTGCTCCTCCGACCGGTTCTCCACACGCTCGCTCACGTCGACTCCCTGCAGTGGGTGGGTGCGCGCACACGGTACCCGCCCACACCCCCACGGCGAGTAAAGGCGGGGGCCCTTCTTAACGCATTTGGTATAGGCGGGGCCCCTTCTTAACAGCTCAACCCGCGGCGGGCGCGAGCGTGAAATCGGTAACGAACCTCGCGACCCGGCCGTCCGCGCCACTACCCATCCTGGTTCCGGGACGGTCGACAACTGATCGAGGTACGGTCTCGACCATGGCGATCCTCACCGAAGAAGACCTGGTCCTGCTCGGCGAGCCGCAGCTCGCGCACGTGGCCACGATCGAGTCCGACGGCACCCCGCACGTCACTCCGGTCTGGGTCGACACCGACGGCGAGCACATCGTGTTCAACACGGCCAAGGGCCGGCAGAAATACCTGAACATGGCCCGCAACCCGGTGGTCGCGGTGTCGGTGGTGGACAAGGCGGACGATTTCCGCACCCTCTGGGTCAAGGGCACCGCCGAGTTCGTCACCGAGGGCGCGGACGAGCACATCGACCGGATGGCGAAGAAGTATCTCGGCCAGGACACCTATCCGTGGCGCCGCGCCGGCGAGGAACGCGTCATCGTCCGCGTCACGCCGACCGAGAAACTCGGCCGCGGGTGATAAGAGGGGGCCCCTCCTATACCGGAAGCGTTAAGCGGGGCCCCTTCCTTGCACCTCAGGCGGTTTTCTTCTTCGCGGGGGCCTTCTTCGCTGCGGTCTTTCTGGCCGGGGTCTTCTTCTCGGCGGTCTTCTTGGCCGGGGTTTTCTTCGCCGCCGTCTTCTTCGCCGGCTCGGACTTCTTCGCGGCGGTCTTCTTCGCCGAGCGGGCCGACGAGATCGGGGTCGGCTCGGCGCCGCCGCCGGACGGCGCCTCGCCCCGGGCCGCCCGGGCCCGCTCGACCGACGCCTTCAGCGCGGCCATCAGGTCCACCGCGGCGGCCGGCGCGGCCTCTTCCTCCGCCGGCTGCACCACCTCGCGGCCCTCGACCTTCGCGTCGATGACCTCCTGCAACGCGGCCCGGTAGTCGTCGGTGAAGGCGTCCGGCTCGAACTCGCCGGCCATCGAGTCGATCAACGAGCTGGCCATCGCCAGCTCCGGCGGGCGCACCTTCAGGTCCTCGTCGAGGAAGCCGAAGTCGGGCTGGCGGATCTCGTCCGGCCAGAGCATGGTGTTGAGCAGCAGCACGCCCTCGCGGACCCGCAGCGTGGCCAACTGCTCCCGCTGGCGCAGCGCCACCTTGACGATCGCGACCCGCTCCGAGTCGGTGAGCGCGTCGCGCAGCAGCACGTACGGCTTGGTGGCGGTGCCTTCCGGCTCCAGGAAGTAGGCCTTGTTGTAGAGGATCGGGTCGACCTGCTCGGCCGGCACGAACTCCAGCACGTCGATCGCGTGTGAGGTGCTCAACGGCAGGTCGGCGAAGTCGGAGTCGGTCAGGATGACCATCTCGCCGCCGCCGATGTCGTACCCCTTGGCGATGTCGTCGTAGGTGACCTCCTCGCCGCAGACCGAGCAGGTGCGCTTGTAACGGATACGGCCGCCGTCCTCGCGGTGCACCTGATGGAACCGGATGTCCTTCTCCTCGGTGGCCGAGTAGACCTTCACCCCGATCGACACCAGGCCGAACGACACCGCTCCCTTCCAGATCGCCCGCATCCCCGCGCTCCTCTCCCCGGCTGAAGACCAGAATCGCAAACGATCGAACGAGGCGCACGCCCTTCGGCGTGCAACTACAGTCAGGAGGTGCCCGGCGCGCCGTTGAAGCCGATGCTCGCGACGACCGGGCAGCTCCCGGCCGGTGCCGCGTGGGCGTACGAGTTCAAGTGGGACGGGATCCGCGCGCTCGCCGACATCTCCCACGGCGACCGGCACTTCTACGCCCGGTCCGGGGTCGAGATCACCACCGCGTACCCGGAACTGCTCAACCTGGCCGAGCAGGTCGACGACGCGCTGCTCGACGGCGAGGTGGTGCTCTTCACCGACGGGCAGCCGTCGTTCACCGCGCTGGCCGAGCGGATGCACGTGCGTAACCCGGCCAAGGCCGCGCGGCTGGCGGCGACCGCACCCGTCACGTACATGATCTTCGACCTGTTGCGGCTCGACGGCGTCGACCTGACCTCCCGGCCCTGGCGGGAGCGGCGGGCGGCGCTTGAGTCGCTCGGGCTCGGCGCCGCCCGGTGGGCGGTGCCGCCGGTCTTCACGGACGGCCCGGCCACCTACGCGGCAGCGGGCGAGCACGGGCTGGAGGGGGTGATGGCCAAGCGGGCCGACTCGGTCTACCGGCCCGGGGTGCGCTCGACCGACTGGGTGAAGGTCAAGCTGGAGGTCACCGGCGACTTCGTGGTCGGCGGCTGGCGGCCCGGCGCACGCCGGATCGGCGGGCTGCTCGTCGGCGTGCCCGGGCCGGACGGGCGGCTGGTCTACCGGGGGCGGGTCGGCGGCGGGATCGGCGCGGCGATCGAGCGGGAGCTGCTGCGCGAGCTGGAGCCGCTGCGCGCCACCGGCTCGCCGTTCGCCGCCGGGGTGCCGCGCGAGGATGCCCGGGGCGCGATCTGGGTATCACCCCGGGTCGTGGTGGAGGTCAAGTACGGCCAGCGCACCCCGGACGGCCGGCTGCGCTTCCCGCGGATCCTGCGGCTGCGCCCGGACAAGCCGCCCGAGGAGGTCGACGATGCCGTCTGACCGGTTCAAGGTCGACGTCGAGGGGCGCGCGCTGGAGCTGTCGAACCTGGACAAGGTGCTCTTCCCGAAGGCCGGCTTCACCAAGGGCGAGGTGGTCGACTACTACACCCGGATCGCCCCGGTGCTGCTGCCGCACCTGCGCGACCGCGCGCTCACCCGGATCCGCTTCCCCAACGGCGTTGACGGCGGCTCGTTCTTCGAGAAGAACGCACCCGCCGCGACCCCCGGTTGGGTACGCACGGAGAACCTGCCCGCCCCCGGGTCGAGCAAGGGGCGGGAAACCATCGACTACGTGGTCTGCGACGACCTGCCCACCCTGGTCTGGTTGGCGAACCTGGCCGCGTTGGAGCTGCACACGCCGCAGTGGAAGATCGGCGCGCACCCGGACGTGATGGTGGTCGACCTGGATCCGGGCGCCCCGGCCGCGCTGCGGCAGTGCTGCCAGGTGGCGTTGCTGATGCGCGACCGGCTGGCTCTTGACGGCGTGGCGGCGTACCCGAAGACGTCCGGGAAGAAGGGCATGCAGCTCTGCTGCCCGATCGCCGGCACGCAGGACGCGGAGGTCGTCTCCGGCTACGCCCGGGGGATCGCGCGGGAGCTGGAGCAGGCGCACCCGAGGCTGATCGTGTCGAAGATGGCGAAGAACCTGCGCCCCGGCAAGGTCTTCATCGACTGGAGCCAGAACAACGCGGCGAAGACGACTGTGGCGCCGTACTCGTTGCGCGCCCAGCCGGTGCCGGCCGCGTCCACGCCGTTGACCTGGGACGAGGTCGAGGCGGGCGCGGCCGGGAAGCGGCCGTCGACCCGCCCCTACACCGCCGCCGAGGTGCTCACGCGGGTGGCGGAGCAGGGTGACCTGCTGGCCCCGCTGCTCGACGGCGGTCCCGAGCTGCCCGCCCGCTGACCCGCCACCACGCGCCGCCCACCAGGAGCACCACGATCACGCTGATCGCGACGTCTCCCGCCAGGTCCGCCGCCGGGCTCGACGGGGAGTAGGTCGGCACCTCGTACGCGGAGACGGCCGCGGCGAGCATGCTTGCCGAACCGGCCGCGAGCACGTGGGACTGTCCCCAGCCGGCCCGGCGGGACCAGCGGGTGAGCAGGACCGTGGTGACCGCGGCGAGCGCGAGTGCGAGCCCGATCCCCGGCCAGCCCGGCACGATGCTCGCCCCCACGTAGGTGACCGCCACCAGCAACCCCGCCGAGACCGGCCATGGCGCGGTCGCGGCACCGGTGTCGACGCGGCCACGGCGGCGCAGCAGGGCGGCGGCGACCAGGGCCAGTGCCACGCCGGCCGCGACCGCGAGCTGGAGCGGAGAGGCCAGGAAGCCCTTGCGGCCACCGTCGTCGGCGAAGACCAGCAGGCTGCCGCCGAGCCAGAGCAGCGCGGTCACGCCCAGCCCCGGACGGCCCAGCCAGGGCCGCGACCGGCGGCCCGCCCCGAGGTACGACTCGACGAGCGCGATCGCCGCGCAGATGGTCAGCGCCACGTGGTTGCCCACGTAGTCGACCGCCTGCCGGGCGCTGAACCCGAGACCGGGCACCAGCGTCGCCTCGGCGGCGGCGCGGGTGTCGGCGAACTGGGTGTCGTCGAGGTAGTCCGGGTTGAACAGGGACTGGTCGACCAGGCCGGCCTGGACCACGCCGAAGGCGGCGGCGAGCAGGACGATCCCCGGCCAGCCCAGCCCGAGGCGCCGGGCGGTCTCCCGGATCAGCAGCGCGGCCCCGCCGTACATCGGGGCGAGCACGAGCACCACGAACGGCATGCCGGCGAGGGTGAAGCCGCCCCAGACGCACTCCGCGGTCCAGGGCGCGAGCAGCAGCAACGCGACCGCCGGGAGGAGTCGGCGGCGCAGGGGTTCGGTCGTCATGCCCGAACCGTGCCGTAGCCGCCCGGCTCGCCGATACGGCCATCGGCCGCCCGGGTACGCGACCAAAGTCGACGGTCGCGGACCCGGGCGGTGGCGGGTCTAGAGGGCGAACAGCAGGGCGGCGTCGAGGAGCACGACCACGGCGGTGGCGAAGTGGATGCCGAAGGCGGCGGCCCGGGTGCCGCCGTGCCGGAGCACGATGACGGTGTCGCCAAGCGGGGCCAGTGCGACGACGAGCATGAACCAGGCGACCGCGTCGGCGCTGGTGAAGGCGATCAGGGCGAGGCCGACCAGCCCGTAGGTGAGGTCGCGTACGCCCTTGATCGTCAGGTAGGCGGGATCTCCTCCGCTCGGTGCCGCCGGGACGCCGTAGCCGGCGGCGGAGGCTCGCGGCGCCACCAGGAAGCGGACGCCGATGAAGGCGATGAAGAGGCTGAGGACGATGGCGAGCCCGTAGGCGAGGGGGCTGAGCATGGTCGACTCCAAATGCTAGCGCTGCTAGATGTGAAGGCGACGCTAGCAGAGCATTGGCAGTCTGACTAGCGGTGCTAGGATTCGGGTCATGTCGATTCAGACGCGCCGGGAGCGGGAGCGGGCGGAACGCGAGCGGGCGATCATCGCCACGGCCCGTGAACTGGCCGAGTCGGAGGGCTGGGACGCGGTCACCACCCGCCGGCTCGCCGCCGAGATCGAGTACAGCCAGCCCGTCCTCTACAGCCACTTCAAGGGCAAGGACGCCATCATGGCGGCGGTCGCCCTGGAGGGCTGCGCCGATCTGGCCGCCGAACTCGCCGCCGCCCGGGCCGCCGCGACCGACCCGCGGCAGGCGGTGGCCGGCATCGCCACGGCGTACGCCGGGTTCGCCGAACGCCGGCCCGCGCTCTACGACGCGATCTTCACCCTCCCCGTCGCACTCTCCTTCGCCAGCCAGGACACGCCGGTCGAGCTGGCCCGCGCCTTCGCCGAACTGGCCGAGACGCTGCGCCCGTTCGCCGGTGACGACGACCTGGAGACGTTCACCGAGACGTTCTGGAGCGGACTGCACGGTCAGGTCACGCTGATGCGCGGCGGCCGGCTGCGGCGGGCCGAACACGAGCGGAGGTTGGCCCTCCTGGTCGACCGGTTCGCCCGGCTAGGGTGAGCTGACCGCCAGGGAGGAGGGCACCCGATGGCCGCACCCGTACCCACCGCCGCGCCGACCGGCGAGCCGCTGTTCAGCTACCGCGACGACGTGACAGGCGAGCGCACCGACCTCGACGCGGGGCAACTCGGGGCGTGGGCCGCGCGCAGTGCCGGGTTGCTCCGCGACGGCTGCGGGCTGCGCCCCGGCGACCGGACGGCAGTGCTGTTGCCGCCACACTGGCGCACCGCGGCGGTGCTGCTCGGAGCCTGGTCGGTCGGGCTGACGGTCTCCTTCCGGCCCCGGGCACTGGCCGGGCTGCCGGTGCTGGAGCCGGGCGCGGACCGGCCGTACGACGCGGTGTTCGTGACCCCGGAACGCCACGACGACTGGCTGGAGGACGTGCCGGACGGGACCCACCGCTACCTGGTCGGCACCGGTCCGGGCCCGCTCGACGAGGTGCCGCCGGGCTGGCTGGACTGGTCGGTCGAGGTGCTGCGCCACCCCGCCGACCCGCCTGACTACACCGCCGTGGACCCGGCCGGCCCGGCGACCCCGGACGGCACCAGCTTCGGCGCGTGGCGGCGGCTGGCCGCGGAGGTCGCCACCCAGCTCGACCTGCGCGCCGGCGACCGGCTGCTTGTCGACCCGGCCGAACACGAGCAGCCCCTGAAGTGGCTGCTGGCCCCGCTCGCCGCCGGCGCCTCGGTCATCGTCCGCGCCAACCTCGACCGCGCCCGGCTGGACGCCCACCTCGCCGCCGACCGGGCCACCCGCGTCCTCTGAGCCGGCCCGCCCGCCGCTACCCGAGCTGATCGGGGCCACCCGGGGCACACCGATTCGCCTACGATGCCCGGGAGCGCACCGGGAGGGCAGCATGGCCGATTTCACCGTGGACCCGGACGACGTCCGTATCCACGGGCGGACGCTTGGCAGCACCGTCGCCGAGGACTACGCGCAGCAGGCGCAGGAGATCGCCCGGGACAGCGTCATCGACCCACCCGGGTTCGGCATCGCCCTGTCGCCGGTCGAGGCGCTCTACATCCAGCGCGTCGAGTTCCTGGTCGGCGACGTGCGGGGTGCGGCCGACGTGTGCCGGCAGATCGGCGCGAAACTCGGCGTCGTCGCCGACCAGTACGAGCGCGCGGAGAACCTGCACGTCGGCGGGTTCGGTGCCACGCCCGCGCCCACCGGCGGCTTCGGCGACGCGTACGGCCGGACGGGTGTGGCGCAACTCGTCACCGACCCGACCACGCTCGGCGCCGCCGCCACCATCGGCGCCTCGATCACGCTGGCCGAGATCGGCGGCATCATGGGCGGCATGGCGGCCTGCGCCGCGCTCTGCCCCACGTTCATCATCGGCCTGGCCGGCGCGGCGCTCTTCGTGGCCAATCCGGTAGGCATCGCCCAGGCCGGCGCCGACCTGATGCGCCACGGCGACCAGCTCCAGAAGGCGTTGAACGCCAACTTCGACAAGATCTGCTCGGCGGCCACCGGCACCTGGAAGGGCGAGGGCAAGGACAGCTTCGTCATCATGGCCACCAAGCTCAAGGCCCACCTGGACGAACTCGGCGCGTACATCCGGGTCCTCGGCGAGGCGCTGCACTCCCTGGAGATCGCCCTCGGCGGCCTGTGGATCGCCCTGGGCGCGATGACCGTGCCGTTCCTGACCTGGCTGATCGCCATGCGCGCCGCCGAGCTGGTGCCCGGCGCCGCCGTCGTCCTCGAACCGGTCATCGAGGCGACCGGGGCGGTCGTGGCCGGCTCGGTCACCACCATGGTGGCGGCGGTGAGCGCGCTCGGTGGGCTGGCCCTGGCGCTGATCAACGGCCTCGCCAAGGACTTCCTCAAGCTGATGACGCTGCCGGACGACGGCGCGGCCGGCACGCCGGACCTGACCGAGTTCCGCGTCGGCGAGAACTTCGCCTGAGCGGTGGGAGAGGAGACGCCGTGATCGACCCGGACGCCCGGCGCCGCATCGAGGGCATGGCGGAGCAGGCCAACCGGTTCGCCGCCACCATGTCGGACCTCACCGGCGAGGGCAGCGACGACGCGGGGCTGGTGCGCGCGACGTGCGCCGCCGGTGGCCGCCTCGTCGACATCGAACTGGGCGCGGAGACCCGACGGATGCAGACGTACGAGCTGCGCGAGGCGATCCTCGCCGCCACCGGCCGGGCCGCCGACTCGGCCGCCGCGAAGCTGGCCGAGGTGGTGGCGCAGATGACCGGCAGCGCCGACGTCTACGGCGGCGACGCCGTCCGCCGAGCCCGCGAACAGGTGGCGCAGTACCAGCGGCTCGTCGACGCGCAGCGGGAGAAGTTCGACCAGCTCCGCGGCGACCTCGGTCGGTCATGAGCCCCGCGTCCGCGGAACTGCGCCTGCGCCGCCCCCTGCTGCGGCTGCTCGGCGCGCTGCGCCCGGTCAACGCCGGCTACCGGATGCGCCCGGCGACCCTGCTGGCGCTCCTCGTCTTCGCCGCTGTCGCGTTCGTGCTCCTCGTCGTCGCCGCGCCGCTGGGCCCGCGCGGCTCGGCGTGGCCGTACGTCCTCGCGTTCGTCGTGGCGGCGGCGATCGCGCTGCCGTACCCGGTCCTGACCGTCGCCGCCACCACCTGGTACGCCTACGGCGCCGGACATCCGATGCTCTCGGTCGTCGACGGGGAGGTCCGGGGCCGGCTGCGCGGCGTGTGGGCCGACGAACTCGCCGCCGCCGACCCGGCCGATCCGTCCTGGTGGGATCTGCGACTGCCGACCGGCGCGCTCATCGGGGTGCGGGTGGAACGCGACCGCCCCGGCAGCCCGATCCTCGTCCTCGACCTGCCACCCGAGGCGGCGGCGGCACTGCTCGCCGGCGAGGACACCGGCAAGCTGGCCCGACACTGGCATGACCGGGTGGGCAGTCCCGCCGCCTGGCAGGTCGGCATCTACGCCGGCCGCCTCCGCCGCGAACGCGCCCTGCGCGCCCTGCTCGCCGCACTCCCAGTGCAAGGCGGGGCCCCCGCTTAACGCCTCCGGTATAGGAGGGGCCCCTCTTAACGCTCCCGCGGCGCCAGCGGCGCGGCCGGCGATAACGAGGGGCGCGGCGCCGCCCGAGGTGGCCGCGCCGGACGGCGTGACGATGGCGGCGGCCACGCTCGGGCCGGAGCTGTTCGGCACCTATCCGCCGGGTTCTCAGCTTCTTTCCGGACGGAAGCTCGCGGACGACTACGACGTGACGCAGTCGACGATCAGCCGCGCAGTGGCGAGGTTGCGGGAGCAGGGCGTGCTGGTGGGCCGCCCCGGCCGAGGCGTCTTCGTCGCCGAGTCCGAGCGGCGGTGACGGCTGAAGCGTCCCGCTGCGGCACTCTTTTCAGCGGCGTGCTGGGCTGAGCTGCGGGGATCGCACTGCCCTATGCTCATTGAGTGAAGGCGGTAGCAGCAGAGACGCGGCAGCTTATGGCAGGCGAGGCAGTGCTGCCGCTGACCGCCATCCCGGCCAAGTCGGTCGAGCACGGCGAGGTGTTCACCCGCCGCTGGGTCGTCGAGTTAATTCTCGACCTTGCGGGTTACACCGCCGACCGGGATCTTGCCGCGATGGCGGCGGTCGAGCCGGCGTGCGGCAGTGGCGCCTTCTTGGCGGCGATGGCTGCCCGCGTCAGCGCCTCGTGTCGCAAGCATGACCGTCCGCTCCTCGACGCCAAGTCCGCGCTGCATGCCTTCGACCTGCTTGCTCCGAGTGTGGCGGCCAGCAGGAGCCTCGTGCGGAATGTGTTGGTCGACGAGGGTTGGCCGCTTCCTGAAGCGCGCGAAGTGGCGACGGCGTGGATTCGGCAGGGCGATTTTCTGCTCGATCCAAATCTTCCGAAGGATGCAGACTTCGTCGTCGGCAACCCGCCGTACGTTCGCCTCGAGGACGTACCCGCCGACCGTATGCGGGCCTACCGTGCCGCGTGCGTCACCATGACGGGCCGGTCCGATCTCTACGTTGGTTTCTACGAACGCGGGCTGCGCTGCCTCCGAAGAGGAGGAGTCCTCGCGTTCATCTGCGCGGACCGGTGGATGCGTAACCAGTACGGACGTCAGTTGCGGGAGTTCGTCGCCGCTGGCTACAGCGTCGACATCACCGTCGCCATGCATGACGTCGACGCGTTCGAGGAGCAGGTGTCGGCGTATCCGGCCGTCACGATCATCCGCCGGGGCGAGCAGGATGCCGCCGTTGTCGCGGATACTCGGCGAGGCTTCGGGCCGCAAGACGCACCGGAACTGGTGGAGTTGATCCATGCCGAAGAGCCAAAGGCGGCGACCAGCGGCAGCTTCGAGGTGACCCGATTACCCCACTGGTTCACCGGTGGCGAGTCCTGGCCGGCTGGCTCGCCCTCGAGGCTAGCGCTGATCGAGACGCTGAACGGCCGTTTCCCGCCGCTGGAGGACAAGGACACCGGAACCCGGGTCGGCATTGGTGTAGCGACGGGTGCCGACCGGGTCTTCGTTACGGCGCACGCCGATGTCGAACCACGGCGACTGCTGCCACTGTCTATGGTCAGGGACACCACTTCGGGTACCTTCTCCTGGTCGGGCCATTATCTGGTCAACCCCTGGGATGCGGAAGGCGCGCTCGTCGACCTAGCTTCGCTGCCGCGCCTGCGTGCCTACTACCAGCGACACGCGGCGGCCCTTAGAGGCCGGCACGTGGCGGTCAAACGACCGGCGCACTGGTACCGGACCATCGACAAGGTGGATCACTGCCTGATCGATCGCCCGAAGCTGCTTTTTCCAGACATGAAGACCGCGATCCACCCGGTGCTGGAAGAGGGTGGCTTCTATCCGCACCACAACCTTTACTACATCGTTTCAGACGCTTGGGATCTGCGAGTGCTGGGCGGCTTGTTGTTGTCGGGTGTGGCACAGGCCTTTGTGGAGGCTTACGCCGTTAGGATGCGTGGCGGCACCCTTCGATTCCAGGCTCAGTATCTGCGTCGGATCCGCGTACCCAGGCCCGAGGCCATCTCGGCCACCGACCGTGCTGCGCTTGCCGCCGCATTTGATGCACGGAACCCGCGAGCGGCGACGAAGGTTGCGCTTCGCGTGTACGGGATCGAGGCGATGGGGGATCTGGTCGATGGATCAGCACTCGTGGGAAGAGGCGGTTCGTAGCTCCTGGGCGGTCCGGGAATCGCAAGCCGCGAAGAAGCTGCTGGGCGGCAAGACCGATACCGGAGGGCGCGGTGCGGTCACCGGCGGTGCCCACCTCGACGCGCTGACGGAATTGCTCGCCCAGTTGTTCCGTGACGCCGGCTTTCCGCCCGAGGCCGTGCGCTCCAGGTCCAGGGTCGAGCTACCCGGCTACTTCAGGCCCACCAAGAAGTGGGATCTGGTGGTGCTTCACGAGGGCGAACTGGTCGCCGCCATCGAGCTGAAATCCCACGTCGGCCCGTCATTCGGCAACAACTTCAACAACCGGAACGAAGAGGCGATCGGCAGCGCAGTCGACCTGCGGCGCGCCTACGACCACGGTCTGCTCGGCCAGCTACGACCATGGCTCGGATATGTGTTGCTCGTGGAGGAGGCACCAACCTCCATCCGCCCAGGCAGGCCCCGGAGTAGCACCTTCCCGATCGACCCGGCCTTCACCAAGACCTCGTATGTCGATCGCTACGTCATTTTGTGCAAGCGGCTGCGCACCGCCGGTCTCTATGACGCCGCCTGCCTCGTCACCTCCTCCCGCGAGGTCGATGCCCCCATTCGCCAGCCCGATTCGGAGATCGGTTTCTCCGCCTTCGTTGGTGCCATCATGGCTCGCACCGAGGAGTTCGGCGTCCTCCAGCCCAAGCGGAACTGAACTTCATGGACTACACGCAGGACTTCTGCATGAACATGTTCACCCCGGGCCAAGCCGACCGGATGAGCGACGCCTGGCTGGCGTTCCGCGCCGGCGGAACCGGCTGACACAGTCGGAGGGGCGGTCGCCTCGCACCGCGACCGTCCCCTCCGCTGCGCCGGTTCAGCAGGTGGTGTTGCCCTGCGGCACCCAGCCGTCCAGCGACGGGTCCTCGGCGCCGTGGCCGTACACCCAGGAGTCGTTGTTCTCGGCCCAGCCCCCGTGTGCGCGGAACCCGCGCCCGGCGGTCAGGGTGCGCAGCACCATGCCGTGCGGCGCTGCCCGCAGCCAGGTGTTCTGCGTGAGGTTGCAGACGAAGCCGGGCGCGTCGCTCGCCGAGGCCGAAGTGGGTGCCACGCCCGCGCCGGCGAGGCCGACGGTGGCGACCGTCAGTGCGGAGAGAACTCGGCGGTTCACTCGGGTCCCTTCTGGTGTTCCAATGACGGTTGCCGATTCTGCCACTGTGGATCGACACCGGAAAACCGGAAGCAGGACTACTCGACCGAGGGCAGCGGCGGGCCGAGCACGTCGTCGGCGTCCACGATGCTGTACGCGTACCCCTGCTCGGCGAGGAAGCGCTGCCGGTGCGCGGCGTACTCGGTGTCGATGGTGTCGCGGGAGACCACGGTGTAGAAGTGCGCCTGCCGGCCGTCGGCCTTCGGGCGGAGCACCCGACCCAGCCGCTGCGCCTCCTCCTGCCGCGACCCGAACGTGCCGGACACCTGGATCGCCACCGCCGCCTCCGGCAGGTCGATGGAAAAATTGCCGACCTTCGAGATCACCAAGGTTCGCAACGAACCGGCCCGGAAGGCGTCGAACAGCCGCTCGCGTTCCTTGTTCGTGGTGGAACCCTGCACGATCGGCGCGTCCAGATATTCGCCGAGCTGGTGCAACTGGTCGAGGAAACCGCCGATGACGAGCACCTGCTCGGAAGGGTGCCGCTCCACCAGGGCCCGCACCACGGGCAGCTTGGTGCGGGCGCTCGCCGCCATCCGGTAGCGCTCCTCCGCCTCCGCCGTCGCGTACGCCAGCCGCTCCGCGTCGGTGAGCGTCACCCGTACCTCGGTGCACTCCGCCGGCGCGATCCAGCCCTGCTGCTCGATGTCCTTCCACGGCGCGTCGTACCGCTTCGGGCCGATCAGGCTGAACACGTCGCCCTCCCGGCCGTCCTCGCGTACAAGCGTCGCGGTGAGGCCGAGCCGGCGGCGGGCCTGGAGGTCCGCGGTGAAGCGGAAGATCGGCGCGGGCAGCAGGTGCACCTCGTCGTAGACGACCAGGCCCCAGTCGCGGGCGCCGAACAGGTCCAGGTGGGTGAACGCGCCGCCGCGCCGCGCGGTGAGCACCTGGTACGTGGCGATGGTGACCGGGCGGATCTCCTTGCGCTCGCCCGAGTACTCGCCGATCTCCTCCTCGGTCAGCGACGTGCGGGCGATCAGCTCACGCTTCCACTGCCGGCCGGCCACCGTGTTCGTCACCAGGATCAGCGTGGTCGCCTTCGCCTCGGCCATCGCCGCCGCGCCGACGAGCGTCTTGCCGGCGCCGCAGGGCAGCACCACCACGCCGGAGCCGCCGGCCCAGAACGCCTCCACCGCCTCCCGTTGGTAGGAGCGCAGCGTCCACGCCTTGCCCCCGTCCTTGCCGGACTCGGCCAGCTCGATCGGGTGCGCCTCGCCGTCGACGTATCCGGCCAGGTCCTCCGCCGGCCAGCCCAGCTTCAGCAGCGCCTGCTTGAGCCGGCCCCGCTCGGACGGGTGCACCGCGATGGTGTCGTCGTCGAGCTTCGCGCCGAGCATGCCGGCGAGCTTCTTGCTCTTCGCCACCTCGATCAGCACCACCCGGTCCAGGGCGCGCAGCACCAGCCCGTGCGCCGGGTCGTTGGCGAGCTGGAGCCGGCCGTACCGGTCCATCGTCTCGGCCACGTCGACGAGCAGCCCGTGCGGCACCGGATAGCGCGAATACTTGATCAGGGTGTCGACCACGCCCTCCGCGTCATGGCCGGCGGCCCGCGCGTTCCACAGGCCCAACGGGGTGAGCCGGTAGGTGTGCACGTGCTCGGGGGAGCGCTCCAGCTCCGCGAAGGGCGCGATGGCCATCCGGCAGGACTGCGCGTCCGGGTGGTCGATCTCCAGCAGCAGCGTCTTGTCCGACTGCACGATCAGTGGTCCACCGCTCACGCCGCGTTCTCCTCGCATCGCCCGGTATCCATGCCCGCACGACGCTGACCTGCCGAAGGCGGACCATCAAGTGTTGCACGCCCGGCGGGGTCGGAAAAAAGTCTCGCTGGACAGGCAACGTCATACTCACCCCACACGTCTAGCAAGCGGGACAACTGTCCAGGGAGGGCCCATGCAGCGTGTCCGGTTTCTCGCCCGGGTCGTCGGTCTGACAGTTGTCGTGCTGGTCGGCGTCGGCGCGTGCGCGCTCGATCCGCAGGCGGAGGGCGCCGGGGGCACCACCCCCGCGCCGGTCGGGCTGACGGAGGGAGCATCGGGGGCGAGCGCGCCGCCCACGCCCGAGCGGTCGGCGACGTCCCCGTCGGCGCAGCCGAGCCGGACGGCCACGCCGAACCCCACCCGGTCACCGAAGGCGACCGCGACCACGAAGCCGAAGGCCACGCCGAGCCGGCCCGCCGGGTGCCCGCAGGGGGAGCACCAGCGGGCCGTGGAGAGCTACCTGAGTCGGCTGGGCGGCTTCGGGACGCTGAGCGTGGACGGTGCGCAGTCCGCCGCCGACTGCGCCGCGATCAAGAAGTTCCAGAGCCGGTACGGCATCAGCCCCGCCTCCGGGCGCGCCGGCCCCACCACGTACGACGTGGCGAAGCGACTGGCCGCCACCGACGTGTCGCGCTGCCGGGCCGGCTCCCGGCTCACCTTCTGCGTCGACCTGACCCAGCAGACCGTGTGGGCGATGCGCGGCGGCAAGGTCGTGCTGGGCCCGACCGTCACCCGCACCGGCATGTCCGGGTACGCCACGCCGGCCGGCACCTACTCGGTGGGCGGGCGGAACCTGCGCGAGTGGTCCAACCCGTACGAGGTGTGGCTGCCGTACTGGCAGCGGTTCAACGGCGGGATCGGCTTCCACGAGACCACCACCTACCTGCACAACGGCGCGATCGGCTCGCACGG
Source organism: Micromonospora marincola (assembly GCF_056150385.1). Classification (NCBI taxonomy): domain Bacteria; kingdom Bacillati; phylum Actinomycetota; class Actinomycetes; order Micromonosporales; family Micromonosporaceae; genus Micromonospora; species Micromonospora marincola. The sequence continues at coordinate 193,387 of NZ_JAXCFT010000002.1, read as the reverse complement.
CTGCGTCAACCTGCTGCACCGCGACGCGGTACGCCTCTGGGAGTTGGGTTCGATCGGCACCCGCGTGGTGGTGATCGGCCGACGCCCCGGCACCTGATCCGCCGGTAACCTGGAGGCCGGGTCCACCACGGGGCGGGGAGGGACTGGCCATGACCGTCGATCAGGACGTGCTTCCCGAGGACGAGCGGACGCCGCCGCACCAGGTCTCCACGGCGGTGATGGTCGGTTACGCGACGGCCGCCGTGGGCGTGTTCGGCTGGTTCCTGTTCGGGCTGCTCGTGCAGCGGCAGGGCTTCGTCGACTCGGTCGGCGAGTCGGCCGGCGCGGCGTTCGCGCTGCTGCTGGCCATCTCGGTGATCGGCACGCTGCGGCGCAACGGCGAATAGGGTCACTCCTCCAGCACGGCGGCGGTGATCCGGTGCAGCGCGAACGTGTGCAGCATCTCGGTGCGGTCGTCCTCGGCGCGCAGATAGCCGGCGCCGATCGACACCGGCCGCACCAGCCGCGACGCGGTCGCCCCGTGTGCGTCGACGTAACCCACCCAGACCAGCGCCTTGTCCCGTACCGCCTGCTGGAGCACGGCGAGCGCCTCGCCGTGCCCGTGCGCCGGTGCCGGGCCGGTGGTCGCCGCGCCACGGACCACCGCCGGCGCCCGCCGCGCCACCCGGGCCGCCATGTCGCCCCGGCGGATCTGCTCCACCACGCCGAGCAGGCGGGGCATCGGCAGCTTCGGGGTGGCCAGCGGGTCCACCGCGCGGCCGGTGAGCGGGGTGCGGGCCGGCGCCCGCCGGGTCTTCGGCCGGGCCAGCACCGTCGCCCCGCTTGCGTCCTCGGGCACCGGCGCGTACCCGGCGTCGCGCAACGCCAGCAGCATCCGGTTGACCTGGTACGGGGTGACAAGCACCGTCGGGGCGAGCCGGCGGAACGCCAGCGACTCCAGTCGGCGGTCCGCCTGCACCTCCGTGAGCAGCGCCTCGTCGTCGCTGCGCACGTACCCACCGGCGGAGCCGACCCGCAGCCCGCCGTGTTTCCGGGCCACGTCGTCGACCAGGTAGGTCAGCCCCTGCGGGACCGGCGTACGCGACCGGCGGCGGAACAGCGTATGCAGGTCGTCGGCGGTGTAGCCGGCGTCCAGGGCCCGCCGGATGCTCGCCGTGGTGACCCGGTGCACGCTCGCCCCGCCCGCCGACTCGTGCTCGGCGACCACGTCCAGTTCGGCGGCGAGCGCCGGGTCGGGTGGGCCGGGCACCACCACGCTGAGGTCGGCCTGCACGAGCACGTGGTCGACCGGGGCGGGCAGCAGCCCGTCAAGCGCGCGTACCGCAGTCGACGGGTCACCCGACTCGGCGTCGGAGCGCAGCCCCAGCGGGTCGTCGCCGCGCTCGTCGGCGTCGGTCAGCTCGGCCAGCAGCAGCCGCCCGTACGTGGTGAGCGCGCCGAGCCCGGTCACCCCGAGCCGAGCCGCCTCGGCCAGCACCTCACGGTGGACCGTCTCCCGCCCCCGGGCCCGGCGCGGCGCCCGCCAGTCGAGCAGGTCCAGCACCTCGTCCGGGGTCGGCGCGGTGCCCTGCGGCAGGTCGGCCAGCACGGCGAGCACGGCGCGGCGGGCGGCCGGCGCGGCGGCGCGTTCCGCCTCCGGCGAGAGCACCGAGATCGGGCGGTCCCGGTCGTCCCGCTGGCCGACCAGGCCCACCTGGCGGGTCATCGCCAGCCACGCCCGAGCGAGCTGCTCCCAGCGCTGGGCGAGCGAGGCCGCGCGCCACACCTCGTATCCCCCGGTGGGCAGGATCTGCTGGTCACCGCCGTACCGGGTGGTGGCCGAACCGGTCAGCTCCAGCTCGCCGGTCAGGCCCGCCGCGTACGCCACCTCGAAGATCAACGCGGTGGTCGGCTCGTCAAGTCCGAGGCCACGGGCGAGCCGGCGCAGGTCGCGTACCCCGACGCCGCCGGACCGCAGCACCGGGGCCGGTTCGGCGACAAGCGCCTCCAGCAGCGCCTCGGTGTGCCGGACCACCTCCATGGTCTGCCCGGCGCCGGCCGAGTCGACGGCCTTGATCTCCCGGGGTGGGCCGGAGACCTCCGGCGGGCTGGTGCGCAGCGGGCCGAGGGGACCGGCGTCGCGGCGCAGCACCAGCCCCACCTCGCGGGGCAGCTCGACGGTGCCGTTGGGGCCGCCGGACATCCGCACCAGCAGCCGGTGCTCGACCAGCCAGCGGATCGGTGAGCCGGTGGGTGCGCCGCCGTTGACCAGGTCGGGCGGGAGCACGTCCTCGACGCCTGTGGCGGGCGCGTCGAGCGCGCCGGGCGCCACGGTGCCGACCGGCGGGCCGGCGGCGAGCCGGTCCAGGACCGCCCGGGCCGAGGGCGGCGCGGCGAGCAGCGTCCGCCGCAGCTTCGCCGGGTCCGCGCACAGGGCCGCCGCGCGTGGGTCCAGCTCCGCCGCCGGCCGGCCCAGTCCCGCCGGGTACGGGGAGACCTCGTCGACGCCCCCGACCACGTGCAGGTCGTGTTCGGGGCCGTAGAGCAGGAACCGCGCCCGCAGCCGGTCCACCGCGGCGCGGACCGCGGTCGGGGCGGGCGGGTGCGGCCCGGCGGTGGCCGTGGCCAGGATCTGGTCGGTGGAGGTGCTGCCCTCGGTGCCCTGGGTGAGCCGGGCGGCGTCGAGGATCTGGAGGGTGAACTGGTCCAGCCCGTCGAGCGCCCGGGCCACGGAGACCCGGGACTGGGCGCGCAGGGCGAGGGCGGACACATCGGCCGGCACCGGCACGACGAGGTCGGGCCGCAGTTGGAGCAGGGCGGCCAGGGACTCGTCGGGGAGGGCCCGCAGGTGGTCGGCGAGTGAGGTGGTCATCGTCGTACCACGCTAGCCCGCTGGGTAGGTTCTCGGCATGTCTCCGCTGATGGTCGGCTTCGACCTTGACATGACCCTGGTCGACTCCCGCCCCGGCATCGCCGCCGCGTACCGGGCGTTGACCGAGCGTACGGGCGTGCCGGTGGACGCGGAACTGGCCGTGTCCCGGCTGGGCCCGCCGCTGCGTACCGAACTGGCTCACTGGTTCCCGCCGGAGCGGATCGAGGAGGCGGTGACGCTCTACCGGGAGCTCTATCCCGCGTACGCGATCACGCCGACGGTGCCGATGCCGGGCGCGGAGGCCGCGGTGCGCGCGGTGCACGAGCGCGGCGGTCGGGTGATGGTGGTGACCTCCAAGATCGGGCGGCTGGCGAAGCTGCACCTGGACCACCTCGGGCTGCCTGTCGACGAGTTGGCCGGGGACCTGTTCGCCGAGCAGAAGGCGACCGCGCTGCGGGAGCACGGTGCGACGCTCTACGTGGGCGACCACGTGGCCGACATGGCCGCGGCGCGGGCGGCAGGCATCCCGGGCGTGGGAGTGGCGACCGGCCCCTGCTCGGTGGACGAGTTGACCGCGGCCGGCGCGTACTCGGTGCTGGATGATCTTGTGGAATTCCCGAAGGCGGTGGACCGGATCATCGGGCTAGCCTTGGAGGGGTAGACGGTTCGAGTGGAGCGGGGTTCGACAGGTGCCGACGGGTCGAGTGAAGTGGTACGACGCGGCCAAGGGATACGGGTTCGTCACAAGTGACGAGGGTGGCGACGTGTTCCTGCCGAAGGGCGCGCTACCGGCGGGTGTCGCCGACCTGAAGGGTGGCCAGCGGGTCGATTTCAGCGTGGTGGACAGCCGGCGGGGCGCCCAGGCCATGGGGGTGAAGCTGCTGGAGGCGCCGCCGTCGGTGGCGGAGTTGCGCCGCCGGCCGGCGGAGGAGTTGCACGGCCTGGTCGAAGACATGATCAAGGTGCTGGAGGCGAAGGTCCAGCCGGACCTGCGCCGGGGTCGCTTCCCCGATCGCAAGGCCGCGCAGAAGATCGCTCAGCTGGTCCACGCGGTGGCGCGCGAGCTGGAGGTCTGAGGGACGAGCCCGGCGTCGGCGGCCCGGCCCAGCAGCGCCTCCACGGCGGCGAAGCCGGCCTCACCCAGGTCGGCGGTGAACTCGTTGACGTAGAGGCCGATGTGCCGGTCCACCACGTCGGGCTCCATCTCCTGCGCGTGCGCCAGGACATACCCGCGGCTGGCCTCCGGGTCGGCCCAGGCCTGCCGCACCGACTCCCGGACCCAGGCGGCGGCCTCGGCCGGGTCGACCGCGCCGCGGCGGGCCAGGATCGCGCCGAGCGGAATCGGCAGCCCGGTGTCACCCTCCCACCACTCGCCCAGGTCGACCAGGGCGGTCAGCCCGTGCCGCGGGTAGGTGAAGCGGGCCTCGTGGATCACCAGCCCGGCGTCGTACCGGCCGGCGGCCACGCCCGGCATGATCTCGTGGAACGGCACCACCTCGAACCGCTTCGGCGCCTGCCCGGCAGCCCAGAGCCGGAACAGCAGGTACGCCGTGGTCCGCTCGCCGGGCACCGCCACGGTCGCGCCGGACAGGTCGGCCCGGTCACCCCGGGTCAGCACCAGCGGACCGCAGCCCCGGCCCAGCGCGCCCCCGCAGGGCAGCAGGTGGTAGTCGTCGAGCAGCCAGGGCAGCGCCGCGTAGCTGACCTTCACCAGGTCGAACGCGCCCCGCTCGGCGGCCGTGTTGGTGACGTCCACGTCCGCGTAGGTCACCTCGACCGGCGGCGCGCCGGGCACCCGCCCGTGCACCAGGGCGTCGAAGACGAACGTGTCGTTGGGGCAGGGGGAGATCGCCAGGGAGAGCGTCACGCCCCCACCGTAACTCCGCCCGCTCCACCACCCGCCACCCCCGTCTCCCGGTGCCGCCCGGCACGCGTCGGCTCTCGGGCGGAGGTTGCTGTGGGGCCGCCTAGAAACTTGATGACGTGGGTGGATCGGCCTGGTGGATCGGCGGCGGGCTGAGTCATTGACGTCATCAAGTTTCTAGGCTGTGGCGAGTGATCTCCCCATCCCCAGCGAAGCGGTTTTTCCACAGGGTTGTCCACAGGTGGACGAGCGGGGTGGAGAGTGTGCCTGGCGAGGGTCGAGCATGGCGTGGTGAGCTACGTCGAGCAGGCCATCGACCTCGGGGCGACGCTGCGGGCGCTACGCCGGGCGGCCGATCTCAGCCAGCGTGAGTTGTCGGTGAGGTCGGGGGTGCCGCAGGCCACGCTGGCGCGCATCGAGTCCGGGCGGGCGGCCGGTCCGAGCTTCCGCACGGTGGAGCGCCTGGTGGCGGGCACGGGTGGGCGGCTCACCGTCTCGCCACCGACGACCGACGGCCAGCATCCAGGCGAGCGACCGCCGGTCGTGGGGGCAGCGGCACCCGGCGGAGGGCTGCCGGCGGTGCCCCAGGAGGAACTGCGGGACGCGGCGGGGCGGCACTGCCCGGCTCACCTGGACGCCCGGGAGGTGCGCGAGCCGAAGGACTGGCCGGGGGCCTGGTGGGCGCACTGGCCGAGCCTGTCCGCCGGATACTGGTCCGCCCTGCCGGCGGTGACGTACCGCCTCGACCGGGAGCTGCGTGATCGCGACCGGATCCGCGAGGAGGTGCGTCACGGCTTCCGGGTCCGTCGGCACCTCGCCCCGGAGTTGCCGACGACGTCCTGGCGGTTCGTCGCCGAGTTGCCCGACGGCGAGCTGGTGGGCGAACTGCGCGCGCACGAGCGCAGCGACGAGCTGCTGTTCGGGTACCCAGTGCCCGAGCGGGATCAGGTCGTGTTGGACGGGATCCTGGTCGTGCCGGCATACCGGCGACTCGGCATCGGCCGACGATTGGTGAGTGCGCTGACCGCCGAGATGGCCCGGTGCGGTGTGCGGTCGGCGCACGGGTTCGCCGCGGGCGGTGCAACGCGCTTCCTGTGGGTCTGCGGGTTCCGGGTCGAATCGATGAGAGCGGCGGAGATGCGGTTCGACCTGCCGTTCAGCGTAGAACCGACGCGGCGGTGGTGAGCGCGGCGAACGCCTCGCGCATGCGCCAGGCGTCGCGATCGCGCGGGCCGATCGGGTTCGAGACCGTGCGCAGCTCGGCGAAGGGGACGTCGGCCAGGGCGGCGGCGACGGCCACGCCGTACCCCTCCATGGCCTCGGCCACGGCGTCCGGGTGGCGGCCGGCGAGGGCCTCGGCGGTCGCGGCGGTGCCGGTCACCGTGCTGACCGTCAGCACCGTGCCGACGGTGGCCGTGGGGAGGGCGGCGCGCAGGGCGTCCAGCAGGGCCGGGGCGGCGGGCACAGTGCGGCCGACGCCCAGCAGCTCGGGGGCCATGCCCAGCTCCTCGACCGGGAGGAAACCGCTCGGCGACTCGGCGCCGAGGTCGGCGACGACGCTGCGGTCGGCGAGCACGGTGGCGCCGACCCCGACCCGGCCGACGAAGCCGCCGGCGATGCCGGCGCTGACCACCGCCCGGTACGGCCGGCCGGCCGCCTCGGCCAGCGCCAGCAGGCGGGCCGTGGCGGCGCCGGCGACCGCCGGGCCGACGCCGACCGGCCGCACCGTCACGCTCGGGTCGGTGAGGCCGGCGCGGACCGCCTCGGCCTCGGCGGGCACCGCCGTGACCACCAGCAGGCCGGTCACGCCACCGGCCCCCGGGGATCGCGCCGGGTCTCGTCCTCGGTCGTGCCCGGTCCGCCGACCGACGAGGAGGGGCGGTAGATGTGGAAGCCGGGCGGCGCCAGGCCGTCGTCGTCCGGCGCCGGCACCGCCGCGTCGGCCCGCTGCGGCGCCGGCGAGGTGGGCGCCGGGTCGTCGAACGAGGTGACGGCGGGCTCGTGAAGCGCGGTGCCGGTCGGCTCGGCCGGCAGCTCGTCGTCGCCCAAGGGCCGGCCGCTGGTCAGCTCGTCGTCGCCCAGGGGCCGGCCGGCCAGGTGCTCGCCGCGCAGCCGACCGGCGACGAGCACGCCGCGTACGGCCACCAGCGCGGCCACGCCGGCGGCCACCGCCACCCCCATCAGGCCGGTGAACGGCACCAGCCCGAGCCCGCCACCGGCCACGAAGGCGAGCATCAGCGCGGTCTCCGAGTGCGCGAAGGAACTGGCCCGCAGCCGCTCCGGGATCCGCTCCTGGATCGACGCGTCCACCGCCAGCTTGGCGATCCCACTCATCAGCGCGGCCACCAGGCAGAGCAGGGCCACCATGGGCAGCGAGAACTTGATCGCGGCGAGCAGCGCGACACCGGCAACGACGATCGTGCCGCTGGACTGGATCGCGGTCGGCCGGTGGATGCGCAGGCGGGTGCCGAGCGCGGTGGCCAGGAAGGTGCCCACCGCCAGCGCCCCACCGACCAGGCCCAGCGCGGCCTGGGCGCTCAGCTCGCGGCCGAAGAAGTCGGTGGTCAGGTCGCCGGCCTTGATGGCGAACGCGAGGAAGAGCAGCAGGAAGCCGTAGAGCCCGCGCAGCGCCGCGGCGCCGATCAGCGTGGCGATCACCAGGCGGCCGGCGGGGCGACCCCGCCCCAGCGGGCGCTCGCCGTCGCGGCGGCGCATCGCCCGCAGCGGGCGCGGCATCCGCTCCGGCGGCTCCGAGTCGGCCTTCGGCGGCAACCGGAGCGAGATCACCATGCCGATCAGGAAGATCACCGAAGCGACCCGGAGCGGCCACTGCGGCCCGAACCAGAACGCGGCCAAGCCGATCGGGGCGACAAGCGCGCCGGCCACCGTGCCGTAGACGCTGGCCCGCGCCCCGACCTGGGACAGTCCCAGCCCGTCGGGGAGCAGCCGGGGCACCGCCGCCGACCGGGCCACCCCGTAGGCGCGGGAGAGGGCAAGCACCCCGAACGCCGCCGGATAGAGCCCGAGGCCGCCCATGTAGTCGGAGATCAGCCAGGCCAGGAAGGCCCGGCCGAGCATGGTGGTGGCCAGGGCGTACCGGCGACCGTGGCGGAAGTGGTCGAGCAGCGGGCCGACCACCGGGGCGAGCATGGCGAACGGGACCATGGTCACCAGCAGGTAGAGCGCGACCTTGTTGCGGGCCTCGCCAAGCGGCACGTCGAAGAAGATCGTCCCGGCCAGGCCGATGGCAATGAGCGTGTCCCCGGCGCAGGAGACCGCGTGCAGGTCGAACAGGCGGACCATGCCCACCTCGTTGCCGGCGCTGCGGGCCCGGGCGGTGCCGGCCCGGCGGGTCATCCACCGCCCGCCGTGCAGCGAGCCCCGCAGCAGCAGCCGGGTGGCGCGGATGCCGGTGCCGACGGTCCGCCCGAGAAAGGAGCGGCCGGAGCGGGTGGACTGCGCCATGTGTCCCATCCTCGCCCATCCGCTCCCCGCGCGCCGCATCACCCGGAGAGAACCCGCCGACGGGCATGGGGAACAATGGAAGAGTGACCAGGCCCGTCTCCGCCCGCGCTCCCCGGCTCGACCAGGTCTGCGCCGCCGCCGTCGAGGTGGCCCGCGACGCCATCACCGAGGTCGAGCCGACCGACGTCGGCGATCACCTCCAGGCTGTCGCCGAAGGCGACCGGGTCGTCACCCACTACTTCGAATGCCGGATGGCCGGCTACCGCGGCTGGCGCTGGGCGGTCACGGTGACCCGGGTGGCGCGCAGCAAGCACGTCACGATCTGCGAGACGGTGCTGCTGCCCGGCCCCGACGCGCTGCTCGCCCCGGGCTGGCTGCCCTGGCAGGAGCGGCTCCAGCCGGGCGACCTGGGCCCGGGCGACCTGCTCACCACCTCGGCCGACGACGAGCGGCTCGCCCCCGGTTACCTGCTCTCCGACGACCCGGCGGTGGAGGAGACCTCCTGGGAGCTGGGCCTCGGCCGGGCCCGGGTGCTGTCCCGGGAAGGGCGCGCCGACACCGCCCAGCGCTGGTACGACGGCGACCACGGGCCGGACGCCGCCATCTCCACCGCCGCGCCGGCCGCCGCCCGCTGCGGCACCTGCGGCTTCTACCTGCCGCTGGCCGGCTCGCTGCGGCAGGCGTTCGGGGCGTGCGGCAACTTCTTCGCTCCCGACGACGGCCGGGTGGTAAGCGCCGACCACGGCTGCGGCGCGCACTCGGAGACGCTTGTCGGGGTGCCCGAGACGCCCGTCGACGAGCTGCCCACCGTCTACGACGACAGCGAGGTCGAGGCGATGCCGGTCAGCCAGGTCCCGGGCCTGAGCTCGGCGGAGGCGGCCGAGTCGGCGGAGCCGTACGGGCAGCCCTGACCGGTCAGCGCTGACGCTCGGCAGCCGCCAGTCGGCGACGCCTGTTCGCGTCGTGCCGCATCATCGTGGCCAGGCCGGGAAAGCCCCACAGAAAACCGGCGAGGCAGGTCCAGAGCCAGTTCTGATGCCCGTGTGCGGTGAGCCAGCCGCGGAAGAAGATCAGCAACACCAGGCCGGCCACCGCCCAGGCGATCAGCCCGGCAACGGCGAACGGCACCATCGGCGGGTCGAGCGGCTCCGGCCGCGGCTGCTCCTCGGGCACCGGCCCAGCGTACGTGATCGTCCTTCCCTGTCGGCCGGGTGATCTGGCACGATGCGCGCGACGAGACCGCTTGATCGACAGGATGAGGACCCCCGATGGCGATTGACCCGCCGGCGGACCACGGCACGCCGCCCGATCCCGCGCGCCCCCGTAACGCCTTCGACCGTTACTTCGAGATCTCCGCCCGCCGGTCGACGACGGGGCGGGAGATCCGCGGTGGTTTCGCCACGTTCTTCACGATGGCGTACATCGTGGTGTTGAATCCGCTGATCCTCGGCGGCGCGGAGGACGCCGACGGCCGCACGCTTGCCATCCCGGCGCTGGCCGCGGCGACCGCGCTCGTGGCCGGCCTGATGACCATCCTGATGGGCGTGGTGGCCCGGTTCCCGATCGCGTTGGCCGCCGGGCTGGGCGTGAACGCGCTCGTCGCGTTCGAGATCGCGCCGCAGATGACCTGGGCGGACGCGATGGGTCTGGTGGTCATCGAGGGCGTGTTGATCGGCATCCTGGTGCTCACCGGGCTGCGTACCGCGGTGTTCCGCTCGGTGCCGACGCAGCTCAAGACCGCGATCGGCGTCGGCATCGGTCTGTTCCTGACCATCATCGGCCTGGTCGACGCCGGATTCGTCAGGCGGGTGCCGGACGCGGCGAACAGCACCGTGCCGGTCGGGCTGGGCATCAACGGCAAGATCGTCAGTTGGCCGATGCTTGTGTTCGTGGTGGGCCTGCTGGTCACGGTGGTGCTCGTGGTACGCCGGGTCCGTGGCGCGATCCTGATCGGCATCCTCTCCTCCACAGCGCTGGCCATCGTGGTGGAGGCGATCGGCAACATCGGCCCGTCCTTCGTCGACGGCAAGGCGAACCCGAAGGGCTGGGCGCTCAACGTGCCCGAGCTGCCGAAGCAGGTGGTGGACCTGCCGGACCTGTCGTTGCTCGGCAACTTCAACGTGCTCGACTCGTGGACCCGGGTGGGCTGGCTGGTCCCGCTGATGTTCGTCTTCACGCTGCTGATCACGGACTTCTTCGACACCATGGGCACGATGGTCGCGATCGGCCAGGAGGGGGACATGCTCGACGAGCAGGGCACCCCGCCGCGGGCCAAGGAGATCCTGCTGGTCGACTCGATCGCCGCCGCCGCGGGTGGCGCGGCGTCGGTGTCGAGCAACACCTCGTACATCGAGAGCGCGGCAGGTGTCGGTGAGGGTGCCCGGACCGGGGTGGCCAACCTGGTCACCGGCGTCCTGTTCCTGCTGGCCATGTTCCTCGCGCCGCTGTCGGCGATCGTGCCGTTCGAGGCCGCGTCGACCGCGCTTGTGGTGGTCGGTTTCCTGATGATGACGGCGGTCCGGACCATCGACTGGACGGACTACGAGATCGCGATCCCGGCGTTCCTCACCATCGTGCTGATGCCGTTCACCTACTCGATCTCGAACGGAATCGGGGCCGGCATCATCAGCTACGTGCTGGTGAAGCTGGCGAAGGGCAAGGCCCGGGAGGTCCACCCCCTGCTGTACGGGGTGGCCGCGCTCTTCGTCCTCTACTTCCTGCGCGGGCCGATCGAATCCGTGTTGCTGTGAGCTGGTGAGCCTGGTCATAACGCACGTCGTTAGCCAGGCTCATTAGTTAAGCTAACGAGTGTGACGGAGCGGACGGTGACGGCGAAACGCGTGCCACCGGCGCAGCTGGCCCCCCAGCTGCGAGATGCGATAACCCGACTCAACCGGCGGGTCCGGCAGGCCCGGCCGGTCGGCGACCTCACGGTCACCCAGCTGTCGGCGCTCACCAGCCTCAATCTGGCGGGCGCCCTCACGCCACGGGAACTGGCCGACGTCGAACGGGTGCAGCCGCCCACGATGACGAAGATCGTCGCGAAGTTGGAGGAGCGCGGCCTCGTGCAGCGCACCCCCCACCCGACCGACGGACGGCAGGTCATCCTGGCGGCGACCGAGGGGGGACGGGCCGTGCTCGACCAGTTCGAGCGCGCCCGCAACGAGTGGCTGGCCGGCCGGCTGGCCGCGCTCACCGAGGAGGAACGCGACACGCTACGGCGGGCCGCCGACATCCTCCAGGGGATCGCACGCGCCTGACACCGCGTCGCGCGGTTCGCTTCGTCCGCTCTGGATGAGGCATACCCGACGCGAGGAGGCGCACCAAGAGTGCGGGCCAAGCTGAGCACGATGTTCCAGTCCCTACGAGTCCGCAACTATCGACTCTTCGCCACCGGACAGCTGATCAAACTGATCGGCGTCTGGATGATGTTCATCGCCCAGGACTGGCTCGTCCTCGAGCTCAGCGACAACTCCGCGACCGCGCTCGGCGTGGTCACCGCGTTGCAGTTCACCCCCGTACTCCTGCTCACCCTGCTCTCCGGCCGCCTCGCCGACCGGTACGACAAGCGGATGCTGCTCTTCGCCGCCAACGCGTTCTGGACCGTGCTGGCACTCGGCATGAGCCTGCTCGTCGTCACCGGCCTGGTGCAGCTCTGGCACGTCTTCGCGTTCGCCGCCCTGCTCGGCGTCGGCAACGCGGTGGAGACCCCGGTACGGCAGTCGTTCGTCTCCGAACTGGTCGGAGTGCCGCTGCTGCCGAACGCGCTCTCGCTCAACGCCGCCGTGTTCAACTCCGCCCGGATCGTCGGCCCCGCCGTCGCCGGCCTGGCCATCGCCGCCTTCGACGTCGGCCCGGTCTTCATGTTCACCGCGCTCAGCTCGATCGCCCCGCTCGTCAACGTGATCCGGATGCGACCCGCGGAACTGCACCGCAAGGACCTGCCGCCGGCCGGTGAACGGGACCGGGCCCGGGTGATCGACGGCCTGCGGTACGTCTCCCGTCGCCCCGACCTCCTGCTGCCCATGGTCGTCATGTCGGTGATCGGGATGAGTCTGTTCAACTTCCAGCTCACCCTCGCCGCGCTGGCCAAGACCGTGTTCCACACCGGCGCCGCCTCGTTCGGCCTGTTCAGCACCGCGCTTGCGGTAGGCGCGCTTGTCGGCGCGCTCGCCGGCACCGGCCGGCGCAGCCGCCCCTCGGTCTGGTTGGTGCTCGGCGCCGCGATCGGCTGCGCCAGCTTCGGCACGCTCGTCGGGCTCGCCCCGGCGTACTGGATGGTGGTGGCGCTTCTGATGCCCACCGGGTTCTTCATGGTCTTCTTCGCCCAGGCCGCCAACCAGCGGGTGCAACTCGGCGTCGACGCCTCCTTCCGGGGCCGGGTGATGGCGCTGTGGGTGCTGGTGTTCCTGGGCACCAACCCGGTCGGCGCGCCGATCATCGGGTGGACGGCCGAGCGGTTCGGCGCCGGGGCGAGCATCTGGATCGGTGGCCTGATCTCACTGGCCGCCGCACTGCTGGCGCTCACCTGGCAACTGCGCCGCTCCGGCGCCCGGCTGCGGCTGCGGGTGCTCCCGATGCCCCGCTTCTACGTGGTTTCTCCAGGAGCGGAGTAGTTTCGGCAATCGGGTGGCGGGTGCGTCCGGCAGGCCGTAGCGTCGATGTGTGGGATTGGGGCAGGGGCTGCTGCTGGCACTGGCGATCCTCGCCGTGTGCTGCCTGCCTGCCCTCTTCGCGCTGATCTTCTGCGCCGACGAGATCATCGACCGGGTCGCCTGCGGCTGGGCCGAGTGGCGCGAGCGCCGACGCGAGCGCCGCACCATCGACCGGCTCGACCGGGCCGTCGGGGCCGAGGCGCTGACCCGCGACATCGACCTCACCGAGTTCGAGCGGGAGGGCCGCCGCTCCCTGGAACAGCTCGCGACCGACCTGCGCCGGCTGGGCGGGCACCGGCTCGCCGCCGCCGACCGGTCGGTGGTGTGGCACGGCGCGGTCATCGAGGCGTACGACGAGCGGTTGCGCGCCGCCTGCCACGCCCTGGGCATCGCCGAGTACCTCACCGAGCTGGACGGCGTCGACCGGGAGATCGAACGGGTACGCGTCGAAGGGCTGCTGCACGCCGCCGGGTTGACCCTGCCGGCCGCCCGCGCGGCGCACCACCAGCGGCACCGCTGACCGGGTGCGGCTCTTCGCGGCGATCTGTCCACCCCCGGCCGCCGTCGACGACCTGATCGGGAGGGTCGCCGGGCTGCGGGTCGGCCTCGCCTCCGCGAGCGGCGTCGACGCCCGGCTCGCCGACCCGGCCCACCTCCACGTCACGCTCGCCTTCCTCGGCGAGGTGCCGGACGACCGGCTGGTCGACGTCGAGAGCACGCTCGGGCTGGCCGTGGCGGCTTTTCGGGACGATCGGGGTAGCGCGCTGCGGCTGCGCCTCGGCGGTGGGGGCAGCTTCGGGCAGGGCCGCTCCACCGTGCTCTGGGTGGACCTGCGCGGCGACACCGACGCGCTGGAGGCGCTCGCCGGGCTGGTCCGCGACGGGCTGCGCCGGGCCGAGCTGCCGCACGACGACAAGCCGTTCCGTGCGCACCTGACCATCGCCCGCCCCGGCGATCGGGTGGACCCCGCCGATGTCCTGGCCGACCGGGAGGCGCTGCACGGGTACGCCGGCCCGCCGTGGCCGGCTGCCGAACTGGTCCTGGTTCGCAGCCGGCTCGGCTCCCGCCCCCGCTACACCCGCCTCGCCGCGTGGCCCCTCTGACCGCTGCGCGCCCACCGCCCACCGCCGCCGCGCGCCTGCCGCCGGCAGCGGTTAATAGGGGCCCCCGCCTATACCGAATGCGTTAAGCGGGGCCCCCTCCTTGCACCTACCAGGCCCAGGCTTCGGGGGCGGGGCCGCCGTTGCCGATCGGCGGGAACAACTCGTCGAGGCGGGTCAGCGTCGGCTCGTCCAGGTGGACGTCGAGCGCGCCGAGGTTGCGGTCGAGCTGGTCCATGGTGCGCGGGCCGACGATCGGGGCGGTCACGCCCGGCCGGGAGAGCAGCCAGGCCAGCGCCACGTCCGCCGGGTCGTGGCCGAGGTCCGCGCAGAGCTTCTCGTACGCCTCGATGGTGTTCCGGTGCTCGGCCAGCGCGTCGGCCGAGCGGCCGGTGGTGCCACGGGCGGCGCTGCCGTCGGCCATCTTCCGGATGATCCCGGAGAGCAGCCCGCCGTGCAGCGGCGACCAGGGGATGATGCCCAGCCCGTAGTGCTGCGCGGCCGGGATGACCTCCAACTCGACGTGCCGGGTGAGCAGGTTGTAGATGGACTGCTCGGAGACGAGGCCGAGGAAGTTGCGCTTGCCGGCCGCGGCCTGCGCCTGCGCGATGTGCCAGCCGGCGAAGTTGGACGAGCCGACGTAGAGCACCTTGCCCTGCGCCACGAGCGTCTCCATCGCCTGCCAGATCTCCTCCCACGGCGTGGTCCGGGAGACGTGGTGCATCTGGTAGAGGTCGATGGTGTCGGTCTGGAGCCGGCGCAGCGAGTCCTCGCAGGCCCGGATGATGTGCCGGGCGCTCAGGCCCTGGTCGTTGGGCCACTCGCCCATCTTGCCGTAGACCTTCGTGGCAAGCACGACCTTGTCGCGCCGCCCGTCGCCCTGGGCGAACCAGCGTCCGACGATCTGCTCGGTGATGCCTTCGCCGAGCTTCCAGCCGTAGACGTTCGCCGTGTCGAAGAAGTTGATCCCGTGTTCCAGCGCCCGGTCCATGATGGCGAAGCTGTCCGGCTCGTCCGTCTGCGGGCCGAAGTTCATGGTGCCGAGGCAGAGCCGGCTCACCGACAGGCCGGTGCGTCCCAGGTTCGTGTACTCCATGGGTCCACCCTGGCACGCGGGCACTTCGAGTGCCTCACTTCGAGCGTCCCAGGGTGGACCTGTGGATCAGGAGGATTCGCGGGCCGCCGGGCCGCTGCCGAAGAGGACGTCGTCCCAGCTCGGCAGCCGCTTACGCGGCTTGCCGCCGGCCTCGCCGGCGTCGCTGCCCGAGCCGGACGCCGGCGCGGCGCCGGTGCGCCGGGGCCGCAGCACGGCCAACGAGGGTACGGCCGGGATCTCCTTCGGCGCGTCCGAGTCGTCGTCGAACGCGGAGCCCTGACCGCCGCCGAGCAGCGCGGCAGCGCCCCCGGCGACCGCCCTTTGCCGGGGCGCGTCGGAGCCGGCGAGCGCGGCCGGGGAGCGGCTGTCGAGGCCACGGCCGGACGAGCCGCCGAGCGGCCGGTCGAGCGAGGCGAGCAGCGCGTCCCGGCCGGCGCGGATCGGGTCCCGCCCCGGTCGGGCCTGCTCGACGCCGGACGGCAGGCCGTGCCCGCCCCGGCTCGGCTCGCCACGCGACGGGCCGGGCAGCGCGTGGCCGCCCCGCTCCGGCGCCGGCTCCTGGCCGAGGATCGGCGTGGGACGCTCGGCGCACAGGTATTGCGCCATGTCGTCGTGCGCGACCACGTTCTGCCGGGACTTGTCGAGATCCCACACCGCCTGCGCGGTGGCCTTGCCGGACGGCCAGGTGGCGATGATCCGCCAGGTGCCGTCGTCGCGGCGGTAGGCGTCCCACGAGATCTTCTCGGTGTCGATGCCGTGCTGGGCCAGCCGGCCGTTCACCACCTCGGCCAGCGGGGTCGGCTTCTCGGCGCCCTTGAGCCGGGTGCGGCGGGCGTGCTGGGCGAGCATGGCCCGCTCCTGGAGCACCGGGCCGGCGTAGCGCAGCACCCGGTCGACGGGGACGCCGGCGATGCGGGCGACGTCTTCCGCGGACTCGCCGGAGCGGATCCGGGCCTGGATGTCCCGCGGGGACAGGGTCGGCGTGGGGTCGGTGGACGCGGGCACCACGGCGAGCGGGGCGCCGCCCGGCTCGGAATGCAGGGCCGTGGCGACGCGCTCGTCGATGGGCAGGGCCAGCAGGCGGCCCACCTCGTCGGTGAGCACCAGGGCCTGGCCGTCCTCGGAGAGGGCGACGAAGCGTACTGGGCGCATGGGCTTGCCTCCGTCCCGCTTCGATGGCCGTCACGCCACGAGCCGGCCACCCGGGCGTCCTCGCACCACCGTACGCTCATCTTCCCAGCGGTGGCGATAACGACACCCCGGCATGTCGCGACTGAGCTGCGGCGATGATCACGGTGGGTGGCCGCCGGAGCCCCGACGACCACCCAGCGTCACGAGGTGATCAGAGTCGCTCCACCACGTAGTCGATGGACGCGGTGAGCGCCTCGACATCGGCCGGCTCGACCGCCGGGAAGAGCGCGACCCGTAGCTGGTTGCGGCCGAGCTTGCGGTACGGCTCGGTGTCGACGATGCCGTTGGCGCGCAGCACCTTGGCGATCGCGGTCGCGTCCACCCCGTCGGCGAAGTCGACGGTGGCGACCACGTTGGAGCGCAGCGCCGGGTCCGACACGAACGGGGTGGCGAACGCCGAGCGCTCGGCCCAGCCGTACACGATGCCGGCGCTCTCGGCGGTGCGCTTGGCCGCCCAGGCCAGCCCACCCTGACCGTTCATCCAGTCGGTCTGCTCGGCGGCCAGGAAGATGGTGGCCAGAGCCGGGGTGTTGTACGTCTGCTCCAGCCGCGAGTTGTCGATCGCGGTGACCAGGTCGAGGAAGGCCGGGATGTAGCGGCCCGAGGACTTGATCGCGGTGGCCCGGTCGAGCGCGGCCGGCGACATCAGCGCCAGCCAGAGACCGCCGTCGGAGCCGAAGCACTTCTGCGGGGCGAAGTAGTAGACGTCGGTCTCGGCGACGTCGACGTCCAGGCCGCCGGCGCCGGAGGTGGCGTCGACGAGCAGCAGCGAGCCCTCGTCCGCGCCCGGCACCCGGCCGATCGGCACCGCCACGCCGGTGGAGGTCTCGTTGTGCGGGGTGGCGTAGACGTCCACGCCGGCCTCGGCGGTAAGCGTGGGGGCGCTGCCCGCCTCGGACTTGCGGACGGTCGGCTCGCCCAGGAACGGCGCGTCGGAGACCGACTTGGCGAACTTCGCGCCGAACTCGCCGAAGCTGGCGAACTGGGCCCGGTCGCGGACCAGGCCGAACGTGGCGACCTCCCAGAACGCGGTGGTGCCGCCGTTGCCGATGATCACCTCGTAGCCCTCGGGCAGGGAGAAGAACTCGGCCAGGCCGCGGCGCAGCCGGGCGACCTGGTCGCGGACCGTCTTCTGCCGGTGCGACGTGCCCAGGTAGCTGGTGGCGACGTCGGCGAGCGCGGAGACCGCCGCCGGGCGGACCTTGGACGGCCCGCAGCCGAAACGTCCGTCGGCGGGCCTGAGGTCGTCGGGAATCCGGATGGTCGGTGCGTCAGCCACGGTTGTCTCGATCCTTCCGCATGGGCGAGGGCGGGGCCTTCCTGCGGGCGCGGAGCGCCGACCGGCTCGTGCGCCGGGCGCACGGGACGGCCGGGATCCGAACCCGGCCGGCAGCGCTGCCGGCCTTCATCCTCGCACCCGACCGGCCGTGACCGGCCGCTCGTCCCACCCCCAGCCCTGAGGCGTACGACACAAAGCGGGTGTTAAGAAGGGGCCCCGCCTATGCAGAATGCGTTAAGCGGGGCCCCCTCCTTACCTCTCAGACGTTGTGCGGGATGGCGTCCCAGCCCTCGACCTGCTGCGGCTTGCGGGTGCCCGGGCCGACGTAGGTGGCGGACGGACGGACCAGCCGCTGGAGCTTCTTCTGCTCCAGAATGTGCGCGGACCAGCCGCCCATCCGGGCGCAGGTGAACATCGAGGTGAACATGTGCGCCGGGACCTCGGCGAAGTCGAGCACCACGGCCGACCAGAACTCGACGTTCGTGGCGAGGACGCGGTCCGGGCGGCGGGCCTGAAGCTCGGCCAGGGCGGCCTTCTCCAGCGCCTCGGCGACCTCGAAGCGCGGCGCGCCCAGCTCCTTGGCGGTGCGCCGGAGCACGCGGGCGCGCGGGTCCTCGGCCCGGTAGACCCGGTGCCCGAAGCCCATCAGCCGCTCGCCGCGGTCGAGCACGCCCTTGACGTAGCCCTCGGCGTCGCCGCCGCGCTCGACCGCCTCAAGCATGCTGAGCACCCGGGACGGCGCGCCGCCGTGCAGCGGGCCGGAGAGGGCGCCGATGCCGGAGGAGATGCAGGCCGCGGCGTCTGCGCCGGTGGAGGCGACGATCCGGGCGGTGAAGGTGGAGGCGTTCAGGCCGTGCTCGGCGGCCGAGATGAAGTAGGCGTCGACGGCCTTGACGTGCCTCGGGTCGGGCTCGCCACGCCAGCGCTTCATGAACCGCTCGACGATGGTCTCCGCCTTGTCGATCTCCTTCTGCGGCACCGCCGGCAGGCCCAGCCCGCGCGCCGACTGGGCGACGAAGGAGAGCGCGGTGACCGACACCCGGGCCAGGTCCTCGCGGGCCTGGACGTCGGAGATGTCGAGGAGTTGGCTGAGCCCCCAGTACGGGGCCAGCATGGCGACCGCGGACTGCACGTCGACGCGGATGTCGCCGGAGTGCACCGGCACCGGGAACGGCTCGGCCGGCGGCAGGCCCGGCCCGAAGCGGCCGTCCACCAGCAGCGCCCAGACGTTGCCGAAGGAGACCTGGCCGATCAGATCCTCGATGTCCACGCCCCGGTAGCGCAGCGATCCGCCCGCGCGGTCGGGTTCGGCGATCTGGGTCTCGAAGGCTACGACGCCCTCCAGGCCCGGTTTGAAATCGGACATGTCGTCTCCAGGCTTCCGGTGCGGTGCGCCCGGCGGGCTGATCCAGCCCCGCAGCTCAGGCGACCCTCAGGGATGTGGTTCGTGACATCTTGCCCGGTGGGTAACCAGGTCCGCGACCCACAGCCACTGTGCGTCACGCGACATCCCCGCCGGTGGACACCCGTTCGGGTGGGGGAAGACTGTTCGTCGGGGCCTGGCCAGCGTCGGGGGACGCCGGTTTGCCCGGGAGAGGGACGGCGAGAGTGACAGGCGACACATCCACCCCGGCCGGCATGCGTAACGAGTACGCCGCCGACCTGGGCCTGACCAAGGCGGACCTGGCCTCGGACTGGACCACCCAGTTCGCCCGCTGGTTCGCCGACGCGGTGGCGCACCCGTTGCCCGAGCCGAACGCGATGGTGCTCGGTACCGCCGACGACCGCGGCCGGCCCAGCGGTCGCACCGTGCTGCTCAAGGGGTACGACCCGGAGGGCTTCGTCTTCTTCACCAACCACCACTCGCGCAAGGGCGCCGAGCTGACCGCGAACCCCTGGGCCAGCCTGGTCTTCCCGTGGTTCCCGATGCAGCGGCAGGTGACCGTCACCGGTCGGGTGGAGCGGGTGGACCGGGCCGAGACCGAGACCTACTTCGCCAGCCGGCCGCGCGGCTCGCAGCTCGGCGCGTGGGCCAGCACCCAGTCCGCGGTGGTGCCGGACCGGGCCGCGCTCGACGCCGGGTACCAGGCGGCGACGCAGCGGTTCGCCGCCGTCGAGCCGGTGCCCGCGCCGCCGCACTGGGGTGGCTTCCGGGTCCGCCCGGAGACGGTGGAGTTCTGGCAGGGGCGGGCCGGCCGGCTGCACGACCGGCTGCGGTTCCGGCGTACCGCAGACGAGGTCTGGGTCGTCGAGCGGCTCGCACCATGACGGAGATCACCAAAACCCGGCCGCGTGGACCGCGTCGCTGGGCGATCGACCTGCGTCCGCTGGGCGTGCCGGCATACCGGCGGGTGTGGCTCGGCAGCACGGTGGCGATGTTCGGCTTCCAGTTCACCGCGGTCGCGGTGCCGGTGGAGATGTTCGACCTCACCGGCGGCTCGTTCTGGGTCGGGCTGCTCGGCGTCGCCGGTTTCGTACCGCTGCTTGTCTTCGGGCTCTGGGGCGGCGCGGTCGCGGACGCCCGGGACCGGCGGCGGGTGCTGCTCGCCGCCGGCACCCTGCTCTGGGCCGCGACGCTCGGGCTGCTTGTGCAGTCCCTGGCCGGGGCGCGCAGCCCGGTGCTGCTTCTGCTGCTCGTGGGCGTGCAGGCGGTGGCGTTCGCGATCACCTCGCCGGCCCGCAGCGCGATCCTGCCCCGGCTGGTGCCGGCCGAACTGGTCCCGGCGGCCATGACGCTGAACTACACCACGTTCACCGCCGCGGCCGTCTTCGGCCCGCTGGCCGCCGGGCTGATCTTCGCCGCCTGGCGCGTCGACGCGGCGCTGCCCATCGCGTACGGGTCGGACGCGCTGCTGTTCACCGTCTCGCTCTGGGCCACGCTGCGGCTGCCGGCGATGCCGCCCGAGCCGGAGCCGGGCGGCGGCGTCCGCCGGGCCGGGCTGGGCAGCATCGTCGACGGCTTCCGCTACCTGGCCACCACGCCGGTGCTGCTGCTCTCCTTCGCCATCGACCTGATCGCGATGATCCTGGCCATGCCGCGGGCGCTCTTCCCGGAGCTGGCGCAGGACCGCTTCGGCGGCGGCGCGGCGGTCGGCTGGCTCTACAGCTCCATCGCCATCGGCGCGATGCTCGGCGGTCTCACGTCCGGCTGGATCGGCCGGGTCCGCCGGCAGGGGCTGGCGCTCACCGTGGCGGTGGTCGGCTGGGGCGTGGCGATCGCGTTCGCCGGGCTGGCCGGCCGGCTCTGGCTGGCGGTGCTGCTGCTCGGCGTGGCCGGCGCCGCCGACCTGGTGAGCGCGACCCTGCGGCAGTCGATGCTGCTTGTCTACGCGCCGGACCGGATGCGCGGTCGGCTCCAGGGCGTGAACACGGTGGTGGTGGCCGGCGGCCCGCGCCTGGGTGACCTGCGGGCCGGCGCGACGGCTGCCGGATTCGGCACCGGCTTCGCCATGGTCGGTGGTGGGATCGCCGCGGCCGTGCTGGCGACGCTGCTGGTGGTGGCGTTCCCGGCGCTGCTGCGCTATCGGGCCACCACCCCCGCCGAGGAACGTCGCTGACGGTAGGGTCGCCGAATGGGGATCGACGCGCAGGCACCGTCCGGAGCACAGTGGACCATTTCCGCCGACGGCCACGAGGCCGTCGTGGTGGCGGTCGGCGGCGGGCTGCGGGCCTACCGCCACGACGGGGTGGACTACCTCGACGGGTACGCCGAGGACGAGCTCAGCCCCGGCTCGGCCGGGCACGTGCTGGCGCCCTGGCCGAACCGCATCCGGGACGGCGCGTACACGTTCGGGGACCGCTCGTTCCAGCTCGACCTGACCGAGCCGGACCGGCACAACGCCCTGCATGGCCTGGTCGCCTGGGCCCGGTGGGAGCTGATCGAGCAGTCGCCGGACAGCGTGACGATCGGCTACGACCTGCCACCCACCCCCGGCTACCCGTGGGCGCTGCGGCTGCGCAGCCGGTGGAGTGTCGGCCCGGACGGCCTGCGCGCCGCGCACGAGGTGACGAACCTGGCCGCCGAGGCGGCGCCGTTCGGCTTCTCCGTGCACCCCTACTTCCACCTGCCCAAGGTCGCCGTGGACGACCTGCTGCTGAGCGTGCCGGGGCGCCGGCGGGTGCTTGTGGACAGCCGGCTGCTGCCGGTGGCGGCGACCGAGGTGGCCGGGACGGAATACGACTTCACCACGCCCCGTCCGATCGGCGGCCTGGTGCTCGACCTGGCCTTCGGTGACGTGCGGCGGGACGCCGACGGCGGCTCGGCGGTGACGCTCGGCGCGCCCGACGGCACGACCGGGCTGCGGATCTGGGCGGACCGCGAGTTCGGCTGGTGGCAGGTGTTCACCGGGGACACGCTCGGCGGTGAGCGGCACCGCCGCTCGGTCGCGGTGGAGCCGATGACGTGCCCGCCGGACGCGTTCCGGTCCGGCAAGGACCTGATCACGCTCGACCCGGGGCAGACGTGGCGCGGTGCCTGGGGCGTCCGGCCGGCGGTCTGAGCGTGGAGTTCGCCGAGGTCGTCCGGCGTCGCCGGATGGTACGCAACTACGACCCCGACCGGCCGGTGCCGCCGGAGACGGTGGATCGTCTGCTGGCGCACGCGGTCCGGGCCCCGTCGGCCGGGTTCGCCCAGGGCTGGGGCTTCCTGGTGCTTGAGGAGCCGGCGGACCGGGAACGGTTCTGGGCGGCGACCACCCCGGACGGCGGCGGTCGGGAACGCTGGCTGGCCGGGATGCGCCGGGCGCCGCTGGTCGTGGTGCCGCACGCCAACCGCGACGCCTACCTCGACAGGTACGCCGAGCCGGACAAGGGCTGGTCGGACCGGGCGCAGGAGCGCTGGCCGGTGCCCTACTGGTACGTGGACACCGGTTTCGCCGCGCTGCTGATGCTGCTGACCGCCGTGGACGAGGGGCTCGGCGCCTGCTTTTTCGGCATCCCGCCGCAGCGGATCGAGGCGTACCGGGCCGCGTTCGGGGTACCGCCGGAACTGCACCCGATCGGTGCCATCACCATCGGTTACCGGGCTGTCGACCATCGGTCACCGTCGCTTCGCCGGGGGCGGCGTCCGGTGGATGATGTGGTGCGGCGGGGGCGGTGGAGCTGAGCGGCTAGGCTGGCATCCACATCGTCAGCCGGGCCTGGGGGAGGAGAGCGCGCCGTGATCTTCAGGGCGGTCCGGGACGGTCGTCCCTACCCGGAGCACAACTTCACGCTGAAGCAGTGGGCCGAGATCCCACCGCGTCCGCTGCGGCTGGACCAGCTCATCACCACCAAGCGGGAACTGGCGCTGGACAAGCTGCTCGCGGAGGACTCCACCTTCTACGGCGACCTCTTCCCGCACGTGGTGCAGTGGAACGGCGGCCTCTACCTGGAGGACGGCCTGCACCGGGCGTTGCGCGCGGCGTTGCAGCAGCGCAACCAGATCCACGCCCGGGTGCTCGTGCTCGGCGAGCAGGGCGAGTGACGGCGTGACCGCTCTCGACCTGCTCGACGTCGACGCGTCGCTGAGCGAGGAGGAGCGGCAGATCCGCGCCGTCGTGCGCCAGCTCGTGACCGACCGGGTACGCCCGCACGTCGCCGGCTGGTATGAGGACGGCGACGTGCCGGCCCGCGAGCTGGCCCGCGAGTTCGGCAAGCTCGGCCTGCTCGGCATGCACCTCACCGGGTACGGCTGCGCCGGCGCGTCCGCCGTCGCGTACGGGCTGGCCTGCCTGGAGCTGGAGGCCGGCGACTCCGGTGTCCGCTCGCTGGTCTCGGTGCAGGGCTCGCTCGCCATGTACGCGATCTGGCGCTTCGGCAGCGAGGAGCAGAAGCAGCGCTGGCTGCCGGCCATGGCGACCGGCGACGCGATCGGCTGCTTCGGGCTGACCGAGCCGGACCACGGCTCCGACCCGGCCTCGATGGCCACCCGGGCGCGCCGCGACGGCGACGACTGGATCCTCACCGGCGGCAAGATGTGGATCACCAACGCGCCGATCGCCGACGTCGCCGTGATCTGGGCCCGCACCGACTCCGGCGTGCGCGGTTTTCTCGTACCCATGGCAACCCCCGGGGTGGGCGCGCGAGAAATTCGTCGGAAGATGTCGCTGCGCGCGTCCCTCACCGGCGAGATCACGCTCGACGACGTGCGGCTGCCGGCGGACGCGCAACTGCCCGAGGCGGTCGGGCTGAAGGCGCCGCTGAGCTGCCTGACCGAAGCCCGGCACGGCATCGTCTGGGGCGCGCTCGGCGCGGCCCGCGACTGCCTGGAAACCGCCCTGGAGTACGCCACCACCCGCACCCAGTTCGGTCGGCCGCTCGCGGGCTTCCAGCTCACCCAGGCCAAGCTCGCCGACATGGCGGTGGAGTGGAACAAGGGGCTGCTGCTGGCGCTGCACCTGGGCCGGCGCGCCGACGCCGGGACGCTGCGGCCCGAGCAGGTGAGCGTGGGCAAGCTGAACAACGTGCGGGAGGCGCTCGACATCGCCCGGCAGTGCCGCACCATCCTCGGCGCGAACGGCGTCTCGGGGGACTACCCGGTGATGCGGCACGCCAACAACCTGGAGAGCGTGCTCACCTACGAGGGCACCTCGGAAATCCACCAGCTCGTCATCGGGCAGCGGCTGACCGGGCTTTCCGCCTTCTCCTGACCTGCGTCTCTCCCCGATCGTGGCACTCAGCGCGCGAGTGTCGCACGGTGCCCGTACCGTCATTGTCAGTCGATGTGTCGGACGAGGACGGTGAGGGGCGATGGCCCGCGACGGTGACATCAACCAGCCCACCCGGGAGTTCCCGGAATATCCCACCAGCGAGTCCCTGCACGACCGGTCGGAGCCGCCGGCCGCCCCGGAACCGGGCGCCCCGCCGCCACCGGTCGGCGGCCCCGCGCGCGGCCTGCTCTGGGTGCTCGGCGTGGCCGCGCTGGCGGTGGTGGTGCTGCTCGGCGTGCAGGCGACGAATTTGCTGCCCGACTTCCGCAACCCGTTCGCCAAGGAGCAGACCGACCGCAGCCAGCCGCCGCTGCTCAAGTCGATCCGTGACCTGAGCCGCTACGTCGCCGCCGAAGGCAACTTCCAGGTGGTGGTCGACGTGCAGAAGGACCGGCGCAACGTGCCCGACTTCCTGCTCAACGAGCGCACGCTCTTCGTCGGGGCGGGCCGCGTCGAGGCATACGTCGACTTCGCCAAGATCGGCGACGGGGCCGTGGTGGTCTCCGAGGACGGCAAGTCCGTCGAGATCAAGCTGCCCGCGCCGCAGCTCGGCGAGACCGACCTGGACATGGACAAGAGCTACGTCTTCGAGGAGCAGCGCGGTCTGATCAACCGGCTCAACGATCTGGTGGGCGGCGACCCCAACCGGCAGCAGCAGGTCTACAAGCTGGCCGAGGACCGGATCACCTCGGCCGCCCGGGACAGCGGCATCGCCGCCCGGGCCGAGGAGAACACCCGCAAGATGCTTGAGGGGCTGCTGCGCTCCCTCGGGTACGAGAAGGTGACCATCACCTACACGGCACCCTGATCTCGATTTCGATCTGCCCCGCCCCGCCCCGGCCTGTTCGGCCGGGGCGGGTGCGTGTCGGGTCAGCGGGTGGCGAGGTAGCGGTCCTCGTTCGGCATCAGCACCCACAGGATCAGGTAGATGATCACCTGGGTGCCGGGCAGCAGCAGCGACAGCAGGAACAGCAGCCGGACCATGCCGGTCGACATGCCGAACCGCTGTCCCAGGCCGGCGCAGACACCGGCGATCATGCGCCCCTCGCGGGGCCGGACCAGTTTGCGACTCATCGTCGTCTCCCACTTCTGCGGCGATCCGCCGCGCTGATTCCACGGTAGAAAGGGGTGCGCGCCACGCCCTCGGCCCCGAGGAGGATCGGCGACCCGGGCACCCGTAGGTGCTTACCCCGGCACCCCCCTCCCGACGCCCCCACCGACATCGGCGGTGGGTCCCGCACCTTCGCCAGTCGTCCGTAGCTGGCAAGACGTGCAGCAGCGCGAGCGGCGCATTTTCCGCAGCCGCGTCCCCGCGTCCCCGCGTCCCGCCGTGCCGCACACACCCATGCTGTTCCACTCGCGCTTCATCCAGGCCGCGAGTGGAACAGCATGGGTGCATTCGCGCCGCAGGTCTCGATGTCAAATGCCCCTGGGTGGGGTCGAGCAGCCTCTCTCAGGGCTGACCCTCGCAACGACTCCCATATTCCGGTAATGATCTTCCGAATGATGAGATCCTCGTAGATCTTGGAAGAAAAATGCCCCTATGGGGGCCGTTTCTTACCAAGATCTCGTGGGCCGTGGGCCGTGGGCCGTGGGCCGTGGGGCGGGTGCGTGGGGCGGGGTGGGGGCGGGGTGCTGGGTGGGCGGGTAGGCTCGCCGGTCGGGCACCCCCACCCTGGGCGCTGGCCGTGAACCTCGGACAAAGCGGGGGCGCGGCACACGCACCGGTTCGGAACCGCACAACGGGGACGACGGCGAGGAAAGTGCAGCCATGATCAGTGTTTTCGATCTCTTCAGTGTCGGTATCGGGCCGTCCAGCTCGCACACCGTCGGGCCGATGCGGGCCGCCCGTACGTTCGTGGGTGGCCTGAAGGCCGACGGGCAGCTCGCCGACGTCGCCCGGGTGCAGGCGGAGCTGTTCGGGTCGCTCGGCGCTACCGGCCACGGCCACGGCAGTGACCGGGCGGTGCTGCTCGGGCTGGAGGGTGAGTCGCCGGAGACGGTCGACACCGACGGGGTCGGGCCGCGGGTGGCGCGGATCCGGGCCGAGCGGCGGCTCAGCCTGCTGGGCAGTCAGGAGATCGACTTCGACCCGGACCGGGATCTGGTGCTGCACCGCCGGCGCTCGTTGCCGTACCACCCGAACGGGATGACGTTCGCGGCCTTCGACGCGGACGGGAACGAGGTGCGGGCGCGCAGCTACTACTCGGTCGGCGGCGGGTTCGTGGTGGACGAGGCGGCGGCCGGGGCGGACCGGATCAGGCCGGACAGCACGCGGGTGCGGCATCCGTTCCTGACCGGGGCGGAACTCCTCGACGTCACCTCGGAGACGGGCCTGTCGATCAGCGAGGTGATGCTCGCCAACGAGTTGTCCTGGCGCGGCGAGGCGGACGTGCGCGCCGGGCTGCTGGACATCTGGCGGGTGATGCGGGAGTGCGTGGAGAACGGCTGCACCCGCGACGGCGTACTCCCTGGGGGGTTGAAGGTCCGCCGCCGCGCCGCCGAGTTGCGGCGCGGCCTGGAGGCGGAGACCGGCGCGGGCGACCCGTTGCGCGCGATGGACTGGGTGACGTTGTTCGCGCTCGCGGTCAACGAGGAGAACGCGGCCGGCGGGCGGGTGGTCACCGCGCCGACGAACGGCGCCGCCGGGATCATCCCGGCCGTGTTGCACTACTACGCCCGGTTCGTACCGGGGGCCTCCGAGGACGGAGTGGTCCGGTTCCTGCTGGCCGCCGGCGCGATCGGCGTGCTGTTCAAGGAGAACGCGTCGATCTCCGGGGCCGAGGTCGGCTGTCAGGGCGAGGTCGGTTCGGCGTGCTCGATGGCGGCGGCCGGGCTGGCCGAGGCGATGGGCGGCACGCCGGAGCAGGTGGAGAACGCCGCCGAGATCGGCATGGAGCACAACCTGGGGCTCACCTGCGACCCGGTGGGCGGGCTGGTGCAGATCCCGTGCATCGAGCGGAACGCGGTGGCGAGCATCAAGGCGATCACCGCGGCGCGGCTGGCGTTGCGCGGCGACGGGGTGCACCACGTGTCGCTGGACAAGGTCATCAAGACGATGCGGGAGACCGGCGCGGACATGAAGGTCAAGTACAAGGAGACGGCGCGGGGCGGGCTCGCGGTGAACGTGATCGAGTGCTGACCCCGTTGGGGTGACCAGCCGCTGACGGCCGCCCCGCCAGCAGGAAAAGGGCGACGATGGTGCGGTGACGTCAGGCGTCGCGGCGCTCTGGTCCGCCCGCACCTCGCTGCGCATCCTGGTCCGGCGGGATCTCGCGGTGAAGTACCAGCAGTCGGTGCTGGGCTACCTCTGGTCGCTCATCGAACCGCTAGGCATGGGCCTGATCTACTGGTTCGTCTTCGGTGTGCTCTATTCCGGGGCGACCCGGCGGCACCTGGGTGAGGCGGCCGGCTCGTACCCGCTGTTCCTGATCACCGGGATCTTCGCCTGGATGTGGGCCAGCTCGGCGTTGACCGAGGCGGCGAACGCGCTCACCGGGCAGGCCCGGCTGATCACCACGATGAACCTGCCCCGGCCGATCTTCCCGATCGGTCGGGTCGCCGGCCGCTTCGCCGAGTACCTTGCCGGCCTGCCGATCCTGCTCGCCATCGCGGCGCTCTACGCGGCCCAGGGGAAGATCCACCCGGGTTGGAGCCTGCTCGCCCTGCCGCTGGCGGTGACCGTGCAGTTCGTGCTGCTTGTCGGCCTGGCCCTGCTGCTGTCGGCGGGCAACGTGCTGATGCGCGACATCGAGCGGACCATGCGGCTGGTCATCCGGCTGCTGTTCTACGCCACTCCGATCATCTACCCGTTCAACCTGGTCCGTGACTCCGGCATGCCGGGCTGGCTCAAGCTCGGGTACGAGCTGAACCCGCTGGTCGGGATCTTCCAGCTACACCACGCGGTCTGGTATCCGGACGAGTTCCCGGACGCCCGGCTGCTCACCGTCACCGTGGCGGGAAGCGTGCTGGTGTTCGTGCTCGGCTGGTGGGCGTTCCGCCGCCTGGAACCGGCCGTGCTGAAGGAACTCTGAGTGGCGCCGATCATCGAGGCGGACGGGCTCGGCATCCGGTTCGTCCGCAACCGCCGCCGCCAGCTCCGGCTGCGGGAACTGCTGATCCACCGAGGGGCCCGCGACCCGGACGCCGGCCGGTTCTGGCCGTTGCGGGACCTGTCGTTCCGGATCGAGCCGGGTGAGACGGTGGGCGTGGTGGGGCGCAACGGCACCGGCAAGAGCACGCTGCTGCGGTTGATCGCCGGCGTGCTGATCCCGGACGAGGGCGCGGTCCGGGTGCACGGCCGGGTGGCGCCGCTGCTGGAGCTGTCCGCCGGTTTTTCCGGCGACCTGACCGGCCGGGAGAACCTCTACCTGGTGGGTGGGCTGCACGGGCTCTCCCCGGCGTACCTGCGCCGGCACTTCGACGAGATCGTCTCGTTCGCCGGTGAGCAGGTGGAACGCGCCATCGACACGTCGGTGCGGCACTACTCGTCGGGGATGAAGGTGCGGCTGGGCTTCGCGGTGATCACGCACCTGCCGCATCCGGTGCTGTTGGTCGACGAGGTGACCGCGGTCGGGGACGCGGAGTTCCGCGCCAAGTGTTATGCGACCATCGAGCGACTTCTCGCGGAAGGGCGCACGCTGGTGCTGGTGTCACACAACGACAAGGACCTCACCCGGTTCTGTAGCCGGGGGCTCTACCTCGACGCCGGACGGTTGACCGTCGACGGGACGATCGACGAGGCGCTGCGGGCCTACGCCGACGCGGCGCAGCGGTGACGCTCGCGATCGTGCTCGCCGCCGGGCCGGCGGCGAGCGGAGCAACTGTGCCGGCGTCGGGCGGAGCCACCGTAGGCGAAAACCCGCTGGTCGCGCAGTGGCGGCGGGCCGGCGCGGACGACGTGCGGGTGGCCGCCGACCTGTCCGAGCTGGCCGACCTGGTGGCCGGCGCGACCGGCCCGGTGCTGGTCAGCGGCGTCGACCTGGTGGCGCACACGGCCGTACTCAGGCATCTCGCGACCAGCCCGGTCGGGCCGACGGTGGCGCTCGTGCTCACCGATCCGCCGGCCGCCGGCCGGGCGACGGTGCGTGAGGAGCGCGGCCAGGTGGTCGCGGTCGGCGACGCGGACGCGACGGGCGTGTTCGGTGGCGCGCTGCGGGTCGGCGCGGCCGACCTGCCGGCGCTCGCCGACGCCGCCCGCGCGGCGACCGTGACCGGTGGGCCGCTCGCCGCGGTGGACCGGCTCGTGACCGAACTGGCGGCCCGGGGCTCGCTGATCTTCGCCCACCGGGTACGCCTGCTCGTGGCGCACCGGGTCGGCGACGCGGCCGAACGGGTGGCCGCCGAGGCGGCGGTGGCGGCGGTCGACGAGGACCGGACCGAGTTGAGGCTGTCGGTGAAGGAGCGGGACGACTTCTTCACCACGTTCTTCGTCAGCACCTGGTCGCCGTACGTCACGAAGGCGGCGGCCCGGATCGGGATCGGGCCGACCGGGGTCACGATGGTCTCGGTGGCGTTCGCGGTGGCGGCGGCGGTGCTGTTCGGCGTTGGTGGCCGGCCCGCGCTTGTGGCCGGCGCGGTCCTGCTCTACCTGGGTTTCGTGCTGGACTGCGTGGACGGGCAGTTGGCCCGCTACACCCGGCACTTCAGTGCCTGGGGCGGCTGGCTGGACACGATGGCCGACCGGTTCAAGGAGTACGTGGTCTACGCCGGGCTCGGCTTCGGGGCCACGCACGCCGGGTTCCGCTACGGCTGGGCGTTGGCGATTGCCGCGATGACGTTGCAGACGGTGCGGCACATGACCGACACCTGGTACGGCGCGTTGCACGACGAGGCGGCCCGCCGGCCGAAGGTGGTCGGCGGGGACGTGGGCGGCATCGGCGGGAAGTTGAACGCCGCGTCGACCCGGGTGCAGGCGGACACCGGCTCGGTGTCGTACTGGCTGAAGCGGACCGTGGTGTTCCCGATCGGTGAGCGGTGGGCGTTGATCGCGTTGGCCGCCGCGCTGTTCGGGCCGCTCGTGGCGCTCTGCGCGGTGCTGGTCTGGGGCGCGCTGGCGTTCGCGTACACCGGGGGGTTGCGAACCTTGCGGGCGCGGTGGATGCGGGTGCCGGTGTTGACCACGGTCGACGCGGGTCTGCACCGTGACGACGGCCCGTTGGCCCGGGTGCTGCCGGTGGCACGCCGGCCGCTGGTGTCGGCGGTGCTTGGCGCGCTGGCCTCGGCGGCGTTGCTGGTCTGGGCGCTGTGGGCGACCCGGCGGGACGGCACGCCGCCGGCCTGGCCGGTGGCCGTCGTCCTGGTGCTGCTGCTGGTCGCGGCGCTCGGCGCGCGGGCGCGGCACGACGGCGCGCTTGACTGGCTGGTGCCGGCCGCGTTGCGGGCCGCCGAGTATCTGTTCGCCATCGCGGTCGGTGTGGTCGGGCGGGCGCCGGCCTGGTTGATCTTCGGGTACGTGCTTGTGCTCACGCTGCACCACTACGACCTGACCGCCCGGCTGGAGAAGCGGCAGGCGGCCCCGCCGCTGCACGGTGCCACGCTCGGGTGGGAGGGGCGTTCGGTGGTGCTGGCAATCGCGTCGATCGCCGGAATTGCGAGTATCGCTCTGGCTACACTCGGCGCGTACCTTTTCGTGGTTTTCGTCGCGAGCGTGGTCCTCGCCTGGGTGGTCCTGCCGACCCGCGCCCGTGGGGGTGCGCGCTCGCCGGGCTGACGGAGGGTGGGCCGGCATGACCTTGATCAGCTTCGTCGTGCCGGCCTACAAGGTGCAGGGCTACCTGCGGGAATGCCTGGACTCGATCCTCGGGCAGCCGTTCGGCGACGTCGAGGTCATCGGGGTGGACGACGCCTCACCCGACGACAGCGGCGAAATCCTGGCCGAGTACGCGGACCGCGACCCCCGGGTCCACCCGGTCCGGCTCGCCGAGAACGTCGGGCTCGGTCCGGCCCGTAACGTCGGGCTGGACCGGGCCTCCGGCGACTACATGTGGTTCGTCGACGGGGACGACTGGCTGGTGCCCGGCTGCCTGCCGCACGTCGCCGACCGGCTCCTCGACACCCGCCCGGACGTGCTGATCGTGGACCATGTCCGGGCGCACTGGAACAACGTCGGCACCCGCAGCGCCATGCGGGACGTGTTCCCCACCCCGCCCGGCGCGGCGACGTTCGCGCTGCCGGAGCGGCCGGAGACGCTGCGGCTGCTGCACACCGCCTGGAACCGGCTGGTCCGCCGGGAGTTCCTGGTCGAGCGCGGGCTCCGCTTCGCCCCGGGCTGGTACGAGGACGTGTCGTTCAGCTACCCGGCGCTGATGGCCGCCGACCGGATCGGGGTGCTGGACCGGCTCTGTCTCAACTACCGGCAGCGGCGCACCGGCGCGATCACCCGCACCCGGGGTGACCGGCACTTCGAGGTCTTCGCCCAGTGGCACCGGGTGTTCGCGCTCATCGACACCTGGGGGATGGACGGGCTGCGGCCGGCGATCTTCGAGCGGATGATCTGGCACTACCTGACCGTGCTCGGCAACGGCGCGCGGATCGCGCCCGAGCTGCGGGCGCCGTTCTTCGCCCAGATGCACGCCGACTACCTCCAGTTCCGGCCGCCGGAGGGCTATCGGGTGCCACCCGGGGTGGAAGGGCTGAAGCACCGGCTGGTGGCGGCCGGCCGGTGGCGGACGTTCAGCGCGTTGCGCGGGGCGCACCAGACCGGGGAGACCGCCCGGCGGACGGCCGGCCGGGTCCGGCGGCGGTTGACGCCTGTGGCGCGGCGGGCGCGGAACAGCGCCTTGCGTGAGTACTACCGGGCCGAGACGCACCGGCCGATCGACCCGACACTCGCGGTGTACGCGGCGTACTGGTACCGGGGTTACTCGTGCAACCCGGCCGCCGTCTACGAGGCGGCACGCCGGCTCGCCCCGCAGGTGCGCGGCGTCTGGATCGTCCGGCGGGACCGGGTGGCCACGCTGCCGGCGGGCGTGGAGTACGTCGTCGCCGGCACCCGGGAGTGTTACCGGGTGCTGGCGCGGGCCCGCTGGCTGGTGAACAACGTCAACTTCCCGGACTTCGTCCGCAAGCGCCCCGGCTCGGTGCACGTGCAGACGCACCACGGCACGCCGGTGAAGGTGATGGGCCTGGACCAGCAGCGCTACCCGGTGGGCGCGATGGGCATGAACTTCGCCGGCCTGCTGCGCCGGGTGGACCGCTGGGACTACAGCGTCACCTCGAACAGCTTCTCCACCCAGATGTGGGAGCGGGCGTACCCGGCCGACTACACCACGCTTGAGGTCGGCTATCCGCGCAACGACCGGCTGGCCCGCGCCACCGCCGGGGAGTGCCGCCAGGTCCGTGCCGCGCTCGGCCTCGGGGAGGAGGAGTACGTGGTGCTCTACGCGCCCACCCACCGGGAGCACCTGCCCGGCTGGCGTCCACCGTTCGACCCGGACCTCATGCGCGACGTGCTCGGGCCGACCGGGCGGCTGTTGATGCGCAGCCACTACTTCCACGACCGGGAGCGACGGCCGCGCGGGCCGGCGGCGGGCGGGGTGCTCGACGTCAGCGCCCACGATCGGGTCGAGGACCTCTATCTGGCGGCGGACGTGCTTGTCACAGACTATTCCTCGGCGATGTTCGACTACGCGGTGCTGGACCGGCCGATCGTGGTCTACGCCCCGGACTGGGACGCGTACCGGGTGGCCCGGGGCGTCTACTTCGACCTGCTGGCCGAGCCGCCGGGCGCGGTCGCCACGGATTTCCCCGGGCTGCTTGACCTCTTCCGTTCCGGCGCGGTGCGCGGCGGGACGGCCGAGCGGGCCCGGGCGGCGTTCCGGGCCCGGTTCTGCGCGCTCGACGACGGGCGGGCCGCCGAGCGGGTGGTACGCCGGGTGTTTCTTGACGAACCGGTCTGAAAGTGGTTACTCGCAGGTCACTTAACGATGGAGCCCGACGATTACCCCGTAATAGGACTGTCACGAGCCGAACATGGCACGTTTACCCGATGTGCGAACACCATGATCCTGGCCACAGTCATTCCCGGGTTCGGGCGAGCGACTGGGGAGGTGACGGTGAGCACCGTCGCGCTCAAAGATGTCACGAAGGTGTTCCAGGACGGCACGATCGCGGTCGACACCATAAATCTGGACGTCAACGATGGTGAGTTCATGGTCCTGCTCGGCCCCTCGGGCTGCGGCAAGTCCACCGTGCTGCGGATGGTGGCCGGGCTGGAGGATCCGACCTCGGGCGCGGTCCTGCTCGACGGCGAACTCGCAAACGATCTACCACCGCGGGACCGGAAGATCGCCATGGTCTTCCAGGACTTCGCGCTCTATCCGCACATGACCGTCGGCGACAACATCGGCTTTCCGCTGCGCCTGAGCGGCGTCGAGCCCGGACCGCGCGGCGAGCGGATCCAGGACGTGGCAGGCGCTCTCGGCATCGGCGACGTGCTCGCGCGCAAGCCGAGCCAGCTCTCCGGCGGCCAGCGGCAGCGGGTGGCCATGGGGCGCGCGATCGTGCGCCGGCCCGGCCTCTTCCTGATGGACGAGCCGCTGTCCAACCTCGACAGCGGCCTGCGCGCCGAGCTGCGCGCGGAGATCTCCGGGCTCACCCGTGAGCTGGGCGTCACCACCATCTACGTCACCCACGACCAGGCCGAGGCGCTCACCATGGCCGACCGGGTCGCCATCATGCGCAAGGGCGTGCTCCAGGACGTGGGCACCCCCACCCAGGTGTACGGGCGGCCGGCGACGCTCTACGTCGCCGCGTTCCTCGGCAGCCCCCGGATGAACCTGCTGGAGGCGTCGGTCTATGTCCACCTCGACCGGTACATCGCGCTGAATCTCGGTGAGCAGTCGCTCTACCTGCCCTGGGACGACATCCGCAGCCGCGCCGTGGCGCACTACCACGGCGAGCGGATCGTGGTCGGCCTGCGCGCCGAGGCGCTGACGCCGGTGGCTCCCGACACCGCAGGCGACGTGCTGCACGGCCGGATCCGCTACCTGGAGCACCACGGCCACGAGTCGCTTGCCTTCCTCGACATCGGCGCCACCGCGATCGTCGTCGACGAGATGGGCACCCCGGTCGAGCGGAGCGCGCCCGGGGTGCGCAGTCTGCGCCGGTTCGGCCAGGTGATGCAGCGGCTCACCGGACGGGCGGCGGAGCCCGCCCCGCCGGAGCCCGCCCCGAGCGGCGGGGGCGGCGGCAACCGCACGAGCGTGCTGCCCGACCCGGGCCGGCACCACCGCCGCCCGGCGGAGCTGGCGGTGCGGCTCGCGCCCTACCCGCAGGTGTCGTCCGGGCACCCGCTGGCGGTGCAGGTGCGGATGGACGCGCTGCACTTCTTCGACGAGCGAGGCGACCGCATCGACATCGGCTGGAGGTGAAAGGCGGGGGCCCCGCTTAACGCATTTGGTATAGGCGGGGGCCCCGCTTAACACCCGTCGGGCGGCGGCGCGATGATCGGGCGGCGGTGCGGGCCCCAGGCGACGAAGCGGGCGAACATGTCGGTGGGGGAGGGCGCGTCCGCCGGGTTGAGTCGGTAGAGGTCGCGCGTCGCCTCGTAGAGCAGCCCGCACAGATAGATCGACAGGCCGATCTGGTTGTCCTCGTACTCGCTCCGGAGCAGCAGGCGGGCGGTCGCGCACGGCCACGGCTGGCCGCACGCCCGGCAGCACCACATCGGGCGCAGCGGCGTGTGCGGCGTGGCGTGCCCGGGGTACGCGCGAGGGCGGTCCCCCGCCGGCCCTTCCGGCGGCTGTCCGAGCTGGTGACTGATCACGTGGCGCTCCTCGCGTTCGCGGGTTCCGGACGAATCCGGCTTCGCTGCGTGACAGTCTCGTCACCGCCTCGCTAGGGTCGGAAGGCGTTCCACCCCCACATCACCGGCTGTCCGACCGACAGTCCTTTCGTGTGCAGAGGTGTGCAGATGAGCCGTGCGTCGTTGTGGGAACTCTTCGCCGGTGAGCTGCGCCGGCTCCGCACCGATGCCGAGCTGACCCAGGAGGCGCTGGCCGAGCGGGTGAGCTATTCGCCGTCGCTTGTGGCGGCCGTGGAGCAGTGCCGCCGCGCGCCGCGCGCCGAGTTCACCGAGCGCTGCGACGAGGTGCTGCACGGCGGCGGCCTGCTGGTCCGCATCCGGGCCGCGCTGGTGCGGGAGTCGCTGCTTCCGTGGTTCCGCGAGTGGGTGGGCATCGAGCAGGAGGCGACTGCGCTCCGCAGCTTCCAACCGCTGGTGATCCCCGGCCTGTTGCAGACCGAGGAGTACGCCCGCGCGTTGCACGAGGGCGCGAGCCCGCTTGTCGGGGAGGCGCTGGAACAACAGGTGGCCGCACGGATGGCTCGGCAGGCGGTGCTGGAGAAGCCCGCGCCGCCGCAGTTCGTGGCCGTGCTCGACCACTCGGTGCTGGCCCGCCCGGTGGGCGGACCGAAGGTGATGCGCGAGCAGTTGGCGCACCTGGTCGAGATGGGTCGCCGGCCGCGGGTGCACCTGCACGTGGTGCCCGAGACGGTCGGGTCCTACCCCCGGCTCAACGGCGCGTTCGTGCTCGCCACCCCGGCGGACGGCGACGACGTGGGCTACCTCGACAACCAGTTGCACGGCTCCATCGTGGAGCGTGCGACGGACGTAAAATCGCTGCGGCAGACCTGGGAGTCGGTCCGCGCGGAGGCGATGCCGCACGGGGCGACCCTGGCGGCGATCTCGGAGGCGGCGAAACGATGGAGCTGACCGGCGCGACCTGGCGTAAGAGCACCCGCAGCAGCGGAAACTCCGGCAACTGCGTGGAGGTGGCGGACAACCTGCCCGGCGTGGTCGGGGTCCGCGACAGCAAGGACCGGCGGGGGCCGGCGCTGACGTTCACACCGGCGAGTTGGGCGGCGTTCGTCGCGTACACCAGGCGCGCCTGACCCCCGACGCCGCGCCTGCGGCGTGATCGACTCCAGTTCGGCGAAGTGGCGGTATGCCTCGGCCGGGGACACCGCCACTTCGCCGAGCTGGCGAAACGCCTCGGCCGGGTTACCGCCACCTCGCCGAGGTGGTGCGGCCACCGCCGATGATGCTCAAACGCTGGCGGCCGGCTCGGTCTCCCGTCGCGAAAAGAAGCGGACGATGTCGGCGGCTGCGGTGGCGGACAGCATCATCGCCTGGACCCGCCTGCACATCTCCGCGATCGGCTGGATCCTGGCGAACATCGCTTCCTCGTACACCTGGATGGCCGACGCGGGATCGGCGGCGAACGCCGCGGCCAGCTCGGCGGCGTCGAGCATCGCCTGGTTGGCGCCCTCGCCGACCGGCGGCATGAGGTGCGCGGCGTCGCCGATCAGGGTGATGCCCGGTCGATGGTCCCAGCGCGCACCGACGGGCATCGCCTCGATCCGGCGCGGGATCGGGGCGCCGTCGCCGGCTTCGATGAGGGCGGTGAGGCGGGGATTCCAGCCGTCGAACAGGTCCAGCAGGGCCCGCTTGTCGCGGTAGGCGTCGAGGTCGCGGTCGTCCGCCGGCAGGGAGATCCCGACCCGGACGCTGCCGTCGCCGAGGCGCTGCGCGCACAGGACCTGGCGCACGCCGATGCACCAGAAGTTGCCGGGCCCGATCATCTCGGCGAGCGTCGGGTGGCGCCTGTCGATGTCGCTGATGTTGAGTTCCACATGGGCGGAGACGGCGGACAGGGTGGTGTCGGTCAGCAGCGGCCGGACGACCGAGCGTGCGCCGTCCGCGCCGACGAGGACGTCACAGCCGGCGCGGTGGCCACCGTCGAACGTCAGCTCGAACCCCCCGCCGGGCCGGGGCGCCGCCGCGACGAGCCGGCGGCCCCACACCACCGTGTCCTCGGGGAGCGAGTCGAGCAGCAGGTCACGCAACACGGTCCGGTCGATCTCGGGACGCCCGTCGAACGAGCCGGGCTGTGGCTCGTGGTGCAGGAGGACGCGGCCGTCCGGGTCGAGGATGCGGTGCTCCTCGCCCTGCGGGCGTGCCTCGGACCGGAAGCGGGCTTCGAGACCGGCCGCGGCCAGGGCGTGCTGCCCGGACTCCGGGTGCAGGTCGAGCGATCCGCCCTGCGTCCGCGAGGCACGGTGCGGCTCCCGTTCATACACCACCGAGGCGATGCCCTGCCGGTGCAGGATGCGGGCCAGCGTCAAGCCGCCCATGCCGCCGCCGGCGATTGCGATTCGCATCGTCATCTCCCTTGCCGTACGATGTATTTCATGGATACGCCGTACGGTAACGTACCTCTGTCGGTCTGGGAAAGGCCCGAGCCCCAGCCCCGAGCGGCACCGGTGGCGCTGAGCCGCGCGAAGATCGCCACCACGGCGATGCAACTCGCCGACGCGCACGGTCTCGACGGGCTGTCGCTACGCAAGCTCGCCAAGGAGTTGGGCGTCGGCCCGATGCGGCTCTACGACTACGTGGTCAACCGGTCCGAGCTGCTCGACCTGATGGTCGACTCGGTCTACGCCCGGATCGCGAAGGCCGCCGGGATCGCCGAAGCCGCCGGTCTCGCCGAGTCCGGCCGGCTACCCGAGGCCGAAGGCTGGCGCGACACGGTGGTGGCCATCGCCCGGGCGACCCGCGAGGCCGCCCTCGACCATGAATGGCTCGTCGACCTGCTCGGCGCGCGACCACACCTGGGGCCACACGCGCTCGCCGTCGGCGAGGCCACCGCCGCCGCGCTCAGCCAGGCCCCCGGCGTACGCGACACCGGCGATCTTCAGCGGGCCTCGGGCGCCCTCGGCGCGTTCCTCGTCGGCGCGCTCCGCCGGGAGATCACCGAGCGCCGCACCGCGCGGGCCACCGGCACCGACGTGTCCGCGTGGCAGTCCGCGCTCGGCCCCTACCTGAGGCGCATGCTCGACACCGGCCGCTATCCCACCATGGCCCGGCTCGTCGTCGACGGCGCCCACCTCGACGCCGAGGAGACCTTCCTCCACAACCTGAGCACCATCCTGAACGGCGTCGCCGAGTCATGAGCCCGTTCGCCCCAAAGTCGATGGTCATCGAGGGTCCGCCGCGGAGTGGGAAGGTGTACGTAGAGGAGAATCTGTGGGTCAGCACCGCTGGCTCATAGGTTCCGCGCTTGATGTCCTGTTGTCTCTTAATAAGAGACATTTGTACGTGCAGCGGAGATCATTGTCTTTTATTAAGAGACAATGAGACATCCGGGGCGTGGCCCGGCGATCGGTCTCCGCGAGGGCGGGCAACCTAGGAGACGTTTGTAGCACAAGTGCTACCCTGGGACACGTGCATGAGATTGGGCTGCGGGAGATGCGTCAGAACGCCAGCGACCTGGTGCGCCGGGCGCAGGCTGGCGAACGTGTGACGATCACCGTAGCCGGGCGGCCCGCGGCCGTGCTCGGTCCCGTCAGTCCCCGAGCCTGGCGCGAGTGGGACGACCTTGCCGGCATATTCGATCAACCCACGGATCCAGGGTGGGCAGATGATCGGGACCTGCTCGACGGCGCCGTCGCCGATCCGTGGTCACAGCGGTGAACCGGGCCCAGCGGTGAGCCGGGGCATCCTCGACACCAGCATCCTCATCGCCACCGATGTGACCCCGATTCCCGGCGAACTGGCCATCAGCGTCGCCAGCATCGCCGAACTCCAGTTCGGTGTCCTGGTCGCGAAGAACGCCGAAGCGAGGGCGCTCCGGTTGGCGCGGCTGAGCGCCATCCAGCGTCGATTTGATCCGCTTCCCATTGACGAAGCCATCGCCGACAGCTATGCGCGCCTGGCCGCCCGTGTCGTCGAGAACGGCCGCCAGCCACGCGCCAGGGTGATGGACCTGCTCATCGCCGCAACCGCACACGCCCACGATGCCGCCGTTTACACCCGCAACGCCGACGACCTCGCCGGGCTCGAAGACTGATCACGATCCGCGCCATCTGACCTCGCAGCCTGCCCTGACGGCATCCAGCAAGGGCCGTAGAGGCCTTTCGTGTGCTGAGCGGCGAGCTACCTGGCCGGTAGGCCGGTCGAGCCAGGTCAGACGGTGCGGGAGGGTGCTGGTTCAGGATCGCGTGCACCGTCGAGTCGGGAAACCCGAGTAGCGGTCCGAGCTGCCGCAGCCGGAGTTCGCGTTCTTGGCGCAGATGGGGATTCCTTGGGCAGATGTTGGACGGGCTCAGCAGCGTGCAACCCTTCGGCATATGCGGAACGGGAAGTCAACCCCGCGGCGCAGAGTGACTAGATGTTTACCCAACTGTAGAGAAGGATCCCCGCGGCAGCCATCATGCCCTGATGACCATGGCGAGGCGCGCCGGAGCGGTATTTAGCCGCCGCCAAGCATCATTCGCAGAGATCCGGGAAGGGCTTTGGACACCCCTCGACGAATCCGCCTATAGGGGCTCAGGAGAAAAGTATCAGGCCGCGATTCTAGAACAATACAAGGTGTATTGCGAGATGGCCGACAGGGTTACGGCACGTCGCGGACTCCACAACACATTCTTCTTGACATCCAATACAAGCATTGTCGTCGTCGCCACGGCTTTTATGTCGAAGATTAAGGAAGGGGAAGTGATCGCACTAATCATTCCCCTTTTGGTGCTTATTCTTCAATGTGTTGCATGGTTCTGGGTGCTTCGATCTTACAGACAGTTAACTTCTGCAAAGTACCGTGTAATAGGGGCGATGGAGGAGCGGTTGCCAGCCTCGCCCTACTGGTCGGCAGAGTGGAAAGCGGTTGGCTCTGGTAGGGACATGTCGATATATTGGCCGCTCACTCGATTGGAGCAATGGGTGCCTATCATCTTCGGCTGCGCCTATATCGCCCTATTTGCTACGGCAGTCGCAGTGGCTTAAATGCGAGTTCATCGATCACATTCGACCACCGGAGATGTTATGGAAGAGCTCTTTTTCGGCTACAGTGCTCGTCCAGCGATTCTAAGTGAAACGATGCGTACAACGGCTGCTGCACTTAGCGATGGTTCCGCTACCATACGCGCCGTAAGCTGGGAAGATTTAGTTGTCGATGGTCGACTCATTATTAACGAAGTAGAGGGTGCGATAAACCAATGCACTCTAGGTCTCTTTGAGTTGTCCACGCTTAGCGACAATGTACTTTTTGAACTAGGGCTGGCAATCGGCAAGCGCAAACGCGTCGGCATTCTTCTCGACTCGCAGGACGCACGTGCCAACAAGAATCTCCGAGACCTTGCCCTTCTGACCACCACGGGTATAACGCCTTATCGAAACGTCTTAGATCTAGTCACCAAGATTTCTGATCTTACCGACCTGGACACGCCTCCTCTGTGGGATGACTTGACAGGGGGAGTAGCCCTCCCTCCGGTTGATGCATGCAGAATCTTCTACATGCCGAGCTTTAAGGAAGACGATGCAAGCCAGCGTCTTTCCAGAGTTCTCGACTCGTATGATCGATTCGAGGTCACGACGGTCGACATGGATGAGTACGGCGGCTCGCCGTTGGCGTGGTTCGCGGAGCAGATATATACCTCGGCAAGCGCGATATTCCACATGACGCCTGAAAGAGCGTTTCTTTCGGAAACGTCAAATGCTAGGGCCTCCCTATTAGCAGGAATGGCTCGAGGTCTTGGCCGAGACGTGGTCATTGTCATGGAGGATACGGCAAGGCCCGCCATTGATTATCGCGACCTGGCACTCCACTACCGCAACGCAGTAGACCTTGAGAAGCAGGCCATTGTATGGATGGAGGCATTACGCTCGTCTACCCCCATGGGTGCCAGCAGGGTGCGGAGGCATATCAGCGTAGAATTGTCTGCCCTTCGCTTCGGGAACCATGTCGCTGAGAGCGACCAGGATGGTTTGGAGCAGTACTTCGTAGAGACTAGAGACTTTCGGGATGTAGTTGACTCGGCCGCCACTATCTTCACAGGGAAGAAGGGGACTGGGAAAACCGCAAACATGCTTCAAGCGGCTGAGTTGTTAAAATCGGATGCGAGAAACTTGGTCTGCGCGATAAAGCCCGCGAGTTATGAGCTCGAAGCTCTTCTCGATGTTCTGCGGCGCATTAGCTCTCGTCACTTGGGTGACTATCTTATCGAGGGATTGTGGAAGTACCTAATCTACACCGAGGTTGCGGCGCGGGCGGTTGACGAAGCTGAAAAGCGACCCGCCGGGATTTCTAGTGGCTCAGCCATGGACCAGTTGCGGACCCACATGGAAGAGCAGCATCGGGGCGTTGATGCGAGTTTCTCTGTCCGCCTCGACATGCTGGTAAGATCGCTCGAACTTGTACTGAACGAAGGAATCGATGAGAGTCAGGTCGAATCTGCTCGCCAGAAAGTCAATACGGCACTTTATAGTAACACTCTGAGGAATCTTCGCGGCCTTCTAGGCGCAGCGCTAAGTGATCGCAACCGTATCGC
Source organism: Micromonospora marincola (assembly GCF_056150385.1). NCBI lineage: Bacteria > Bacillati > Actinomycetota > Actinomycetes > Micromonosporales > Micromonosporaceae > Micromonospora > Micromonospora marincola. The sequence goes on along the minus strand of NZ_JAXCFT010000002.1, from coordinate 151,869 downwards.
TGTCTTGGTCGACAATCTTGATAAGGCCTGGCAGCGGGGCGCCGATCTGGAACTCCTTTCGCGTCTGCTACTGGGTCTCCTCACTGTTGTCGGAAGAATAGTAGACGAGTTCAAGAGGGACAGCCCGAAAAAGTCTGCGCTGAACGTCACGCTCACCGTCTTCCTCCGGAGCGACATCTTTGCGTATGTGCGCGAGCACGCCCGGGAACCCGATAAGATCAGCACCGCTGAAATCGAGTGGCGTGACACGGACCTTCTGGCGCGTGTGCTAGAAGACCGCTTCATGGCCTCAAAGCCGAACGTCACCGCAGAGGACTTGTGGGAGCATGCCTTCGTTCCGCGCGTCAAGAACATGCCGACCAGAGAGTATCTGCTGTCGCGCGTCCAGCCCCGACCACGCGACCTTGTCTTCTTTGCAAATGCCGCGCTTCTTCGGGCCAGTAACGCGAAGCATGAACAAGTCGAAGAGAGAGACATCCTTGAGGCTGAGGCGGAGTACAGCACTTTTGCCTTCCTGGCGCTCCTAGTCGAAGGCGTTGCTGCCAAAATCGATTTAGAGCAGGTGCTTTACGAATTTGCTGGGGAAAAGTCAATAGTCACCGAAGCGCGGTTGAATCGAATTCTGAAGGAAGTAAAAGATATCGGCAGTATAGAATATCTAGTCGCCACGTTGAGGCGACTGGGGTTTCTAGGAATTGAAACGAGTGAGAAGTATTTCGACTTCGGCGGAACGGAAGGCGAAATGCGTAAAGCTAATGTGCTTTCAAGGAAGCTCACCAAAGCCTACCGCAAACCCCAGCGCTACCAGATTCATCCGGCCTATCGCGCGTACCTTGAGATTGAGGAATGATCAATTCGTATTGCGGACCGTTTAAGCGCGGTATCCCGGCAGTAAGTGGCTCAATGGTGGCGGTTCCGGATCTGGGAGGTGGGTCATCTTGTCGGCATGGTTACTGGCGAGTAGCGTTCGGGCATGTCCATCGACTCGCGGCAGGTGGCGGCGGCCCTCCTCGAAGCCGTGCCGTTCGCCCGTACCCTCGGAATCGAGATCGTCGAGGTCGCGCCCGAGGCCGACGGCGGAGTCCGGGCCGTGGTCCGGCTCCCCGACGACCCGGCGCACCACAACCACGTGGGCGGCCCCCACGCCGGCGCCACGTTCACGCTCGGTGAGACCGCGTCCGGCGCGGTGGTGATGGCCGCCTTCGGGCAGGTGCTCGACCGGGCCGCACCCCTGGCCGTGAACGCGACCATCGGCTACCGCAAGGTGGCGATGGGCCCGGTGCTGGCCACGGCTCGGCTCGGGCGTCCGCCGGCCGACGTGCTGGCCGAGCTGGACGCCGGGCGGCGGCCCGAGTTCCCGGTCGAAGTGGAGATCGGCACCGAGGACGGCACCGTCACCACGTCACTTACCGTGACGTGGACGCTACGCCCGCGCCGCTGACGCCCCGAATCGTGTTTGCCCGGTGAGCCGCCTGGATAGATTCAAACAATGCTGGGCCTACCCGCGCACGTGACCGCGTGTCTCTTCGATCTGGACGGTGTGCTGACGCAGACCGCCAAGGTGCACAACGCCGCCTGGGCGGAGACGTTCGACGCGTTCCTGCGGCGCCGGTCGGACGAGACCGGCGAGCCGTTCCGCCCGTTCGACCCCGGACCGGACTACAACCGGTATGTGGACGGCAGACCGCGCGCCGACGGGGTGCGCTCATTCCTGGAATCGCGCGGCATCACGCTGCCGGAGGGCACCCCCGACGACCCGCCGGACGCGGACACCGTCAACGGCGTCGGCAACCGCAAGAACGTCGTCCTGCTCCAACGGATCGAACACGACGGCGTCGAGGTCTACGACGGCTCGGTGCGCTACCTGGAGGCCGCGACCCGGGCCGGGCTGCGCCGCGCGGTCGTCTCGGCGAGCGCCAACTGCGAGGCCGTGGTGCACGCCGCAGGGTTGGACCGCTGGCTCGAAGCCCGCGTCGACGGGGTTGTCGCCCGCCAACAAAAGCTTCAGGGCAAGCCGCACCCGGACACGTTCGTCGAAGGCGCGCGGATGCTCGGCGTCGAGCCGGCGCAGGCCGCCGTCTTCGAGGACGCGCTCGCCGGCGTGGCCGCCGGGAAGGCGGGCGGCTTCGGGTACGTGATCGGCGTCGACCGGGTCGGCCAGGCCGACGAGCTGCGCGCGCACGGCGCCGACGTGGTTGTCACCGACCTCGCCGACCTGCTGGCCACGGAGCCGGCCGCGTGATCCGGGAACGGTCCTACCCGGTCGAGCCCTGGCACATCCGCGAGGTGCGGCTCGACATGGACGTGCTGGCCCAGTCCGAGTCGGTCTTCGCGCTCTCCAACGGGCACATCGGGCTGCGCGGCAACCTCGACGAGGGTGAGCCGCACGGCCTGCCCGGCACCTACCTGAACTCGTTCTTCGAGCTGCGTCCGCTGCCGTACGCGGAGGCCGGCTTCGGCTTCCCCGAGTCCGGGCAGACCATCGTCAACGTCACGAACGGCAAGCTCATCCGGCTGCTCGTCGACGACGAGCCCCTCGATGTCCGCTACGGCGAGCTGCTCGCCCACGAGCGGGTCCTCGACATGCGCGCCGGCACGCTCCAGCGGGAGCTGCACTGGCGTTCCCCGGCCGGCCGCGAGGTCAAGGTCCGCAGCACCCGGCTGGTGTCGTTCACCCACCGCTCGGTCGCGATGATCAACTATGAGGTGGAGGCGGTCGACGGGCCGCTGCGGCTGATCCTCCAGTCCGAGCTGGTGGCCAACGAGTCGCTGCCGCCGCAGAGCCGCGACCCGCGCGTGGCCGCCGTGCTTGAGTCACCGTTGCAGGCGGAGGAGGAGCTGACCACCGACGACGGCGGCCTGCTCATCCACCGCACCAAGGTCAGCGGCCTGCGGGTCAGCGCCGGCATGAGCCACGACGTGCACGGCCCGGAACACACCACAATCGAAACCGAGGGGTACGAGGACTGGGTCCGCACCACAATCGGCTGCGTGCTCAAACCCGGCGAGAAACTGCGGGTGGTCAAGTACCTGACGTACGGCTGGTCCAGCCGGCGGTCCCTGCCGGCGCTTCGCGACCAGGTCGGCGCGGCCCTGTCCTCCGCCCGGCTCGACGGCTGGGACGGGCTTCGCCGCGCGCAGCGGGAATACCTCGACGAGTTCTGGGACGCCGCCGACGTGCGCGTCGAGGGCGACCCGGAGGTCCAGCAGGCGGTCCGGTTCGGCCTCTTCCACGTGCTCCAGGCCGGCGCCCGCGCGGAACGGCGGCCCATCTCGGCCAAGGGCCTCACCGGCCCCGGGTACGACGGCCACGCGTTCTGGGACACCGAGATGTTCGTGCTGCCGGTGCTGACGTACACGCAGCCGAGCGCGGTGAAGGACGCGTTGCAGTGGCGCTACGACACCATGGCCCAGGCGCAGGAACGGGCCCGCACGTTGAACCTCCAGGGCGCCGCGTTCCCGTGGCGCACCATCGAGGGCCCGGAGTCGTCGGCGTACTGGCCGGCCGGGACCGCCGCGTTCCACATCGCCGCCGACATCGCCGACGCGCTGCGCCGCTACGTGCTCGTCACCGGCGACGAGGCGCTGGAGCGGGACATCGGGCTGGAACTGCTTGTCGAGACGGCCCGGCTGTGGCGCTCGCTCGGTCACCACGACCGCGCCGGCCGGTTCCACATCGACGGGGTGACCGGCCCGGACGAGTACACCGCGGTCAAGAACGACAACGTCTACACCAACCTGATGGCCCAGCGGAACCTGCTCACCGCCGCCGACTGCGCGATGCGCTACCGGGACCAGGCCCTCGACCTCGGCGTCACCGAGGAGGAGGCCGCCGCCTGGCGGGACGCCGCACAGGACATGCACGTCCCGTACGACTCCGAGATTGACGTGCACGAGCAGGTGGAGGGCTTCACCCGGTTGCAGGAGTGGGACTTCGAGCACACGCCGCCGGAGAAGTACCCGCTGCTGCTGCACTACCCGTACTTCGACCTGTATCGCAAGCAGGTGGTCAAGCAGGCCGACCTGGTGCTGGCCATGCACTGGCGGGGCGACGCGTTCAGCGCCGCCGAGAAGCTGCGCAACTTCACCTACTACGAGCGCCGCACCGTACGCGACTCGTCGCTGAGCGCCTGCACCCAGGCGGTCCTCGCCGCCGAGGTGGGCTTCCCCGAGCTGGCCCACCGCTATCTGCGCGAGGCCGCGCTGATGGACCTGCACGACCTGAACGAGAACACCCGCGACGGGGTGCACATGGCCTCGCTGGCCGGCTCCTGGATCGCGCTCGTCGCCGGCTTCGGCGGGTTGCGCGACCACGACGGGACGCTTTCCTTCGCACCCCGGCTCTCCAGCCGGCTCAGCCGCCTGGAGTTCTCGTTGCAGTGGCGGTCGATGCGGCTGCGCGTCGACGTCCGGCCGCACCAGACGACATACTCGCTGCGCAACGGCGGGCCGGACACGGTGCTGGAACTGCTGCACCACGGCGAGCCGTTGCGGGTCACGAGCGCCCAACCGGTCACCGTGCCGGTGCCGCAGAAACACGAGTCGGGGCCGCAGCCGGAGCAGCCCCCGGGCCGCGCGCCGCTGATGCACCTGCCGGAACACGCCGGCTGACCGGTTCCCGCCGGACCGAGCGGCCCCGCGTCGACGGGGCCGCTCGGTGTGCGTATCTCAGAACTGGCGTCCGTTCGACGGACGCCCGCCGGCGTCCCGCGGCGCCACGGCCCGCGGATCGTCGGGGGTACGCGCCGACGCGGCGCGGTCGGCCCACTCCGGCGAGCCTTCCAGCTCCTGTTCGCGGCGCTTCTGGTCGCTGGGTTCCCGCTCCCGGGACCTGTCCTGTTTCGCCATCATGAGCCTCGCGATCGGTCGGGTTCCGTGGTCACCCCGCGCGTTCCCACCCGGCGGTGGCTCAACCGTCCAGGTGGCGGGCGAAGCTCTGCCGCAGGTGGTTCTTCGGCCGGGAACCGACTGTCGAGCCGACCACCTGGCCGTCGCGGAAGACGAGCATGGTCGGCGCGGACATCACCTGGTAGGCCCGGGCGGTGGTGGGATTCTCGTCGATGTTCAGCGCGACGAACCGCAGCGCGTCGCCGAACTCCTCGGCCAGCTCGGCCAGGTGCTTCGACACCACCCGGCACGGCGGGCACCATTCGGCCCAGAAGTCGATCACGACCGGGCGGTCGGCGGCCAGCACGGTTTCCGCGAACGTAGCGTCGGTGACCGCGGTCAGTCCGCCGGTCTGCGTGTCCTGAGGCATGTTTCCTCCCGATAGGTGATCGCGCGGGCGAGCTGGTCGTGCAACCGGCGGCGGACCGTGCCGAGCCGGTCGAGGTAGTCGTCCACCTCGGCGAGCTTGCGCCGCAGCACCGCCACCGAGTCGGGGCAGACGTCGCCGGAGTCGTGCCCGGCGCGGAGACAGGCGACGAACGGGCGGATGTCGTCCAGCCCGAAGCCGATCGCCAGCAGGGAGCGGATCTCGTGCACGACGCGCAGCTCCGCGTCGTCGTAGATCCGGTAACCGTTCGCGGACCGGCGTGGCCGGACCAGCCCGTGGGTCTCGTAGTAGCGCAGTGTCCGGGTGCTCGTACCGGCCCGCTCCGCCAGCTCCCCGATCCGCATCAGCGCCTCCCGCCCCATCTGTCCCACGGCAGACGCTAAACCTTGCCGCCGACGTCAACGCAACCCGCGCCGGCCCGCCTGCCCCGGCCTGGCCCCGGCCTGGCCCCGGCCTGGCCCCGGCCTGGCCCCGGCCTGGCCCCGGCCTGGCCCCGGCCTGGCCCCGGCCTGGCCCCGGCGATCATGAAGTTGGCGGCATGGGGGAGCGCTCTCTGCCCCGCTAACTTCATGATCGCCGGGGAGGGGGGTAAGGGGGAGGTGGAGCGGGGGGTGAGGGTGTGCGGGAGATTTCGGTGCCGGTGGTGGAGGGCGGGCTCGTCGGGGACGTCTCCGTTCCCTCGGGAGCCGGCGGAGTCGTGTTGTTCGCCCACGGGAGCGGCAGTTCGCGGCACAGCCCGCGCAACGTGGCGGTGGGGCAGGCCCTCAACGCGCGCGGGCTGGGCACGGTGCTCGTCGACCTGCTGACGATCGACGAGGAGGCGCAGGACGAGGTGACCGCCCACCTGCGCTTCGACATCGGGATGCTCGCCGAGCGGCTGGCCGGCATCGTCGACTGGATGGGTGCCGACCCGGAGCTGGGCCGCCTGCCGATCGGGCTCTTCGGCGCGAGCACCGGCGCAGCCGCCGCCCTGGTCGCCGCAGCGGCCCGGCCGGACCGGGTGGGCGCGGTGGTCTCCCGGGGCGGACGGCCGGACCTGGCCGGCAGCTCACTGACGGCGGTACGGGCACCGACGCTGCTGCTCGTCGGCGGGCTGGACGAAGAGGTGATCGTGCTCAACGAGCAGGCGCGGGACGAGCTGGGCGAGGTGGCCGAGCTGCGCGTCGTGCCCGGCGCGACCCACCTCTTCGAGGAGCCCGGCACGTTGGAGCAGGTGGCCGACCAGGCCGGCACCTGGTTCGTCACCCACCTGCGGCAACCCCATCCGGCCTGAGCGGGGCGGATCAGCCGGCCGCCTCCACGGGGGAGGCGGCCCGGTGTTGCTGCACGGTGTCCAGCACCCGCCAGAGCACCGCGGCGATCGGCACCGAGACGAACGCGCCGGCGACCCCGGCGACGAGCGTGCCGGCGGTGACCACGACCAGGATGACCGCCGGGTGCAACTGGACCTGCCGGCGCATCACCAGCGGCTCCAGCAGATTGCCCTCGATCTGCTGGACGGCGATCACCGCGGCCAGCGTGAGCAGGGCGGTGGTGGGGCCGTTGGCAGCCAGCGCGACGAGCACCGCGACCGCGCCGGCGACGGTGGCGCCGATGATCGGCACGAACCCGCCGAGGAACGTGATCAGGGCCAGCGGCAGGGCCAGCGGGACGCGCAACACGACCAGGGCCAGGCCGATGCCGATGGCGTCGATCGCCGCGATGATCATCGTGCCCCGGCTGTACGCGCCGAGCGTCCGCCAGCCGGCCCGCCCCGCCGCGGCGGTCACCTCCCGCCGTGGCCCGGTCAGCCGCCGCAGCACCCAGTGCCACATCGACCGGCCGTCCTTGAGCAGGAAGAAGAGCAGCACCAGACCGAGCAGGATCGCGCCGGCCACCTCGGCGGCCTTGCGCGCACCTGCCACCGGGTCGGGGGCGCTGCCGCTCAGGCCCTCACGGATCTGCTCGACGAGCCGGTCGAGCTGCTGGTCGGTGACCGGCAGGGTGGAGGTGACGAACTCGCGGCTCCGTTGCAGGCCCTCGTCGAGCTGCTGGCTCAGCTCACCGAACTGAGTCGCGGTGAGGTTCCAGACCAGGACACCGGCCCCGACCAGGACGCCGAGCAGCAACAGGACGGTGAGCAGCGCGGCGAGCGCGGCCGGCACCCGGAGCCGGCGCAGCCGCACCAGCACCGGGTCGAGCAGAGCGGTCAGGAAGAGCGTGCCGGCAAGCGCCACGGCCAGCGGCGCCAGCAGCACCGCGACCTTGCTCAGCAGCCACAGCCCGGCCGCCACCACGAGCAGGCACGCGCTCCAGGTGACCGCCGTCCGGACCGGCCAGGGCAGCCCCGCCCAGGTCTGCCTCGGCCCGGCCGGCGCGGCTGCCGGCTGGGCCGGCTCCGCTCGTGCCGGTTCGGGGCGTGCCGGTTCGGGGCGTGCCGGTTCGGGCGTGCCAGCGTCGTCGTCCACGTCGCCTCCTCGATCGAGGCCGTTGATACCCGACGCGGGAGAATCCGACACCCGGTGCGTCATCGCCCGCCCGGCGCCCGCCCGGTGTTTGCCTACCCGGCCCCAGGGAAGGCCTTCACCGTACCGAAGGGAGATCTTGAGATGAGCGACTTCATGGACAAGGCGAAGGACTTCGCCGACAAGCATGACGAGCAGGTCGACAAGGGCCTCGACAAGGCCGGCGACGCGGCGGACCAGCGCACCGGCGGCAAGTACGACAAGCAGATCGACAAGGGCGTCGACATGGCGCAGCAGCACACCGGCCAGGGCGACACCGGCCGCTGACCCTTCGACGGGTCCCGGGCCGCCCCGAAACGGGGTTGCCCGGGACCCGTCGTGTCCGGCGCGGAACCTCTCAGCCGGGCAGGCTGCCGAGCAGCCGGCTCACGGTGATCTCCAGGACCACCCGCTCCGGATTCGGACGCGGGGTGCGGTAACGCTCGGCGTACCGCCGCTCGGCCTCGGCCACCGCCTCCGGGTCGCGGCGCACCACCGCCCGGCCCTCCACGGTCAGCCACCAACGGCCGTCGACGTGGCACACGGCGACCGGCGTGCCCGCCGGCCCGGCGGCGGCCACGTGCCGGGCCTTCGCCGAACCGCCCGAGGTGATCACCCGCGCCAGCCCGGCGTCCGGGTCGAAGGTCACCCCCACCGGTACGACGTGCGGGGTGCCGTCCGCGCGCAACGTGGTGAGCGTGGCCAGGTGGCGGTCGGCGAAGAAGCGGGCGACCCGCCCGTCGTGCGGGTCCAACCGGTGATCGCCGGACATGCCGTCTCCTCACTCGCCGCGTGGCTGTCGAGCTGATGACCGGTCACCGACGCGGCACGCCACCCGGCGGGGCGGCGGGCAGGGTCGGCGCCGGGGCGTCCCGGGTGACGCGCTGCGCCGCCCGGTGCTTGGCGGCCAGCCGGCCCAGGTAGAACAACGCGCCGGCAAGCACGCCCATGTCGTCCAGATAGATCGGGTCGGGCAGCAGGTCCACCGGCAGGATTGTGTAGATCAGCGCGCCGTAGAACGCGACCTTGCCGCCGGCGCCGAGCGCACCCAACATGCGGCGGGTGCGGACCACCCGGATCGCGAGCAGCACCGCCCCGACAAGCGTCGCCGCCGCGACAACGACACCGAGCGCGACGAGAAACCAGGCTTCACGGGACACGGCACCACGCTAACCGAGCCGGGCCAGCACCGCCCGACGATCAGTACGCCGCCACGGCGGCCCGACCCCGGGCCACCGGAGCCAGCTCGCGGGTGATCTCCCCAGTGGGCAGTTCCCGGGTGCTCTCCGGGCCGGTGAAGCCCACGATGGAGAGCGCCGCCTGCGGCTCGACCGCTGGGTGCAGCGCCGCGAACGCCTCCTCGCGCAGGCTCCGGGCCGAGGCCGCGGCCGTCTCGGCGGCACGCCACGCGGCCTGCTCCCGCTGCACCGCGGCGTGCTGCCGGGCCTGGAGGTTGTCCCGCACCAGCCGGCGCAGCAGCAGTTCCTGCTCCACCGGGTGCCGGCTCGGGTCCCAGCCGCGCCCGCCGAGGATGTCGCTGAGCTGCTGCACGCTGATCTCCTTGCGCCACTGGGCGTCAAGCGCCGCCCGGTGCAGCCAGCGCTCCCGGTCCGCGTACTCGGCCGGGGTCCGGGCGGTCCGGGGCAGCGGCAGCGCCGCGGCGGCGGCCAGCCGGCGGACGTCCTCCTCCGCCGCCTGGTAGGCCAGCCAGGCCGCCTCGGCCTCGTCCTGCGCGGACAGCCATTCGGTGCGGCTGCGCTCGGCGGTGACCGTCGCGCGGGACGCGGCCACGGCGACCTCGTCCGCGTACCGGCGGCTTTCCCGGGCCTGCTCGCGGGTCTGCTCGGCCAGGTCGATGCTGCTCGGCCGGGCGGCCTCGCTGATCCGTTCGCCGAACACCGAGCGGAACCGGGTCGGGCGGACGACGAGCGCGGCGACCACGACCGCCGCCAGGGCGAGCAGGGCCAGCCAGATCACGGCGGCGGCGGGAACGTCCGGCAGGACGGTGGAGAAGACGGTCTGCATCTACGGCACCTCATGGTGGAACGAATGTCGAACAACGACTGGGGCCCGGGCGTCGGGCGGTGTGCGCGGCGGGGCGCGACGGGTTGCGCGGGGCGGGCGGCCGGGTGGGGCCGCGCCGGGGCGTACCGGAAAGGTGGCCCGTCAGGCGCGCGGAGGCCCGCGGCGGGCGATTGTCGCCCGGCCCGGGTCGGCGGCGACCGGGACCTCGACGACGGCGACCGGCGCGGCGACCGCGTCATCGGTCGGGTCGGCGACGGCCGGGCCGGTGGTCGGGTGGGTGACCGCCCACGGGGCGGCTGCGGGCGCTGCTTCGGCAATCACCGTGGCCCCACCGCCGACGGTCGACGCCGAACGGGCGTCGGTCACGGTGATGGCGGCGGGACGTGCCGTCGTGTCGCCGGCGTCGGCGGGCGTGGCGGCGACGCCCTGGAGGCCGGCGACCAATGCCAGGGTGGTCACGGCCGTGCGGGCGATCCGACGCAGCATCGCCATCCAGGTGGATGAGGCGAACGCTACGGGCAGCACCGTCTCAACCTATCGGTCAACGGCCGATCGCGCAGCTCGACGATCTTGCCGGTTACGTGAGCCACCCCACGGCTCGGTGTGAGCTGTCGCGCATCTCGCGACGACGAACGGCGCGACGCCCGGGTGGGCGCCGCGCCGTCGTGTCGTGCCGAGGTCAGTTGCCGCCGAGCACCGGCGGCGGGGCGGCCTTGCCGTCGCCCCAGACCATTTCGTCCTCGGTGAGCCAGGTCAGCCGGCCGTCGGACTCGTCATCGTCGTGACCGCCACGCGCGCCAAGCACCCCGTTGCGACCGGCCATCGCGGGCCGCCCGGTGGCGTTGGTGCGGCCGGTCGACCTGCTCTCCGACTCGACGGTCAGGCCGCGGCCGGAGGTGAGCCGCCCGGTCCCCGCCGCCGAACGGCTGTCCACGCCGGGGGTGCCGCCGAGCCGGCCGGCGGACGCCGCGGTCGGGCCGGTGCCGGCGAGCGAGCCGGTGCTCAGCACGCCGGGGCCGCCGAGGAGCCCGCCGCCCCCGCCTGTCGTCACGGTCGGGGCGTTGCCGCCGCCGGGACCGAAGCCCGGGTTGCCGCCGACCGTCGGGCCGCCGGTGACGCCGGTGAGCGGGCCGGCGCCGGCAAGCGAGGTGCCGGTCGGGTCGACCGTGCCGCCGGTCGTGACCGAACCCGGTGCGCCCGCGCCGGTGTGGCTGCCCGGGTTGCCGCCGCCCGCAGCGCCGTCGCCCGGCGTGCCGCTGGTCGGGGCCGTGTGGTGCACGCCCGACGTGGTCGCGCTGCCGTTCGCCCCGGGACCGAAGCTGCCCAGGCTCGGGCCCGACGCCGGCGTCTTCACCGACGGGCCGTTGTGCAGCGTCGGGTCGTTCGGGTCGTGGTGGCCGGGCAACTCGGTGGGGGGTGGCTCCGGCACGACGATCCGGCCGTACGCGGAGAAGTCGTAGCCCTCGGCCAGCTTCGCCACGACCTGCACCATCCGCTGGTGCGCCTTCTCCTGCTCGGCCTCGTCCTGCTGGTGGCCGATGATGCCGCCGATCAGCGCGCCCGGGGCGCCGCCGAGCAGGAAACCCTTGCCGGCGCCGGAGAGCAGCTTGTCGTTGTCGTCGGTCTTCTCCGGGCTCTCCGATGTGGTCTGGGCCGTGCGCAGGTCGCTTGCCATCATGTCCAGCGCCTGCCGGATGCCCGTCATGCCCTCGGCCAGGTTGCCCGAGTAACCGGTCACCATGGTCAGCCGGCGCTGGAACTCGCGGGCGGCGTCACCGGTCCAGGTCTTCGTCAGCGCGTCCAGGTCGGCGCCCAGGTCACGGGCGAGGTCGTCGAGCGTGCCCTTGAGGGAGGTCCACTGGGCGCTCAGCCCCTCGATCTGCTTCGGGTCGCCGGAGTGGACGCCCTGGTAAAGCTCCTCGTGGCTGACGTGCTCGTAGCGCCTGGTGTATTCAGACACGTCGATCCTCCTCCGGCTGCTTCATCGCGTCGTCCAGCCCGGAGAGGGCGGCGGCGATGTCGGCCGCGGCGGCGGCGTTACGGGCCTCGGCGGTCTTGTAGTTCGTCATGATCGAGTGCGTCGCCTCGCGGGCGGCCAGGACCGCCCGGCGCAGGCGGTCCACGTGGTTGACGTAGCTCTGGTGGGTCTCCGCGTAGCGACGGGAGTTGTCCGTCGCGTCGGTGAACGTGCCGAGCGCCGGCGGGCGGCACTGCATCTCGGTGTTGAGCTTGCGCAACACCGACTCCGCCTCGTGCAGACGTCGCTCAAGCCGCAGGTGGAAGTCCTCCAAGGACAGTACGTCCACTGTCGTGCGCCCGGTCATGGCTCAATCCCCGTTGTCGTCGATGGCCCGTCGGCCATGCTCAGGTTAGTCGAACCGGGCCATCGCGGGCGACCCGTGACCGCCCACCTCCACTTCGGACGTACCGCCGGTCGGTCAACCGCCCTGGACCTGGCCGGCCCCGCCCCCGGGCGAGGGCGTCGCGGTGCCCTGCGGCGCCGCCGCCGCGTCGAAGTACGCCAGGGCGTCCGTGCGGGCCAGGGTCGGCCCGGTCGGCACCAGCGCCAGCAACGAGGCGGGCACCGCCACCGGAGGTACGTCGCCGTAGCCGAGCGCGCTCCTCGCGTCGCCGTCGTCGGTGCCGAGCGGGTAGCGGATCCCCTGCGCGGTGATCAGATAGACCGTCGCGCCGGCCGCCGGCTTGCCGCTCTCCCCGGCCGTGGCCTGCACCAGCACGCCCTTGCCGCCGGGTAGCAGCACGCTCTCGGCGGTGCGCACCGGGTCCCGGTCGCCCTGCCGCGACGGCACCGCGGTCGACGCGGTCAGCTCCGCCGGCGGGGAGTCGAACACCTCGAGCGTGGTGGCCGGCGGCTGGCCGGCCGCGCCGGACCGGTAGGTGGCGCAGAGCACGGTCCGCCCGGCCCGGACGTCGTGCAGCGTGGGCATCCGGGCCGGCAACCCCTCGGGCTCCAGCCGCTGGTCGCTGAGGAGCCGGCCGGCCTCGTCCGGCGTGATGTCGGTGACCGCGCCACCGCCGCCGAGCAGCAGCCGCGCGGTGACCTCGCCGACCGCGGCCAGGCCCTGCCGGGTGAGCACGTAGAACTGGCCGGCGGCCTGGTAGACCTGGCCGATCCGGGCCGGCCGGTCGGCCACGGTCAGCCCGCTCGGGCCGCCGTCGGAGTCGATCGTGGGCTTGCGCAGCACCGGGCCCACCGGCACCGCGTTGAGCAACTGCTGGCCGACGGTGAGGTTCGTCGCGCCGGCCATCCGCAACGCGACGAGCGCCTGCTCGTCACCGGCCACACGCAGCCGGGAGCCGCCGGTCAGCAGGTAGCGGGCGTCGCTCGTGCGGACCAGCACCGCCCGGTCGGTGAGCGGGGTGCCGCCGGGCAGCGGCCGGTCGATCACCAACCGGGTGGTCGAGCGCTGCGGGTCGTTCGGGTCCGGCACGTCGCAGACCGACCAGGGCAGCCCGACAAGCGACCTGCGATCCGGCAGGTCGTCGGGCGCGCCCACGATGCCGACCATCCGGCCGCGCGGCCGGTCCCGGATCGACGCCTGCGACACGGTGCGCACCTCCGCCGAGGCGTCGTTGACGACAAGCCGCGCCGAGGCGTAGTTGAGTGTCGGGTGCAGCACCTGGTCGTCGCCGAACCAGTAGGTCGCGCCGGTCTCCCGCTCGATCACCACGGTGTTCGCCGCGAGCGGCGCGGAGTTGCTTGTGAGCTGCCCGTACGCGCCCACACCGCCGAGCACCACGGCCGCGGCGATGACGCTGCCGAACACCGCCATGCCGAGCCGGCGCATCGGCAGGTCGTTGGTCTCCGGATCACCGGAGAGCAGCGCGGAGACGATGCGGCGGGTGACGAAGCGGTACGCCTGCACCTGATCGCGGCGGGTCCGCATGACTAACCTCCGGCAGGGGTGGGTCCGCGACGATCAGGTCCGAACAGCGCCGCGGGCTTCCCTACGATAAGGGGCCGTCGGGGGTGCGCCGGACCCCGTCCGCCGCCGACGGCACACCCCCGCCGGCCGATGCCCGGCATGTCCAGAAGGGACGCTCACCGATGACGCAGCTCCAGGCGCCACCCGGTCGTACGGCCACCGCCCCGGCCGGGCCGGCGGCGGACCAACCGGTCACGCCGGTGGACAGGCGCCGGCGGGGGCGGCTCGGCCCGGTCGTCGTGGGCCAGCTTGTGGTGGCGGAGTGCGCCGCGCTCGCCGTCTGGTCCGCCACCGCCGGCCCGGCCTGGCTGCTCGCCACCGTCGCGGCGCTGGCGCTGCTGGCCGTGGTGGCGGCCTTCGCCAGGCGCGGCGGGCGCTGGTGGTACGAGGACCTGATGCTCCGCCGCCGGCTGCGTCGCCGCCGGGACCGGGCCCGGGGCGCGCTGCCCGGCGGCGACCCGAGGCTGGCCGCGCTCGCGCCCGAGCTGACCGTGGTGGAGCTGACCGAGCGTGGCACCCGGCTCGGCATCGGCCAGGACGACCGCGGCTGGTTCGCCGCGGTGGCGCTCACCGGCCGGCCCGGCGCACCCGCCGGATCGATCGAGGCGGCCGTCGTGGACCGGGCGCTCGCGGTGCTCGCCGACTTCGCCGGGCCGGTCACCCAGACCCAGGTCGTCTCGCACACCCTGGTCTGGTATCCGGCGCCCGGCGCGCCACCCGCGGCACACCGCACCGTGTGGGTGGCGCTGCGCCTGTCGGTGGGCGACGCCCGCACCGAGACGGTGACCCGCGGCGGTGGCCTGCGCGGCGTGCACCGGACGGTGGCCGCCGGGGTCGGCCGGCTGGGCAAGGCGCTCCACGCCGCCGGCCTCGGCCACCGCGTGCTCGGCCGGGACGAGCTGCACGCCGCGGTGGTCTCCGGGGCCGGGCTCGACCTCGCGCCGGAGTCCCCGGTCGAGACCTGGACCAGCGTCCGCGGCGGCGGCTGGACCCAGCGCTGCCTGGCGCTGCGGGTGCGCCACAACGGCTCGCTCGGCGCGCTCGTCGACGCGGTCACCTCCACCTCCGCCCCCTCGCACACGGTCGCGGCCGTGGTGCTCCCCGGCGGCCGGCGGGTGCCTCCGCTGCTGCGGGTGGCGGCGATGGACGGGCACGCCGACGCCCTGGTGAAGGTCGTCCGGGAGATGGCCCGGCGCGCCGGTGTGCCGGCCCGCCCGTTGGACGGCCAGCACGGCCCGGGCGTCTACGCCACCGCGCCGGTGGGCACCGCGATGGGCACCGTCACGGTCGAAGGTTGACGATCCAGCCGTACATGCCGCAGACCCAGACGGCAAGCGGCACCAGGGCGACGATCAGCAGGATCTCGACGATGTCCAGGGTGCGACCCCAGACCGGGGAGATCCGCTTGCCGGCCACGGTGAGCCCGTAGACCAGGCTGATCACCGCCACCACGGCCAGGCCGCCCAGGATCAGCCCGAGCCGGACCGGCAGCGAACCGGCGCCGAACACCGCCGCGGCGACCAGCCCCAGGCCGAGGGTGCCGGCGAGCAGCACCGGGGTGCGCTGGCCCCGGCCGAGGAACGGGCGGGCCCGCAGCAGCGACAGCAGGGCCAGCACCAGGCAGAGCAGGACCGCCGGGAGCCGGCCGTCGGCGGCGAGCACCACCTCACCGCCGAGCACCAGCAGGGAGACGGTCCACAGCAGGCCGGTGAGGAAGGCGTCGGCCCGTTCGCTGTTGCGCAGCACCGCCGGCCCGTCCACCGACTCGGTGTCGGTCTTCAGGTCCTCCGGACCGGTCGGGATCGACGGCACCGGCAGCCGGGCCAGCCGGTAGGCGAGCATCGGCAGCGCCGGCAACGCGCCGAACGCCACGGCCGCCACCACCGCCGCCGCGGATGCCGCGTCGATGTCGAAGGCCAGGCTGAGCACCGCGCCGAAGCCGACCGCCGCGCCCACGCCGACGGCCCCGAGGAAGAGCGGCAACCGGTCCCCGACCGCGAGCGCGGCGACCGCGCCGAAGAGCACCACGGCGGTGCCGGCGAGCAGCACGTGCGGGCTGGCCAGGTCGCCGAGCGGGCGGTCACCGGCGAGCACCAGCAGGCCGCCGACCCCCGCGTAGCCGACCCCGACCAGGGCCAGCACCGCCCCGGTGCGGCTGTCGCCGGCCGCCCGGGACAGCACCGCGGCGCCGACGAGCAGCGCGACCGCGACCACCAGGGCGGCCACCGCGCCGGGTAGCTGCGGCGGACCGGTGAACAGCGCCGCGACCGCGCCGCCGGCAAGCGCCGAGGAGGCGAGGAGCACCGCGTACGCCCGGGTGGTGCCCACCTGCCAGGCCCCGGCGCGCTGGGTGGTGGAGGTCGCGACCGCGTCCACCACGTCGTCGAAGACGATCTCGGGGGCGGTGGCGGCGCGGGGGTTGAAGTAGAGCACCTCGCCGTCGCGGACGCCGAGCTGGGCGGCGGTGCGCCCGCCGTCGAGCGGCTGCCCGCCGAGCCGGGACAGGCTCCAGCCGCCGTGCCGCACGCCCTCGTCGGCGAGATCCTCGCCGGCGTAGCGCAGCAGCGTTGGCAGCAGGTCGGCAAGCGGCACGTCGGACGGCAACGCCAGATCCATCCTGGTACGCGGCGCCACGATGGTGATCCGGCTCAGCCCGCCGGTCGCCGTCTTCGTCGCCACAGTGGCCTCCTCGTGCTCGCCTACGATCCACCCGGCCATCGACGCCGCACCCACGGGTCCACGACGCCCCCGGGAGATTACCTACGATGGCGGTCGCACAGGTTGCCCACCCGACGCGCGCACCGGCGGTGGCAGACCTTCTGGGGAGGGGAGAGCCGTGAGTACGGTGGTGTTCCGCCGACTTCCGCGTCAACCGGGGCCGGCGCTGCCGCGCGGCGAGGTGCTGCTGGAGTCCCCACCCGAGTTGCCGGAGCCGCAGGCCAAGGGCATGGGCCAGGTGCTGATGATCCTGCCGATGCTCTGCGGCGTCGGCGCGATGGCCTTCCTCTACGCCGGCCGGGGCGGCGGCATGATGACGTACGTGGCCGGCGGGTTGTTCGGCGTGTCCATGTTGGGCATGGCGCTCGGCACGCTCGGCAACGGCGGCAACGACAAGGCCGAGCTGAACGCCCAGCGGCGGGACTACATGCGCTACCTGGCGCAGATGCGCAAGCGCACCCGGCGCGCGGCCGAGCAGCAGCGCGCCGCGATGACCTGGCGGCACCCGGAGCCGGACGCGCTCTGGTCGATCGCCGCCTCGCGCCGGCTGTGGGAGCGGCGGGTCACCGAGGACGACTTCGGCGAGGTGCGGATCGCGCTGGGCCCGCAGCGGCTGGCGGTGGAGATCGTGCCGCCGGAGACCAAGCCGGTGGAGGACCTGGAGCCGATGAGCGCCATCGCGCTGCGCCGCTTCGTCCGGGCCCACTCAAGCGTGCCCGACCTGCCCACCGCGCTGTCGCTGCGCGCGTTCAGCCGGATCGCGCTGCGCGGCGACCGGGAGCCGGTGCTCGACCTGACCCGGGCCGCGCTGGGGCAACTGGTCACCTTCCACGCCCCGGAAGACCTGCTCGTGGTCGTGGTGGCCGCGCCGGACCGGCAGCCGGCCTGGGACTGGATCAAGTGGCTGCCGCACGCCCAGCACCCGGGGCGGACGGACGCGGCGGGCGCGCGCCGGATGGTCTACGCCAGTCTCGGCGAGGCGGAGTCGGCGCTCGCCAACGAACTGGGCGGCCGGCCCCGGTTCACGCCCGAGGCGAAGCCGCTCACCACCGCCTGTCACGTGGTGGTGGTGCTCGACGGCGGTGAGGTCTCGGCGACCTGCGCGCTGACCGGGCCGGGCCTGCTCGGCACGACCGTGTTCGACCTGTCCGGCGCGGTGCCGCGTGACGCCGGGCGCTGGCTGCTCTGCCTGGACACCGGCGACGGCGCCGGGCTCGACCTGGTCCGCGGCGCCACCACGTCCCGGCTCGGCCGGCCGGACGGGCTGACCCTGACCGCGGCGGAGGGGTTGGCCCGGCAGGTCGCGCCGTTCCGGCTCTCCCAGCAGCAGGGCGCCAGCACCGACGAGCCGCTGGCCCGCAGCATGGAGCTGCCCGACCTGCTCGGCGTCGGTGACGCGGCCACCGTGGACACCCGGCAGACCTGGCGTCCGCGCAGCCACCGGGACCGGTTGCGCATCCCGCTCGGCCTGGGGCCGGACGGCAACGTGGTCGAGCTGGACTTCAAGGAGTCCGCGCACGAGGGCATGGGGCCGCACGGCCTGGTCATCGGCGCGACCGGCTCGGGCAAGAGCGAACTGCTCCGTACGGTGGTCGGGGCGCTGGCCGTGACGCACTCCTCGGAGGAACTCAACTTCGTCCTGGTCGACTTCAAGGGTGGTGCCACCTTCGCCTCGCTCGACGCGTTGCCGCACACCAGTGCGGTGATCACCAACCTGTCGGACGAGCTGCCGCTCGTCGACCGCATGCGCGACGCGCTGGCGGGGGAGATGAACCGCCGGCAGGAGGTGCTGCGGGCGGCCGGCAACTACGTCTCCCGCTACGACTACGAGAAGGCGCGGGCCGCCGGCGAGCCGCTGGAGCCGATGCCGAGCCTGCTCATCATCTGCGACGAGTTCTCCGAGCTGCTGGCCGCCAAGCCGGACTTCATCGACCTGTTCGTGATGATCGGCCGGCTCGGCCGGTCGCTCGGCGTGCACCTGCTTCTCGCCTCGCAGCGCCTGGAGGAGGGCAAGCTGCGGGGCCTGGACACCCACCTGTCCTACCGGATCGGCCTGCGGACCTTCTCGGCGGTGGAGAGCCGGATCGTGCTCGGCGTGCCGGACGCGTACGAGCTGCCGAGCGCGCCGGGCCACGGCTACCTGAAGTCCGACACGGCCACCATGCTGCGGTTCCGCGCCGCCTACGTCTCCGGCCCCTACCGGGCGCCGGGGCAGGTGCAGCGTTCCACCCGGGCGCAGGTGCAGCGCCGGATCGTCCCGTACGGCGTCGACTACGTGCCGGTGCCGGCGTTGCCGGCCGCGGCGGAGAGCGCGCCGGAGCCGGAGCAGGGCGGCGAGGGCAAGGCGGTGGCCACGCTCGACGTGCTCATCGAGCGGCTCAAGGGCCGGGGCCGGCCGGCGCACCAGGTGTGGCTGCCGCCGCTGGCCGAGCCGTCCGGGCTGGCCGAGCTGCTGCCGGCGCTCGGCGTGCACCCGACGTTCGGCCTGACCACTGGCGACTGGCCGGGCCGGGGCCGGCTGGCGGTGCCGGTGGGCATCGTGGACCGACCGTACGAGCAGCGCCGGGACCCGATGATGGTCGACCTCGCCGGCGCGGGCGGCAACGTGGTGATCGTGGGTGCGTCGCTGAGCGGCAAGAGCACGATGCTGCGGTCGATGCTTGCCGCGCTGGCGCTCACCCACACGCCGCGCGAGGTGCAGTTCTTCTGCCTCGACTTCGGCGGCGGCGCGTTGCGCAGCCTGGGCGGGCTGCCGCACACCTCCGGGGTCGCCGGCCGGCGGGACGTCGAGGCGGTCCGGCGGACCGTGGCTGAGGTGGTCGCCGTGATCGACGAGCGGGAGACCCGGTTCACCCAGCACGGCATCGACTCGGTGGCCAGCTACCGGCGGCGGCGGGCCGCCGGGGAGTTCGCCGACGACCCGTTCGGTGACGTCTTCCTGGTGGTGGACGGGTGGAACACGCTGCGTCAGGAGTACGAGGAGCTGGAACAGACCATCACCAACCTGGCCAACCGGGGCCTGGGTTTCGGCGTGCACGTGGTGATCACGGCGGTGCGCTGGGCGGAGATCCGGATCAACATGCGGGACCTGCTCGGCACCAAGCTGGAGCTGCGGCTCGGCGACCCGTCCGAGTCGGAGATCGACAGGCGGGCCGCGCAGAACGTGCCGGTGGGCGCGCCCGGCCGCGGCCTGACCCGCGACAAGCTGCACTTCCTGACCGCGGTCTCGCGGATCGACGGCAAGCGGGACATCGAGGACCTGACCGAGGCGTCTGTCGCGCTGGCCGGGCACGTGGCGGCGAACTGGCCGGGTGCGCCGGCGCCGAAGGTCCGGCTGCTGCCGCGCCGGCTCACGGTCGGCGAACTGGCCACGGTGGTGGACCGGGCCGCCCCGGGCATCCCGATCGGCGTGAACGAGGCGGCGTTGGCGCCGGTCCACCTGGACCTGGCGGGCGAGCCGCACCTGACCGTCTTCGGCGACGCCGAGTGCGGCAAGACCAACCTGCTGCGACTGATCGCCCGGGGCATCGCCGAGCGGTACACCCCGGCGCAGGCGCGACTTGTCATCGCCGACTACCGGCGTGGGCTGCTGGGTGCGGTCGAGGGCGACCACCTGCTCGACTACGCGCCGTCGAACCAGGTGTTCAGCCAGGGCCTCGGCTCGATCCGCAGCGCTTTGCAGAACCGGCTGCCGGGCCCGGACGTGACCACCGCGCAGCTCCGCGACCGGAGCTGGTGGAAGGGGCCGGAACTCTATATCCTGGTGGACGACTACGACCTGGTCGCCTCCGGCGGCAACAATCCGCTCAGCGCGTTGCACGAGCTGCTGCCGCAGGCGCGGGACATCGGCCTGCACCTGATCATCACCCGTCGGGTGGGCGGGGTGGCCCGGGCGCTCTACGAGCCGGTGCTGCAACGCCTGCGTGAGCTGGACTCGCCGGGCCTGCTGATGTCCGGCAGCCGGGAGGAGGGCGCGGTCTTCGGCAACCTGCGGCCCAGTCCGCAGCCGCCGGGCCGGGGCACCCTGGTGCGTCGCCGCGACGGCCAGCAACTGATCCAGACCGCCTGGACGGAACCGGCCTGACCTTCGGCGCGGACCGTCCAACTCGTACGGTCCGCACCGGATCGCCTTGTCGGTCCTGGCCTGTCGGTTTTCGACGATGGGACGGCAGGGCTGCGCGGGTTGGGCGTCGTCCGCTACGGTTCGGATGAAGTGTCCGTCGGTGGGGTGTGTTCGCCTTGCCGCGGGGGAGGGCGCGGCGGAACCGCCGCCACAAGATGACGGAAGGGTGTGAAGCATGGCGTTCGAGGTCAGTGCAGCCTCTCTGCACACCGCCGCGAGTGACGTGCGGTCCACGCGCAGCGATGTCGACGGTGAGCTCAAGAAGCTGTGGAACGTGGTCGACGACCTGGCCATGGCCTGGAAGGGCCAGGCGTCCACGGGCTTCCAGAGCCTGATGAACCGCTGGAACGAGGACACGACCAAGCTGCTCACGGCGATGGACAACATCGCGGACCTGCTTGACAAGTCCGGCACGACCCACCAGGTCAACGACGAAGAGCAGCAGCAGATGCTTGACAAGTTCCACGCTGCGCTCAACCCGTGATCCGCGAAGACAGGCAGAGGAGGAATCGATGAGCATCAAGGTTGACTACGCCGTTCTCGAGAGCAGCAACCAGCAGATGCAGGCCATCTCGCGGACCATCGACGAGAAGCTGGACACGCTGCGGGCCATGCTGACCAAGCTGGAGTGGGAGGGCCAGGACCGGGTCGCCTACCAGCAGCACCAGGCCCAGTGGGACGCCGCCGTGCGGGACATCAACAAGGTCCTCAACGAGATCGGCGGCGCGGTGGGCATCGCCCGCGAGAACTACATGACCACGGAGATGAGCAACTCCAAGGTCTGGGGCAACTGACCCTCGACCGGTCCGTCGCGGCTCCGCTCCGGCTCGTGCTGGGCGGAGCCGCCACGCTTCCGGCGCGGGCCGGCGGGCGGAGCCGCTGTGCTTCCGGGAGCGCGGGCCGGCGGACGGCGCCGGGGAGACCACCCGGTCAGGCGTCCCGCGGGAGGTCGCGCCGGCCGGGACGCCAGCCGCGCCGCCGGCCGCGTACCAGGATCGGCCTCAGCGTCAGCAGGACACCGGCGAGCAGCGCGCCGACGACCGCGACCCAGATCGCCACGGTGCGTTGCCAGGCCAGCGGGTCGGCGTGCGGCGCGGGTGGCGGCATCGCGCCCAGCGGCGCGTCGTTCCGGGTGCCCAGCAGGCTCGTCACCGCCCGGTAGGGGTTGACCATCCCGTAGCCGACCTGGGCGTTGTGCCCGTCGGGCGGGTTGTCGGCGGTGCGGGTGAGCCGGTAGGCCACCTCCTCCGGGCTGATGTCCGGGTGCGCGGCGCGCACAAGCGCGGCGGCCCCGGAGACGTACGCGGTGGCGAAGCTCGTCCCGCCCTGCGGTTCGGCCCGGTAGCCGGACCCCTGCGGGGCGGGGCCGACGATGTTCAGGCCGGGACCGGCGATGTCCACGTAGTCCGCGCTTACCGAGCTGCCGACGTGGCCGCCCTGCTCGTCGATCCCGGCGACGGCGATGACGCCCGGGTACGCCGCCGGGTAGGCCGGCCGGTCCTCCCGGTTCTCCTGCCGGTTGCCGGCGGAGGCCACTATCACCACGCCCTTGCGGAGGGCCGCGTCGACGGCCGACTTCAGTGCCGGGTCGTCGAGCGTGACCAGGGACAGGTTGATCACGTCGGCGTCGTGGTCGACCGCCCAGTTGATCGCCCGCCCGATCTCACCCGGCACGTCGGGGTCGAAGTTCTCCTTGTTCTCCGCCAGGACCCGCAGCGGCAGGATCCGGGCCTCCGGCGCGATGCCCGTGTATGGCGATCCGCTGCCCTCGCGACCGGCGATGATGCCGGCGACCATGGTGCCGTGGCCGACCAGGTCGCACTGCCCGCGCAGGTGGACCAACTGGTTGAAGTCCTCGCCGGGCAGCACCCGGCCGCGCAGCAACGGGTGGCTCGGCGAGACGCCGGAGTCGATGACCGCGACCGTGACGCCCTGCCCCTTGCCGACCCGCCAGGCCGCCGCCGGATCGAGGCGGCTCAGCGCCCACGGCGCCTCGCTGGGGGCCGGACCGCCGGTGGGCCCGCACTTCGGGGCGGCCACGGCGGGCGTGGGCGCCGCCAGCGCGCCGCCGAGCAGCGCCGCCACCACCGCTCCGGAGAGGACTGACGTTGTCCGGCGCCGGGTGGGTGGGCAGGCGGGCCGCAAGCTGTCGCGCACGCGGTGAGATTACCGTCGGGGCCGGGCACGCGCGGGCACCGGCATCGGCCGGGCGGCGGTCACCGCTCGGTGGTGGCGTCCGCGACCGGCTCGGCGGCGAAGAGGTCGAGCAGCGCACCCACCTGCTGGTCGGCCTCGGCCGGGTGCCGGAAGCGGCCATTCGGGTTGACCGTGTATTCGTTGCGCCGGCCCACCCGGGTGCGGCGGAGGTAGCCGCCGGCCTCCAGGTCGGCGACGATGGCCTGGGCCGCCCGCTCGGTGACGCCCACCTCGGCGGCCACGTCCCGCAGTCGCGCGGTGGGTTTGCGCGCGATGACAAGCAGCACGTGCCCGTGGTTGGTGAGGAAGGTCCAGTTCCGGCGGCTCCCGTCCTCGCCTGGTGTGGTCGCCATGGTGGTCATCGTATGGCTTCCCGGCCGGCGCTCCGACCGTGGTGCGTGCCGGAACGGAGACGTATGAAACGCGTATCACGAAATCTTGACGTGCCTTCGGGCCGCGTGTGACTGTGGGTCGCGGGGCCGACACCGCGGCCGGCCTGGTCGTTCCGCGCGAGCACGAGGTGAGCAGCATGAGCCTGACCACTCCTGACGAGGCGATCGCCGAGCTGCGGGCCGGTAACCACCGGTTCGTCACAGGCGTGCCGCAGCACCCGAACCAGGACGCCGGTCGCCGGGCCGCGGTCGCCGACGGCCAGCATCCGTTCGCGGTGATCGTCGGCTGCTCCGACTCCCGGCTCGCCGCCGAGATCATCTTCGACCGCGGTCTCGGCGACCTCTTCGTGGTGCGCACCGCCGGGCACACCGCCGGCCCCGAGGTGCTCGGCAGCGTGGAGTACGCGGTCACCGTGCTCGGCACCCCGCTCGTGGTGGTGCTCGGTCACGACTCGTGCGGCGCGGTCCAGGCGGCCCGGGAGGCGGTCCGCACCGGCTCCGCCCCGGCCGGGCACCTGGGCGCGGTGGTGGACGCCGTCTCACCCAGCCTGCTCCGGGCCGCCCGGCAGGAGGTCGAGGACCTCGACGGCATCATCGACGTCCACATCGCGCAGACCGTGGAGACCCTGCTGGCCCGATCGACGGTCCTCGCCGGGCGGGTGGCCGGCGGGGCGTGCGCGGTGGTCGGCATGTCCTACCGGCTCAGCGGCGGCGAGGTGCGGACGGTGGCACAGTCCCCGGCCCCGCTGCCCGCGCAGCCGGACCGGGCGCTCACCGGCTGATCGGACCCGGACGTGACGAAGGGGCCGCCCGCGGGCGGCCCCTTCTCGCGCGCGCGGCGTCAGAGCATCGACATGTGCACGTGGTCGGTGTGGTTGGACGGCCCGCTGTAGGAGCTCCAGCCGGTCGCCGGGAACCAGATCTGCCGGTTCCAGATCACGTAGTAGATGCCCAGCCGGTCCGCGTTGCGGATGAGGAACGCGGCCACCTCGTTGCCGTACCTGCGGGTGTCGTTGTTGTGCCAGGGCGCGAAGCCGCTCTTCTGCAGCGACCAGTCGCAGGCCTTGCCCTTGGGGTGCTCCCACGGCCCGCCGGGGCGGTAGCAGCCCACGAAACGGTTGAAGCCGGCCCGCTTGACCTCCTTGTAGGCGTGCAGCGTGCGCGGCGTGACGCAGCCGGAGGTGGTCGGGTCGTTCTGGCTGCACGACTCCGACTTCCACCCGCCGTCGGCGGTGCGGCCGGGGCCGACCTTGGCGACCGGCGAGGTGGCCGAGACCAGGCCACCGGTGAAGCCCAGCCCGCCGACGAGCTTCAGCGCCTTCTGCGCCTCGGTCCGCTCCCGGGCCATCGCGTTCGTCTGCTTCTCCTGCTCGCGCACCTCGGCGTCGATGGCCAGCTTGGCCTGCTCGGCGCGGTTCTTGGCGGAGTTGATGGCGGTGAGCCGCTGCGCGTTGAAGAGGTTGAGTTCGTCCAGGGCGCTGGCCCGCCTGACGAACGAGTCGGGCGAGTCGCTCTCCAGCAGCATCGCCATCGCGCCCATCCGACCGGTCCGATAGGACTGCGCCGCGATCTGGTTGACCTGCGGGCTGAGCGCCTCCAGCTCGGCCTCCGCCGCGCTCACCTCGGCGGCCAGCCGCTTCTGGCGGTTCTGCGAGGTCGCCAGCTTCGTCTTGGCCTGGAGGTAGGCCCGGTTGGCGGAGTCGATCGCCTCGGTGATGAGCGGCGGGTCGTCGTCCTCCGCGTGCCCCGAGGGGTTGGGGGCGGCGGCGTGCGGGGCGGCTGTCGCCGGGGTCGGCCCGGCCAGCACGGCGAATGAGGCGAGCACGGCCACCACGGGTGTGAGCCAGCGGCGCAGGGGTGCCGTCACAGTGTTCCCTTCCGTCGGCCGCCGACCGGGTTAGCTGACGGGTTCGGGACGGAAGTGGCCCCTACCGCTCGCGCGGATTCACCCCATGTACCTGGTTCCCCGGCTCGCCCGGAGGCGATTGGGCGGCGGCACCGCAGGCACCGGTGAGTGCCTTCGGCGGTGACCGGCAGCGAGGTTACCCGACATCCCGACCGGGGATCTACGTCCGGAAGCCGACCAATAGCGAGAATTCGACATTGCCCAGCGTGACCAGCATCGCGTTTGATTCCGGCCGTCACGCTGCGGAGTTTCACCATGCGGCCTGCGTACTCCTCGGGTCGCCGGGCCACCTGTCGGCGGGCGCCCCGCCGAGCGCCTCAAGCGTCTCGTCCCGCTCCCGCGGCGACCGCGAGGCGGGCGGCGCCGGGCCGTCGTCCGGCCCGCGCCGCCCGGCGGTGGTGACGACCGCGGCGAGCGCGGTGGTCAGTGGTACGGCGGCGATCAGGCCGATGGTGGCCACCGCGCTGCGGACGATCTCCTGGGCCAGGAACTCGCTTGTGAGGATTTCGCTCACCGGGCGGGAGTCGGCGACCAGCAGGAGCAGCAGCGGCAGTGAGGCGCCCGCGTACGCCAGCACGATGGTGTTGACCGTGGACGCGATGTGCGCCCGGCCGACCCGGGTGGCCGCCCGGTAGAGCGCCCGCCGGGACAGCCCCGGGTTGGCGTGGGCCAACTCGGTGACGGTGGCCGCCTGGGTGACCGTGACGTCGTCGAGCACGCCGAGTGAGCCGATGATGATGCCGGCCAGCAGCAGTCCGTGCAGGTCGACGTCGCCCTGGAACATCGACAGCGTGGTGGCGTCCTCGCTGCCGAAGCCGGTCAGGTGGGTGGCGGCCGTGGCGAGCGTGCCGAGCACTCCGGTGACCACCAGGCTGCCGAGCGTGCCGAGCACGGCCACCGACGTCTGCGCGCTGAACCCGTGGGTCAGGTAGAGCACCACGAACATGATCAGGGCGGCGCCGACGATCGCCACCGGCAGCGGGGACCGGCCGGCGCCGATCCCGGGCAGCACGAAGCCGAGCAGGATGGCGAAGCTGGCCACCAGGCCGCCCAGCGCGGCCAGCCCGCGCCACCTGCCGAACGCCACGATCGCGGCGGCGAAGAGCGCCACCAGCCAGATCAGCGGCGTGCCGCGCTGGTGCTCGGCGATGTGGTAGCTCTTCGCCGCCGGATCGGCCGGGTCGGTCAGTTCGACCAGGATCACCTCGTCGCCGACCTCGACCCGGGGCGCGCCCGGCCCGTCGGGGACCGGCGTCTCGACCTGCCGGCCGGCGTCCGGGCCCTGCTCCGCGGCGACGGTCACGGTGCCACACCGCCCGGCGGCGCCCGCCGGCTCCTCCGGGGTCGGTGGGCAGGGCTCGGTCACCACCCGGGTCACCGTGCCATGGTGGCGCGGCAGGTTCGCGCCCGCCGTCGGTTCCGGCCCGTGCCGGGGCCACAGCGCCAGCGCCGCGATCACGGTGAGCACGAACAGCGGCGCCACGGTCGCGACGAGAAGGCGGCGTACGCGCGGCGGCGCCGGGGCGGTACGGCTGTGGCCGGCACCCACGGGCTGGTCAGCCGCGCTTCATGAGGCGGCCCACGGCGGCCATCATCTCGGTCGCCATCTCGTCGGCCCGGCCCTCGGCGGCGCCCTCGTGCATGCAGTGCCGGGCGTGGCCGTCGAGCAGGCCCAGGGCGACCTTGTCCAGCGCGGCCTGGACGGCCGAGATCTGGGTCAGCACGTCGATGCAGTAACGGTCGTCCTCGACCATCTTCTCGACGCCCCGGACCTGGCCCTCGACGCGACGGAGCCGGGCGAGGAGCTGGTCCTTGCTGGCGGTGTAGCCCCGGGTCGGGGTGGGCGGCGTGGTCATGCGCCGAGGATAGCGTACCCCTCGGGGGTATGCTAACGTTCGACTTGTACCCCTGGGGGGTATCGGATCGGAGGGCGAGATGGAGACCACCTACCAGGTGAACGGCATGACCTGCGGCCACTGCGTCAACGCGGTGAGCACCGAGCTGACCGCGCTGCCGGGCGTCACCGACGTCCAGGTCGACCTGGCCACCGGCCGGGTCACCGTCACCAGTCGGAGCCCGCTTGACGCGGACGCCGTACGCGCCGCCGTGGACGAGGCCGGCTACGACCTCGCCGGGGCGTGACGGGTCCACGGACCCGCGCAACCGAGGAGGCACCGATGAACACGGCGACGAAGCTGAGCGGCTTCGCGCTCGGCCTGGCGGCGGTGTTCGGCGGGGCGTACGGCATCGGTCACCTGACCGGTCCCGTCACCCCGGCCGCCGAGACCAGGCACGACCCCACCGACACCGACGGACACGGCGGGGACACCCACGGGGGCGGCGACGCCGCGCACCTGCCCGGCGGGCTGCTCGTCTCCGAACGCGGCTACACGCTCCAGCCGACCACCGGCCCCACCGGCCAGTTCGCGTTCCGGATCACCGGTCCGGACGGGAAGCCGGTCACCCGCTACGAGGTGGCCCACGACAAGCGCATGCACCTGATCGTCGCCCGCCGCGACCTGTCCGGCTTCCGGCACGTGCACCCGGAGCTGACCGACGACGGCACCTGGCGGGTCGCCTCGCCGCTCGCCGGTCCCGGCGTGTGGCGGGCGTACGCCGACTTCACCCCCGCCGGCGGGGAGCCGCTGACCCTCGGCGTCGACGTCACCGTCCCCGGCCCGCTGGCCGCCCGGCCGCTGCCGCCGCCGGCCACAAGCACCACTGTCGACGGCTACACGGTGACGCTCACCGGCACGCCCGAGCCGGGCCACACCAGCCGGCTCACGCTCTCGGTCAGCCACGACGGCCGGCCGGTCACCGACCTCCAGCCCTACCTCGGGGCGTACGGGCACCTGGTGGCGCTGCGCCAGGGCGACCTGGCCTACCTGCACGTGCATCCGGAGGGCGCGCCAGGCGACGGGCGGACGCCGGCCGGGCCGGCGGTCACGTTCGCGGCCGAGGTGCCCTCGACCGGGGCGTACCGTCTCTATCTGGACTTCCGGCACGGCGACGCGGTGCACACCGCCGAATTCACAGTCGTGGCCGGCGACCCCACCGGGGAGGTGCCGCGATGACCACCACGGGAAAGGCGCTACCCACCGCGCCGCACCTGATCGAACTCGCGATCGGCGGCATGACCTGCGCGTCCTGCGCCGCCCGGATCGAGAAGAAGCTCAACCGGATGGACGGCGTCGAGGCGACGGTGAACTACGCCACCGAGAAGGCCACCGTCAGGTACGCCGACGAGGTCGCCCCGGCCGACCTGATCGCCACCGTGGAGAAGACCGGCTACACGGCAGTGGTGCCGCCGCCCGCGCAGGCCCGGGAGACCGTGACCGGTGAGCCGGCGGACGAGCTGCGCGGCCCGCGTACCCGGTTGTGGGTCTCCGCGGCGCTGACCCTGCCGGTGATCGTGCTGGCCATGGTCCCGGCCTGGCAGTTCGACTACTGGCAGTGGGCCTCGCTCACGCTCGCCGCGCCGGTGGTGGTCTGGGGTGGGCTGCCGTTCCACCGGGCCGCGCTCGTCAACCTGCGACACGGCGCGGCGACCATGGACACCCTGGTCTCGCTCGGCACGCTCGCCGCGTTCGGCTGGTCGCTGTGGGCGCTCTTCCTCGGCGACGCCGGCATGCCCGGGATGACCCACCCGTTCCGGTTCGACATCACCCGGGGCGACGGCGCCGGCAACATCTATCTGGAGGCCGCCGCCGGGGTGACCGTCTTCATCCTGGCCGGCCGATACTTCGAGGCCCGCGCCAAGCGCACCGCCGGCTCCGCCCTGCGGGCCCTGCTCGAACTGGGCGCCAAGGACGTGGCGGTGCGGCGCGGCGGGCAGGAGGTCCGGCTCCCGGTCGACCAGCTCGTGGTCGGCGACCGGTTCGTGGTGCGCCCCGGAGAGAAGATCGCCACCGACGGCGTGGTCGAGGAGGGCACCTCGGCGGTCGACGCCAGCATGCTCACCGGCGAGTCGGTGCCGGTCGAGGTGGGTCCCGGCGACACGGTGGTCGGCGCCACGATCAACGCGGGCGGCCGGCTTGTCGTCCGGGCCATCCGGATCGGCGGGGACACCCAGCTCGCCCAGATGGCGCGGCTGGTGGAACAGGCCCAGACCGGCAAGGCCGCGGTGCAGCGGCTCGCCGACCGGATCTCCGGCGTCTTCGTGCCGATCGTGATCGCCCTGGCCGCCGGCACGCTCGGCTGGTGGCTCGGCACCGGTGCCGGGCCGACCGCCGCGTTCACCGCCGCCGTGGCCGTCCTCATCATCGCCTGCCCGTGCGCGCTCGGCCTGGCCACCCCGACCGCGCTGCTTGTCGGCACCGGGCGCGGCGCGCAGCTCGGCGTGCTGATCAAGGGACCGGAGGTGCTGGAGTCCACCCGACGGGTCGACACCGTGGTGCTGGACAAGACCGGCACGGTCACCACCGGCCGGATGGCGCTGGCCGAGGTGCTGCCCGCGACCGGCGAGGACGCCGACGAGCTGCTCCGGCTGGCCGGCGCGCTGGAGGCGGCCTCTGAGCACCCGATCGCCCGGGCGGTAGCCGAGGCGGCGGCGCGGGCCGGGGCGCCGGTGGCGGTCGACTTCGCCACCGTCGAAGGGCTCGGGGTGACCGGCACGGTCGACGGGCGGAGCGTGGTGGTCGGGCGGCCCCGGCTGCTGCGGGAGCGCGGTCTCGACGTACCCGAGGAGGTGTCGCGGGCCGCGACCGGCGCGGAGGCCGCCGGCCGCACGGCGGTCCTGGCCGGCTGGGACGGGCGGGCCCGCGGGGTGCTCGCGGTGGCCGACGCGGTGAAGCCGACCAGCCGGGCGGCGGTTGACCGGCTGCGCGGCCTGGGGCTCACCCCGGTGCTGCTCACCGGCGACAACGCCACCGTGGCCGCCACCGTGGCCGCCGAGTTGGGCATCGACGAGGTGATCGCGGAGGTGCTGCCCGCCGACAAGGTGGCGGTGGTCGAGCGGCTCCAGGGCGAGGGCCGGGTGGTGGCCATGGTCGGCGACGGGGTCAACGACGCCGCCGCGCTGGCCCGGGCCGACCTCGGGCTGGCCATGGGCACCGGCACCGACGTGGCGATCGAGGCCGCCGACCTCACCCTGGTTCGGGGTGACCTGCGGGCCGCGGCGGACGCCATCCGGCTCTCCCGCCGCACGCTGGCGATCATCAAGGGCAACCTGTTCTGGGCGTTCGCCTACAACGTGGCGGCGCTGCCGCTGGCCGCCGCCGGGCTGCTCAACCCGATGCTGGCGGGTGCGGCGATGGCCTTCTCGTCGGTCTTCGTGGTGGCGAACAGCCTGCGGCTGCGGCGGTTCCGCCCGATCGGGTGACGTTGGATTGGGCCGGCGGCCGTCGGGGTAATCAGTTGTCGTCACGCAACTGCTGAGTTGGAGGTTCCCATGGGTCTCGACGACAAGATCGACAACGCTTCCCAGGACACCGCGGGCAAGGTCAAGGAGGGCGTCGGCCGGGCGACCGACAACGAGCGCCTCGAGGCCGAGGGCCGCAGCGACCAGGCCGGCGCCAAGCTCAAGCAGGCCGGCGAGAAGATCAAGGACGCCTTCAAGAGCTGACGTACGCCTCACACCACCACCGGGCCGGCCTTCGGGCCGGCCCGGCGTGCTGTCCGGGACTGTCCACAGTCGCTCACCCGGGGCCACCGCGGCTCGCGTTCGCTGCATAGGATGCGAAGCGACCTCGATTCCGCCAGGAGCTGTGCGATGGCCCAACCCGCCGACCCGTCCGGCCTCGGCCGGGTGCTGTCCGAGACCATGGCCGCGTTGCAGCGGCACAACGCCGCAGACGCCGGTGAGCCACCCGCGCCGCCGGAAGGCGTCGGAGAGGCCGCCGACGGTCTGATCCGGGTCACCGCCGGCCTGCCCGGCCGGCTCACCGCCGTGACCCTCGATCCACGAGTCATGCGCATGCCGAGCGAAACCCTTGCCGAGGAGATCGAGACGGCGGTCAACGCCGCGCTCACCGACCTCCAGGAACAGGCCACCGCCGCCGTGCCCGGCCAGGTCGACCTGGGATCGCTCGGCGAGCAACTGCGCCGGATCCAGGAGGACGCCGGCCGCCAGTTCAACGCGTTCACCGACGCGCTCGTCGAAGCGCAGGATCGGCTCTCCCAGCGGGACGGTCGCTGATGCCGGTCGAGGTCGACCCGGACGCACTCGGCGCCTCCGGGCTGGCGCTTGGCGGTGCGGCGACCCGGTTCGGCCAGGCGCTCACCGCATTCCGGGCCGAGCTGGCCGGGTTCGGCCGCCCCTGGGGCTCCGACGACATCGGCTCCCTGATCGGGGCCGCCCACGACGAGGTCTCCGCGTTCGCCTTCGAATGCTTCGACACCGCGCTCGACGAGATCTCCGCAGCCGGCGTCGACCTCGGTGACATGGCCGCGCGCTACGCCGAGATCGAAGCCAGGATCACCCAGGGCTTCGACGGTCTGCGCCGGTCACTGGGAGGCTGACCATGGGCTTGGAGCTGCCCGGCGAGCTGCGGTCGCTGCTCGGCATCCTGGGCTACACCTGGCCGGAGGCGGACGAGGTCAAGCTCTTCGAGATGGGCAACGCCTGGATCCGGTTCTCCGGCACGCTCTCCGGCGTGGTCGCCGAGGCGAACACCGGGGCGGCGGCGGTCTGGACGCAGCACACCGGCCAGGACATCACCGCGTTCCAGACCTGGTGGAACCGGGAGGACAGCCCCGCCGACAGTCTCCGCGACGGGGTGACGGCCGCGGTGCTCACCGGCACCGGCCTGATCATCTGCGCGGCGATCGTGCTCGCCCTCAAGGTCGCCGTCATCGTGCAACTGGTCATCCTGGCCATCGAGATCGCCCAGGCCATCGCCACCGCGGCGGTCACGTTCGGCGCCTCGTTGCTGGAGATCCCGGTCTTCCAGCAGTTGACCCGCACGATCGTCGGCAACCTCGTCCAGGAAGTCCTCTGGAAACTCGTCGACGGGTGAGCTGACATGAGCGGGGGCAAGGCCGGCGGCAGGCTGATGCGAGCCGCGCTGCGTTTTCTCAAGCGCACCAGGACCCGGAACCGGCCCGGCCGGATGAACCCGCACTTCACCGAGCACGTGTTCGGCGGGCACGTCAAACCTGGCATGCCCAAGGGGTCGGGCTACCACTACCGGCCCGGCGGCCAGGACTTCCCCGGCCGGCGGCTACAGCCGGGCACCATGGTCAAGGACCCGAAGACCGGGGCCTACACGGCCAAGCCCGAGTTTTTCGACCCGACCATGAACCCACCGCACGGGGCCTGGAAGCCGAAGAAGGGTAACGGCGGGGAAAGCTCCTTCTTTCCGGACGACTGGACTCCGGCTCAGGTGGACAACGCGATCAGCGGCGCTTTCCAGAACGCGAGGCCGGTGCCCGGGACCAACACCTGGCGCGGCACTCACAAGGGTCTTGTCATCGAGGGTTTCTACAATGGTTCGGGTGGGTTCACCCACGGATGGCCGGTCGTCATCCCCTGATCTGAAGGGCTTCCGTTGACGTTCATCAGCTTCTCCGTCGATGAGTTCGGGCTGCCGCTGTTCGACGTGACCGATCAGCGTTACCGGGCACTCGGCGCGTGGCTGATCACCGATATCTCCGTCTACCACTCGGCCTGCCTGGACGCGCTCGCAATGATCGACGACGTGGCGCACGGCCGGCCGATCGAGGACGAGTGGGACAGCGACAAATACCAGGTCACTTTCACCGCCGCCGGCCTTGAGTTCGACAACGAGTGGGTCGAGGGTGAGCACGGCCGCTACTCGTTGGACGAGGCGCGGGAGGCGGTTGAGGCATATTGGCGGTTCCTGGTGAGCCGACCGGAAAATCCCGACCTGATCCGGGAGTACCGGCCCGACCTGCCTCGTTGGCAGGCGGAGTTGGTGCAGTGGGAGGAGCGGTGGGGCCGCCCGCACCCGTATCGGGGGCGGCTGTTCTGACAGCCTGGCCGGCACCAGGTCGGCGAGGTGGCGGCATCCCGGCGCGATGAAAGCGCCACCTCGCCGAGGTGGTGTGGATCTTGCGCGATTCAGTGGTCGGTGGTCAGTCGCGCGGCGCGTACCTCCAGGTAACGCCGCTCGGGCAGGCTGGTGGTGGCGCGGGCGGCGGCCAGGTACGCGGCCCGGGCGTCCGCCCGGTCGCCGGCGAGTTCGAGCAGGTGCGCGCGGACGGCGGCCAGCCGGTGGTGGCCGGCGGTCCGGTCGTCGGCGTCCAGCGGCGCGAGCAGGGCCAGGCCGGCCCGGGGGCCGTCCACCATGGCCACCGCGACGGCCTGGTTGAGCGTGACCATCGGGTTGGGCGCGAGCCGGGCCAGCACCCGGTAGAGCGCGACGATCTGCGGCCAGTCCGTCGTCGCGGCGGTGGGTGCCTCCGCGTGCACTGCGGCGATGGCCGCCTGCACCTGGTACGGGCCGGGCGCCGACCAGGTCAGCGCCTCCGTCACAAGCGCGATCCCCTCCGCCACGGCGACCCGGTCCCAGCGGGTCCGGTCCTGCTCCGCCAGCGGCACCAGTTCCCCGTCCGGGCCGGTGCGCGCCGCCCGGTGCGCGTCGGTGAGCAGCATCAGCGCCAACAGCCCGGCCACCTCGCCGTGGTCCGGCAGCGACCGGCGCAGTTCCCGGGCCAGCCGGATCGCCTCCCCGGTCAGCTCGGCCCGGTGCAACTCGTCCCCGCTCGACGCGGTGTAGCCCTCGTTGAAGATCAGATAGAGCACCCGCAGCACCGCGCCCAGCCGCTCGTCCCGGTCGGCCGTCGAGGGCAGCGTGAAGCGCGCCCCGGCCGCCTCGATCCGCTGCTTGGCCCGGCGGATCCGCTGGCTCATGGTGGCCTCCGGCACCAGGTACGCCCGGGCGATCTCGGCGGTGCTCAACCCGCCCACCGCCCGCAGGGTGAGCGCCACCTGGGCGCCCGCCGGCAGCGCCGGATGGCAGCAGAGGAAGAGCAGCTTCAGCGTGTCGTCCCCGCTCGGCGGTTCCTCGTCGGCCGGCGGGGCGACCGTCGCGTACGCCGGCTGACGGACGACCACCGCGACCTCGCGTTGCCGGCGGGCGTGCTCGCTGCGCCACTCGTCGGTGAGCCGGCGGGTGGCCACGGTGACCAGCCAGGCGCGGGGATGGTCCGGCACGCCCTGCGCCGGCCACTGGGTGGCGGCGGCGAGCAGCGCCTCTTGGACGGCGTCCTCGCAGGCGTAGAACTGGCCGTGCCGGCGTACGAGCACGCCGAGGACCTGCGGTGCGAGCGTCCGCAGCAGGTCCTCGACCGCCCGGGAGGTCACATCTCCGTCCCGGCCTGCTCCATCACCGCGCGCACCTCAAGCACGCCGAAGCCGCGCCGTACGTCCGGCCAGCTCGCGGCGATCTCGGCGGCCCGCTCGGGGGTCTCGCAGTCGACCGTCAGATAGCCGGCGAACTGCTCCTTGCTCTCCACGAACGGCCCGTCGGTGATCTCCGTGCCGCCGGCCGTGGCCCGTACCGTGCGGGTCTGCGAGGGGTGGGCCAGCGCCTCCCCGCCGACCAGCTCGCCGGACTCGGTCAGCTCCTTCATGATCTCGTCGACCTCGCCGAAGATCGCGTTGCGCTCCGCCTCGGACAGCTCCTCGACGAAGCCGGGCCGGTTCCAGATCAGCAGCATGTACTTCATGGTCCACTCCTCGGGTTCGGGCCACCGTCGGTGGTGCCTCGCAGACGGGTCGGAGCCGACCGGCCCGATCCGACAGGGTGTGTCCTAGGGATAACGCTGCCGCTCGCCAAGGTCTCGCCTGGATTGTCGTCGATCATGAGGTTGGCGGCTCGTGTTGTCTGCTTTGCCGTCGCTAACTTCATGATCAACGCCGCAACTGATCAACGCCGGGACGCCGGCGGGAGGTCAGCGAGGGCCGTGCACGGGGCGGGGGGCGGGGCGGTTGGCGTCTAATGAGGCGCGGTCGGCGGCGGTGGCGCCGGAGGACCACCCCTCGCTGTCGCGCACCTGGAGCCGGTGCCGGGTGGTGCCGGGAAAGAGCTGGTCGGCGCGGCTCCGGACGGCGTCCGAGCGGGCCGCGAGCACCGGCAGCAACCGTTCGTCGTCCCGCTCCTCGGCCGCGGCGACGCTTGCGGCCCGCAACCGCTCCCCGATCCGCAGCGCGAACGCGTTCAGGAACGACTCGTCGTAGCCCTTGGTGCGCCGCCCGCTGCCCTTGCCGCGTCCGCTCCGCCCGCGCAGCATCGCGGCGGTGGCCTGCACCAGTAGCGACGTGTGCAGCAACTCGACCGCGGCCAGGTCGGCCGGGAAGCCGAGCACGGTGGCGAAGCCCAGGTCGTCGGACCAGACCGACTCGCACCGGTTCGCCGCCGCCACCTCCTGGATCAGCAGCGCCTTCGCCGCCGCGTACGGGGCGTCGGTGCCGAGACGCATCCCACCCGGTTGGTCCGGCCGCTCGGCCGTGGCGTCGAGCAGCGCCGCGTCGATGCTGTGCCGGGCCATCAGCTCCTGCGCCTTGGCGGTGAACGCCTCCGCCTCGGCCGGGTAGCCGCTCGACTCGGCCTTGGCCAGCAGCGCGCGTACCCGGTCGAGCATCCGGGAGCCGGTGGCCGGCGCGGCGGCGAGCGGGACGGCCGCCGCGTCCGGCGGCGGCCGGAGCAGCGCGATCGGGGGCAGGCCCTCGACCAGGACGAGCGCGTCGACCGCGTCCCGCAGCGCGGTGATCCGGTCGCCGCCGGCCCGGCGGTCCAGCCAGCCCGCGTCGGCGTCCCAGCGCGCGCCCAGCTCGGCGAGCTGCTCGTCGAACCAGGTCGGGACCGGGGCGGGCAGCCCGCGTCGCTGGGCGGCCAGCGCGTCGCGCAGCAGCCGGGCGCCGCGCGGGGTGAGCCGGCGGGTGGCGAGCCGGTCCAGGTCGAGCGGTTGCCAGCCGCGCGGCCAGAGCCGGCCCACGGCCCGGGACAGCCGGGTGAGCAGGGCCGCGTCCACCGCCGCGCCGTCGGTCACCACCAGAGCGTCGAGGGTACGCTCGGCGGCGCGTACGTCGATGCCGCGCGCCGCCGCGAGGGCGTCGGCGAGCAGCGGCTCGGCTGATGACACGGGTGGCTCCCTGGGATCCGACAGGCGGCCGGTCGTCCACCCCGACACCGACGGTACCCGGCTCACCCGTTCAACCGTCCGGCCCTGTCTTCCGTACTCTCCTCCGGAGCGCGGGCGGTGCGACGGACGGAGAGCGACGTGGGCGGGCAGGACCGGGGTGTGCACCGGCGGCGACGGAGGTCGCGGGCCGGCGTCCGCGCCCTGGCTGCGGTCGTCGTCGTGACCGGCCTCACGGCCGGCGGGTGGTACGCCGTGCGGCGGCACCCGGAGCTGCTGGCCTCGGTCGGGGTGGAGCGAACGGTGCCGGCGACGGCGCCCGACGCGCGTCCGTCGGCGGCGACCGCCCGGCCGACGAGGACCGCCCCGCCGCCGGTTCCGGCGGCCGGCCGGGTGCCGCCGGGCATCAGTTATCCGCTTCGGGGTGGCGGCGGCTTCCGCACCGCCGACACGGTCGGCGCGGTGGCCGGGCGCTCCGGTGAGCTGCTGCGCTACCGGGTCGCGGTCGAGGACGGCATCCGTAACGTGGACACCGAACGCTTCGCCCGCGAGGTCGCGGCGACGCTCGCCGACCCGCGCGGCTGGACCGGCGACGGCCGGTGGCGGCTGCAACGGGTGGGCCGGGACGGGCCGGCCGACTTCACCGTGCTGCTCACCACGCCTGTCACCCGCGGCGATCTCTGCGGCGACCGGACCGACCGCTACACCTCCTGCCGCAACGGCGACCGAGTGGTGATCAACGTGGCCCGCTGGGTGTACGGGGTGCCGCACGTGCCCGACCTCGACCTCTACCGGCAGTATCTGCTCAACCACGAGGTGGGGCACCGGCTGGGCCGGGGCCACGAGCGCTGCCCCCGGGCCGGCGGCCCGGCCCCGGTGATGGTGCAGCAGACGCTCGGCCTGCACGGCTGCGCGGCGAACGCGTGGCCGCTCGTGGGCGGCGAACCGCTGGCCGGGCCGTCCGGCCAGTACGACGACCCGATCCCGGCCGGGGACCACTGACCCGCGGGACTGCGCGCGTCGCCGGCCGGTGGTGAGATGGACGGCATGGATTACGTGACGTTCGGTTCCACCGGCCTGGAGGTGTCCAGGCTCTGCCTGGGTTGCATGAGTTACGGCGAGCCGGGTCGGGGCACCCACCCCTGGTCACTGCCGGAGGACGACGCTCGACCCTTCATCAAGCAGGCGCTGGAGTTGGGGGTGAACTTCTTCGACACCGCCAACGTCTACTCCGACGGCACCAGCGAGGAGATCGTCGGCCGGGCGCTGAAGGACTTCGCCGACCGCGACGACGTGGTGATCGCGACCAAGGTGCACGGCCGGATGGGGCCGGGGCCGAACCGCGGCGGGCTGTCCCGCAAGCACATCATGAGCGAGATCGACGCGAGCCTGCGCCGGCTCGGCACCGACTACGTCGACCTCTACCAGATCCACCGCCTCGACCCGATCACCCCGATCGAGGAGACGCTTGAGGCGCTGCACGACCTGGTGCGGGCCGGCAAGGTCCGCTACCTGGGCGCCTCGTCGATGTACGCGTGGCAGTTCGCCAAGGCGCTCTGGGCCGCCGAGCGGCACGGCTGGACCCGCTTCGTCTCCATGCAGAACCACTACAACCTGCTCTACCGCGAGGAGGAGCGGGAGATGCTGCCGCTCTGCCGCGACGAGGGCGTCGCGGTGATCCCGTGGAGCCCGCTGGCCCGCGGCCTGCTGACCCGCGACGCGGGGGAGCGGACCGCGCGGACGGAGACCGACGAGTTCGGCCGCAACCTCTACGCGCGCACCGAGGAGCACGACCGGGCGGTGGTCGACGCGGTGGGCCGGGTGGCCGAGCAGCGTGGTGTGCCGCGCGCCCAGGTGGCGCTGGCCTGGGTGGCGCACAACCCGGCGGTCACCGCGCCGATCGTGGGCGCGACGAAACCGCACCACCTGACCGACGCGGTGGCCGGGCTGGAGCTGGCGCTCACCGACGCCGAGGTGGCGGAGTTGGAGGCGCCTTACGTTCCGCACCCGGTGTCCGGTTTCTGAGCCCTACCGCGAGAACGCGGCCCAGATGTGCTTGGTGGTGTCGGTGGCGTACCAGCCGACGTCGAGCGAGATCGACTGGGCCAGGAACAGCCCGCGCCCGCCCGAGTTCGTCGGGCTGATGTCGGACAGCTCCGGCACCGAGCTGACGTCGTGGTCGGCCACGTCGAGCAGGAAGCGGTCGTCGGTGGCCAGCAGCGTGACGATGGTGGGCGGTCGTCCGTGCCGGAGCGCGTTGCTGGACAGCTCGGTGGCGACGAGCAGGACCATGTGCGGCACCTCGTCCAGATCCTCGCCCTGCACCAGCCCGTGCCGGTTCAGCGCGTCACGCAGCGACGCCCGCACGTCGCGAAGCTCCTCGGGGGTGTCGAGCACCCACCGCTCCAGTTGAGTGGCCTGTGGCGGCGGCGGCGACGTGCGCAACTGTCCCATGATCTTCCTTTACCCTGCGTAGCCATCCGCTAAGCCCGGCCGGCCGACCACCGGATGCGACCGGCCGGCCGGGCGCCGCATCAGCGACGCAGCAGCGCGAACACTCCCCAACCCAGATACTCACGCCGGAAACGGACGTGGCTGAGCGGGTCCTCGGTCAGCTCCCGCCGCAGCTCCGGAGCCAGCTCGTCGTCCGGGTTGGCATCCAGCCAGCGGCGCAGGTTCAGCCAGTGCGCGGCGGCGTACCGGTCCCAGCTGTCCTGGTCG
Organism: Micromonospora marincola; assembly: GCF_056150385.1. NCBI lineage: Bacteria > Bacillati > Actinomycetota > Actinomycetes > Micromonosporales > Micromonosporaceae > Micromonospora > Micromonospora marincola. The sequence goes on along the minus strand of NZ_JAXCFT010000002.1, from coordinate 113,040 downwards.
GCGAGGACCATCTCGACCAGGTCCCAGCCGCACTCGCCGAAGAGCCGGACCAGGCCGGGCAGGTCGTGGAAGTCGTCCCGGGACCTGGCGTGCGAGGCGGTCACGGCCTCGGCGTCCGGCGGGTCCTGCCGCCAGTACGGCTCGCCGACAAGCACCATGCCGCCGGGCCGCAGCGCGCGGTCGAGCAGCTCCAGGGTGCCGGGGACGCCGCCGCCGATCCAGGTCGCGCCGACGCATGCGGCCACGTCGACCGGACGCTCCGAAACGTACGCGGCGGCGTCACCGTGCACGAGCCGGACCCGGTCGGCGACGCCCAGCTCGACGGCGCGGTCCCGGGCGGCGGCGGTGAACACGGTGCTGATGTCGACCCCGGTGCCGGTGATCCCGTGGTCCCGGGCCCAGGTGCAGAGCAGCTCGCCCTTGCCGCTGCACAGGTCCAGCAGTTCGGCGCCGGGTGCGAGCTTGATCGCCCGGCCCAGCGTGGCCAGCTTGGCCTCGTCGAACGGGTTCAGGACGCGGAGGTCGCCCTCGCGGATGGTGAAGTTACGTGGCAGATCCAATGTGGTCGCTCCGATGGAAGAGGGTCGTGGGCAGGTCGATCCGGTTCGGCGCGGTCGGCACGGGCACCAAAACACCCTCTTCACGGTCTCGGAGTGACGGTCGCCGGTACGCTAACTCGCGCACCGGCGACGGTCGACGGGATTTCCAGGTCTGGGCCGGACCGGGTCACCTGCGGTACGGTCACGGAATGGTCGTCGAGGAACACTGGTGGAACGGCGTCAGCATCCCGCGCGGGCGTCGCGACGTCTACATCTGCACCGACGGGCAGCGCTGGCAGGTCCAGGCCCAGATCGGCGGCGCCGCCGGTCGGTCGAAGATCCAGCAGTGCCCGAGCCGTGGTTCGGCGAGCATCCTCGCCGGGGCCTGGCGGTCGAGCGGCACCGGCTGGCGGGAGATGCCACGCTGAACCGGGTACGGCGGCCGGCTCCGGCCGCCGTCCACCGCGCGGTTCGCCGACCTCCCGCAGCTTGAGGTTGGAGCCCCGCGACACCCGGCCCGGGATGGCGAACACCTCCTCGGCCGAGGATCCGCGTTTGCCCGCGATGATGCCTTCGGCATGCTTGATCAACGCTCCGGCGTGAAAAGCGCGTCAAGAAAGCGCCCTCCGGCGTGATGGTCGCGTCATGACCCCTGTCCATCGGCCCGACCCGGCGTTGTGATTGCCCGGCGGCCGGGAGGCGGTCGCGCGGACAACTCGCAAGGAGTGGTCAGCCGTGTCTGACGTGCTGTTCGTGTTGCTGACGGTGGGGCTGTTCGTGGCTCTCGCCCTCGTGGTGCGGGGCGTGGAGAGGCTGTGAACGCCGTCAACAGCGTCGGCCTGGTGCTGGCGATCGGACTGGGCGTGTTCCTGGTCGCCGCCCTGCTGTTCCCGGAGCGTTTCTGATGAGCACGACCACAGCCGGGGTGCTCTTCGTGCTGTCGCTGGTGGTGGCGCTTGTCGCCGTGCACCGTCCGTTCGGCGACCACATGTACCGGGTGGTCACCGGCACCCGGTCGGCACGTGTCGAACGGGGCGTCTACCGACTGGTCGGGGTCGACCCGGCCGCCGAGCAGACCTGGGGCGTGTACGTCCGCGCGGTGCTCGCCTTCTCGGCCGTCTCGATCCTCTTCCTCTACGCGTTCCAGCGCCTGCAGAACCACCTGTGGCTCTCGCTGGGGTTCGACCCGGTGGTGCCGCACGGCGCCTGGAACACGGCGGTGTCGTTCGTGACCAACACCAACTGGCAGTGGTACCCGGGTGAGTCGACCATGGGCCACCTGGTGCAGATGGCCGGCCTCGCGGTGCAGAACTTCGTCTCCGCCGCGGTCGGCATCGCCGTCGCGGTGGCGCTGGTCCGGGGTTTCGCCCGGAGCCGCACCGGCGAGCTGGGCAACTTCTGGGTCGACCTGATCCGCGTCACGCTGCGGATCCTGCTGCCGATCGCGGTGGTCGGCGCGGTCGTGCTGATGCTCGGCGGGGTGGTGCAGAACCTGTCCGGCGGCACCGACGTGACCACGCTCACCGGCGGGGGTCAGACGATCACCGGTGGGCCGGTGGCCGGCCAGGAGGTGATCAAGGAACTCGGCACGAACGGCGGCGGCTTCTACAACGCCAACAGCGCCCACCCGTTCGAGAACCCCACCGCGTGGACGAACTGGCTGGAGATCTTCCTGCTCCTGGTGATCCCGTTCAGCCTGCCCCGGGTCTTCGGCCGGATGGTCGGGCAAAAGCGGCAGGGCCACGCGATCGTCGCCGTGATGGCGATCCTCGCGCTCGCCAGCATCACCCTGACCAACGTCTTCGAGCTGACCGGTGACGGCACGGTGCCGCAGGCGGTCGGCGCGGCGATGGAGGGCAAGGAGGTGCGGTTCGACGTGTCGAACTCGGCCACCTTCGCGGCGGCCACCACGCTCACCTCCACCGGCGCGGTCAACTCGTTCCACGACTCGTACACCGCGTTGGGCGGGATGATGACGCTCGGCAACATGATGCTCGGCGAGGTCGCCCCCGGCGGCGTCGGCGCCGGCCTGTACGGGCTGCTGGTCCTCGCGGTGATCACGGTGTTCGTCGCCGGCCTGATGGTCGGCCGCACGCCTGAGTACCTGGGCAAGAAGATCGGGTCGCGCGAGATCAAGTTCGCCTCGATGTACTTCCTGATCACACCGGCGCTTGTGCTCACCGGCACCGCCGCCGCGTTCGCCACCGGCAACGCCTCGACCGCGCTCAACACCGGCCCGCACGGGCTCTCCGAGGTGCTCTACGCGTTCACCTCGGCGAGCAACAACAACGGCTCGGCGTTTGCCGGCATCACCGTGAACACGCCCTGGTGGAACACCGCGCTGGGGCTGTGCATGCTGCTCGGCAGGTTCCTGCCGATCATCTTCGTGCTCGCGCTTGCCGGCTCGCTGGCCCGCCAGCAGCCCACGCCCGCGTCCGAGGGCACCCTGCCCACCCACCGGCCACTCTTCGTCGGCATGGTCGTCGGCGTCACGGTGATCCTCGTCGCGCTCACCTTCCTGCCCGCGCTCGCGCTCGGCCCGCTGGCCGAAGGGCTGTGACCACCATGAGAGACAAGGACATGACGGCACCTCTCGACACCGCCGACGCGCCGACCCTCGGCACACCGGCCCGCCAGGGCGACCGGGTCGGCGGCGGACTGCTCGACCCGCGCCAGCTGCTCGCGTCCCTGCCGGACGCGCTGCGCAAGCTGGATCCGCGCACCCTGTGGCGCAACCCGGTGATGCTGATCGTCGAGATCGGCGCGCTGTTCACCACCGTCCTCGCGATCGTCGACCCGTCGGTGTTCGCCTGGGCCATCACGATCTGGCTGTGGCTGACCGTGCTCTTCGCCAACCTGGCCGAGGCGGTCGCCGAGGGACGGGGCAAGGCCCAGGCCGACACGCTGCGCCGGGCCAAGCAGGACACCATCGCCACCCGGCTGCTCGGCTGGACGCCGGGCGCGGCGGCCAACGCGTACCGGGACGAGGCGGTGCCCGCGCCGCAGCTCAAGCAGGGCGACATCGTCCTGGTCGAGGCCGGGCAGATCATCCCGGGTGACGGCGACGTGGTCGAGGGCATCGCAAGCGTCGACGAGTCGGCGATCACCGGCGAGTCCGCCCCGGTGATCCGGGAGTCCGGCGGCGACCGCAGCGCGGTCACCGGCGGCACCCGGGTGCTCTCCGACCGGATCGTCGTCCGGATCACGCAGAAGCCGGGGGAGAGCTTCATCGACCGGATGATCGCCCTGGTCGAGGGCGCCGACCGGCAGAAGACGCCGAACGAGATCGCGTTGAACATCCTGCTGGCCGCGCTGACGGTCATCTTCCTGCTCGCGGTCGTCACGCTCCAGCCGATGGCGATCTTCGCCAAGGGTTGGCAGGCCGCGGCGCCGGACACGCAGGCGATCACCGACTCCGGCGTCACCGGCGTCGTGTTGGTCTCGCTGCTGGTCTGCCTCATTCCGACCACGATCGGCGCGCTGCTCTCCGCGATCGGCATCGCCGGCATGGACCGCCTCGTCCAGCGCAACGTGCTGGCCATGAGCGGCCGGGCGGTTGAGGCGGCCGGCGACGTCAACACGCTGCTGCTGGACAAGACCGGCACGATCACCCTGGGCAATCGGCAGGCCGCCGAGTTCCTGCCGGTGGACGGCGTGGACGCGGCCACGGTCGCGGACGCGGCCCAGCTCTCCAGCCTGGCCGACGAGACACCCGAGGGACGTTCGGTGGTGGTGCTGGCCAAGAACGGATTCGGGCTGCGCGAGCGCGAGCCCGGCCTCATCCCGCACGCCACCTTCGTGCCGTTCACCGCGCAGACCCGGATGAGCGGCGTCGACCTGACCGCCGACGACGGCGTCCGGCAGATCCGCAAGGGCGCCGCCGCCGCGGTGACGACATGGGTACGCGAACACGGCGGCCACCCGACCGACCAGATCGGTGCGCTCGTCGACGCGATAAGCGGTACCGGCGGCACCCCGCTCGTGGTCGCCGAGCACGTCGCCGGCGAACCGGCCCGGGCGCTCGGCGTCATCCACCTCAAGGACGTGGTCAAGGCCGGCATGCGGGAGCGCTTCGACGAGATGCGCCGGATGGGCATCCGGACCGTGATGATCACCGGGGACAACCCGCGTACCGCGAGGGCCATCGCCGACGAGGCCGGCGTGGACGACTTCCTCGCCGAGGCCACACCGGAGGACAAGCTCGCCCTGATCCGCAAGGAGCAGGAGGGTGGACGGCTGGTCGCGATGACCGGCGACGGCACCAACGACGCACCCGCGCTGGCCCAGGCGGACGTCGGGGTGGCCATGAACACCGGCACGTCGGCCGCGAAGGAGGCCGGCAACATGGTCGACCTCGACTCGGACCCGACCAAGCTGATCGAGATCGTGGAGATCGGCAAACAGTTGCTGATCACGCGGGGCGCGTTGACGACGTTCAGCATCGCCAACGACATCGCGAAGTACTTCGCGATCATCCCGGCCATGTTCGCCGGCATCTACCCGTCCCTGGACCGGCTCAACGTGATGCGGCTGGCCAGCCCCGAGTCGGCGATCCTGTCCGCGGTCGTCTTCAACGCGATAGTCATCGTCGCGCTCATCCCGCTGGCCCTGCGGGGCGTGCGCTACCGCCCGGCCAGCGCCTCCAAGCTGCTCGGCCGCAACCTGTTGCGGTACGGGCTCGGCGGCATCGTGGTGCCGTTCGTCGGCATCAAACTCATCGACCTGCTCGTCCAGTTCATCCCGGGGATCTCGTGATGCGTCTGCCCAGTTGGCTCGCCCAACACCTCGCCGCCCTGCGCGCCCTGCTCGTCCTCACCGTGCTGCTCGGGTTCGCGTACCCGCTCGCTCTGGTCGCGGTCGGCCGGATCCCCGGCCTGGACGGCCGGGCGGACGGTTCGCTCGTCACCGTCGGTGGCCGGACCGTCGGCAGCTCGCTGATCGGCCAGTCGTTCACCGACGCGGACGGGAACCCCGTCCCGCGCTACTTCCAGTCCCGGCCGTCCGCCGCCGGCGACGGCTACGACCCGACCGCCACCGCCGCCGGCAACCTCGGCCCGGAGAGCGTGGTGGACACCGTCACCGGCGACCGGGGCACCTCGTCGCCGAGCCTGCTCACCCAGGTCTGCGCGCGCAGCCGGGCGGTCGGCCAACTGGACGGCGTGGACGGGCGCCGCCCGTACTGCACGCCGGACGGGGTGGGCGCGGTGCTTGCCGTGTTCCGCGCCGGCGGCCTGACCGGCACGGTCACCCGGGTGGTGAGCGTCAACCAGGTCGCGCCGGCGACGCCGTTCGTCGCGACGTGGCAGGGCGTGCCGGTCGAGGTGGCCCGGCCCGGCCACGACTACGTCGCCGAGGGCGGGCTGATCACCCCGGTCCGGGGGGACGCGCCGGCGGAGCCGGCCGTGCCGGCCGACGCGGTCACCGCCGGCGGCAGCGGCCTCGACCCGCACATCTCCCCGGCGTACGCGGAGATCCAGGTGGCCCGGGTGGCGCGGGAGCGTGGGGCGGACCCCGGGGTGATCCGCCGGCTGGTCCGGGAGCACACCGCCGGCCGGTCGCTCGGCTTCCTGGGCGGGCCCGCCGTGAACGTGCTGGACCTCAACCTCGCACTGGACCGGGAGTTCCCGCCGCGCTGAGGGCGGCAGGTGTTAAAAAGGGGCCCCGCCTCTACCGAATGCGTTAAGCGGGGCCCCTTCCTTTCACTCGGGGAGGATGGGGTGGTGGGTAAGGGGGAACTGCGGATCTACCTGGGTGCGGCGCCCGGTGTGGGCAAGACGTACGCCATGCTCGAAGAAGCGCGGCGTCGGGCCGAGCGCGGCACCGACGTGGTGGTCGGCCTGGTCGAGACGCACGGGCGCCGGCACACCGCCGAGATGATCGGCGACCTGGAGGTGGTGCCGCGCCGGACGATGATCTACCGGTGCGTCGAGTTGACCGAGATGGACCTCGACGCGGTGCTGGCCCGCCGACCCGAGGTGGTGGTGGTCGACGAACTGGCCCACACCAACGTCCCCGGCGCCCGGCACGACAGGCGCTGGCAGGACGTCCAGGAGCTGCTCGACGCCGGGATCAGCGTGCTGTCCACGGTCAACGTGCAGCACCTGGAGTCGCTCAACGACGTCGTCGCGCAGATCACCGGCGTCACCCAGCGGGAGACCGTGCCGGACCAGGTGGTCCGCGCCGCCGAGCAGGTCGAGCTGGTGGACATGACGCCGGAGGCGCTGCGCCGCCGGATGGCCCACGGCAACATCTACCGGCCCGACCGGATCGACGCGGCGCTCGGCAACTACTTCCGGGTCGGCAACCTCACCGCGCTACGCGAGCTGGCGCTGCTCTGGCTGGCCGACAAGGTCGACGAGCAGCTCGACGCATACCGGGCACAGCACGGCATCTCCGACACCTGGGAGGCGCGGGAACGGGTGGTCGTCGCGCTCACCGGCGGCCCCGAGGGTGGGACGCTGATCCGCCGGGCGGCCCGGGTCGCCGCCCGCGGCAGGGGTGCCGACCTGCTCGCCGTGCACGTGGCCCGCAGCGACGGGCTGGCCGGCGCGGACCCGGCCCAACTGGCCCGGCAGCGGGTGCTCGTGGAGAGCCTCGGTGGCACGTACCACGAGGTGCTCGGCACCGACATCCCGGCGGCGCTGCTCGACTTCGCGCGGGGCGTCAACGCCACCCAACTCGTGCTCGGCGCCAGCCGGCGGGGGCGGTTCGCCCAGGTGTTCGCCCGCGGCGTCGGGGTGACCACCACCGCGCTCTCCGGCCCGATCGACGTGCACCTGGTCACCCACCGGGAGGCGGGGCGGGGCCGTCGCGGCGGGGCGGCGCCGGCCGCGCTGTCCCGCCGCCGCCGGCTGCTCGGGTACGCGCTCGCCGTGCTCGGCATGCCGCTGCTCACGCTGCTGCTGCGGACGCTGCCCGACCTCACCCTGACCAACGACATCCTGCTCTTCCTGGCCGGCGTGGTCGGGGTGGCGCTCGTCGGCGGGCTGTGGCCGGCGCTGGTCGCCGCGCTCGGCGGTTCGCTGCTGCTCAACTGGTTCTTCACCCCGCCGTTCCACACGCTCACCATCGCCGAGGCCGACAACCTCCTCGCGCTCGGCGTGTTCGTCGGCGTCGCGGTCGCGGTGAGCGGGGTGGTCGACGTGGCGGCCCGGCGTACCCGGGAGGCGGCCCGGGCGTCCGCCGACGCGCAGACCCTGGCCACCGTCGCGGGCAGCGTGCTGCGCGGGGCGCGCCCCCTGCCCGCGCTGCTGGACCGGCTCCGGGAGACGTTCGGGGTGCGCGCGGTGAGTGTGCTGGAGCTGAGCGCCGGGGCCGAGGGCCGGCCGGCCCGATCCGCCGACGAGGCCGCCTGGCGGGTGGTGGCGAGCGTCGGTGAGCGACCACCTGCCAGTCCGAGCGCCGGGGAGACCGTGGTGCCTGTCGACGACCGGCTCAGCGTGGTGCTCGCCGGCCGGCGGCTGGAGGCCGCCGACCGCCGGGTGGTCGAGGCGTTCGCCGCCCAGGCCGCGGTCGCGCTGCGTCAGGAGCGGCTGGCCGAGGAGGCCGCCACCGCCCGCCCGCTAGCCGCCGCCGACCGGATGCGCACCGCGCTGCTCGCCGCCGTCAGCCACGACCTGCGTACGCCGCTCGCCTCGGCCAAGGCCGCGGTGAGCAGCCTGCGCAGCCCCGACGTCGAGTTCGACGCGGACGACCGGGAGGAGTTGCTGGCCACCGCCGACGAGTCGCTGGACCGGCTGGGCCGACTGGTGGCTAACCTGTTGGACATGAGCCGGTTGCAGGCCGGCGCGCTCGGCGTCACCGCGACCGCGATCGGGCTGGAGGACGTCGTACCCCGGGCCCTGGACGAGCTGGGCGCCGCGGCGGCCGAGGTGACCACGGACATCCCGCCGGACCTGCCGGCGGCGCGGGCCGACCCCGGCCTGCTGGAACGGGTGCTTGTCAACATCGTCGCCAACGCGCTGCGACACAGCCCGCCCGGCCGGCCGCCGACGATCATCGGCAGCGCGCACGCCGGCCGGGTGGAGCTGCGGGTGATCGACACCGGGCCGGGCATTCCGGAGGACAAGTGGGAGCACGTGTTCCTGCCGTTCCAGCGCCTCGGCGATCGGGACAACCAGACCGGGGTGGGGCTCGGGCTGGCGCTGTCGCGGGGTCTGGTCGAGGCGATGGGTGGCAGCATCACCCCGGAGACCACGCCCGGCGGCGGTCTCACGATGGTGCTGCGGCTGCCGTCCGCCGCCGGGTCGGGAGGGCCGCCGGAATGACCCGCATCCTGGTCGTCGACGACGAGCCGCAGATCCTGCGCGCCCTGCGGATCAACCTGCGGGTCCGCGGCTACGACGTCGACGTCGCCGACAGCGGCGCCGCCGCGCTGAGGGCCGCCGCCGGCCACCCGCCGGACCTGGTGGTGCTCGACCTCGGCCTGCCCGACCTGGACGGCACCGAGGTCATCCGTGGGCTGCGCGGCTGGACCGCCGTGCCGATCATCGTGCTCTCCGGCCGGGCCGGCAGCGAGGACAAGGTCGCCGCGTTGGACGCGGGCGCCGACGACTACGTGACCAAGCCGTTCGGGGTGGACGAGTTGCTCGCCCGGATCCGCGCGGTGACCCGCCGGCTGGGCCCGGCCACGCCCGGCGTGCCCGCGCTGCGGGTCGGCAGCCACACCGTCGACCTGACCGACCGGACCGTCACCCGGGACGACGGTGCGGAGGTCAGGCTGACCCCGACCCAGTGGGCCGTGCTGGAGAAGCTGCTGCGCAACCCCGGCAAGCTGGTCAGCCAGCGGCAACTGCTGCACGACGTGTGGGGCCCGGGCTACGACCAGGAAACCAACTACCTGCGGCAGTACATGGCCCAGTTGCGGCGCAAGCTGGAGGACGACCCGGCCCGGCCCCGGCACCTGATCACCGAGCCCGGCATGGGTTACCGCTACCGGCCCTGACGTTTGCGCCGGCCGCCGTGGGGGACTCGGCGAGCCGGCCGAGCAGCGGGGAGGGGCATGGCGGACGACCGGTTCGCGGCACCGCCGCCGGAGGGGTTCGGCAGGCGTCTGGACGAGCACGCCGTCGACGCCGGCGCGGCGGAGCCGGAGCGGGCCGCCGGGCTTGTCGACAGCGGCGTCTACGTCGACGGCGTACGGCGCGCCTCGCCGGGCAGCCTCGCCGACACGTACCGCTGTCTCCAGCAGCTCGACGACGCGATGGCCTGGATCGGCCTGCGCGGGCCGAGCCGGGAGCAGATCGTCTCGCTCGCCGCCGAGTTCCGGCTGCCCGAGCTGGCGGTCGAGGACGCGATCAACGCCCACCAGCGGCCGAAGCTGGAGCGCTACGACGACACCCTGTTCGTGGTGCTGCGCGCCGCCCGCTACCTCGACGCGCGGGAGGCGGTCGAGTTCGCCGAGCTGCACCTCTTCCTCGGACCCGGGTTCGTGATCACGGTCCGGCACGGCGGCGCGCCCGACCTGGCCGCCGTACGGCGGCGGCTGGAGGCCGACCCGGGTGTCCTCGGGCTCGGCCCCGAGGCGGTCCTGTACGCGGTGCTCGACCGCGTGGTCGACGGCTACGCGCCGGTGGTGGCCGGGCTGGAGAACGACATCGACGAGGTCGAGACCGAGGTGTTCGGCGGCGACCCGAACGCGAGCCGCCGCATCTACCAGTTGAGCCGCGAGGTGATCCAGTTCCAGCGCGCGGCGAGGCCGCTGCTGAAGGTCGTCGAGGCGCTCACCGACGGATTCGACCGCTACGGCACGGACGAGGAACTGCGCCGCCGGCTTCGGGACGTGGCCGACCACCTCACCCAGGTGGTGGAGCGGGTGGACGGGTTCCGGCACCTGTTGCAGAGCATCCTCACCGTCAACGCGACGCTTGTGTCGCAGGCGCAGAACGAGGAGATGCGCAGCCTGACCGCCGCCAGTTTCGAGCAGAACGAGGAGGTGAAGCGCGTTTCCGCCTGGGCGGCGATCCTGTTCGCGCCCACCCTGATCGGCACCGTCTACGGGATGAACTTCACCCACATGCCGGAGTTGGGCTGGCGGTACGGCTACCTGTTCGCGGTCGCCCTGATGCTCGCCGTCTGCGGCGCGCTCTATCTGCTGTTCAAGCGTCGCGGCTGGCTGTGAGCGCGGTCGCCCGGTCCCGGCCCGGGGCCGCCCCATAGGGTGTCGGGATGGTTGACCGGCGAGGTGAGGTGCCGGCCCAACGGGGGGCGCGCCGTCCGGGCGGCGCGGAATCCGGGACGGTGGTGACCCGGTGTGCCCGGATTGTCGCGTCCCGGCCGTTCGAGATCGCGATCGTGGTGCTGATCATGGCCAACGGCGCGGTGCTGGGCATCGAGACGTACCCGCACTCGGGGACCACCGCGACGGCGCTGCGCTGGACCGAGCTGATGTTCCGGGTGGTCTTCGTCGTGGAGATCACCATCCGGGTGCTCGCGTACGGCCGCCGGCCGCAGGACTTCTTCCGGCACGGCTGGAACGTGTTCGACCTGCTGGTGACCGTGGCGATCTTCGTGCCGGGGCTGCACGGCGACCCGGCCGTGCTGCGGTTCGTCCGGGTGGCCCGGGTGCTGCGGCTGGTCCGCTTCTCGCCCGGCCTGCGCACCATCGTCACGGCGCTGTGGCGCAGCCTGCCCGGCGTGGCGGCCTTCCTCGCGCTCGCCGGGGTGACCCTCTACGTCTACGGGATGGTCGGCTGGCTCATCTTCGGCGACCGCTATCCGGAGCAGTACGGCGACATCGGGCGCTCGCTTGTCACGCTGTTCGTGCTGCTGTCCCTGGAAACGCTGCCCGACCTGCTCGAACAGGGCCTCGAAGTCTCGTCGTGGACGCTGCTCTACTACGTCAGCTTCGTGATGATCGCGGTCAACCTGCTGCTGAACATCCTCATCGCCGTCATCGTCAACTCGATGGAGGAGGCGCGCCGGCTGGAGATGACCGAGGGGCTGGCGTCGGACTACGACTCGGACGGCGACGGGGTGCCGGACGAGCTGGACCGGATCGCGATCAGCCAACGCCTGGACGACCTGCGTACGGTGATCGCCGAGCTGGAGCGGGAGCTGCGGATCGACCGGGAGGACACGCCCGGCGCGCCACGGCGACGGCAGCCCGCGGACCGCTGACCGGTGCGGCCCGGTCCGGCCATGACAGTTGCGTGAAGAAAGCCTTCTCGCGTTTGAGCCGTGGGCCGAGCGGGGCATCGAACGGAACGTCAAACTCTCGGAAGAACAGGACGGCTCCCGTGGAAGTTACCGGCTTCTTCATCGCGATCATCATCGGTCTCATCATCGGCGCGCTCGGTCGTCTGGTGGTGCCGGGCAAGCAGGACATCCCGATCTGGCTCACGCTTGTCATCGGTGTGGTCGCCGCGCTCCTGGGCACCCTCGTCGCCGGCCTGTTCGGCGTCGACGACACCGCCGGCATCGACTGGATCGAGCTGGCGCTACAGGTCATCTTCGCCGCGGTCGGCGTGTACTTCGCCGCCGGCGCGTACGGACGTCGTCGCCACTGACGCTTGGTTAGGAGGGGGCCCCTGTTATGCAGAATGCGTTAACAGGGGCCCCCTCCTAACGCCCTACTCGCGCCAACCGGTGAGCTCCACCCCCTTGGGCAGCTCCACCCGGAAGCCTAGGGTGATCTCGCTGGTGTCGCCCGGCGCGAGCGACAGCCGCCAGGTCAGTTCCCCCAGCTCGGTACGCTCCGCCGGCGGCGGCGCGAGCGTCGTCTCCCGCACCACCACCGCCTCGTCGCGGGACACCGGCAGTTGGTCGCGTACCTCGACCGTCGCGGCCCGGGGCGTGTGGTTGGCGACGGTGATCCGGTGCTCCACCTCCCGCCGCCGGGTCGAGGAGAGCGTGGCCTTCGTCTCGGTGCGCCGGTGCAGTTTCCGCTCCACCCGCAGCCGGTCGTCCACGCCGAGGGCCAGATCGGTCTCCTCGCCCGGCGCCCACGTCGGCAGTCGGGTGGCCGCGACGAAGTCGGCGCCGTGGAACACCGCCGCCGGGCCGGGGAGCAGCGTGTGCGCCGACGTGTTGCGTACCGTCGCCCGCAGGTGCGCCTCGGCGGCGCGGACCGGCACTGTCACGTGGTCCAGCCGGGCCGGCAGCTCCAGCACCGCGATGGTGGCCCGGTGCGCGCTGCCGTCGGCCGGCACCGCCACCGGCCGGGCCGGTCGGTAGGTGGCCGCGCCGACCCCCTGCTCCACCTCGGCGACGCTCTCCCGCACCTGTGCCCGGGGGGCCGCGGACCTGGCGAAACCGCCGCCGGCCGGCGCCGCGCCGGGCGCCGCGGGTGGCGACATCCCGATCGGCAGGTCCGCCGCCGCGGCCCGCGGGGCCGCCGGCCGGAACCGGTCGAGATACCAGGGCGACAATTCGGGTACGCCTGCCGTCGCCGCCGGCCGGGCGGTGGAGAGCTGGAGTTCGCACTCCGGCCAGTCCTCCCCGGTGCCCTGGCTGACGAGCGCGAACCAGGTGACGGTCATGGTGTCGTCGACAAGCCGCAGGTCGTAGGAGGGCTGCCACCGGGCGCCGTCCACCAGGTAGGTCAGTTCCAGCTCGACCTCGGCGTCGTCGTCCGCCACCGTGACTGTCACGTCGGCGGCCAGCCGGTCCGGCTCCCGCTTGCCGCGCGCGGCGTCGAGGTCGCGATCGACCGCGGCCAGTTCCTCGGCCAGCTCGTTACGCCGCCGGGTCAGCCCGCGCCGGCGGGACCGGGCGTCGGTGAGCTGCGCGGCCACCGAGTCGGTGAAGGCTGCGACGTCGGCCGGCGCCGCGTCGCCGGCGGCGAGCGCCCGGGCGTACGTGCCGCCGGCGCGCTCGGCCAACCGGGTGAGGAACGCGCCGCGCTGCTCCTCGATCCCGTCCGCGTCCTCGACCTCGGCCAGCTCGTCGGCGAGTTCGCGACGCCGCTGCTCCAGGCCGACCACCTGCGCGTCGGTGCTGCGGGCCTGCCGCCGGGCGGTCACGTCCACGCCGAGCACGGTGGCCGCGCCCCGTCCGCCGACCCGGATCGAGTCCCGCCGCAGGCCCGACGGGAGCGGCGCGACGCGTACCCGATGGTCGCCGGCGGGGAGCCGGAGGCTGCCGCGGCGGGTGACGCGCGCCCGGTCCGGATAGACGGTCACGCTGACGACTGGCGCGTCGATCTCGGTGGTGTCCACGGCGGCGAGGGTAGTCGACCCGTGCTCACGTCGAACGTTATCGAAGCGCTTCACATCTTGGCAGCGCTGTCCGGCTCCGCTACCGTCCATGGGAACGCTCCCATGAACTTAGATACATCGATGTGATCAGGAGGAAACACGTCGTGGCTATCCTCTCTCCGCTGCGCCGACGTAGATCGGCGGCCATCGGCATGGCGGCTGTCGCGGGCGCCACCGCCGCCGCCATCGGGCTCACCGTCGGCGGCGCGTCCGCCGGCACGCTGTCCGGGTCGCTCTACCGCGACCCGACGTCGGCGGTCGTCCGCTGGGCCGCCGCCAACTCCGGCGACTCGCGTGCCGCAGTCATCCGGGACAAGATCGCGAGCCAGCCGCAGGCCCGCTGGTTCGCCAACTTCAACCCGTCGACCATCCAGTCCGAGGTCTCCGGGTTCATCGGCGCCGCCAACGCGGCGCAGCAGATCCCGGTGCTGTCGGTCTACGAGATCACCAACCGGGACTGCGGCGGAGCGAGCGCCGGTGGGGCGCCGGACCTCAACCAGTACCAGACGTGGGTGTCCAACTTCGCCCGAGGTCTGGGCAACCAGGCCGCGATCATCATCCTGGAGACCGACTCGCTCGCCCTGCTGACCTGCCTGAGCAGCGCCGAGCTGAACGCGCGCAACCAGGCGATCTCGACGGCCACCCGGACCATCAAGTCGGGCAACCCCAACGCCAAGGTGTACCTCGACGGTGGCCACTCCACGTGGAACAGCGCCAACGAGACGGCCAACCGGCTCCGGAACGCGGGCGTGCAGTACGCCGACGGCTTCTTCACGAACGTGTCGAACTTCAACCCCACCTCAAGTGAGGCGAACTTCGGCCGCGGGGTCATCTCCGCCCTCAACGGCATGGGCATCTCGGGCAAGCGTCAGGTCATCGACACCAGTCGCAACGGGGGCGCCAGCGGGGACTGGTGCGCCGACGACAACACCGACAGGCGCATCGGGCAGTACCCGACGGTGAACACCGGCGACGGCAACATCGACGCGTACCTCTGGGTGAAGCCGCCGGGCGAGGCGGACGGCTGCCGCTACACGGCCGGTTCGTTCCAGCCGGACCTGGCCTACAGCCTGGCGAACGGCGCGCCCAACCCGCCGACCACGGCCCCGCCGACGACCGCCCCGCCGACCACGGCCCCGCCGACCACCGCGCCGCCGACCACGGCCCCGCCGACCACGGCTCCCCCCACCACGCCGCCGCCGACCGGTAACGGCTGCTCCGCGTCGTTCTCGGTCAACCAGTGGCCCGGTGGCTTCACCGCGAGCGTGAACGTCACCGCCGGCTCCGCGGACATCAACGGCTGGACCGTGACCATCACGCTGCCCAGCGGCGCCACGATCACCGGCGTCTGGAGCGCGCAGGCCAGCGGCACCAGTGGGACCGTCAAGTTCACCAATGTGGGCTACAACGGACACGTCGGCGCCGGACAGACGACGAACTTCGGCTTCCAGGGCAACGGCAGCGGCCCTGGTGGGACGGCCAGCTGCACGGCCAGCTGACCCCGCCCGAGGCCGCGGCCCGGCGTGGAGCGTGACGCTCCGCGCCGGGCCGCGGCACGTGTCAGGTGCGGGCCGGTCAGTAGCGGCCGAGGCTGTCCAGCGGGCACATCACGATGCGCGGCTGGGCCGCCGGGTCGAGCCACCGGAGCACGCCGACCAGGTCGGCGTGCGGCAGGCTGACGCAGCCGGCGGTGGGACCGGAGGGCGTCGTGCTGAACTCATGCAGGAAGATCCCGCTGCCCGCGTTCGGCACCGGCTTCGACACGTTCGGCGCCATGTTGTAGGTGATCACCGCGAAGTGTGTGTAGGCCGGCTTCTCCTTCCACAGCGCCTCGCTGTAGCCGCCGGGGTTGGTGGCCGTGTGCTGGAACGTGTTGTAGGCCGACGATGCCGGGTTCTCGTTCCACCAGTCGTTGGTGACGACCTGGTGGTAGGCGTGTTTCACGCCCGGATCCGCGGCGATGCCGTACATCGTCGGGCCGAACGAGTAGACCCCCGTGGGCGTGGTCGGGACGCCCTCGACGTGGTTGTCGCTGAAGAACTGGGAGCCGATCCGCGCGGACAGCGCCGCCGAGACCGGGGTCCAGCGGCCGTCGGTCTTCGCGAACGTCTCAAGCGTGGCGTAGCTGGTGTTCCAACTGGCCGCGGTCACCACGACGACCTGCCGTGTGGTGGCCGGCAGGGTGGTCAGGCCGCTGGCCCTGTTGCTCGGCGTCCAGGTGCGCGGCCGTGGGCGGGGCGGGTCGGTGGTGGCGTCGGGAACGGCCGCCGTTGCCGGCGTCGCGCCGGAGGCGACGACGGGCGCGGCGATGCCGGCCGCCGCGCCGAGGATGAGGGATCTGCGTCGCATGCGGCAGATCCTCCCACCCGGTGCGCCGTTCCGGCGTCCCGCGCGCGGGTTTCCCGGCCGGGCCGGCGGGGGTAGAGGGCACATCGCCCATCAGTCGATCCCGAGGAGACAGCCATGTCGGTGCAAGCGTTTCTCTATCTTGTCGCGGTCATCCTGCTCGCGCTCGCCGCGTTGCCCGTCCGTACCCGGGGCGTGTCGCTCGCCCTACTGGGAGCGGCGTGCGCCCTGCTGGCCTATGCCTGGCCGGTGATCACCGGTTAGGCGCGGGGACGTGCGGACCCTTGACACCGGGCGGCCCGCCCGGTGAGACTGCCCCTGCTAAAGCGATTTAGCTAGGCATTTCAAGGGTCCGGGAGGGGGCCCTGTCGCGCACAAACCGGGTCAGCCACCGCCCGGCCGTCGGTGTCCGAACACGACCCGTCGGGGTCCTGAGCGGACCAGAAGAAAGACAGGAGCACGCTCAGATGAGGAAGGCAAACGGAGGACGCCGGCTCAGCCGCGGGGTCTCGTTGCTCGCGCTCATGGCACTCGGCGCAGGCGCCGGCGTCACCGTCTCCACGCCGGCCGCCCTCGCCGGCAAGCACCGGCCCGCGGTCGCGCAGGGCGCGACCGTCAAGCCGGACCACAAGTCACCGACCGGATACACCGTCACGTTCGTCTACCGCAACCCCAACGCCACCCAGGTACGCCTGGCCGGCGACCTGACACTGCTCGACCTGAACACCGGCACCACGCGGTACCAGCCGGAGGAATGGAAGCCGGGGCGCTACCACGCCGGGGGCACCGAATTCCTCCGAGACATGACCCGGGACGCCAAGGGAAACTGGTCGGTCTCGCTCCCGCTGCACGCAGGCGGGATCAGCTACTGGTACCGGGTCTGGGACCCGACCCAGGGCTGGGAGAACAAGCGGATCTGGGACCCGGCCTCCACCAAGCCCCGCCCCCCGGGCGACGCCTCGTTCCGGGTCCGCAACAACGACGTCCTCGACGCCGTGTACGTGCCGTACGCCAAGAAGCAGAACGACCCGGTGCTGAAGCAGCGGGCGGAGTACGAGCTGCCGATCGCGGACCGCTCGAAGCGGGGCACCGTCCGGTACATCCCCTACACCACGATCCTCGGGGACAGCGGTCACTACCTCGGCGTCTACCTGCCGGCCGGCTACGACGCCAAGCGCAAGCAGCCGTACAAGGTCGCGTACCTCGCCCACGGCATCTTCGGCGACGAGACCGACTTCATGGTCCCGGCGAACGTCCCGAACATCCTGGACAACATGACGGCAAAGGGCGAGATCGAGCCCACGGTGGTGGTCACCATGGGCAACCACTTCACCGGCACCAGCCTCGGCTTCGCCTCCTACAACCAGACCAACGCCGCAAACAACCTGGTCCAGACGATCCTTCCGCTGATCGAGAAGAAGTACAACGTCTCGACCGAGCGCGAGGGACGCGCCTACGCCGGTTTCTCCTACGGCGGCATGACCGGCGCCCACGTCATCCGGGGCTACCCGACCACGTTCGCGTTCTACGGCCACTTCTCCGGCAACCCGGCCCTGAGCGCCCAGGACTACGACAACGTCGCGGCGGCGGTCGGTGACGACGACCTCTTCGTGTTCCTCGGCAACGGCGTCTTCGAGGGCAACCTCAACGCGCAGAACGCCATCGCCGACAACTTCCGGGCCCGCGGCTACTCCGCCGCGACGACCCAGGTGCCCGGCGCGCACGACGGGATGACCGCGAGCCAGCTCTTCACCATCTTCGCCCGGGACCACCTGTGGTCGGGCGTCGACTCGGTGTCGGTGACGCCCGCGACCACCCACCTGAAGAAGGGCGGCAACCGGAAGTTCACCGCCAAGGTGACCACCAACCCCGGGGTCAGCCCGGCGGTGACCTGGTCGGTCCGGGGAGCGACCTCGGCGCGGACCACGGTCTCCGCGGACGGCCGGCTCTCCGTCGCCGCTGCGGAGAAGGCGCGGTCGCTCACCGTCGTGGCGACGTCTGTGGTCGACCCGACCAAGTCCGCCTCGGTCCGGGTCACCCTGACGCGACCGGGTCGAGGGCACTGACCGGTGGCGCGGTGGGCCGGTGACCGAGGGTCGCCGGCCCACCGCGTCGGATCACGGAGTGCTGAGGTCGAAACGGTTGACGGTGACCGAACCGCCGAGCGACGAGGTGGCGTAGTTGAAGATGCCGTACCGGTAGCCCATGAAGAACGGCCAGTCGTTGTTGAGCGTGTACGCCGGCCCGAGCGAGGTGAAGTTGACTCCGTCGGTGCTGTAGGAGAACCTCGCCTGCCGGCCGGAGCCGGGTCTGACGTCCGCGTTGACACGTAGCCAGATCCGGCCGCCGGACACCGCCGCGCTCGCTCGTTCGGTGCCGGTGCTCGTGGTGTTCCAGTTGCTGTCCATGGAGAGCCCGTCGACCATCGAGACCCGGGTCTGCCCGTTGTCGCGGCGGACACCGACCCAGGCCGACAGATGTCTCAGCATCGCCAGGCCGGACCGGTCACCGTCGCGCATGGTCGAGTAGTCCAGTTGGATCGTCGCGGTCGACGTCGGTCCCTGGATCCGGTGGGTCAACGTGTTGCGCGCGGCGTACAGGTCGTTCGTGACCGTGGCGGTCTGCAACCGCAGCCCGTTGTTGAGCGAGTACTTCGTGGTGTCCGGGTTGTGGTTCCACTCCCAGCGCGGGTCGAGCGTCGGGCCGGGGAAGGTGTCCGGGCCGATCATCGACTTGACCTGGCGTGGCGGTCGCGGCACGTTCGGGAACGGGTAGCTGGCGCCCCAACCGCCGTTCACGGTCTGGACGCTCGGCCAGCCGTCCGAACTCCAGTTGATCGGCGCCATCACCGGGATCCGGCCACCGGGGTACGCGTCGACGAACGCCATGTAGTACCAGGCGCCGTTCTGGGTCTGCACCAGGCCGCCCTGGTGCGGGATGCCGGCGCCGGAGACCGGGGTCGGCATGTTGAGCAGCACCTGCTTCATCTCGTACGGCCCCCACGGGCTGGTCGAGCGCAGCACGTACTGGCCGTTGGCCGGCCGGGTCACCCAGATGTAGTAGTAGTTGCCCCGCTTGTAGAACCGGGAGCCCTCAAGCGTGCCGACGCTCGACGGCGTGCTGAACACCTGCTGGGCGCGGACCTGGCTGGTGCCGTCCGCCGACAACTGGGCCACGCTCAGGGTGGTGTTGCCGTACGCCACGTACATCGTGTCGTTGTCGTCGATCAGCAGCCCGGCGTCGTAGTAGCAGTTGTTGATCCGGGCCTTCTTCTGCCAGGTGCCGTCCACGGCCGACGCGGTGTAGACGTACGTCCGGTTGAACTCCACGCAGCCGAGCCAGTAGTAGGTGCTGTTGCTCTTGCGATAGTTGAACGCCGAGGCCCAGATGCCCTTGATGTAGGCCCGGCTCCCGGTCAGGTTGTAGTTGTTCGAGTCGAAGTCGAGGTTCGGCACCGCGTGCCCGGCGTACTCCCAGTGCACCAGGTCGTACGAGCGCAGGATCGGCGCACCTGGCGAGTAGTGCATGGTGGAGGCCGTGTAGTAGTAGACGTCGCCGACCCGGATGATGTCGCCGTCGGCGAAGTCCTGCCACACGATCGGGTTGGTGTAGGTCGACGACGGCGGCCACGGCCCGTCGGTGGGCGGTGGGGTGGTCGTCGGCGGGGGCGTCGGTGAGGCCGTCGGCGACGGTGACGTCGTGGGCGACGGCGAGGTGGTCGGCGAGGTGGTCGGCGACGGCGAGGTCGTCGGCGGGGCGTCACCGCAGGCGACGCCGTTGAGGGCGAAGTTGGTGGGCACCGGGTTGCTTCCGGTCCAGCCGCCGTTGAAGCCGAACGACACGCTGGCGTTCGTGCCGATCGCGCCGTTGTAGGCGGCGTTGGTGACGGTGACGTTCGCCCCGGACTGGGTGTAGCTGCCGTTCCACAGTTGCTGGATGGTCTGTCCGGCGCCCCAGGTCCAGGTCAGCCGCCAGCCGTTTACCGGATCACCCAGGTTGGTGATGTCCACGTTGGCGCCGAAGCCACCCGACCACGAACTGCTGATCGTGTAGTTCACCCGGCAGCCGCTCGCGGCCTGGGCGGACGAGGCGACGAACGCGGCTCCGGTGGTCGTCAGCAGGGCGGCCAGCAGGCCGGCCAGCCAGAGTCGTCTGATGCGGTGCACAGTTCTCCTCCGATGCGTGGTCAGGCTGCGGCGCAGCGCAGAGTGGGGGTGGTGTTGGTGCCGTTGACGGAGCCGAGGAAGCCGAACTGGGTGCTGGCCCCGGCTCCCAACGCGCCGTTGTAGCTCACGTTGCGGGCGGTGACGGCGGCGCCGCTGCTGCTGACCGTGGCGTTCCAGGACTGGCTGATGGTCTGACCGTTGGCCCAGGTCCAGGTGACGGTCCAGCCGGAGATGGCCGCGCCGCCGGCGGTGACTGTCACCGTGGCCTGGAAGCCGCCCTGCCACTGCCCGGCCAGGGCGTACGTGGCGGTGCAGGCCCCGCCACCCGGCGGCGGCGTGGACGGCGGCGGAGTCGTCGGGGGTGGGGTCGTGGGGGGCGGGGTCGTCGGCGGCGGGGTGGTCGGCGGGGGCGTGGTCGACCCGCCCACGTTGCCGATGCTGCCGGGCACCGCGCGCAGCGCGTTGTACCAGACGGCGGCCATCTTGTCGTAGCCGTTGGCGGTCGGGTGGATGCCGTCGATCAGGTCACCCGTGCTGAGCGCGGAGTGCATGTCGACCAGGTGGACGTGCTTCCCGGCGTTCACCTTGCCCTGCACGATGCCGGGGATCGCGGCGTTGAAGGTGCGGACCGCCGATTCCTGGCCCGAGTTGGACAGCGGGATGAGCTGCGCGACGAAGACCTCGGCATCGGGCGCCGTCGCGGTGATCTTGTCGATCAGGCTCGACAACCGGTTCGGCGCACCCGACACGTTGTAGTTCTGCAGGATGTCGTTGGTGCCGATGTGCAACAGCACCGTCCGTGGCGTGGTGGTGCGCAGCCAGCCGACGATGTTGGCGTCGATCTGGTCGATCCGCCAGCCGGGGTGCCCCTCGTGGTCGTGGTCGCCCAGGTTCCCCGGCCCGTTGTACTGCGAGCCGACGAGGTCGACCCGGTAGCCGGCGCTGTTCAGCCGCTGCCACAGGCCGATCCGGTAACCACCCGGCACCTGGGTGCCCTCGGTGATCGAGTCACCGAGCGGCATGACGCGTACCCCGCCGTTGGACTCGGCGCCCGCCGGCCCGGTGATCGTCGCCGCGCCGATCGCGGCCGTCGCGACCGCGAGGGCCGCCGCGACGAAGAATCTCCTCCGTGTACGCATGGTCAGCCCTTCTGCCGGTGCCCGGCGGCGATCCCCGCCCGGCGGGGAGATGGAGGTCTGGTCTCTGGCAAGGGGTGCTCCCTCTGGGACGGGACGGCCGGCGGGCGCGCTCTGCGCGACTGCCGGCGAGGCGGGTGGGGGCGTGGGCGATGGCCGGGCGCGGGAACGTGCTGGTGGGGGTGCGCAGCGGCTCGACGCCCGGCGTCCGCTGCGGCGCGTGGCGCCGGCGGTTGGCCCGGACGGTCACCGGCGGGACGGCACGGGAAGTCGCTGGTCCCGGTTGCCCTCGCGGCTCGGCGATCCGATCTGGAGCGTGCCCTTCGCTCCGTCGCCGGAAAGATTACATGTTATCGTTAACATCTTCAATGGGTGAACGTCGATGGGTCACCCGGGCCCGCGCCGCATCCGCGGTGTGCTCAGCCGGCGTGGTGGTTCCGCCCGGCCCGCTGGATCAGGGCCTCCACCCACCGCTCGAACTTGCTGCTGCCGCCACCCAGCAGCCCGGACAGATCGTCCTCCGTCACCCCGCCGCGCGCCGCCAACGACTCCAACAGGCTCCGCAGCCGCCTGTGGTCCTCGTCGTCCGACCCGCCGCCGGTCGCGCCACCCATGCCCAGGTGGCGGTGCACATCCTGGAGGATGTCCATCATCTGCGGCAGCGTCTCGATGATCTGGGACAGCCCGGCCTCCCGTGGGCTGGACGAGCCGCGCAGGTCCTGCAGGGTGAGCGCGACGGACATCGGCGTGACGATGTCGGTCTCACTGCTCATCGCGTCGATCGCCCGGCCGAGCTGCTGCTTGGCGGACTCCACGCTGTCGAGGTCGGTGTGGTCGACCAGGATGGTCCGCATGCCCTGCACGTCGAAGGGCAACTGCTGGTCCTTCGCCATCAACTGCACGAACGGTCGGCGTAACGCGTGCCGCACCGCCAACTCGTAGAAGACGTTGGCATTCTGGTCGGTGAGGTCGGCGATGACCAACTCGTTCTGAATGATCCGGTCCAGCACCTGCGAGGTGATCAGCCCGGCCCGCTCGATCTCGTCGCCGCGCACGGCGACGAAGCCCCGTGCCTCAACCACCGGTCGGATCAGGTAGTTGAGGATCTGGTCACTGCGCCGGCGGATCTCCGAACCGTCGGGACCGATCGGCGCGATGACGAAACACTCACGGCGCGTGGCGTTACCGTTACCCTCCCCCATGGAGTCAGCGTAGTGGAGGTCGGGAAGGCGGATGTCAGCCGGTCGGCGCGTGCTGGTGGTCCCAGCGGGCGCGGTGCGCCGCCAGCAGGCGTCCGGCCTCGGCCGCCGCGTCGGGGGCGACCGGCTCACCGGCCCATCCGTCGAGCACCCGGGCCATCCCGTCGACAAGTCGCCGGCCGACCGGGGTGAGCCGGTGCCGTGCGCGCAGGGCCGGCAGGGTGTCGGCCACCGCCCGGCTCCACCTGATGCTCTCGACCTGGGCGTGGTGCCGCTGCGCCCGGGTGCGGGCGGCGTCCGCCTGGCGGCGCCAGAACCGGGCCACCCCGAGGTGGGCGTACGCGCCGTGCAGCAGTCCCTCAAGGGGGCGGGGGTCGGAGCGCCACGGCGCGTAGAACAGCTCGGCCGGGCCGGGTTCGAGCAGCGCGAACATGTCGGCGAGCGCGGCCAGTTTCAGGTGCTGGATCTCGTGCGCCAGGGTGACCGCCGCGGTCCGCGCGTCAAGCGGGTGCGACATCGCCACCGACCCGAACGCGTGGTGGAAGGTGCCGCTGCGGGTGCCGGCCCGGGGCGCGCGGATGGGTATCAGCACCCGCATGGCGGCGGACACCTCCTCGGCGACCGGCCGGTGGCCGTCGACCAGGAGCCGCCACGCTCCGTCGAGGCGGTGCCGCCACCTGTGGTCGGTCCGGGGTTCGTCGAGGCGTATCCCGGGGACGTGCTGCCAACCGGGAGTGTCCACCACGAGCGACAGCGGCAGGCCCTGGCGGCGGAACCCCATCCGTGGCACCGGGGTCCAGCCGGCCCCGGCCACCCGCACGTCGTCGACCTCGACCCGCTCGCCCGCGCAGCGCACCCGCAGCCGTCCCCCGACGCACCGCACCGAGGCGCGGGTCGCACCGGCGGGAACGACGAGGGTGCCGAGCCCGGGCAGGTCGAGCCGGCCCGGCACGCCGGGCGGCAGCGGCACGTCGAGGTCGGCGTCCATGCCGGAGCGTACGGCCGCGACCACGGCCACGGCCGCCAAAAGCCCGGGGTACGGGGCGCTCCGCCCGCGGCGCAGCAGCGAGGCGGTGCCGAACGCCCAGGCGGCGACCGGCGGATGGCCCAGCGCCGCCGCGCGGGCCCGTGGACCGGACCCGGCCAGCACCTGGTACGCCGCCTCGACCGCCGGCAGGTCCGGGTGTGCCGCCTCGCCGAGCAGCAGTGTCAGCGTCCGGACCAGCAGCAGGGTCTTGCTGTGCTGCGCGGAGCGCAACCGCGTGACGGCGTCGGGCCCGCCCCGGCCGGCGGCGAGTTCGTCGAGGACGCCTCCGGGCAGCAGGTGGTGGGCGAGGGTCACGACGCCGCCCGTAACGCGGTCACGTCCCGGTGCACCGTCCGGTGGATGTGTCCGATCAGGGCGTACAGGTCGGTGCAGTAGACCGACGGGTTGTCGAAGCCGGTGCCGGCCCGGTACCTGTGGGTGCGCAGCCCGCCGCCGCACACCCGGTGCCTGTCGCAGGCCCGGCAGGTCGCGCACAGCCCGGCGGCGCCGGACTGCTGGGCCCGGATCGCCGGCAGCCGCAGCGCGGTGTCGAAGGAGTGCCGGGTCACGTGCAACCCGGTGCCGGCCGCGCCGGGGTACGCGGCGGCGAGCGTGTCGTCCAGCTCGATCGCGCCGTCGCTCTGCACCACCGCCACGGCGAGCGGGCCGGTGCCGACCCCGCTGAGCCGGGACGTCCCACCGAGCAGCAGTTGGATGATCTCGTCGAAGAGGCGGACCCGGGTGCGCTGCCCGGGCGTGTGGTACCACTCGTCGAAGACGGTGGCCAGCCAGCGCGCGTACGGGGCGTGGCGGGGGTCGGGGGTGCGGCCGGGCGGGGGAGCGGCCCAGGTGCCGTGCGGCAGCAGGAAGTCGACCGCCGGCGGCCGGTGCGCAAGCAGCGCGTGGTAGGTGGTGGCCGGGTCGTTGCTCAGGTCGACGGTGCAGAGCAGACCGTTGAACAGGTGCGGAAAGTCGGCGGTCAGCCGACGCAGGGCCGCCTCGACGCGGGTGTGGCTGCCCCGGCCGTCCGGGCCGCGCCGGTGCCTGTCGTGTCCGGCCCGGTCGCCGTCGAGGCTGACGCTGACCCGCACGTCGAGCCGGTCGAACAGGCGCAGGAACGTCTCGTCCAGGCGTACCGCGTTGGTCTGCACCGTCACGCGGACCGGGACGGGCGCGGCGGCCTGCCGGAGGGTCGTCACCGCCGCGCGCAGGCGCGCGGGGCCGGCCAGCAGAGGTTCCCCGCCGTGCAGGACGACGTCGACCCGACGGAGCCGGTGGGCGCGGGCGTGCTCGCCGATGCGCGTGGCGGTCCGGTGCAGCACCTCCGGCGGCATGGTCCGGGGCTGGGACCGCCAACCCTGGTCGGCCTTGGTGTAGACGTAGCAGTGGTCGCAGGCGAGGTCGCAGCGGCTGTGCAGCTTGAGCACGAACTGCCGGAACGGGACGGCCGGCGCCCGTGGGCCGTGATCGGGTCCGGGCATCAGCCGCTCCGCCGTGAGGTGAGGGCCGTTCGGCCGCTGCGGGGAACATCGAGCATACATCGACGTATGACGTTTGCTTGGCGCGTGTGGGAGCCGTTTCGGCGCGCCGGTTGCCCTTGCGCCGAGGAAGCAGGCCACCATGGATGCAGCGCACCGTTATCATGAACCCACGCAGCGGATCTGACCACCGGTCGATATCCGAATCCGTGGTGACACCACCCGGAGCCACATGCGAAGACAGGCGGTGATCGGGGGATGGACGCGGAGGAGGAAATGTTGCGTTCCGATCTCATCGATCTCACCGATGTGGATCTGACCGCGCTCGACGCGGTGCCCAGTGCGGTGCTCGTGGCCGCGCTGCATCGCCTCGAACGCCGCAGCGCGGACCCGGGCGACCAGTACGCGGGTTTCGAAAGCGCACTCGATGACCAGGACTGACGACACCTCCGGCGCCGCCGGGACCATCGTGTCCTTCGTCTCGCCCGCGAGCGGCACCGGGCGCAGCAGCGCGGTCGCCAACATCGCCTGGATCCTCGCCGGCAACGGCAAGCGTGTCCTGGCGGTGGACTGGTGTGCCCGGACCCCGCGGGTCTACGACTACCTGCGCTCGTTCCAGGTGGACGCCGCGTCGGCCGTCGCCGCCCTCGGCCCCGAGTTGGCGACGCTGATCAGCCCGCACCCGGACGGGCCGTCGCACCGCGCCACCGCGCTCATCGCCCCCGCCGCGCCGCACCAGGGCACCCTCTACCGCTACGCGATGCCCGGGTCGAGTTTCGGGTTCGCGATGGTAGGCGTCGGCGCGGACGCCGTGACCCGGCCCGACGGCGACCCGATGCGGCTCCGGCAACTGCTGCGACAGACCGACTACGACTACGTCCTCATCGACACCCCGGTGGACCTCACCCTGCCCGGCATCACCCACGCCGCGGTGCTCAGCGACATCGCGGTGGTAAGCATGCCGCCCCGGCGGCAGGCCATGCACCAGGCCGCCGAACTCGCCGCGGAGCTGCGACGGCAGGCCGCCGGCGGCATCCGGATCCTCGCCGCGCCGACCCTGCGTGACGTCACCCACCCGTGGTACGGCGAGGCCCGCGACACCGCCCGCCGCGCCTTCGCCGGCCTGCTCGACGAGTCCGACGCGGAGTCGCCCGACGGCTCGGTGGAGATCGTCGAGGTGCCGGAGCAGGGCTACGACACCTATGACGACGTGCTTGCCGTGCTTGCCGATCCGCCCGACGCCGACGGCAGCCTGCTGTCGGCCTACGAACGGATGACGGCGTGGATCAGCGGGGGCACGGTGACGCGGGCGGCGGCCGTGCCGGAGCGGATCCGGCGCCGCTACCGCCGGGGTGTCCTGTTGGAACGGGCGGAGAGCGCCGACGACATCGTCGTGCTCTACGACCCGGCCGACCGGCCCTGGGTGGACTGGATCTGCGGGCAGCTACGCCGGGCCAGCGTCACCGTCCACCCCCGCGCCCTGCGGTCCGGCACCGCGCCCGCCTACCCGGGCGACGCCACAGTGCTCGCCGTCGTCTCCCCGAACGTGCTGCGGGCGGTCGGCACCGCGCTGTCCGTCCTGCCCGCGCAGGCCGACGACGCCGAGATGCTCGCCGTCCTGGTCACCGGCCACGAGACCGACCAGAAGATCGACCCACTGCGGGTCGTCGACCTGCGTGACGCCGAGCCGGTCCGGGCGCAGTCGCTGCTGCTGAGCCGGCTCGGCCTGATCGCCCCCGCCGCGCCCGCCGCCGACCTGCGCACCGCGCCGCGCTACCCGGCCGAGCCGGACCGCCGGCCGCGGCACAACCTGCCGCCCCGCAACCCGTCGTTCGTCGGCCGCGGGGAATACCTGGAACGGCTGCGCGACCGGCTGGGCGCGGACGGCAGCCCGGTGACGCTCACCGGCGGCGCCGGCGTCGGCAAGAGCGAGTTGGCCCGCGAGTTCGCCCACCGGTTCGCCTACGACTACGACGTGGTCTGGTGGATCCCGGCGCAGGACCGCGACACGGTCCAGACCAGCCTCGGCGAGCTGGCCGACGAGATCAACGCCGTGGACGGCACCGGGGCGGCGGAGGCGGCGCTCACCGCGCTGTCCACCCGCGGCGGCATCGCCCGCTGGTTGTTGATCTACGACAACGCCGACAACGCCGAGGTGGTGCAGCGGCTGCGCCCCCGCGACGGCACCGGCCACGTGCTCATCACCTCCCGGGACGACGGCTCACCGGACCTGCCCTCGCCGCTTGAGGTCGCCGCCTTCAGCGGCGACGAGAGCATCGCGATGCTCCGTCGGGTGCTCGGCATCAGCACCGACGACGCGCGGACCATCGCCGCCGCGCTTGAACACCTGCCGCTGGCCCTGCGACTGGCCACCGCCTGGATCCGGGAACGCACCCGCGCCTTCGAGAACGAGGGCCTGCCCAACCTGGAGTCGGTGAGCCGCAGCGTGACCGAGCTGCTCGACGAGCTGCGCCGGCACAGCGCCCAGGAGGACGACGAACGGATCCCCGGTTCGCACACCTCCACTGTGGCCCGGGTCCTGGACATCACGCTGCGCACGCTCGACGACATCGAGTTCGGGCCGCTGGCGGTGCGATTGGCCGAACTCGCCGCGTTCCTCTCACCCGAGGGCATCGGGCTGCCGCTGCTGCGCTCGACGTCGATGCTGACCCAGCTCGCCGCCGCCGCGGACGTCGACGCCGAGGAGCTGCTGCTCACCGCCGGCGAGATCGACCTGGTGCTGACCGTCGGCGCCCGCTTCGGCCTCTACGACGTCGACTGGGGACGCGGCGCCGCGCTGCGTATGCACCGCGCCATCCAGGTGCTGCTCCGCGAGGCCATCCCCGACCCGCTCCGGCAGGAACGCCACCGTCAGGTGCTGCACGGCCTCGCCGGGTACGCGCCGACCGACCCGGAGGCCGACGACCGCCGCTACCTCGACGTCTTCGAGGAGTTGCAACGGCACCTCGTCCCCGCCGGCGCGTTGGAGGCCGACCACCGGTTGGTCCGCCACTGGGTCGTCAAGCAGATCCGCTACCTCTACCTGACGAGCGACAGCGACATCTGGCAGTCGGCCCTGCATCTGGCCCGGCCGTTGTGTGAGCGATGGACCGCCAACGGTCAGCCCGACCAGCTGACCATGCGCCTGCTCGTGCAGACCGCCAACCTGCACCGTGCCCTCGGCCAGTACGCCGACGCCCTGCGCCTCGACGAGCAGGTGCTCAGCGAGCAGCGCCGCCGCTACGGGCTCCGGCACTACCGCACGCTCATCGCCGGTCGCGGCCGAGGCGGGGACCTGCGTGGGCTCGGCCGCTTCGAGGACGCCCTCGTCGAGGACCAGGCCACCTTCGCCGGGTTCCACAAGGTCGTCGGCGACGACCATCCGAACACCCGGATGGCGGTCAACAACCTCGCCCTGTCCTTCCTGCTCACCGGCGACGCCCGCGAGGCGCTGCGGCTGGCCCGCATGGAACGCGACCGCCGGATGGCCCTGTTGGGGCCCGAGGACTCCCGGGTTTGGCGGGCGGCCTGCGTGGTGGGCACGCTTGAGCGCGAGGTCGGCGCCTACGACCTGTCGCTTGCCACCCTGCGCGAGGCGCTTGAGCGGATCCACCAGTTGCCGGCCGCCAGCCCGCTTGAGGAACTGCGGGTCAACCGCACCCTCGCCGTCACCGAACGACGCCTGGGCTCCACCGTCGCCGCCAAGAACCGCAGCTCCGAGACCTACCGCGGCTACCGCAGCCACCTCGGCGAGGATCACCCGCTGACCCGGGCGAGCCTGTTGAGCATGGCCGTGGACTACTACCGGGCCGGCGACCTCGGCATCGCCGTCGAGAACGGCATCCGCTGCCTGCGCGGCTACGAGCGGCAACTGGAGCCCGGGCACCCCTTCATCGCGGCCTGCTCGGTCGACGTCGGGCTGTTCCTGCGCGGCGCCGGCGAGTACGACCAGGCGGTCCGGGACGGGGAGCGGGGCCTGCGCACCCTGCGGACGCGGCTCGGTGACGTACACCCGTGGACCCTGACGGCGATCAACGCCCAGGCCGGCCACCTGGCGGCGCGGGGCGACCTGGACGAGGCCGTGCGCATCCAGGACGAGGCACACCTGAACAGCGTGCACTATCTCGGGCGCAGCCACCCGTGCAGCCTGGACGCCGCCGCCAACGCCGCCACCATCCGCGGCCTGCGCGACGGCGACGGCGACGTCACTCCGTCCGCCCTGACCGACACCGACATCGACGTGCCGGAGAGCTGAGGAGTGACCAGGTGACCGTTCCGGAGCCACGCGTCGCCCTGCACGAGGAGTCCGCCGAGCAGGACGTCCCCGGGTTTCGCAAGAAGCGGGACCTGTGTCGGGAGGTGCTGCTCGCCGACTCCGGCATCTACCACGTCGCGCACTACACCTCAGGCGTCCTCGACTTCGCCCTGGACCGGCTGGCGCACGGGTCGGCCCCGCCGCAGGACGGCGACGACCTGGCCGAGCGCCGCGACAACCACCGTCGGGTCGGCGCGCAACTGGTATACCGGGCGACCGAACTCAATCGGCGGCTGTGGGAGTTGCAGACCGGGGCGCTGATCCGGCTTGTCGCGCAGACCGCCACCGGCCTCGTCTTCTGCAACTCGGTGGTCGGCAGCGAACACGTGGTCGGCTTCGGCGCCGCGCCGGTCGCCCCGGCCGTCACCGGCGTCACGCCTGTCGACCCGGCGCAGTTCGAGGCGATCGACCGCGCCGCGTCCGGGCTCGCCACCGACCTGCGTCGGCTGATGCGGCAACGCTCCCAGAATCCCGGCGGCTGGCTCACCGACACGACAGGCCCGGGCCAGCAGGC
Source organism: Micromonospora marincola (assembly GCF_056150385.1). Taxonomy (NCBI): domain Bacteria; kingdom Bacillati; phylum Actinomycetota; class Actinomycetes; order Micromonosporales; family Micromonosporaceae; genus Micromonospora; species Micromonospora marincola. Next base: position 83,124 of record NZ_JAXCFT010000002.1, on the reverse strand, counting down.
CGCCGACGGCCAAGTCCAACCCCGCGCGACCGGTTCCGCCGACCCCGACGGTGTGCTCGCCGCGGCCCTGCGGCCGGCCGGGCTGCACTACCTCAGCCAGCACCGGGCCGGGGAGCAGGTGGCCGCCGCCGACATCCTGGCGCACCCCGAGCTGGCACCGTTCTTCAACCGGGGCGTCACCGTGGCCGACCGGCGCAGCCGCTACCAGCGGCTCGCGGCCGACCTGTCCCTCCTGGTGTTGCAGATCAGCCGGGACCTGCGCCGGGCCGTCGACGGTGACGTCGCGCGCCTGGTGCTCGACGTGGAGATGGGCGCCGTCTACTACAGCCGCCTCACCCCGGGCGACTACCTGTTCGGTGTCACCCTCGACCAGGACATGGTCAGCCAGGCCGATCACGCGTTGTGGACGGTGGGGCGCCGGCTCGTCGAGCCCGCCGCCGGGCCGGCTGGCCGATAGGCTCCGATGGACCACTCGGCGTCGTACCCGCCCGGAGGGTGGCTGTGAGACCTCTGGCGCGATCGGCGGCCGTGGTGGCCGCCGGATTGTCCGGCCTGCTGCTGGCCTGGGCCGGACACGTCCGCGGGCTGGAAGAGTCGCCGACCTACCTGATGCTCGCGGCGATCCTGCTGGGTGTCGGGCTGATCGGCAGCACCCGCGACCTCAGCCTCGCCGACGTGCGCGCGCACCTGTCCACAGTGTTGCTCGCCGTCACCGTCGGGGTGGTTCTCAAGGCGGCCCTCATCGCCGCCGTGATGTACCTGGCCTTCCGCGATCCGGCGGTGCTGGTGCTCGGCGTGGCCGTCGCGCAGATCGACCCGCTGGCGGTCGCCGCCATGAGCCGCCCGGACCGGACGTCCCCCCGCGCCCGTGCCATCCTGTCCGTCTGGGCGTCCTTCGACGACCCGGTGACGGTGCTGCTCACGATCTATGTCTCCGCGGTCGCGCTGGAGTTGCGCGGCGATGTCGCCGCCACCGCACCGGGCATGCTCGGCAACGATCCGCTCGACCTCGTCCTCGGTCTCGTCCTCAATCTGGCGTTCGTCGCCGTCGCCTGGCTCCTGTGGCGTCTCCTGCTGGCCGCCGGCCTCCGCCCGGACGCGCCGGTGAGCGCGCGCCGACATGCCGTGCTGCGGTGGACCGCGGTCGGCCTGCTGATCGTGCTCGTGCTCGTCGCCGCCGGGCAGTTCCTCATGCTCGGCCTCGCGCTGGCCGGGCTCTTCTTCCGGCCGCGCCTGGGCCCCGTCGTCGGCCGGTCCACCCAGGCCGCCTACCTCGTCGCCACCTTCCTGCTCGGCATGCTGCTCGTGCGGGGGGTCCACCTGGTCGAAGGGGTGGTGCTCGGCCTCGCCGCGGTGGCCGCGCACCTGCTCGTGTCGCTGCCGCTGTCCCGCAACCTGCCGACCGCCGACCGGCGGTATCTGGCCTGGGGGCAGCAGAACGGGCTGACCGCGGTGATCCTCGCCCTCGTGCTGGAACGCAACTTCCCGGGCACGGTGGGCGTCGTCGCCACCGCCATCGTCGTGATCAACGTGGTGCACGCCCTCGCCACCGTGATGCTCGACCGCGCCCGGCCCGCCGCCGACACCGAGGAGCCGGCGCCCGCCGACCCGGTCACGCTGCCCCGGATGCGGGAGGACCCGGCCGCCGGCTCGCTCGAACCGGAACGGTGACGGAAGCGGGCCGTCAGCGCGCCACCATCAGGTGCCGGACCCGCCCGCTCAACCCGTCGAACAGCGACCGCGCCTCCGACCATCGGGGCGACCGGTCCGGCGGCTCCGCCGCGCCGTCCGCCTCGCCCAGGTCGCCGAGCACGTCGAGCTGGAACAACGGCAGGAACTCGGCGAGCCCGTCGTAGGTCTCGCAGAGCCGGTCCAACCGCTCCGGATCGGTCGCCTGCGGATCTCGTCGGTGACTGTCGTACCACTGCGCGACCCCGTCGCGGAACGCCTCGACCAGCCGGCGCAGCATCATCGACGTGCCCAACGCCCGCTGCACGTCCCGGGACCGCAGCCGGGCCCGGAGCGACGCCCCGCCCTCGTCGGCGGTCGCGCCGCGCCGCAGGGCGAAGGCGTCGCTGAGCTGCCGGTCGACGCCGGTGAGCTGGTCCAGCGCCCCCACCGCCTCCACGAACACCTGGGCCACCCGGCCGGGCAGCTCCGGCGCGCCCGGCGCCGCCGCCGGACCCGGTGCGACCCCGCCCACGACCGCCCGTGGCCCGCCCAACTCGCCCCGCAGCTCGTCCAACTGGTATGAAAGCTGCTCGATGGAGCGCTGGGTGTTGCTCTGCTGCCGGTGGATGCGCTCGACCCGCTGCCGCACCGACGTCATCGCGTCCGCGCCGACCACCTGTTCCAACCGGCGCATCGACGCCTTGACGCTGCCGGAGAGATCCTCGGCGAACGTCTGCGGGTCGTAGACGATCGGCTCCACGCTGAACGTCGCGGCGAGCTCCGCCGCCAGCTCGGCGGGCAGGTGCCCGACCACGACCAGGATCGCCTCGCTGTCGGGCACCGTGGCTCGGATGGCCACCACCCGCCGGTGCAGCTCGTCGACCTCCTCGGCCTTGAGGATCGACTCGGACAGCAGCACCCCGCACCCGGCGTCCTGCTCGTCGAGTGGGATCCAGAAGTCGACAGGCAGGTCCCGCACCGATCCGAGCAGATGGTCCCGCTGGTATGACCAGCCGTCCTGGGTCAGCACCCGTCGCACGGTGGCGGCCACGTCCTGCCGGCTGGCCAGGTCGAACTGGACCCGTACCGCCTCGCGGACCATGACGTGGGTGACAGGCGTGCCCGCCTGCGCCGCCCGCTGGTAGAGGTCGTAGCAGAGACGGATCACCCGACGCGGCACCCCGTCGGCCAGGTTCGTCAGGTAGTCCACGGTCTCCGGGGTGAACGGCGCCAGGCGGGCCTGCCCGGACGTGCGTGCCTGACTCTGCCGGATGAACTCCTCGACATCGGCGACGCTGAGCGCCGACATCCGCACGATCGGCCCGATCCGTTGCCGCACCTCGGGGGTGAGCAGATGCAGCAGGTCGGGCAGCCCGGAGAGCACGAGCAACGCCCCGGACGACGCGAAGGCGCCGATCAGCGCCGCCAACCGGGCCATCGCCTCGTCGCCGGGCCGACCCGCCAGGAGGTTGTGCAACTCGTCGAGGACCAGGACGAAGCGTCTTCGCCGCCGCGCGTGCAGCACCGCGAGCACCGCCATCGTCTCGACCGCGGCGGCCTCCACGTCGGTGCGTGTCGTGACCCCGGCCGCCACCAGGGCCGGCCCCGGCGGGTAGCCGGTCAACCAGTCCCACGCCGCCGCCTCGGTGGCCGGCTCCAGCAGCATCGCCAGCACGATGCCGAACGAGGGATCCGCGGTGACGTCGGCCAACTCCGCGCGTAACCGCTCGGCGAGCGCACCGGCCGCCGGCCCGTCCCCGTCGGCGGCCTGCCGCTGCGCGACGAGGTCGCGGACGGCCTCCCGGGACAGCCGGCCCAGGAACTGTCGGCTCACCGCACGGAACGTGTCGGCCGGGGCGTCGAGATAGATCGCACCGCCGACGGGCTCACCGGCCGCCCGGGTGCGGGCCAGCAGTTCGACCGCCAGATGCGTCTTGCCGGTGCCGTAGTCACCGAGCACGGCGATGGTCGCGCTCGCACCCGTCCGGAGGTAGTTCTCCAGGTGCCCGACCGCGTCCCGGATGGCCGCTGTGACCACCGTGGGGCCCGCCACGCCGTCCTCGCTGACCCGGGCGACGGCCGTGGGGGAGAACGGATTGACCGCACCAGCCGCAGGCGGACTTGCGTGTGCGTCCATCTTCCTGATCCTCCGGTAGCTCCGGTCTGGGCGCCAGATAATCCCGTAACCGGAGGCCGGCTCCGCGCGTGTGCCACCTCCGGCCCGTCTTCGAATGGTAGCCGTCCGTAGCCACCGCAGCGGACCCTCGCCGCCCGTCGGTTCGGGTTCACCTGCGAAAAGAGCCGTTCGGGCAGGTGCGGTGGACCCCTGCCTGATCGACTTCGTCCAATACGATAAGGCCCATGGTGGCAACCAGGTGGCCGCGACGCCGAACCGTGATCCTCGTCCGCTGCCACCGCCCGCCCGGTCCGCGAGCCGTTCCATGACCGAGCCCGGTGCGGGCTCCTCCCGCCCCACCGGCTGGTGGCTGCGAGCGGTGTTCGCGGTCGTCGGCGTCGTCGCCTTCGTGCTCGGCTACCTCGGCTTCGAACGGCTGCTGCTGGACCGGCCGGAAACCGCACACGACCTGACCGACGTGATCTACTACGACCTGCAACTGTTCGTCCTCGGCGCGGAGCCCTTCCAGGAGTCCGGCCCCTACCCGTGGCAACTCCAGGTCGCCCGCTTCGTCGCCCCGCTGTTCACCCTGCTCGCCGTCGCCGAGGCCGGCCGCCTGCTCCTGGCCGCCGAGATCCGTCGCATCCGCGCCCGGCGGGCCCGCGAGCACGTCCTCGTCTGCGGCGACTCCCAGTTCGCCCGGATGCTCGCCGACCGGCTCTTCGCCGACGGCGAACGGGTGGTCGTGGTGCGCTCCGTTCCCTTCGGGCCGCTGGAATACCGGCAGCGCCGATATCTCGGGGTGGTCGGCGACCCCACCAGCCCCGAGGTGCTCCGCGGCGCCGGCCTGCCCCGCGCGAACACCATCTACGCCTGCACCGACGACGACGACCGCAACCACGCCGTCGCGAACACGGCCAGCCGGCTGATCCAGGACCGCCGGCAGCCGCCCCGGGTCTACGTCCAGGTCCGCGACCCGGAGATGTGCCTGTCCCTCCAGGCCAGGCGCCTCGGCGCGGCCGGGTCCAGCCGGCTGCGGCTTGACTACTTCCACGTCGACGACGTCGCCGCCCGCGCCCTGCACCGCCATCACCCCCTGCCCGCCGCGCCGGACCGGCCGACCCGGGTCCTCATCGCCGGCGGCGGCGCCTTCCGCCGGGCCCTGCTTGTGGAGACCGCCCGACACTGGCGTACGCGCGGTGGCGCCACGGCGCCGCTGCGGGTCGACCTCGTCGCCCCCGACGCCGGCGTCGAACTCGCCCTCGCCGCCTCCCGTTACCCGTTCCTGAGCGCCGCCTGCGACGTCGTCGCGCACGACCTGGACCTGGACGGCCTGGCCGGGTCGGGCCGCCTGGACGACGGCTACGACCGCATCTACATCTGTACGCCGGACGAGCGGGTCGGGCTCCAGTTCGTCCTGGACACCCCCGCCCTCTGGCAGGCGGCGCGCGGCGAGGTGTTCGTGCCCGTCTACCGCCAGGCGGCGCTCGCCGCCGCGTTCCACGGCGACTCGCGGCACGACCTGCTCGACGAGGTGCACGGCAAACTCCGCCTCTATCCCGTGCTGACCCGCGCCTGCGACGCCCGGCTGATCGCCGAGGACCTCACCGAACGGCTGGCCCGGCAGATCCACGACCGCTATCTGCGGGCCCATCGTGGCCCGGGAGCCCGGCCCGGTCCGGCCGCCGCGATGGTGGACTGGGCCCGGCTGCCGGAGTCCCTGCGGCGGGCCAACCGCGCCCACGTCCAGGACATCGCCGCCAAGCTGCTGAACCTCGGCTGCGTCGTGGCGCCCCGGCGCGGTGGCGCCGGTGACGCGTCCGCCGAGCAGGCCATCGAGGACCGGATCGACGTCCTGGCCCGGCTCGAACACGAGCGCTGGTGCCGGGAACGCGCGGGTGAGGGCTGGGCGTACGGTGAGCCCCGTGACGACACCCGACGGCGGCACCCCGCGCTGCGGCCCTGGGACGAGTTGACCCCCGACGTGCAGGAGAAGAACCGCCAGGAGATCCGGGCCCTGCCCGACGTGCTCTCCGACAGCGGGTTCGAGCTGATCCGGCTGACCGCCACCGTGCCCACCCAGTCCCGGGGCCCCGGCCGGTGACCTCCGGCCGCCCACCGGTGCGGGTCGGCGTCACCGGGCACATCAACCTGACCGCCGCCACCGAGCGGCTCGTCGCCGACGCGCTTCGGGTCGAGTTGCGCCGGATCAGCGCCCGGCCGGTGCACGGCGTCACCTGCCTGGCGCCCGGCGCCGACCAGCTCTTCACCTGGGCCGTGCTCGCCGGCGGCGGCACCTATGACGTGGTCCTGCCCGCCCTCGACTACCGGGACGCGACGATCCCGCCGGAGAAGCGCGCCGACTTCGACGACCTGCTGGCGCGCGCGGAGCACGTGTTCCACACCGGCCACGTCCGCTCGGACACCTCGGCGTACGCCGCCGCCAACCGGGACCTGCTGCGCCGGGTGCAGCGGTTGGTGGCGGTCTGGGACGGCGAGACCGGCTGCCACGGGGCGTCTACCGACCGGACCGTCGGCTGGGCCCGGCAACTCGGTATCCCGGTCACCGTGGTGTGGCCGCCCGGCGCGCGCCGCCGGGCGGGTCAGCCGGAGTGACGGTCGTCACACCGGAGCGGGACCCCGGCGCGACGGTCCCGTCGTCTTACCCGGTGTGAGAACCGGCATGGAGGCGGCCGACGAGGGTGAACTCGTCCGTCGCGTGGCCCGTGGAGATCGACGGGCGTTCGACGAGCTCTACCGGCGTACCGCGCCCTGGCTGGAAGTGCGCCTGCGTCGCCGGTGCACCGACCCCGATGTGGTCGCCGAGGTGTTGCAGGACACCTACCTCGCGGTATGGCGGGCGGCGGGCAGCTTCGCCGGCGCCCAGGTCAGGGGCAGCGGCGGGGCACAGGGCAGCGCGGTGGGCTGGCTGTGGACCATCGCCGCCCACCGCCTTGTCGACGCGTTCCGCCGTCGGGCGCGCCTGGCGCAGGTGCCACCGGTGCCGCTCATGCCGAGCACGTCGCCGGCCGCGGAGGACGAGGTGATGGCGGCCCGGATCGGCCAGGAGCTGGAGCAGGCGCTGCTCGTGCTGCCGCCCGAGGTCCGGGCCGCCCTGCGGGCCACGGTCCTCGACGGCCTCTCGCCGCGCGAGGCGTCGGTGCTGCTGGGCGTGCCGGAGAACACCGTCAAGTCCCGCGTACGCCGAGCCCGGATCGCCCTACGGGAGGCGCTGTCATGAACACCCATCCCAGCCTGACCCAGATCGACCGCTACGCCGCCGGCGATCCCGGCCTTGACGAGCCGGGCCTCTGGGCGATCGAGGTGCACCTGGAGGACTGCGCCGACTGCCGGGCCCGGCTCGCCGGCAGCACCACCGTGGAGAGCCGGGCCCTGATCGAGCGGGTGGCGACGGTCCTGGACCGGGAGATCGCGACGGCGCCTGCTCCGGCCGCGCGCGGCTGGTCTGGGCCGGTGCTGCGGCACCGCTGGTTCGTCGGCACGCTCCTGCCGTGGCTGGCCGTGACCGCCGCGGCACTGGCCTGCGCCGCGCTGCTCGGCGTGCTCTGGACCGGGCTGCCCTCGCTGGTGCTGCTGATCGCGCCGCTGGCTCCGCTGCCGGGTGTGGTGGTCGCATGGAATCGTCGGGCCGACCCGGCCTGGGAACTGATCGCCGCCACTCCCACCGCCGGCCTGACGATGCTGCTGCGGCGTACGGCTGCGGTGTTGGCCATCGTCGTTCCCGCGCTCGCCCTGGCCGGCGCCGGCGCCGGCGTGTCGTTGGCCCTGATGTTGCTGCCCGGCCTGGCGTTCGCCGCCGCCGCGCTGCTGCTGGGCACGCTCGTCGGGGTACGCCGGGCCGCGATCGGCCTGATGGCGACCTGGACGGCCGTGGTGATCGCACCCAGCCTGGCCGCCGCCCGGATGCCTGTGGTGCTGGCGGCGGAGAGCGTGCGCGTCTGGGCGCTTGCCACGGCACTGCTGACCGTCATGGCTCTCCTCCGGGTCAACGGATTCCGGCGCCTCGCCCACCACGACTGACCACCCGAGATCGCGATCCCTGAAGGAGATCATGACGATGCGCGCCGTGAGCGCGGTCGAGACGACCGCCACCACCCATCCCTGGGCGATCCACGCGGAGGAGCTACGGGTCCGGGCCGGACGACATCTGGCCGTCAACGGTCTCGATCTGGCCCTGACCACAGGCGTGCACGGCCTGCTCGGCCCGAACGGCGCCGGAAAGACCACGCTGATGCGCGCCCTGGCCACCGTCCTGACCCCGGCCGGCGGGCGGTTGACGCTGCTCGGGCAGCCAGTCGACGGCCGCGCCGACCTGCGAGCGGTCCGCCGCAACCTGGGCTACCTGCCGCAGCACTTCGGCTACTACCCGCGGTTCACGGTGCGCGAGTTCGTCGGCTACATGGCCTGGCTGAAGGAGATGCCGAAGGCCGGTGTCCCGGCGGCGGTGCAGCGGGCCATCGACCGGGTCGGGCTGACCGCCAAGGCCGACGCCCGGCTGAAGACGCTCTCCGGTGGCATGCTGCGCCGGGCCGGCATCGCCCAGGCCATCGTCAACGATCCCCGGCTCCTGCTGCTCGACGAGCCGACCGTCGGCCTCGACCCGGAACAGCGCCTCGAATTCCGCGAGCTGCTGCGTGACCTCGGCACCGACAGTTGCGTGCTGGTCTCCACCCACCTGGTCGAGGACGTGGCAGCGGCGTGCACCGACGTCGTCCTGGTCCACGAGGGTCGCCTGGTGTGGCAGGGCACGCCCGAGGCGCTGAGCGCGCAGGGCGACCAGGGTCACGCCGGCGACAGCCCGGCCGAGCGGGGCTACTCCGCGCTCCTGCGCCGGCACCGCGCGGAGGCCACCCGATGAGCATCCTGAGACTCGAACTGCGCCGCTCCGCCGCGCTCGGCGCGGCGCTGATCACGGTGGTGATCGGGGTCGGCGCGCTCTACACGGCGACCGGCCGGTGGTCGGGTGGCTGGATGTCGCTGACCCTGACCATCCGGGAATACCTGCTCCTGATGTGGCCGCTGGCCCTCGCCGCGGGGGCCTGGCAGGGCCGCCGGGAGCACCGGGCGAAGGTCGGCGAACTGTTCGCGACCACCGCCCGGCCCCGCGCCGCGCGGATGCTGCCGGTTCTCGGCGCGATGGCCCTCACCCTCGCGCTCGCCTACCTGCTGGTGACCGCGGCGGGCATCGTCGGGATCGTCACCACCGCCTCGTACCGGCCCCTGCTGACGTTCGCCGTCGCCACCGGCGTCGGTGCGCTGTCCCTGGTCGCCGCGGTGTGGCTCGGGCTGGGGATCGGGCGGATGCTGCCCGCCCTGGTGACCGCCCCGGCGCTTGGGGTGGCAGGTGTGCTGCTCGTCTTCTTCAGCGCCGTCGGGCCCCCGGATCGGCTGGCCGCGGCGATCTCCCCGGTCCACGGCTCGGGCCGGTTCCACGACTACCAGACGATCGACAACCGGGTCAGCGGCGCGCTCGCGATCTGGTTGACCGGGCTCGCCGTCACCGGCCTGCTGCTGTTCGTCGCCGGCGGCTGGCGTGCCCGGGCGGCGGCGGTGGTGCCGGTGGCGCTCGGGCTCCTCGCGGCGACCGCGGTCGTACCCCGCGATCCGGACGTGCTCAACTGGCCCGTCGACCCGGTCGCCCGGGAGCTTGTCTGCACCGAGGACACCCCGACGGTCTGCGTCAGCCGGGTCCACGCCAACGTGCTCGACCCCCTGACCCCGCTGGCCCGGGAGGGCCTGGCGGCGCTTGCGAAACTGCCGGACGCGCCGACCGCGGTGCACGAGGACACCCGCGCGATCGGCTACGACGACGCCTGGCCCGCGCCCCGGACCGACGTCGTCACGATCGAGATCCGGATCGACGCGCGTGGCGGGCTCGCCCACCCGGCCGCCGTGGTCAACGAGGTGGTCAGGGGGCTGGGAGTCGGGTACGACGGGCAGTGCCGCAACCGCGACGACGTGGTCGAACGCGCGGCGGCCTCCTGGCTCCTGGGGCGCGAGCCGCGGTCCGACGTCGGACTGGTGCCCGGGATGATCGAGGAGGATCCCGGGATCAACCCCGAGGCGGTCGCCCTGTGGCAGGGGTTGCGTGAACTGCCCGACGGCGAGGCGCTGGCGCGGGTCACGGCGGTCCGGGACGCGCTGCGGGCCTGCCAGGACCCAAGCGGAATGCTGTCCCGGAGTGCCGGGTGAGCGGGACGCTCCTCTACCTGCGGTCGCGACGCGTACCCGTGGCCCTGGCCACGGCCCTCGGCGGCGCGGTCACGGTCTGGACGCTCCGGCTGGCCTTCGCCAAGGAGCGGGACGCCGCACCGATGGTGGTCGTCATGTCCGTCCTGCTGATGGTCGCGGCGCTCGCGCCCACCCTCGCCGGACCCGACGAGAACCTGGACCGGACCGCCTCGATGCGCTGGCCCTGGCGGCGCGCGGCGCACCTGCTCGCCGGCCTGCTCGTCGTCCTTCTGCCCCTGCTCGCCACGCTGCACACCGGCGCCCGGTTCGGGCCGGCGACGCTTGTGGTCCGGGACGCCGCCGGCCTGCTCGGGCTGACCGCGCTCGGTGCGACGGCGCTCGGCGCCGCCCGATCGTGGATCCTGCCGCTTGCCTGGACCACCATCGCGGCCGTCTACCCGCAGGGCGGCACCTGGGGAGCGACCGCGACGTGGCAGGGCCAGCCACCCGACAGCCGGGTCGCCACGCTGACGGCCGTGGTGCTCGCCGTCGGTGGGCTTGTCGCCTACTCGATCGCCGGCCCGGCACGCAGGGACCCGGCCGAGTAGCCGGGGGCCGCCATCACGTCTCCGGCATGACGCCGATCACACAGTTACGGACCGTCGGCGCAGACGTGGTGTGCCACGATCTCTAAAGTGGACGGACGGAACAACAGCAGACATGTCGTCGTGATCGGTGCGAGCGTGGCGGGGTTGCTTGCCGCACGGGCTCTGAGCGAGGCGTACGGGCAGGTGACCGTGATCGAGCGGGACAACCTGCCGGCACAGCCGGTCCCACGTCGGGGTGTTCCGCAGAGCCGTCAGCTCCACGTGCTACTCGCCAGGGGTGCCGAGATCCTGGCCGAACTCTTCGACGGCATCCACGACGAACTGGTCGCGGCGGGCGCTCTGCGGCTCGACCCCCAGTTGGACAGCACATATGTGCTCGACGGCCGGGCTGTCGTGGCGGCTCCTTCCGGCCTCACCATGCTCGGGGTGAGCCGGCCGGTGGTGGAGCACACTGTCCGCCGGCGCGTGGAACGGCTCCCGAACGTCACCATCCGATCGGGTGTCGAGGTGACGGGATTGCGCGGCGGGCGGGGCGGCACGGCGGTGACCGGGGTGCGGACCACGAGCGGCGACAGCCCGGAGCTGGCCGCCGACCTCGTGGTCGACGCCGGGGGGCGAGGCTCGCGGGCGCTGCCGTGGCTGCGTGACCTCGGGGTCGCCGAACCCGACAGCTCACGTGTCGACGTCGACGTCGTCTACGCCTCCCGCACCTACCGTTGGCGGGCCGGCCACCTCGGTGGCCGGCAGGGTCTGCTGATCGTGCCGATGCCCGGCATCCCCCGGGGTGGTGCGGCGGTGCGGGTCGAGGGTGACAGGTGGGCGGTCGCGCTCTTCGGCATGTCCGGCGACGCCCCGCCGTCCGACGAGGCGGGTTTCCTGGAGTTCGCCGACTCGTTGCCGTCGCCCGCCCTCGCCGAGCTTCTGCGTCGGGCGGAGCCGCTCGACGCGCCGGTCAGAATGAGATACCCGTCAAGCGTGCGCCGGCACTTCGAGCGGCAACGGCAGCACGTCGGCGGCTTCGTCGTGTTCGGTGACGCGCTGTGCAGCTTCAACCCGACGTACGGCCAGGGCATGAGCGTCGCGGCGATGGAAGCGTTGATCCTCCGCGACCTGACCGTGGCGGGAGCGGAGAAGCTACCAGACCGGTTCTACCGGCGGGCCGCCCGCGTCATCGACGGGGCGTGGACCCTGGCGGTCGGCGGCGACCTGCGATTCCCCGAGATCGAGGGCCGCCGCACCGTGGCGGATCGGGTGCTGGCCCGCTACCTGGACCGCTATCGGCTGGCCGCGACCGTCGACGCGGGGTTGGCCACGGACTTCCTGAAGGTGGCGCACATGTCGGCGCCGGCGACCACCATCGTCTCGCCCGGACATCTCATCCGGGTCATCCGCGGCGCTCGTCGTGCGGTGCCGGCGGCGCCGCAACCGCCGCTCCGGCACCGAGGGGCGCCCGGGGGCGCCCCTCGGTGATCCGCCGCCGCGCTCAGACACCGGCCGGCAGCGCGGACAGGGCGTGCTGGACCAGCCGGATCAGCGCCTGCTTGGTGGAGTGGCGATCCCGCGCGTCGCACCACACGATCGGGACGACCGGCTGCAGTTCCAACGCGGAGCGGATCTCTTCCTCGGTGTAGAGGCATTCGCCGAAGAATCGATTGACGGCGGCGACGAAGGGAATGCCCCGCCGTTCGAAGTAGTCGATGGCGGCGAAGCTCTGGTCCAACCTCCTGGTGTCCACAAGCACCAGGGCGCCGATGGCGCCCTCCGCCAGTTCGTCCCACATGAACCAGAACCGGTCCTGCCCGGGAGTGCCGAACAGGTAGAGGACGACGTCGGGCGTGATGGTGATGCGTCCGAAGTCCAGGGCGACAGTCGTCTGACTCTTGTGGTCGACGCCTGTGACGTCATCGACGCCGATGCTCGCCTGGGTGAGGACTTCCTCCGTGGTCAGCGGCGCGATCTCGCTGACCGACCCGACGAAGGTGGTCTTGCCGGTGCCGAACCCGCCCGCCACCACCAGCTTGACCGATGTGCGATTCACGATGAATCCTTCGATTAGAGCCGGCGCAGGCCGGCAAGCACTGTCTCGAGCAGTTGGCGATCGGCGACCGGCTGTTGCGCGGGAGACCCGATCCGGAGGAACCGCTCCTCCACCAGCACGTCGACAACCACCTTGACGATGGTGAGTGGCCGATTCAGGTAGGCGCCGATCTCGGCTATGGACATCCAGTTCTCGCACCGGTCGATGATCTGCCGGTATTCCGGATCCAGGCGCGAGGGGTCGGCCGGCAAGGCGATGACCTGGGTTGCCAGATCCAGGCTGCTGTTACGTGGCCTGGTCCGACCGCCCACCAGAACGTACAGCGGGACGAGCCCTTCCTCCCCCAGGCCATCGTCCGCACGTCCGTCAGCCATCGCCCGCACCCAGCGGCCCGGTCGCTGTAGCCGGGATTCGCGTGTCGGTGCCGAGATAGTCGCCGATCCGCTTCACCAGGCGGCTCATCTCGTAGGCGACGGTGCCCATGTCGACACGCTGGTCGCAGACCACGGCCAGGCGGGCGTTCGCGCCTGCGGACGCGACGAACAGGGTGTGGTCACCATATTCCGTGATGACCTGTTGGACCGTACCGCTGTGGAGGTGCCGTCCCATGCCGGCGGCGACGCTGTGCAACGACGAGGCGCCGGCGGCCAGGATCTCCGCCTGGTCGCGTGGCAGGTCGTTCGACCGCTGGATGGTCAACCCGTCGGTCGACAGCACCAGGACGTGCAGGACATCGGTGACCTTCACCAGGTCGTTCAACATCCAGCTCAGGTCGCGCTGCTCGGTCGAGTTGCTCACGGTTCCCTCCAGTGATCTGCTGGCGTGCCATCTGACGACGCCTGGTCTTCGGACTGCTGCCCGGCGGCCCAGGCCTGTTGGTATCGCGTGAACCGGTCCCGTGCGTCCTCGGGCGACCGGAGAGCCCGTGGCGAGTCCGGCGGTGTGGGGGCGGTCGGGGACTCTCGCAGCCCGGCGGCGAGGTGTTGCTGCGGAGCCCTGCGCGGCAGTGGCGGCCGGGCGGCGGCCGGACCGCCGGCAGCTCCCCGGGGACCGGAAGGCTGTCGTTGTCGGGAGGGGTCGGGTCTGCCCTCCCGAGCGGCGGGCCGTGGAAGCTCCTCGGTCTCGGCGAGAATCGCCTGAGCCGAAGCGTGCGGCGACGCTATGGCCGGGGAGGTCCGGGGCGCCGGGGCGGGCGGGAACCCGTCCCACGTCCCGGCGTTCGCCCGCGAGGCCCCGACGGTCGCGAGGGGCTGCTCGGCGGTGGCGTTCTCCTCGACGATCAGCCGCTGGGGCAGAAGCACCACCGCCAGCAACCCGCCGTACGCCGACTCGCGGAGGGTCACCTGGATGCCGTACCGCTTGGCCAACTCGGTGACCACGTGCAGACCGATCTGGGCGCCGTCCTTGAGCGTCGTCACGTCGGGTGCGGGGGCGGTCTTGAGGAGGTGGTTGACCTGCTCCAACGCCTCCGGCCGCATGCCGACCCCGGAGTCCTCGATCTCCACGACGACGCCCCGGCTGACGCGGTTTGCCGTGACCTGCACCGGGTTGGTGGGCGAGCTGAACGCCAACGCATTGTCCAGCAGTTCCGCCAGCAGGTGGATGGTGCCGGCGACCGCGGAGCCGACGATTGCCACGTCCGGCGCGGACCGAAGGGCGATCCGCTGGTACTGCTGCGCTTCGGCGGACGCCGCAAGCAGCACCCGCCGCACCGGCACCGGGTTCTGGAAGCGTCGGCCGATCTGCCCACCGGTGAGGATCAGGAGATTCTCCAGGAACCGTCGGGCCTGGGTCATCTGGTGGCTGATGTCGAACAGCTCACTCAGGAGCTTCTCGTCGCCGACCCGGTCCTGCGCGGTCTCGATGACTTTCAGGCCCCGTTGCAGCGGGCGCTGAGGTCGGCGTGCGATGCCCATCAGCATCGCGAGACCTGCGGTACGGGTCTTCGCCTCATTGACCGCGGCGGCGCCCGCGGCGCCCAGGGACCGATTGATGACGGCCGCCAACCGGCCGATCTCGTCGTTTCCGTAGTCTCCGCCGAACGACAGTTCCTTCTGCGGATCCACCTCCTCATGCTGGCGTAGCCGTTCCAGGATCTCGGGAAGCCGCTGGTCCACCATGGCCGCGGCGTCCTCACCCAGCTTGGTCAGGCGGACCGGCATCTCGCGTGACTGCCGCCATGCCCAGCAGATGGCGGCCACCGAGATCGAGAGCGCCAGCAGGCTCGCGAGGGACGCGACGAGCAGCTTGTCGTTGCTGGACCGTACGGCCCGGGCCGACGTCTCATCCGCCTGTGCCACGGTGGCGTCGGTCAGTTGGTCCGAGATCTGGCGGGTAAGCGCGTCCCACTGCGACTTCGTGGCGGAAAGACTACGGGGGACGCCCGCACTCCAGACGCCGCCCGTGATGATCGTCTGCTCGGCGTTCACCAGCTCGCGCCACGACTCGCTCGTCGTCAGGACCCTGAGTTGTTCGGCCGCGCGGGGAAGCAGGTGCGGTGTGACCATTTCCAGGCTGGCGTGATAGGACCCCACGAGGCTCACGAAGTCGAGGTAGCGCTGCTGCCCGAGGGCGCGGGTGCCGAACGCGCCATCGATCACCGAAGCCGCTCTCGACATCTCGTCACTCGCCTGGAACACCATCGTCGCGGTGATGCCACCCTGGCTCGCCGTCACGTCGGGCACCACCCGGGCCTGCGTGTCGAAAAGGGTGGTCGCGGCGTCGAGCAGGTCGTTGTAGAAGCCGAAGGCGCTCTCGCCGTCGATGGACCGGGAGTCGACCGTGCCGCGGACGGCCGGCAGCCGGTCCAGATGCTCCGTCAGCGTCTGCCAGCGCGAGACGATGGAGTCAGGGGCGTTGCCGAGCGCCCCGCTCGCTACGGCGCGCAGCGCCGTCAACTCCTTGTCGGTGACTTCCCGTTGGGCGGCGAGGCCCCGCAGGCCATCCGATCGCTGAGCCAGGTAGGAGACGCTGAGCCGCCGCTCCTGCATGATCGAGGTCAGGGCTGAGACCGCCGGGATCGAGACGCTCCGCACCGAGTCGGCGACCAGCCGGGTGTAGGCGCCCTGGACGACGAGGTAGCTGGACGCCACGAGCCACAGGACGACCACGACGACACTGGGAACCAGGACGAGGCGGATGATGTGGCGTCTGATGGAGGTCGGGCGTCCGGGGCGCTGCGTCGGTGCCCCGGACGGGTTTCCCGGTGCCGATTGAGGCAGTTCGACGGCATGGTCAGCCGATGAGGGCGGCAATTCTCATTCCAATCAGAGGATTCGATGAATCTGGCGGGGTGAGTCGCCACGATTGGCGCCGAGACCGGGCAGCTCTTCCCAGCCCCGGGCCGTCCACAATGGATGCTAGCGTGACTCGGGCGATCCGGATGACCCGTGAACGGCGGTCCGCGTCACAGCGGAACTGCCGGCCGCTGACCTTTTCGCCACGCTCGCCCCGGCCCGGTCAACCACCGTAGAACAACGTGGGGCACTGGCGCTGACCCGAGAGCACCCGGGCCCGCCGGCGGACAACCTCAGCGGATTACCTCCCACGCCGTGCAACTTCCCGGCGGGCCTCCTCCGTTCTATCTCCGTCACGAGGAGGCAGTCGACGTGAGAGCCGAAGACGAGCAAGCGTTCCGCGAGTTCGTGACGTCACAGATGGCGTCGCTGCGGAAGCTGGCGTACATGACCTGCGGGGACTGGCACACGGCGGAGGACGCCGTGGCCAACGCGCTGGTCAAGCTCTATCCCCGCTGGCGAAAGCTGGAACGGCCCGATCTGTACGCCAAAACCATGGTCTACCGGGCCGCGGTCGACGAGACCCGCCGCCCCTGGCGGCGTGAGCGGTCGGCCGGCGACGCCATGCCCGACGTCGCGCTCCGGGACGCGACCGGTACGACCGACGAGCGGATGCGCCTACGGGCGGCGCTCGACGCCGTGCCGGCCCGGCAACGGGCCGCGGTGGTGCTCCGGCACTACCTGGATCTGAGCCTGGAGGACACCGCCCGCGTCCTGGACTGCACGGTGGGCACGGCCAAGAGTCAGGTCTCCCGTGGCCTGGCGAAGCTGCGCGAGTCGCTCGGCGGCGAACACGTCAATCTCACCGGGAAGCCGATGGAGGAGTGGACAAATGCAGTTGCGTGATCTCGTGGACGCCGTGACGGACGACGAGCCGCCGATGACCCGTACCGCTGACGACATCATCGCGGCCGGGCGGCGGGCCGAACGGTGTCGCCGGGCCGGGTTCGCCTCGGCCGGGGCGGCCGGCCTCGTCGCGGTTGCGGTCACCGGCGCGTTCATGCTGCCGTCCCTGGTCGGCGAGCGGAACACCTCGGCCACGCCGGCCCCGGCCGGCGCGGCGACGCTCAAGGCCACCGACGCCGGCTGGCCCGACGCCGCGCCGTTCGTCTTCACCTTCCGCGGGTACGACGCCGGCACGCTGCACGTGCAGAACCCGATGGTGGCGTCCACCGGTTACCAGATCGCCTCCGTCTACTCCGACAACCACACCTCGAACGACAAGCCGGTCACGGCGGACAAGGCCGAGGCACGGGGCGACGTCTTCGGGCGGACGAAGAAGGACACCGGCGGGAAGCCGTCCCTGTGGGCGTACCTGACCGTCTACCGACCTGGCGTTTTCGACCCGGACGGGATCAGAGGCGGTCGGAAGATCACCGTGGCCGGGCACAAGGCCGTGCGGGCGACGCTGCCGGTCGGCCTCGACCCGAGCAACCCGCTGGACCCGGGCAACAAGCTGTTCGCCTGGGAGTACGCGCCAAACGCCTGGGCGGCGGTCACCTCGGTCTCCGGCGACGACGCCACGCCGAGCTTCGACGACCTGGGCGGTCTGGTCGGCGGTCTGCGGCCCGGCACGCCGACGCCGGCCCTGGTGCCGTTCACGGTGAGTTACGTGCCGGACGGCTACGCGCCGCTCCAGACCGGCACGCACGCCATGCCCGGCCTCAGCGGCATCGCCGCGGCCCGCGCCGGTGACTACGGCGGCGCGACGTACACCAGGCCGGCCCTGCCCGCCTCGGGCCTGACCGCGCCGTACGACGAGGACGACGACACCATCAGGGACGGCTTCCACATCTTCGTCACGCCGAGCGCCAGCGCCAACCAGTCACCCGAGCCGGGCGTGACGAAGTGCTACCCCGCGTCCGACCACCGACTCCGGGACGGCGGCGCCGGGATCGGCGGCTTCTGCAACATCTGGAGCGCCGACGGCAAGGTCGTCCTCCAGGTCAGTGCCGCGGGCCTCGGCAACAAGCTGCTGCGGACCGAGCTGGAGAAGATCGCCAAGGGGATCACGGTCGCCGACGTCGGGGACGAGTCGACCTGGACCGCCGCCGCGGACGCCCTGCGGCCGTAGCGGGCAGCGGAGGCTGGCACCCGCACCAGCGGAGCGAAGACGGCGCGGGCGGTGCCGGCGCCTCGACAGGTGCCGGCACCGCCCGCCTGTGGTCGACTCGGGTGTCCGGGCCGCGATCAGCCGCACCGGGATCGACAGGAGGTGGCGGCGTGCCCGAGAAGGTGACGACCACGAAGGTGCTCTGCTACGTGGTGCGGGAAGGCCGGCTGCTCGTCTTCCGGCACACCGACGTCAGCTTCGAGGAGGTGGGCATCCAGGTCCCCGGCGGCAGCGTCCGCCCTGGTGAGGAGCCGGCCGACGCGGCGCTGCGCGAGGCCCGCGAAGAGACCGGACTGACCGACCTCACCGTCGTGCGCAAGCTGGGTGAGGTCGAGTACGACATCAGCCCGCACCGCTTCGAGATCCAGCGCCGGCACGTCTTCGAGCTGGCGCTGCACGGGCCGGCGCCCGAGCGGTGGGCGAGCCGGGAGGACCACGACGGCGAGCAGGAGCCCACCCGGTTCGAGTGCTTCTGGATACCGCTGCGGGCCGCGCACGTCCTGCAGTCCGGCCAGGGCGCCCTGGTGGGCCGGTTGTTCGACTGACCGGGAATCGCGGTGGCGGCGTACGCGGCGGTGGGCAACAGAGCGCGCCGCCGACCAGGGGCCGGCGGCGCGCGCGTTACCGGTGGACGAGCCGTGCGTTAGGTGATCGTCAGGCCACCCACTTCACCCACTGGGTCCACATCGCGGCGTCACCCCAACCCGTGACGCAGGAATCGATCATCGTAAGCGCGGAACCGGCGAGCGGTTCCAAGAGGTGGACGGGCAACAAGGGGGCGATGTCGACGGCGCCCTGAAGCCAGCTGATCATGAGCATGAGGCACGGTACCCACGGCCGATCTTGCGCGCGAGGAAATTTCGCATCCTGGGACGAATCCTTTATGTACCATTAAGGATGTCTTTAAATGACATGCGAGGCGGAGCCTTGACTCTGGCGATCTGTATCGATTGCGGAAGACCCTTGCCGGGTGCCTTCTGGCGTTAGGCTCGTCGGTAACGGCAATGCGAAGCGTCTATGTGATTCGTGGTCCGTGGGAGGCCGTGCATGGAGGATCAGATCGTCCTTGCTGTCGCGACCGCACTGGCGACCAAGGGCGCGGAGGCGCTCGGTGTCGGTGCCCGGAGCGCGATCGGTTCGCTGTTCAGTCTGGTCCGCGGCCGATTCGGGGCGGGGACGCGGGAGTCGGCGGTGCTCGACGCCGCGGTCGCACATCCGCAGGAGCGTTGGCGGCATGCCGCGCTCGCCTCGGCTCTGGCAGACGTGATGGCGCAGGACCCCGCCTTCACCGCTGCTCTCGACAACGAATGGCGCAGGCTGGCCGGGGCGGGCGTCGTCACCGTTCAGGGCCAGGTGGTCAACCACTTCAGCGGGACGGCAGGCAACGTCGTGCAGGCGCGCGACGTGCAGGGGGACATCATCTTCTAGGTCCGACCGGGTCGGAGTTGCGGCGGGCGGGTTGGGGCGCGGCGATTGGGAACGGATTCCTGCGGAACCGAGCGAACGGTGCCGTCCGGCACGTCGAACGAGCAGTCCGGGAACGTGTCCGGATTGAGCGTCCAGGCCGGTGTCATCCACGGCGGTGTGCATTTCGGTGGCGCTCGCGTCGACCGTTCCCCGATCCCCCGGCAGCTACCGGCGCCGTCGCCGAACTTCACCAACAGAACGAGCGAGATGTCCGCGCTGGACGGGTATCTCGCCGAGCGGGGAAACCTCGTCGCCGTTCTGTTCGGGCCGGGCGGCGTGGGAAAGTCGGCTCTGGCGAGGCAGTGGGCGCACGGCAGGATGGACCGTTTCGCGGACGGGCAGCTCTATGCGGACCTGCGGGGGTTCAGCGGCGCCGAGCCCCTGGACCCGGGCGTGGCGCTCGCCGCCTTCCTCCGCGCCCTGGGGGTGGCCCCGGACCGGATTCCCCCGCACCTGGCCGAACAGGTCACCCTCTACCGCACGGTGACCGCGAACAGTTCCCTGCTTGTGGTCCTCGACGACGCGTACTCGGCAGCTCAGGTCAGAACGCTGCTACCGGCGTCGGCGTCGGCGGTGGTCGTGGTGACCAGCCGCCGGCGACTGACCGGGTTGCTGCCCGACGGCGCACGCCTGGTCGAGGTGGGTCCGTTGCCGGCTCCGGAAGCGGTGGAGTTGTTGGGGCGGGCCGTCAGCCGGGAGCGGATTCTCCGCGAGTCCGCGCCGGCCGAGGAGTTGGCGCGAATCTGCGGCGGTCTGCCCATCGCGCTCGTCGTGGCGGCGGCGCGGCTGGCCTCACGTCCCAAGTTGACGGTTCGTCGGATGGTCGCCGAGCTGGCCGACGAGGCGCAGCGGCTGACCCGGCTCTCGGTGGTGGACGGTTTGTCGATCAGGACGACGTTCCAGTTCTCGTACCAGGCCCTGGCGCCGGAGGCGTCGACGCTGTACCGGAGGCTGGCCCTGCACCCGGGGCCGGAGTTCGGGATGGAGCTGATCGCGGCGGTGGCCGGAGCGGGTGGGGCCGGCGCGGCCCGGGCGGGCATCCTGGTGGGGGAGCTGCTGGACGCGAACCTGCTGGAGGAGGTGGCCGAGGATCGCTTCCGCTACCACGACCTGCTCCGGCTGTACGCGCGTGAGATGTCGGAGCAGGAAGACCCGCCCGACGCCCGACAGGCGGCGGTGCGCACGATGCTGGAGTTCTACCTCGCCGCCGCCGGTCGGGCGGACCTCGTGGTGACCCCCTACCGACGGCGGCTGCCGTACGCCTGCCAACAGGCGTTGGACGGGCCACCCGAGTTCTCCGACCGGGCTGCGGCCCTCGGCTGGTTGGATCGGGAGCGGAGCAACCTGCTGGAGGCCGGCCGGGTCGCCTTCGACCTGGGCCTGCACGAGCTGGCCTGGCACCTCAGCGACGTGGCCTGGCCACTGCTCCTCTACTTCAAGGGCTACCAGGACCGGCTGGAGATCGACGAGCGTGGTGTGCGGGCCGCCCAGGCCTGGGGCAACGTGTGGGCCGAGGCGGTCATGCTCAAACGGCTGGGTCGGGCGCACAGCCGCCTCGGCGCCCACGAGGCGGCCGAGCGACATGGTCGGGCGGCGGTCGACAGGTATCGGCAGGTGGGCGACGCCCAGGGCGTCATCGACGCCGAGGAGGGGTTGGCCACCCTCTATGCCGATACCGGCCGGGAGGAACTGGCGGCGGAGGCGTACACCCGGGTCCTCGCCGGCAGGCGGACCCTGCCGAACGTCCGGAGTGTGGGCCTGTCCTGTCTCAACCTGGGCATGCTCCGGACCCGGACCGGCCGGCCGGCCGAGGCGCTACCGCTGTTGGTGGAGGCCGGGCAGATCTTCGCCGAGCTGTCCGAGGTCGACCCCTACAACGCCGCCCGGGTGCTGATCGGCCTGGCCGATGCCCACCTCGGCACCGACGACCTGGACGCCGCCGAGGAGTCGGCAACCGAGGCGGTACGCCGGATGGCCGAACTCGGAGCCGACAGCGAACGGGCAGAGGCGCTGTTCCTGCTCGGCCGCATCGCCCGCCGGCGCGGCGACGACGAGACCGCACGACGGCACTATCGGGAGGCCGCCGCCGTCTTCGCCGCACTCGCCGCGCCCCGGCTGCCCGACGTGCTCCGTCGGCTGGACGAGCTGGGCGGCGACGCGGACGAGCGATAGCACGTCCCCGTTGGCGCGCCGGCGGTACAGGGTGCCGGTGACCCACCGACCGTGGAGCAGTCGAGCCGCAACGGTGAGCAGCCCGATCGTCAGCCGACCGGGTGCGGCCAACCGGCCGAGGCGAAGTGGCGGGCCGCCGCGTACCCCGACGGCGACCTCCTCCGCCGGGGTGCCGACGACTGCGAGGGCCAGCCCGGGATACGCCGTCAGCAGGCCCGCGCCGATTTCGGCCGGGTCGCCGTCGTTGACGATGGTCACGACGACGTCGGCCAATCGGACCGGGCGCGGTGCCTGTCCGCAGGCCGACAGCGCGACGACGACGGGCTCAGCCGGCGAGGTCATGCCGGACCTCCCGACGGCTGAGGCCGGGCACCGGCACGGGGCCCGACTGCCGGTGCCGGCCGGGCTCGGTCAGCCGGAGCAGGCGGTACATGGTGCGTCGCAACAACACGCCGGCCTCCCCTGGACGGCTGGTCAGCGCGGCCATCACCGCCTGTCTGTCGACTCCGGTGGGGTGGGAGAGCTGGGGCGGGAGCGGTAGGCGTGGATCCAGGCGGTTGGCGTTCGCGGCCAGCAGGTGCTGGGGCGTGCCGGCGGCGGGCACCGACCGCAGCGCGGGTAGCAGCAGGGTCGGGCGTCCGATGGCGGCGGCGTACGCGGTGACGGAGCCGTGGTCACCGATGACGTGGTCGGCGGCGACCACCGGGCCGCACCAGTCCTCGGTCGGGTCGGGCAGCAGCAGTCCGACGTCAAGGCAGTCCCGCAGCCAGGCGCGGATCTGGCGGTGTCCGTGCGCGTCCCAGACCGCCGGGTGCAGCAGCGCGGCGATCCGGTACCGGCCCGCCGGAAGCTGCGTCATCAACTGCGGCAGCAGGTCGGGCCACCGTCCGAAGACGCCGTCCCGGCCCCAGGTGGAGGAGACCACGACGAGTTCCTGCCGCTCGCCCAACCCCAGGCCCCGCCGGTAGTCCCGCCGCCGGGGGAGGCTGGCGACGAGCCGATCGGCGCAGGGGTCGCCGACCACCACGGCGGCCTCGACCGCCTCCGGACACTGCCGGCGCAGCACCTCCAACTCGTGATCGTGGGAGAGGGCGAGGGCCGTCGGGAGAACCCGCCCGCCATGGGTCAGTCGCTGCGCGTCGAGGCCGTACACCGGCGGGTCCGCGAGCACCGGTCCGCCGTACGGCCCGGGGCGCACCCGTTTGCCGTGCCCTGCCCCGTGTGCCATCAGGAGCAGGGGCGCGTGCACCTGGTGGAGTCCGCCGTGGGCGGCGGCGAGACCCAGGTCGAACCGTTCCCGGACGGCCTGGTGCCAGGGGAGGACGAGCGCGCCCAGCCGGTCGAGGAACCGCTTCACCTGGTGGTTGAAGACATCCGGCGCCACCGTGAAGACCAGTTGCACCCTCGGGTCGCTCTCGACGTACTCGATCACGTCCAGGAGCCGCCGGCAGCTCGCGATGGTGTGCGCCACGACGAGCACCGTCCGGCAGCCTGACCGGCTTGCCCAGTGGTGGGCGTCGATGCCAACGGGGGTGGATGACCATTCCGGTGACGTCATTGATGTCCCTCCAGCATTGAATGTCGGCGGGATTCAGCGTCGAGGGGCCGGTTGCGGATCAGCTTGCCGGTTGCCTTGCAGCGGGCTTGCAGAGGGCTGGGAAGTGGGATGTCTGATTTTTGATTCCGTGGAGAAAGGTTTGAAGCGCTTGACCGCTGGAACGAGAATAAAATAGGCACGTGTCGATCAAGAATGGGGGGCGGAGCTGATGGAGTTCGCGATTCTGGGTCCCACGAAGCTTACGGTCGAGGGGCGGTCGATCCCGCTGGGTACGGCAAAGCAGCGCGGCCTACTCGCCGTCCTTCTCTATCACGCCGACAATCCGGTACGGGTCGAGACGATCGTGGAATTTCTGTGGCAGGACTCGGCTGTCGATGCTCGCCGCCCGCTGCTCTACACACTTGCCAGTCGTCTGCGGGCCGCCCTGAGGGCGGTCGACCTGCAGGATGCCCTGGTGCGGGTGCCCGGTACCGGCGCCTACCGGCTGGCCGTCGATCCTGATCTGGTCGATTACCACCGCTTCCTGCGGTTGACCGCCGAGGCGCGGCAGGCGGTCGACCGGGATCAGCACGACAGGTGCGTCGCCCTGCTCACCAGAGCGGACGAGATGTGGCGGGGCGATCCGCTCGCGGACCTGCGCGGGGCGCGGTGCGAACACCTTCGGCGGGATATGCGCGAAAGGCAATTCGGCGCGGCGAAAATGCTGGCGGAAAGCGAGTTGACTACCGGCCAGCACAACCGGGTGCTGGCCCGGCTGGAACCGTTGCTGATCGATAACCCACTCGACGAGGGCTTGGCGAGATTGTGGATCACCGCACTGCACGCGGCCGGTCGCACCTACGACGCGCGGGACTTCCTCGCTGCCTATCGCCGCCGCTACCGCCGTGCGATGCGGACCGATCCGGTGCTCGACATCGCGGATCTCCCGCCCACCGCGTCCGCCCGGAACCACCTCGCCGCCGAGGACGCGGCGGTGCCGGTGCCCCGGCAGTTGCCGAACGACGTACCCGACTACACCGGGCACAGCGGGCTACTTGACGAACTGGACGCCCTCGCCGCCGGCGAGGGCACCTCGAAGGTGGTGGTGTTGACCGGGATGCCCGGGGTGGGCAAGACCACCCTCGCCGGGCACTGGGGGCATCGCCGGCAGGGGTGGTTCCCCGACGGGCAGCTCTACCTCAACGCGGAGGCACACGGCCCGGTGCTCCCCGTCGGCGCACAGGAAGCGCTGCACCGCTTCCTCGTCGCCCTCGGTGTGCCGGCGGATCGGGTGCCCGCCGACGCCCATCGGCGCGTCGAGCTGTACCACCGTCTGATGGACGGGCGGAGGATGCTCGTCGTGCTTGACAACGTCGTCGACTCCGACCAGGCACAGCAGCTCCTGCCCCGCTCCGACACCAGCCTCACGGTGGTGATCAGCCGCAATCGGCTCCGCGGGTTGAGTGTTCGGCACGGCATCCGCAGCCTCACCGTCGCACCGCTGTCGCACCCCGAACGACATCACATGCTCGGCCGCATCATCGGATCCGGACGCACCGACGCCGAGCCCGCGGCACTGGAGACGCTGGCCTGGCTGTCGGGCGGGCTGCCGCTCGCGTTGCGGGTCATCGGTGAGCACGTGGTCTCCCGGCCCCAGGCGCGGCTCGGCGACCTGGCCGACGAACTCGCCGGCCGGCTGCTCGACATCGAGGGCGACGACACCGACGAGATGACCCTCCGGACCGTCTTCGCCTGGTCGGTAAACGCGCTCGCGCCGATGCCGGCCCGGCTCTTCCTGAGCCTCGGTCTCTTTCCGGGCGGCACCATCGGAGCCGAGGCCGCGGCGGCGATGCTGGCGGTGGACGTCGCCGTCGCCGAACGGGTCCTCGACCGACTCGCCCGCGCCCACCTGGTCAGCCACGACACCGTCCGCCGGTATCGGATGCATGACCTGCTGCGCCGGTACGCCGCCGACCGGGCCCGGGCGGAGGAGCCCGCCGAGCAGCGACGCGCGGCACTGCGCCGGCTGTTGGACTGGTATCTGCTCACCGCGGTCAACGCCGTCACCGCCCTGGAGCCGGACCGCACACCCGTGCCCGACCTGCCCGAACCGGGCGCGGTGACACCGATGACCTTCACCTCGGACGGCGCCGCCCTGCGCTGGTG
The DNA here is from genome assembly GCF_056150385.1 of Micromonospora marincola. Taxonomy (NCBI): domain Bacteria; kingdom Bacillati; phylum Actinomycetota; class Actinomycetes; order Micromonosporales; family Micromonosporaceae; genus Micromonospora; species Micromonospora marincola. The sequence goes on along the minus strand of NZ_JAXCFT010000002.1, from coordinate 57,748 downwards.
CGAGACGGAACGGACAAACGTGCTGACCCTGGTCCGCAGCGCGGCGGCGGAGGGTTTCCACAGGCACGTTTGGCAGACCGTCGACACGGTCCACGAGGTCTTCGACCGCTCCGGGAGCCAGGAGGACATGCGGGAGATGTTGCACATCGCCCTCGACGCCGCGACTGCCGACGGCCACCACCCGGGCCGGGTGGGCACCCTGGCGAACCTCGGGGCGACCTATTTCACCGCCCACGACTACCACCGCGCCGGCAGCCTGTTCGCCGAGGCTCTGCGTCTCGCCGAGGAGAACGGCTTCGCCGAGTTGCAGACGGTCTGCCGGCACAATCTCGCCTCCGTGCACCTGCGGACCGGGGCGACCACCACCGCGATCGAGACCTTCGAGGAGGTCCTGACCGACTGTCGCGCGGCCGGGGACGCGACAGGTGAGGCGTACACGCTCTACCACCTCGGTGACGCCCACCGCCAGCTCGGACGGTACGACCAGGCCCGTCTCCTCTACCAGCAGGCACTCGCCATCTGGGACCGGATCGGCTCGCTTCGGGGCCGAAGCCTCAACCACGTTCGGCTCGCCGAGCTCAGCCTCGACACGGGCCAGCCCGAGACCGCGCTCGACCTCGGCCGCGCCGCTCTGGACCTGCACGACCGGGTCACCGACGACACGATCCGTTGCGACGCCCTCATCATCTCGGCGGAGGCCCAACTACGCCTGGGGCGGCACCGAGGCGTGCTGGCGGACGCGACCCTGGCCCGGGTGATCGGCGACGAACTGGCCGACCCGCTACGCCAGGCGCGCGCCCTCGCCGTGCTGGCGGAGGCCCTCCGTGCGGTCGGCGACCACGACAGCGCTCTCCGCCGGGGCCGGGAAGCCCTCGACCTGCTCGACGACACCGACGACCCGCAGCGACAGGCCATTCGGGAGCGGATCTCCGCGTACCACGTCCACCAGGATCGGTGACGGCGCTGGCCGACTCAGGTGGCGGTGGGGAAGTGGAAGTCCGAGCGGAACGTCTCGGTGCCGCCCGGCCACCGGCTGGTGACGACCTTGCCCCGGGTGTAGAACGCCACCCCCTCCGGGCCGTGGATGTGCGTGTCGCCGAAGAGTGACGCCTTCCAGCCGCCGAAGGAGTGGTAGGCCATCGGCACCGGCAGCGGAACGTTGACACCGATCATGCCGACCGTGACACTCCGGACGAAGCGGCGGGCCGCCGCACCGCCGGAGGTGAACAGCGCGGTGCCGTTGCCGAACGGGTTCGCGTTGATGATCGCCACGGCCTCGTCCAGGCTCTGCGCCCGCAGCACCACCAGGACCGGTCCGAAGATCTCCTGCTGGTACGCCGACATCTGCGGGGTCACCCGGTCCAGCAGGCACGGGCCGACGAAGTATCCCTCGTCGTGCCCGTCCACCCGCAGCGCGCGGCCGTCGACGACGACCGTCGCCCCCGCCCGCTGCGCCTCGTCGACGCTGCTGATGACCCGCTCGCGAGCCTCGGCGGTGACCACCGGTCCCATCTGGGCGGACTCCTGGTCGCCGGGGCCCACCACGATTGTCGAAGCCTCCTTGTCCAGCAGCTCGACCAGCTCGTCGCCGGCCGAGCCGACCGCCACGACCGCCGAGATCGCCATGCACCGCTGCCCGGCCGAGCCGTACGCCGCCGAGGTGATCTGCCGCGCCGCGTCGGCCAGGTCGGCGTCGGGCAGCACCACGGCGTGGTTCTTCGCCCCGCCGAGGGCCTGGACCCGCTTGCCGGAGGTGGCGGCGCGCTCGTGCACGTACCTGGCGATCGGGGTGGAGCCGACGAACGACACCGCCGCCACGTCCGGGTGGTCGAGCAGCGCGTCGACCGCCGCCTTGCCGCCGTGCACCACGTTGAAGACCCCGTCGGGCAGGCCGGCGTCGGCGTAGAGCTGCGCGACCAGGTTGGCGGCCGACGGGTCGCGTTCGCTGGGCTTGAGCACGAAGGTGTTGCCGCAGGCGATGGCGATCGGGTGCATCCACATCGGCACCATCACCGGGAAGTTGAACGGGGTGATGCCGGCGCAGACCCCGAGCGGGGCGCGCAGCGAGTACGAGTCCACGCCTGTGGAGACCTGGTCGGAGTAGGCCCCCTTGACCAGTTGTGGGATGCCGCAGGCGAACTCGATGACCTCCCGGCCCCGGATCACCTCGCCCCGGGCGTCCTCGACGGTCTTGCCGTGTTCGGCGGTGACCAGCCGGGCCAGCTCGTCCTCGTGCCGCTCCACCAGGTCCCGCATCCGGAACAGGACCTTGGTCCGCCGGGACAGCGACATCTCGCTCCACGACTCGAAGGCCCGTACCGCCGCCGCGACGGCCAGGTCGACCTCGGCCTGCCCGCCGACCGCGACCCGGGCCTGGGGCTGCCCGGTGGCGGGCTGGTTCACGGTGGCGTAGTCGGTGCCGGTGACGGGCGCCCCGGCGATCCAGTGCTCGATGCTGCGCACCGTAGTTCCCTTCGTCAGCCGACGCGCCGAGCGTCGCCGGATCCGTTCCTGCGATTGGCCTGATCCGTGCCGGGTCCGTCCGCGGCGGCTACAGCCACCGGGTGCCGATCCCGCTCAGGTCCGGGGTGCTGAAGGAGTAGAGAAGCTCCATGTCGTGCCCGCCGCCGGTGGAGATGGCGTGGGCGACACCGGCGGGGATGTACATCGCGGTGCCCGTGCCCGCCTCGAACTCCTGGTCGGCCACCCGGAACAGCGCGGTGCCGGACAGCACGTAGTAGAACTCGGCCGAGTCGGCGTGCAGGTGCGGCGGGTGGGTCATCCCGGGCTCCATGCGGTAGATCCCGGTGAGGAACTCGCACTCCGGGTCGCCGGTGAGCTGCCTGTCGACGAGGCGGTGCACAAGCCCTTCGTCGTCGGCGTTGTGGTTGAGGCTGGAGATCAGCTCGTAGGCCAGCTCGTCGCGGTGCACGACGAACGCCGGGCGTGCGATGCCGGCCCCGGCCCCGGCGTCGGCGGCGATCCGGCGGCCGTGGCCGGGCAGCGCCGTCACCGCTCGGCGTCCACGCTCGTCGCCCCGAGCGGGATCTGTGGGCTGGTCAGCGGGCCGTGGTGCTTGGACAGGCAGATGGCCTCCCAGCCGGTGACCACGCCGTGGATGACGCCCGGTTCCCAGCACAGGTACTCCCCGGTGCGGTAGACGTGCTCCGGGTCGGTGGCGCACCAGCCGCCGAGGAAGAAGATCTCCTCGGTGCTGTGGTGGAACTCCAGCGCGGTCTTGGCGAAGTTGCGCGGCAGGACGAACAGGATGGTGTCCTTGCCGGTTTCCTCGACCTTGCGCAACCTGATGCACTGGGTGGGGACCTCGAGGTCACCATGGCTGCTGGTGTCGGTCACTCCCGCGAACGCCTCCTGGACGGGCAGCCAGTTGGTCGGGTCGAACAGGTCGACGGTCTCACCGAGCGGTTTCGACGGCGGGGGCCGTTCGTCCGTGCGGACCTCGAACGGCGAGTCCGTCCAGAAGATCAAGGTGGCGCCTTCGGCCGAGGAGACCGGGCCGATCTCGGTGCCGGAGGGCAGGAAGAGGTAGTGCCCGCGCCGGCACTGGCGCCCGGCGATGCTCAGGTCGCCGTCGCGGACCAGGAGTTCGATGTCGGCGCCGTTCCAGTGCTCGGGCATCTGCCAGCCGGGCGGGACGTCGACGACGAGCGTCTGCGCGCCGGTCTCGGGGTCGGCGTTGATCTGCCGCACGAGTAGTCCGAAGGGCAGGTCCGGTGCCCGCCACACCCGCTGGGGTACCTGCTCGATGACGACCCGTCGCTTGCCGGAATGAGTCACGGCGACCTCCTTCAGGTTGCGCCAGATTGTATGTAATCTGACGGTGCCCGTCTAGGGCGTCGTGGGAGAAGGTGGGATTGAGCAGCTAACTTCGCCACTTCCGATGATCGTGGCGGAGTGTTCTGTATGCAAGAGGATGTTTGGCGGGGATGGCGACGGGGCCCGCCGGCCTCGGGAGGGAGTCGGGTCGACTCCTTGTGCCACCCCGGCAAGTTGTATACGGTCCACTGCCTAGCCTGCCTGTCACTCGCGTTTCCTCATCTGCACCGAACGGGGAAGAGATGCCGCGAAGGTTCGGTCTCGTCGGAGGCACGGTGGTCACCGAAGACGGCGTCCACCGCGCTGACCTGCTTGTGGACTCGGGGCGCATCGAGAGTGTCGGCCGGCTTCCCGCATCGGCGGACATCGAGACGGTAGACGTCCGAGGGAAGATCGTCATCCCCGGTGGCGTCGATGTGCATACACATATGGATACGCCGTTCATGGGGACGATCACCTCCGACGACCACGCCTCGGCCAGTCGGGCCGCCGCCGTGGGCGGCACCACGACGTACGTCGACTACGCCTTCCAGCGCGCCGGCGAGCGCCTGCCGGAGGTGCTGGCCCGGTGGGCCGGACGGGCCGGCGGTAGGTCCGCCATCGACTTCAGCTTCCACCTGGCAGTCACCTCGCCCTACCCGGACCTGGTGGCGGACATGGCGCTCGCGGTCGCCGACGGCGTGACCAGCTTCAAGGTGTTCATGGCCTACAAGGGCCTGGCCATGCTCGACGACGGGCAGCTCTTCTCCATCCTGACCGAGTCGTCCCGCCTCGGCGCCACGCTCTGCGTGCACGCCGAGAACGGCCACGTCATCGACGTCCTCGCCGAGCGGCTGGTCCGGGCCGGCCGCACCGGACCGCTTGCGCACCTGCTGTCGCGGCCACCCCAGACCGAGGTGGAGGCGGTGCGGCGCGGGATCATGCTCGCCGACCTGGCCGACGCCCCGCTGTACTTCGTGCACCTGTCCACCGCGGGCGCGGTCGCCGCCGTGGCCGAGGCCCAGCGGGCGGGCCGGCCGATCGCGGGCGAGACCTGCACCCACTACCTCCTGCTCGACGCCGACCTCTACCACCAGCCCGGGTTCGAGGCGGCCAAGTACGTCGTCAGCCCGCCGCTGCGTACCGCCGAGCACCGGGAGGCGCTCTGGCAGGGGCTGCGGGCGGGCACCCTCGGGGTGGTCAGCTCGGACCACTGCCCGTTCTGCATGGCCGGGCAGAAGAGCCTGGGAGCCGAGGACTTCCGCCGGATCCCCAACGGGGCGCCGGGCATCGAACACCGGCTTCCGCTGCTCTACGGCCACGGCGTACGCCCCGGGCGGCTGAGCCTGTCGCGCTTCGTCGAGGTGGCCTGCACCGAGCCGGCCCGCCGGTTCGGGCTGTATCCGACCAAGGGGGTGATCAGGCGGGGCGCCGACGCCGACCTGGTCGTGCTCGACCCGGAGGCGGCCTCGGTGGTGCTGGCCCAGACGATGACGCAGAACTGTGACTACACCCCGTTCGAGCGGTGGCACGTGCCCGGCCGGGTCGAGGCGGTCTACCTGCGGGGCGAGCTGATCGCCCGTCGTGGGCGATTCGTCGGTCGGCAGGACGCCGGTCGGTTCCTGGCCCGTCGCCCGGCGTGAGCATCGGCGTGAGCGTCGGTGCGGTCAGCTCCGGGGATCTGGCTGGTCGGAGCCTTGACAGGGGCCAACTTGTATACAAGCATCGCTCGTGTTATCCGCTTTACCAGGTTCGTTGCACTAGACATATTCAAGCTTGCACACAATGTGGAGGTGTCGGCATGGGAATTCGTTCCGTGCGGGTGCGGGCCGTGGCAGTGCTCGCCGTGGCGAGCCTGGCTCTCGCGGCCTGCGGCGCCGACGATGCGGAAAAGTCTGACGCCGGCACCAGCCAGGCGCTCACCATCGCCGCGCCCGGAGTCCTGTCGAGTCTCGACTCCGAGCGCTACCAGGGTTTCATCTCGATCGACCTGCTCCCCAACACCGCCGGGACCCTGGTGCGCTTCAAGAAGCCCGAGGCCGGCGCGACGAAACTCCAGACGCCGGACCAGATCGAGGCCGAACTCGCCGAGTCCTGGAAGCTCGACGACGGCGGCAAGAAGATGTCGTTCACGCTGCGCGAGGCCAAGAGCCAGTTCGGCAACCCGATCACCTCCAACGACGTGAAGTGGTCGGTCGACCGCATGGTCAACAGCACCGGCGTACCGATCGCCAAGATCCTGATGGGCATCGGCGGTTGGGACACCGCCAACCCGATCACCGTCACCGACGACAAGAACTTCACGATCAACGTCGCCAAGCCCAACGCGGTGAGCGTGTCGATCCTGAGCACCTTCTTCATGACCATCTACGACTCGGTGGAGGCCAAGAAGCACGCCACCGCCGACGACCCGTACGCCTACAAGTGGCTGGGGGAGAACACCGCCACCTTCGGGGCGTACCAGGTGCGCTCGTTCGACCCGGGCAAGGAGGTCCGGCTCACCGCCAACGAGAACTACTTCCGGGGCAAGCCCAAGGTCACCGACGTGGTGGTCCGCGCCGTCGCCGACACCTCCAACCGGCTCCAGTTGGCCCAGAGCGGGCAGGTCGACATCGCCACCGCGATGACCTTCGACCAGCTCTCCTCGCTTGAGGAGAGCGACCAGGCCCGGCTGGAGCGGGTGCTCTACCCCAACATCGACGTGCTTGTGCCCAACCTCAAGGCCGAGCCCTTCGACGACAAGCGGGTCCGTGAGGCCATCTCCTACGCCGTCGACCGCAAGGCGATCGTCGACTCCGCGTACCAGGGCTACGCGACGCCCTCGAACGACTTCATCCACGACGACTTCGGCGCCCCGGCGGCCAGCCAGCCCTTCGCCCAGAACCTCGACCGGGCCAAGCAACTGCTGGCCGAGGCCGGCCTGCCCAACGGCTTCCCGATGGAGCTGGCCTACAACGCGGCGAACGTCGGGGCGCACAGCGAGCAGGTCGCCGTCCTGCTGCGCTCGCAACTGGCCAAGGTCGGCATCGAGGTCAAGCTCAACAACGTCGCCTCCGGCGCGGACTTCGACACCGCCAAGCGTGAGGGCAAGCTCCAGAGCTGGCTGGCCACCAGCACCCCGCTGGTGCCCGACCCCGCCTACTACCTGCAGGTCTTCTACTCCACGGGTGGGCTGACCAACCTGCAGAACTACAGCTCGCCGACCGTCGACGACCTCTCCCGGAAGATCCTGGAGACCCAGCCGGGGCCCGACCGGGATGCGTTGATCAAGCAGGTCAACGACTTCCTGGTGGGTGACATGCCGGCCATCCCGCTTGTCGACTCCCAGAAGTACTACATCTTCAAGAAGGGCGTGACCGGGTTCGTCAGCTATTCCCAGGGCCACGTCAACTACTACGACATCAGCGTCTCCTGACCCCGCCGGCGCGGTGACCCCCCGGCCCGGTCGGCACCCCCGGGCCGGGGACCACGCCGCGACGACGGAGAGAACGGCAAGCCGAGAGAAAGCAGGATGTGCACTGATGTACCGCCTAGGAGTCGATGTCGGTGGCACGTTCACGGACGTTCTTCTGATCGAGGAGGCGACCGGGAAGACCCGCCGCACCAAGGTGCCCTCGACGCCTCAGGACCAGTCGGTCGGCGTCATCGAGGGCGTCACCCGGGTCCTTGCGGACGCCCGGGCACGCGCGGCGGACATCCGCCAGTTCCTGCACGGCACGACGGTGGCCACAAACGCCGTCCTGGAACGCCGGGGCGCCCGGGTGGGCCTGGTGGTGACCGTCGGCTACCGGCAGGTCCTGCACATCGCCCGCTCGTTCGTCCCCGGTGGCCTGGGCGGCTGGATCGTCTGGGACCGGCCGGCCGAGCTGGTCGCGCTGGAGGACGTCCGCGAGGTCCGGGGCCGCATCGACGCCCGGGGCGAACAGGTCGAGCCCCTCGACGAGGCGGCCGTGCGGGCCGCCGTCCGCCAGCTTGTCGACCAGGGTGTGGACGCCCTCGCCATCGGCTTCGTCAACTCCTACGCCAACCCCGCCCACGAGCAGCGGGCCGCCGAGATCGCCGCCGCCGAGGCCCCCGGCGTGCCGGTCTCCACCTCCGCCGGGGTCCTGCCCGAACTCGGCGAGTACGAGCGGACCCTGACCACCGTCGCCAACGCCTACGTCCGCCCCGGCGTCAGCTCCTACCTGAGCAACCTCAGCGCGAAACTTGTCGCCGAGGGGCTTCTCGGCGAGCGCCGCGTGCTGCGCTCCGACGGCGGACTGATGACCTTCGAGCGGGCCGAGGACATCCCGGTCAGCCTGCTGATGAGCGGACCCGCCGGCGGGGTCGCCGCCGCCGTGGCCCTCGGCCCGGCCGCCGGCCACCCGGACCTGCTCACCCTGGACATGGGCGGCACCTCCACCGACGTGGCCCTGATCGAGAACGGCACCCCGGCCATCAGGCGCGAGACCACCGTGGCCGACCTCGCCGTCCGCGCCCCGTCGATCGACGTGCAGACCGTGGGCGCCGGCGGCGGCTCCATCGCCCACGTCCCCGAGCTGACCGGCGCGCTGCGGGTCGGCCCGGCCAGCGCGGGCGCCCTGCCCGGCCCGGCGACCTACGGACGCGGCGGCGAACTGCCGACCGTCACCGACGCCAACGTCGTGCTCGGCTACCTGCCGCACGCCCTGCTCGGCGGCGCCATGCCGCTGGACGTGGAGAAGGCCCGCACGGCGGTCGGCACCGTCGCGAGCCGGCTCGGGGTGTCGGTGGAGGCCGCCGCCGCCGCGATCATCGACATCGTCAACGAGAACATGCTCGGCGCGCTGCGGCTGGTCTCGGTGCAGCGCGGCTACGACCCCCGGCGCTTCGCGCTGTTCGGCTTCGGCGGCGCCGGCCCGCTGCACGTCAACGCCCTGGCCAAGCTCCTCGGCTCCTGGCCGGTGGTGATTCCGCAGTCGCCGGGCGTGCTCTGCGCCTACGGCGACGCCTCGACAGGCGTGCGGGCCGAGGCCAACAGGTCCCTGGTCCGCCCCCTCGACGACGTCGACGAGGGCCTGCTGCGGCGCGAGTTCACCGACCTGGCCGCCCAGATCGACACCGAGTTCGACCGGGCCGAGGTCCCCGACGACGCCCGGTCGGTGCGGTACGAGGCCGACGTGCGCTACCACGGCCAGGGCTTCGAGGTCTCCGTCGAGGTCGACGCGGGCCGGGGCACGGCCATGATCCCCGACCTGCGCAGCGGCTTCGACGAGGCCCACAAGCGCCTGTTCGGCTTCGCCCTGGACGAGCGGCACGAGATCGTCAACATCCGGGCCGTCGGGGTGTCGCACGCCGAACGGATCACCCCGGTCGAGATCGAATCCGGCGACCGCGACGCCGCGCAGGCGATCGTCGGCCGTCAGCAGGTCTACGTCGACGGCGGCTGGCAGGAGGCCGCCCTCTACGACCGCACCGCCCTGCGCGTCGGCAACGAGCTGGCCGGGCCGGCGATCGTGGTCGAGATGGATTCCACGAGCCTGGTCCTGCCGGGCTGTGTCGCGCGCGTCGACAGGCTGGGCAACCTGCTCATCCTGCCCGCCGAGCAGGGAGGGAACCGATGAGTGCGGTCATCGTCGAGACAGCACGCCCGGCGCGCGGCGTCGAGGTCGAGACCGCGGTGCTCGACATCGTCGAGAACGCCTTGCGTAACGCCCGTTTCGAGATGGACGCCGTGGTGCTGCGTACCGCGATGTCACCCGGCATCCGCGAGCAGCACGACGCCTTCCCGTTGATCGCCGACCGGCGCGGACGCATGGTCGCCGGACAGTTCGGCTCGTTCATCGACGGCTTCCTCTCCGGCTACGACGGCACGGTCGAGGAGGGCGACGTCTTCTTCACCTCCGATCCGTACGCCTGTGACGGCGCCATCAGTCACGCCAACGACTGGCTGGTGCTGCTGCCGATCTACTTCGAGAAGGCGCTTGTCGGCTGGGCGGCGATGTTCGGTCACATGAGCGACGTCGGCGGGAAGGTCCCCGGCAGCCTGCCCACCGACGCCGTGTCGATCCACGAGGAGGGCGTCATCGTCCCGCCGGTGAAGCTGTTCCGCGCCGGGACGCTCGACCAGCAGCTCCTGGACACCGTGCTCAACCAGGTGCGCCTGCCGAGCTGGAACCGGGCCGACCTGAACGCGGTCCTGGCCTCCTGCCGCACCGCCGAGACCCGGGTCCGTGAACTCTGCGAGCGCTTCGGCGCCGACACCTACCTGTCCACCCTGGAGCTGCTGCTGGAGCGCAACCGGCAGGCCATGGCGAAGCTGTTCCGCCAGGTCGTGCCCGAGCAGCCGGTCACCTTCGAGGACTTCGTCGACGACGACGGGCGCGGCGAGGGGCCGTTCCGCATCCGTTGCTCGCTGTGGCGCGAGGGCGACCGGGTGGTGCTCGACTTCGCCGGGACCAGCGAGCAGGCCGAGGGCTCGATCAACTTCCTGCTCAACGAGAACGTCCTGCGGATGTTCTTCGGGGTCTACACCATCATGGCCGTCGACCCGATGATCCTGTTCAACGACGGGTTCTACCCCCTGGTCGACGTCCGCATCCCCGAGGGCAGCCTGCTCAAGCCGCGGCGACCGGCGGCCATCTCCTGTCGTACCCATGCCCTGGGTCGGCTCTTCGACGTGCTCGCCGGGCTGCTCGGGCAGTGCCAGCCGGACTTCCTCGCCGCCGCCGGGTTCTCCTCCAGCCCGCACCTGATGTACTCCGGCCTGGATCGGCACGGCAAGTGGTTCCAGCTCTACCAGATCGGCTTCGGCGGGGTGCCCGCCCGACCGGTTGGCGACGGCTTCGACGGGCACTCCATGTGGCCCTCGTTCACGAACGTGCCGAACGAGTACCTGGAGGCCTACTACCCGCTGCGCATCGAGTCCTACGAGTCGGTCCCGGACTCCGGGGGCGCCGGTCGGCACCGGGGCGGCAACGGCATCCGGGTCGGCTACCGGTTCCTCGAACCGGGCGAGGTCTCGATCCATGACGACAGGTGGTTCACCAAACCCTGGGGCGTGCTCGGCGGCGAGCCCGGCGAACGCGGCACGAAGATCCTGGAACGCGCCGACGGCTCCCGGCAGGTGGTCCCGGCCAAGTGTGACCACGTCGCGGTCCGCCCCGGCGACCTGCTGCACTTCGTCACCTGGGGCGGTGGCGGCTGGGGCGATCCGCTCGAACGCGACCCCGAGCAGGTCCGCCACGACGCCGAGCGGGGCCTGGTCACCGTCGAGGGCGCCCGGCGCTACGGGGTGGTCCTGGCCGACGGCCGGGTCGACGCCGAGCGCACCCGGGCGCTGCGCGCGGAACTGGCCGCCGGCCGTGGGGACCTGCCCCGCTTCGACCGGGGCGGCACCCTGGAGGAACTGCGGGCGCGCTGCCTGACCGAGACCGGACTGGCCCCACCCCGGGAACCGGCCGGCCCCGGGGCGCGGCAGGAGTCGACGCCTCCCGGCCCGCGGGCCGGTGCGACGCCGGCCCGCCGCCGCGACGCCGGCGCCACCGACCGGCCGACCCGCGACAAGCGCCCGGCGCAGTCCCCGCTTGAGGCGCTCGTGCACCACATCGCCCGGCAGGTGACCGTGCGATGAGACCAACCCACTTCCGGACCGCCACGGTCCTGGGCAACGGCGGGCACCGGCCCGCCGACCAACTCGCAGAGGAGAACTGTCATGGCTGACCTGCAGATGTCCGCGCTGGGCATGATCGAGACCCGGGGCCTGGTCGCGGCGGTCGAGGCCGCCGACGCGATGGTCAAGGCCGCCACCGTCGTCCTGGTGGGCACCGAGTACATCGGCGGTGGCCTGGTCACCGTCGTCGTCCGTGGCGACGTCGGCGCGGTCAAGGCCGCCACCGACGCCGGGGCGGCCAGCGCCTCCCGGCTCGGTGAGGTCGTCTCGGTGCACGTCATCCCCCGCCCGCACAACGAGGTCGAGGCGATCCTGCCGACCGGGTCGAGTCGAGGCGGAACAAAGTCCTGACCAGAGCCCGCGTGCTCATCGAAGGAGTTGAGACATGAGTCGGGTGTGGACTGCTGTCGATATCGAAGACGTCGCCCGGTCGGACGGGCCGCGCGAGGTCCTGCTGGGCCCGGGTGACCTGATCTCCCCGCACGCCCAGGACATCGCCCGGGGGCTGGGCATCGACGTCCGGCGCGGCGCGGCGGGCGGGGCTCCGGCTCCGGCGCCTGCCGCCCCCGCCGGGGCCGGCACCGGATCCGGCGGGCCCCAGGGCGGCTGCGACGACGCCGACGGCTGCTCGTGTGGCTGCGAGGCCGCGGAGGAGGCGGAGCGGACCATCCGCACCATCGCCGCCGCGGTCGTGTCGGCCAACCCCGACGCGGACGCCTCCACGGTCGCCACCGAGACGCTGCGGGCGCTCGGCGCCTACGGCGGGCCCGGGGTGGGCAGCCCCGAGCAGGCCCAACCGCTGCCCGGACAGTTGCTGCCCAAGAAGGCCAAGGGCGCCCGCCCGCAGTTCTTCGCCGAGCCGGGCATGGAGGCCCTGGTCTCCACGATGGTGACCCTCACCTCGGAGGTGTGGGTGCTGCGCGAGCGGGTGATGACCCTGGAACATCTGCTGGCCGACCGGCGGGTGGTGGAGCGGGGCGCGGTGGACGACTTCACGCTCTCCGCCGAGGACGCCGAGACCAGAGACGCCGAGGCGGCGGCGTTCGTCGCCCGGGTGCTGAGGGTCTTCTACGAGTGGCGCGAGGAGATCGTGCGGGAGGAGACCCCGGAGTCCTACCGGGAGGTCATCCGGCAGGCCTTCGCACAGGTGGGGGAGGGTAAGTGAAACAGCAGCAGCGGCACGGCCTGTTGCCGACGGAGAACCACGACGAACTGGCCCGGGAGACGTTCGTCCGGGCCTTGAAGTCGCACATCTCCACCGAGGTGACCCCGGGGGTACGGGACCTGTACGCGCACCGCGTCGCACCCCGGTACCAGCAGGAGATGGGCGTCCCGCCCCGGGACCGGGAGACGGTCCGCCGGGCGATGGAACCCGAGCCGTACTACCAGCTCTGGAGCTCGGTGCGGCGGGCGAGCCAGGACCTGCTCTGGAACGTGGTGGCCGACAGCATCGCCCGGCAACTGGACGACCTGCGGGCCAGGGCGGAGCGGACCGGACGTACCCTCGGCTCGCTGGATCTGGATCCCGATTTCGTCCTGCCCTGGTATTTCTGGGGCATCGACATCCACGCCATGCCCGGCGGCTACCGGGGCGAGTACGTCCCCGGCGACGTCACCGCCGGGGCGCTCTACGACCGGGGCGTCTACGTCTACGCCACCGGCCAGATGGGCGAGCTGAACGACGACTACGGCCAGTCGGTGGTGAACAACTACCTCAAGGCCGTGCACAAGGACTTCCGCCCCAAGCGGATCCTGGAGATCGGCTGCGGGGTCGGCAACTCCACGCTGCCCTACGTCGACGCCTATCCCGAGGCGGAGGTGCACGGCATCGACGTCGGCGCCGCGCTGCTGCGCTACGGCCACGGCCGGGCGGAGTCCCTGGGCCGCAAGGTGCACTTCGCGCAGCGCAACGCCGAGGCCACCGGCTTCCCATCGGGGCACTTCGACCTGGTCGTCTCGCACATCCTGCTGCACGAGATGCCGCCGGAGGCGGTCCGCGCCGTCCTGCGGGAGTGCCACCGGCTGCTCGCCCCGGGCGGGATGATGATCCACGCGGACTTCCCGGGCTACGCCGGGCTGGACCCGCTCGTGCAGTTCCTCATCGACTGGGACACCTGGAACAACAACGAGCCGTTCTGGGGCCCGATGCGGGACATGGACCTGGTCCAGGCCGCCCGGGACGCCGGGTTCACCGGCGACTGCACCGAACTGTCCTGCAAGCGGGAGTGCGTCGAGGAGGTCTCCACGCCCACCGGCCGGGTCCTGCAGAGCGGTGAGCGGCGCAGCAGCGGCACCCTCGCGCTGCTCGTGGGCCGGCGCTGAGATGGCCCACAGCGACGTCGAACTGCGCACCTTCGCGTTCGTCGACCGGCTCCAACCGCAGATGGCCGCCCTGCTCGGCAGCGTGATGTCAGGTGACCCGGTGGTCGAGGGGATGTCCGAGCTCTACCTGGAGATCTCCCCGGGCAGCGACGTCTACGCCCTGGTCGACGCCGCCGTCAAGGCCGCCGGGGTCCGCCCCGGCTCCCAGGTCGTGGAGCGGCAGTACGGCATGACCGAGCTGCACTCGATGTCACAGGACGCCGTGCGTCAGGCCGGTCAGACCATCCTGGACCTGCTCGGGATCACCGAGGCCGACGCGCAGCCGGCGGAGCTGGTCTCGGCGAAGGTCGTTTCCAACATCGACGCCTACCAGGCGCAGTTGGTCAACCGTTCCCGCAAGGGCTCCCTGCTTGTGGCCGGCGAGTCGATGCTCGTGGTCGAGTGCCAGCCCGCCGCCTACATCTCCGCGGTCGGCAACGAGGTGGAGAAGTCCGCCGGCGTCAAGATCATCGACGTCCGTGGCGTCGGCCAGTTCGGGCGGTTGTGGGTCTCCGGGCTGCACTCGGAGGTGGAGTCGGCCCGCGAGGCGGTCCGCCGGGCGTTCGAGACGAAGCCCTGGTCGCACCGACGCTAGAGAAACGAGGTGGTTCGGCATGCGTGTCGCCCGGGTGATCGGCTCGGTGGTCAGCACCGTCAAGTCCGAGGCGCTTACCGGCGCCAAGCTGCTTGTCGTCGCGCCCCTGGGTGAGACGCCCACCGGGGAGCCGTACGTGGCCGTCGACACCGTCGGCGCCGGCAGGGGAGAGGTCGTCCTGGTCGCCACGGGTGGCGCCGCGCGGCTGGCGCTGCGGCAACCCGGTCAGGCGCCGGTGGACTCCAGCATCGTCGCGATCGTCGACCGGCTGGAGACCGAGGCGTGGCTCAACTACGTGAAGGACTGACGTGGATCTGTGGGATGCGGGTGCCCTCGGCATGGTCGAGACACAGGGACTTACCGCCTCGATCGTCGCCGTCGACGTGATGGGCAAGGCGGCCGAGGTGCGGCTGATCGGCGTGCGACGCATCGGCGACGGACTCGTCACCGTCTCCCTCGTCGGCGACATGGCCTCGGTCACGGCCGCGGTGGAGAGCGCCCGGCGGGCCGTGGCCGCGATCGGCGGGACCGCCGTGACGACCGTGATCGGTCGACCCACCGTGCCGACGGACCTGCTGCGTGAGCCCCGGGCCGGCGCGACGCCACCGACCACCGGGCCACCGACCACCGGGCCACCGACCACCGCGCCACCGAACGTCGGGCCACCGACCACCGCGCCACCGACCACCGCGCCACCGAACGTCGGGCCCGCCCGCCGACCGGCCGGGAAGGCCGGCGGCGGCCCGGCCCGACGCGCCGCGCGCCCGACCGCCCCGAAACGGCGTCCGCCCACCGCCGGCCCGTCCGAGCCACCCCCCGAACCCCCCACCCCCCGCCCCCGAGGGAAGTGACATGCGCGGATACGTCGGCCCGCCCGGAGCGCAGATCCACTACCGCACCGCCGGCACCGGCGGACCCGCCGTGGTGCTGTTCCACGAGTCGCCGCAGGCGTCGAACGTCTTCGCCCCGGCCCTGCCCGCCCTCGGCCGCACGCTGCGCGCGTTCGCCTTCGACACCCCCGGGTACGGGCTCTCCGACCCGCCCCGCGACATGCTTGACATCCCCGGCTACGCCCGGCTGCTGCTCGACGCCGTCGACACCCTCGGCATCACCGAGTTCGCCGTGGGCGGGCAGCACACCGGTGCCTCGCTGGCCCTGGCGGTCGCCCAGCTCGCCGGCCCCGACCGGGTCACCCACGCCATCCTGTCGGGGCTGGTGCTGGACCGGGCCGAACGGGAGCGTCTGGGCGCCTCCTGGGCGCCGGACAAGCCGATCGACCCGGACGGTCGGCACCTGCACGAGCTCTGGGCCCGCTACCTCGACATCTGGGAGGGGCCCCCGGAGCTGGTCAACCTCGCGGTGGCAAACATCGCCTCGGTCTTCGAGCGGTACAACTGGGCGTACCGGGCCGCGTTCGGCTACGACCCGACCGAGCCCCTGCGCGCCCTGCCCTGCCCGGTGCTGCTGCTGACCGCCGCCCGGGACATGCTTGCCGACGGCGACGCGCTGGCGCAGGCGATCCGTCCCGACGCGGTCGCCGTACGACTGACCGACACCACAGGCCAACTGCCCTGGCGGGTGCCGGAGGAGTTCGCCGCGGTGGTGTCGTCCTTCGTCACCACGGGCCGGCCCGGATCCGACCGGGCCGGCGCGCGATGAGCGGGGAGGTCGACCTGCTGGTGATCGGGGCCGGCACCGCCGGCCTGCCCTGCGCGATCGAGGCGGCGCGGGCCGGACTCCGCGTCGAGCTTGTCGACGGGGCCACCGACATCGGCGGCACGCTCAGCGTCTCGGCCGGGCACATGAGCGCCGCGGGCACCCGCCGGCAACGCCAGGCGGGCATCGACGACGACCCGGACCGGCACTACGCCGACGTGCTGCGCATCGGGCACCACCGCGGCGACCCGGCGCTGATCCGGCTGGCGGTCGACGAGGCCGCAGGCGTCGTGGACTGGCTCGACGAGCACGGCTTCCCGTTCGCCCCGGGCACACCTGTGGTGTACCACGGGCACTCCCCGTACTCCCGGCCCCGGACCTACTGGGGGACCGGGCACGGTCGGTCGATCCGGGAGACGCTGCGTCCGCTGCTTGACGAGCAGGTGGCCGCCGGCCGGGTCACGCTGCGGCTGCGCTCGCGCGCCACCCGGCTGACAAGCGCCGGCGGCGCCGTCACCGGCGCGCTCCTGGACACTCCCGAGGGCCCCCGCGAGGTCCGCGCCGGGGTCACGGTGCTGGCCTCCGGCGGGTACGGCGCCAACCCGGAGCTGTTCCGCGCGCTGACCCCGGGCGGGCCCCGGCTGGTGACCAACGCGGTGCCGACCTCCACCGGCGCCGCGATCGAGCTGGCCACGCCGCTGGGGGCCGAGGTCCGCTTCGCCGATCTGCACACCCCCCGGCTCGGCCTGCTCGAACGCCGCTCCGAGCCGGGGCGGGTGGACTTCTGGTCGGAGTTGGCGCACCTCGCGCCGGTCGAGCGCCTGCCGCGGGAGATCTGGGTCAACGCGGCCGGCCGCCGGTTCGTCGCCGAGGACCTCGACGACGTCACCGGACACGAGCGGGCCGTGCAGGAGCAGCCGGGGGGCGAGTTCTGGATCGTCTGCGACTCGGAGGCCCTGGCGGCGGGGCCGCCCCTGGTGCCGGCCTGGGGGGACGAGCGGTTCCGGGCGGAGGCGCAGCGGGGTGACGTGGCCTGGGTCGCCGACGACCTGGCCGGCCTGGCCCATCGGGCGGGCATCGACGCGCCGGGGCTTGTCGACACGGTACGGGCGTACAACCTCGCGGTGCGGCAGGGGGTGGACCCGCTGGGCCGCCGGGAGCCCGCGTATCCCCTGGTCCGGCCGCCCTACTACGCGCTTCGCTCGGTGGCCGCGCTGCTGTGCAGTTTCGGCGGGCTGGACATCGACACCGACCTGCGGGTCCGGCGGCCCGGTGGCGCGGTCGTGGCCGGGCTGTACGCCGTCGGTGAGGCCATCGGCATGGGGGCCACAAGCGGCGCGGCGTTCTGCGGGGGGATGGCGGTGACGCCGGCGCTGGCGTTCGGACGGTTGCTGGGCCGGCGGCTGGGCGGACGGGCGTGATCGGTGTCGGGCCTCCCGACCGTTCTGTGTATGCATGAACGTCCAAATTTGAGCGGGGCAGTGAGTCTGGTCGGCAAGAACCGCTGTTGACAGCGAGTCCCGCCTGCCTGTTGTATACAACAACCACTTGGTGGCTGCTATGAGAGGTGTTCATGTCTAGCGATCTGCACCACGAGGGACCGCTGCACGGCGTACGCGTGGTCGAGTTCGGCTCCCTGCTCGCCGGGCCGTTCTGCAGCCAGCTCCTGGCGGACTTCGGCGCCGAGGTCATCAAGTGCGAACCCCCGCGCCAGGGCGACCCGATGCGCGAGTGGGGCCAGGAGAAGCCGCACGGCAAGTCGCTGTGGTGGCCGATCGTGGCGCGCAACAAGAAGTCCATCACCGTCGACCTGCGTACCCCCGAGGGACAGGCGGTGGCCCGGCGGCTGATCGCCCAGTGCGACGTGGTGGTGGAGAACTTCCGGCCCGGCACCATGCAGCGCTGGGGCCTGGGCTACGAGCAGATGTCCGAGGCCAACCCCGGGCTGGTCATGGTCCAGGTCTCCGGGTTCGGCCAGAACGGGCCCTACTCCGCCCGCCCCGGCTACGGCTCCGTCGGCGAGGCCATGGGTGGCCTGCGCTACGTCGTCGGCGACCCACAGACGCCGCCCAGCCGGGTCGGCATCAGCCTCGGCGACTCCCTGGCCGGCACCTTCGCCGCCCTGGGCGCCCTGCTGGCGCTGCGGGTCCGCGACCGCACCGGCCAGGGCCAGAAGGTCGACTCGGCGATCTACGAGGCGGTGCTGGCGATGATGGAGTCGCTGCTGCCCGAGTACGCCCTGGCCGGTCACGTCCGCGAACGCACCGGCGCCATCCTGCCCAACATCGCCCCCTCGAACGTCTATCCCACCCGCGACGACGGACTGGTGCTCATCGCGGCCAACCAGGACACCGTCTTCCGGCGGCTGGCCGCGGCCATGGACATGGCCGAACTCGGCACCGACGAGCGCTTCGCCACCCACGCCGGCCGGGGTCGCCACCAGGTCGAGCTGGACGGCATCATCGCGACCTGGTCGGCGCAGCACGACACCGAGGAGCTGATGGCGGTGATGGTCAAGCACGACGTCCCGGTCGGCCGGGTCTACCGCGCCCCGGAGATGCTTGCGGACGAGCACTTCGCCGCCCGGGAGGCCATCGTCCGGGTCGCCCACCCCGAGTTCGGCGAGTTCCCCATGCAGAACGTCGTACCGCGACTGTCGGCGACCCCCGGGCGGATCAAGTGGGCCGGGCCGCGGCTCGGGGAACACACCGACGAGGTGCTCACCGACATCGTCGGGCTGGAGACCGACGAGATCGACGCGCTGCGTACCAGCGGCGTCATCTAGGGGCGGACACGGTGGATGACCTCCAGGGCGACTACCGCAGGGCCGGCTTCGGCGGGGACCTGGGTCGCGGATCACGCCGGGCCCTGCTCCTGGTCGACCTCGTCCGGGCCTACCTCGACCCGGCCTCACCGCTCTACGCCGGCGACACCGACCCGCCGGCCCTGCGGGCCTGCGCCACACTGCTCGACACCGCCCGCCGCCACGGCGTGCCGGTGATCCACACCCGGGTGGAGCTGAGCCCCGGTGGAGCAGACGGTGGCCTCTTCGCCCGCAAGGTGCCCGCCCTGAGGGTCTTCGAACACGGCAGCGCGTTCGCCGCCGCCCCGCCGAGCCTGGCCCCGGCCCCCGGCGAGACGGTGGTGACCAAGCAGTACGCCAGCGCCTTCTTCGGCACCAGCCTGGCCAGCACCCTGCGGGTCCTGGGGGTGGACGCCCTCGTCGTCGGCGGCGCCTCGACAAGCGGCTGCGTCCGGGCCAGCGCGGTGGACGCCCTACAGCACGGCTTCGTCCCCCTCGTCGTCGCCGAGGCGTGCCTGGACCGCGACCCGCGCCCGCACCAGGCCGCCCTGTTCGACCTCGGCGCCAAGTACGCCGAGGTGCTGGCCCTGGACGAGGCCACGGCGCTGCTCGGACCGGGAGGTATGTGATGCGGGTCCTCGGCTATGCCCGACGGCGGGTGCTCTTCCTGCCGGTGGGGCTGCTCTCGGTCATCGTGCTGGCCTTCCTCCTGGTCAACGCGCTGCCCGGCAACCCGGTCGGGGTCATCGCCGGGCCGGCCGCCGGCCCGGAGGAACTGGCCGCCATCGAGCGCCGCCTCGGTCTGGACCGGCCCCTGTGGGAGCGGTTCGTCGACTACCTCGGCGGCCTGGTCCACGGCGACCTCGGATCGTCGTACTACACCGACCGGCCGATCCTGTCGGAGATCCTGCGCTTCGCCCCGGCCACCCTGGAGCTGGTGATCCTCTCGCTCATCGTGGCCGCGGTGCTCGGTGTGGGCCTGGGCACCCTGGGCGCGTACTACAAGGGCAGCCTGGCCGACCGGGGCTCCCGCTTCGTGGTCACCACGTTCCAGTCGATCCCCGACTTCTTCCTCGCCCTGCTGTTGATCTACCTCTGCTTCTATCTCGCCGGGTGGGCGCCGGCCCCGGTCGGCCGGCTCGGTCTGATGGACGAGCCGCCGCCGACGGTGACCGGGGCACTGCTCGTCGACTCGCTCATCGCCGGTGACATGACGGTCTTCCGTTCGGCGGTGGCGCACTCGATGCTGCCGGTGCTGACCCTGGGCATCTACTACTCGGCGTACTTCGCCCGCAGCACCTACGCCTCGCTGGTGCCCGCCCTGGAATCCAAGCAGGTCGAGTTCGCCCGGGCCTGCGGCCTGTCGGAGCGGACCGTGCTGGCGTACGCCTTCCGTCAGGCCCGCACGCCGATCCTGACCTACGGCGGCATCCTGCTGGCCGCCCTGCTCGGCGGTGCGGCGATCATCGAGACCATCTTCTCGTGGGGTGGCTTCGGGGAGTGGGCGATCGACTCCATCCTCCAGCTCGACATGCCGGCCGTGCAGGGCTTCATCCTCGCCGCCGGCCTGGGAACCCTGTTGGCCTTCACCGCACTGGACATCCTGGTCGCGGTGCTCGATCCGAGGGTGCGCTATGACTGAGACCCTGGCCGCCGACCCCACCACGGTCACCGCGCCGAAGCGCCGCAAGCCCCGTCGCGGCCGTCGACGCCTGCGCCTGTGGGTGCCCACCGGCATCCTCACCGGCATGCTGGCGGCGGCCTACCTCGCGCCGCTGCCGTACGACCCGGCCGAGCCGCTTCCCGACACCCTCGCCGCCCCCGACGCCGAGCACTGGATGGGCACCGACAAGTTCGGCATCGACGTCTTCAGCCGCCTGGTGGCCTCGGCCGGGGTGGACATCCCGCTGGCCCTCGCCGGCATGCTGATCTCGCTCGTGATCGGCGTCATGCTCGGGCTGGCCGCCCTGCACCGGGGGCCGTGGGGGGAGCGCGTGGTCCGCGCGCTCGACGTCTTCCAGGCGTTCCCCCTGCTGATCCTGGCCATCGCCCTGGTCGCCCTGATGGGCAACCACATCGAGAACGTCGTGGTGGCCATCGCCATCATCAACGTCCCCCGGTTCGTCCGGCTGGTCCGCAGCGAAGGGCTGACCATCCGGGAGAGCCGCTACGTCGAGGCCGCCCACGCCATCGGCGCGACCGGGCCGCGGGTGATGTTCCGTCACGTGCTGCCGAACATGACAGGCATCATCCTGGCCCAAGCGTCGCTGGCGGTGGCCCACTCGATCGTGGTGATCGCCTCGCTGTCCTTCCTGGGCATCGGCATCAACGCCGCCGACGCCAGCTGGGGCGCGATGATCCAGACAGGAGCGCAGAACATGACGACCGGCCAGTGGTGGGTATCGGTCTTCCCCGGGCTCGCCATCTTCCTGACCGTGCTCTGCTTCAACGCCATAAGCGACGAGTTGCAGGACTCCTTCGGCCGGGCGAGGCAGCGATGAGCATCCCCGGCGCGGTCGCGGACCGGGAGCCCCGGCTGCTGGAGGTCAGCGGCCTCACCACCCGCTTCGACACCCCCGACGGTCTGGTGCACGCGGTCAACGGCGTCGACTTCCACGTCGACCGGGCCGAGATCGTCGGCGTGGTCGGCGAGAGCGGATGCGGCAAGTCGGTGACCATCAGGTCGATCCTCGGCCTGGTCCGCCCACCGGGGCGGGTGGTCGACGGCAGCGCCCGCTTCAACGGCGTCGACCTGCTCGGCCTGCGCGGCGCCGAACTGCGCCGGCTGCGCGGGGCCGAGATCGGATTCATCGCGCAGAACCCGTTCAGCGCGCTGAACCCGGTGATGCGCATCCACCGGCAGTTCGCCACCATCCTCGCCGCGCACGGCGTCCGCTCCGACACCACCGCCCGGGACCGGGCCCGCAGCGCGCTTGCCGACGTCGGCATCGCCGGCCCGGACCGGGTCCTCGACGGCTACGCCCACCAGCTCAGCGGTGGGATGGCCCAGCGCGTCGTCATCGCCATGGCCATGCTGCTCAACCCGGCCTTCGTCATCGCCGACGAGCCGACCACCGGCCTCGACCTGACCGTGCAGCGGCAGATCCTCGACCTCATCCGGGCCCTGGTCCAGCAGCACGGCCGCTCGATGCTGCTTGTCACCCACGACCTCGGCGTGGTGGCCCAGTACTGCGACCGGGTGGTCGTCATGTACGCCGGCAAGGTCATCGAACACGGCACGGTCCGTGAGGTGCTCACCAGCCCGCAACACCCGTACACGCAGGCGCTGGTCCGGGCCGTTCCCCGGCCGGGCCAGCCGTTGGTGCACCTCACCGGGCGGCTGCCGGATCTCGTCGACTACCCGGCCGGGTGCCCCTTCGAGGCCCGCTGCCCGCACGCCTTCGAGCCCTGCGGGCAGGTGTTCCCGGAGCCGGCGACCTCGGCGTCGGGCCGGACGTACTGGTGTCACCTGTCGCAGGAGATGGAGGCCGTCCGGTGAGCCTGCTGGAGTTGACGAACGTCAGCAAGGAGTTCCCCGTCGGCGGGACCACCACGGTCTACGCCCTCGACGACGTGTCGCTGACGGTGAACGCCGGCGAGACGCTCGCCATCATCGGCGAGAGCGGGTCGGGCAAGTCGACGTTGGGCCGGCTGGCCCTGCGCCTGATCGAGCCGACCCGGGGCTCGGTGCACTTCCAGGACACCGACGTGCTCGCGCTGCCCGCAGCCGGACTGCGCCGGCTGCGCGCCAAGGCACAGATCATCTTCCAGGAGCCGTTCGAGTCGTTGAACCCGCGCATGCGGGTGGCCGACATCGTCGGCGAGCCACTCGCCATCCACCAGCCGAAGACCCCGGCGGCCGACCGCCGGAGCCGGGTCGCCCGGGTGATCGACCAGGTGGGGCTGGCGCCCGAGATGGCCCGGCGGTACCCCGGTGAACTCAGCG
The DNA here is from genome assembly GCF_056150385.1 of Micromonospora marincola. Taxonomy (NCBI): domain Bacteria; kingdom Bacillati; phylum Actinomycetota; class Actinomycetes; order Micromonosporales; family Micromonosporaceae; genus Micromonospora; species Micromonospora marincola. Next base: position 34,941 of record NZ_JAXCFT010000002.1, on the reverse strand, counting down.
GGGGACAGCAGCAGCGGGTCGGTATCGCGCGGGCCATCGTCACCGAGCCGTCCCTGATCGTCCTCGACGAACCCACCTCCTCGCTCGACCTGTCGGTCCGCGCCCAGATCCTGCAACTCCTGGCCGACCTGCAGACCGAACTCGGCATGGGCTACCTGTTCATCTCCCACGACATCCACACCGTCCGCTACGTCAGCGACCGGATCGCGGTGATGTACCGGGGGCGGGTGGTGGAGACCGGCCCTTCGGAGCGGGTCTTCGCCGATCCGCAGCACCCCTACACGCGTGCCCTGCTGGCCGCGGCGCTGCCCGTCGACCCCGACCAGGAGTTGCCGCCGGCCCGCCTGGTCGGCGACCCGTCGAGCCCGACCGAGAAGGTGAGCGGCTGCGTCCTCTACGGCCGGTGCCCGGTCGGTGAGGACCGGTGTGTACAAACCGAGGTGCGCCTGGCCCCGCTCGACGCCGATCGCGCGGTGGCCTGCATCAAGCCGGGCGCGCCCGGGAGCTGACCGGGCGGGCGGGTCGGATCGGTCGGATCGGCGTGCTCAGAGCTCCGGATTGTCGGACATGGCGTCCAGAAGCACCCGCCGGGCGGCCAGCACGTGCGCGCGCATCGTGCTCGACGCCCACTCGGCGTCGCGGGCGCCGAGGGCTGCCACCAGGTCACGGTGGTGGGCCATGCTGCGGGCCAGCGCGTCCGGGGTGTAGAGGCGGAACGCCCGGACCACGAGCGGGACCTCCACCACCGCCGAGAGCAGGGAGGTCAGCCGAGGGCTGCCGGCGGCGCCGATGACCACACCGTGCAGCTCGGCGTTGAGGGTGGCGATGTCGTCCAGGTCCTGCGGGGTCATCCGCTGCGCCCGCTCCTCCATCTGGTCGCAGAGCAGGCTCAGCCTCGGCAGGCAGTCGGCGTCGATGCGCTGGGCGGCCAGGGCCGCGCCGTAGCTCTCCAGCCGGGCCCGGATCTCGTAGGTGTCCTCCAGGTCGCTCAGCGACCACTCGGCCACCCGGGCCCCCCGGTTGGGCTGGAAGACGACCAGGCCCTCCGCGGTGAGCCGGCGCAGGGCCTCCCGGATCGGGGTCCGACTCACCCCGAACTGCGAGGACAGCTCCACCTCGCCCAGCCGCTCCCGCGGGCGGATGGACCCGTTCAGGATCGCGCTCCGCAACGCCTCGTAGGCGTCCTGCCCGGCATTGGTCACCCGTGCCTCCGTGGTCGTGGTCTGAAAGCGATATCGCGGTCGGTGTCTTGCCGCCCGCCTGCCCGGTCTGGGATTGTATACACATGATGGTGCGCGTGGTGGAAGTGTCCCCCCGGGACGGGTTGCAGAACGAGTCCGAGATCCTCCCGACAGCGAGCAAGATCGAGCTGATCCGGCGCTGCGTCGACGCCGGATCCCGGCGGGTCGAGGCGGTGTCGTTCGTCCGCGCCGACCGGGTGCCCCAGATGGCCGACGCGGAAGCCGTCATGGCCGAGGTGCCCCGCCGGAGCGACGTATCGTACATCGGTCTGGTGCTCAACCGACGCGGGCTCGACCGTGCCCTCGCCGCCGGCGTGGACGAGGTGAACTGCGTCGTGGTCGCCACCGAGACGTTCAGCCGGCGCAACCAGGGCGCCTCCGTCGACACCATGGTCCAGGCCTGGTCCGACATCGCCAAGGCCGCCCACGCCGCCGGCCGCCGGGCCAGCGTCACCGTCGCCGCCGCCTTCGGCTGCCCCTTCGAGGGCGACGTCGCCCCGTCGACCGTCGGCGAGCTCGTCACCCGGCTCGCCGAGGGCGAGCCGGACGAGATCGCCCTGGCCGACACGATCGGTGTGGGAGTGCCCGCCCAGGTGCGGCACCTGGTGGCCGCAGCCGGCGCAGCCGCACCGGGGGTGCCGCTGCGCCTGCACCTGCACGACACCCGCAACACCGCCATCGCCAACGCCCTGGCGGCGGTCGAGGCCGGCGTGACCGTGCTCGACGCGAGCGTCGGCGGCATCGGCGGCTGCCCCTTCGCCCCGGCGGCCACCGGCAACGTCGCCACCGAGGACCTGGTCTACGCCCTGCACCGCTCCGGCCACCAGACCGGCCTCGACCCCCGCGCGCTGATCGAGACGGCGGCCTGGATCGGTGACCGGCTCGGCAAGGCCAACCTGCCGGGCGCCCTCGGCCGGGCCGGCTGGTTCCCGGACGAGCCGGCCTGAGACCGGTGCCGCTCCGGGTCAGTCCCAGCGTTCCGACGCGACGTCGGCCAGGTGTTTGGTGATGCGCAGCAGCACCTGGTCCGGTGGCCCGGTGACGAACGTGGCCGTGTTGGCGAGCGCGGCGATCAGGGGCAGCCCCCGACCTCCGACGGTGAGCGGGGCGGGGAGGCCGGCGTCGAGTTTGGTGTTGTCGGGGGCGCTGCCGCGGTTGCCGACCTCGACCAGGCAGGCGTGGTCGTCGATGGTGATGGTGATGTCGACGGTGCTGTCGGGGGCGGCGTGCAGGATCGCGTTGGCGCACGCCTCCGTGATCATCACGGCGAGGTTGGCACGGGTGTCCTCGCTGGCCTCGGTGAGGCTCAGCAGGGTGGTGAGGACATGGCGGGCGCGGGTCGCGGAGGACGGTTGGCGCGGGAGTGACAGTGTCATGCTCACCCGCATGTGCGTCGCTCCTTCCGGCCCATGCCCTGACCCGCCTGACCAACTGCCCACACCCTAAGGCGGGATGCTTCGGCTCCGATCAGCGCTACCCGGCGGCGCCGAGATGAAACAGTCGGGTGTCGGCTCGCCCTGGACCGGCCGGCGGCGGTTTGCCCGCGGGCGAAATAGGGTGGGCGCGGGAACATCGGTGTGGGGAGGTTGTCGTGGATCTGCTGTTGTCGGCCCGACCCGGTCGGGGTTGCACCGTGCTCGAGGTGCGCGGCGAGCTGGACATGACGACGTCCCCGCAGCTGCGCGAGGGGCTGCAGCGATTGGTCGACTCCGGTGACCGCCAGGTCGTGGTGGATCTGTCCGGGGTGGGATTCATGGACTCCAGCGGGCTGGGCGCGCTGGTGGTGATGTTCAAGGCGTTGCGGGATGTCGGGGGGCGGTTGTGCCTCGCCGCGGTGCAGCCCGCCGTGCGTGGCGTGCTGACTGTCACGTCGGTGGACCGGGCCATCGACGTCTACGACAGCGTGCCGGAGGCTGAGGCTGAGGCTGAGGCTGAGGCTGAGGCTGAGGCTGAGGCGGAAGCGCGCCGCACGGGCGCGGCCGGCCGGTAGTCAGTCGGGCAGCGCGGCGCTGGCGCGTGCCTGGTCGGCGCCGGCGCTTGTGCGCCGGTCGTCGCTGTGCCCGCCGTGCCAGTCGACGACGAACAGGGTGGCGTCGTCGGCGAGCATCGGTCCGCTGACCTTGAGTACGGCGTCGGCCAACGACCGGACGGCCTCGCGCGGGTGCAGACCGGCGATCGACCGCAACATGGTCGGCAGGTCCAGGCGTGCGGCGTTGCGCTCCCGCACGCCGTCGGTGACCACCACCAGGCGGTCGCCGGGGCGCAGCGTGATCTCGCCGGCGCGGTAGTCCGCCTCGGCGAACATCCCGAGGGGAAAGTTGCCCGGCAGCGGCACCGCCCTCGTGTCCCCGTCGCGGACCAGCATCGGCGGGACGTGCCCGGCGTTGAGCAGCGCGCACACCCCGCTGCGCAGGTCGAGACGGCCAAGCACCGCGGTGACGAAGCTGCCGGATACCCCGCTGTGGCCGGCGACGTCGGCATTCGCGGCGTCGGCCTGCTCCACCAGGCCCGCCCCGCGACGGCGACCGTTGCGCAGGCTACCCACACCGAGGGTGGCCGTCAGCGCGCTGGCCACCCCGTGGCCCATCGCGTCGGTGACGCTGAAGTGCAGCACGTCGCGGGCGAGGCTGTAGTCGAAGGTGTCACCACCGACGCTCGCGGCGGGCTCCAACCAGCCGGACAGAGTGAACGCGCTTGCCTCACAGGTGAACGAGCCGGGCAGCAGGCGACGCTGGATCTCCCCGGACAGGGTGAACGGTGTGGTGCGCTGCCCCCACTCGAACAGGTCGGTGTGCCGCCGGTTGACGATCACCACGAACGCCAACACGTGCGCCGTACGGCCGATCTCCGCCAACTCCCGCGCATCCGGCTCGTGAGGCAGGACCATCTCCAGCAGACCGATCGCCTCACCGCGGTCGGTCACCGGCGCCAACACCGTCCACCCGCCAGGTCGAGGGACAAGCTGCGCCGTCTGGGTGCGTAGCGCCTGCTCGGCGGGGCCGCCGTCGAACGGCATCACCGTGGCACGCTCAGCACCGTCCCGACGCCCGGGACCGGTATCACCAAGTGGCACATGGGCCAGCCGGACCAGCGCCCGGCCGCTGAGGTCCGCGATCAGGAACGCGACGCTACGCGCTCCCAACGCCGTCCCGAGTTCCCGGGTGACCGCCTCGACCGCCTCGACCGGAGAGGCGTTCTCCGCCGCATCCAACATGTGCGCCATCATCTGGCCCGGACTGCTCTCCATCCCCGGAGCCTACGAGAGGCGGGCGGCCCGCCGGGCACGACGATCGTCACCGCGACCGGGCGACGCCGACGGGCGGGATGGTTCCCCGTCCCGCCCGCACTCACCGGCGAAGCAGATCAGGCTGCCGGCCGCTCGTCCCCGGACGTCACGAGGATCACCCGGCGACGCCGGGCAGCGAGGAACAACGCGCCTCCGGCCGCCAGCGCCGCGACGCCGATTCCACCGAGCAGCCCAGCCTGCGGCCCGGTGACCGGCAGCCCGCCGTGACCGTCACCGTCACCGCCGCCGACGCCACCATCGCCGCCGCTCTTCGCGGCGAGCACCACGGCGAACCCGTCCCGATTGTCGCTGTGGTCCACGTCGGGGATCCGTACGGCGACGGCATTCGCGGGCAGTTCGGTACGCGCGGGCTTGGAACGGTCGTTCGCCGGCTGCTCGGCGAGGCCCTCCACCTGCACGGTCCCGCCCCGCAACGTCGCCGGCGCGGTGGTGGATGCCGCAGTCGTCACCAGGTTGTACAGCTCGACCGCCGAGTAGACCGTGTCCTTCGGATCGGTGTCCTCGGCGGCCGGAACGAGGGTGAGGCTCCTGTAGGTGCAGACCGCCGACCGCCCGGCGTCGGCGAGCGCACACTGGGTCGGCGGCCTGGTGAACGTCACACCCCTGGGCAGGCGCAGCGTGAACCGTAGCCCGCTTACCGCCTTCCGGCCCTGGTTGGCGACGGTGTACCACACCGCACCCGTCTCACCCGGGTGCAGCGTCCCGGTGGGCCTGGGCCTGCCGTCGGCGCCGATGCGCACCGACTGCTTCACGTCCCGGGCGACAAGCGAGAGATCGGCACGTGGCTGATCGACAAGCGCCAGCGGGAACCATCTGGTGTTGTCGGCCGGATTCGCGTCCTTTTCCGGTCTGATGGTGACCGAAACCTCGAACCTGCCCTCGTAGGGCTCCGCTGCCCCGTAGACATTCGCGTCGATGGGAACGTCGACGGTTTCGCCCGGCCCCGGAATCAGCTCCGGCAACAGCCGGCAGTAGAACCCCCCGAGATCGCCGTCGCACTCGCCCACACCACCCCCCGAATGCCACAGCAGGGCGACCGGCAGCGGGTCGGGGCCCTCCTGCGGCTGGCGGACATTGACGACGACGTCGCCCGGGGTCCCGTTCCCCAGGTTGCTGATCTTCAGATAGACGACCTTCTTCTCAACACCCAGCGGGATCCTTGTCCCGGACGCGTCGACCGCGAGATCGAGGCCCTTCTTCGCCGCCTCGGCGGGGCCGGCGGGGACCGCCACCCCGGTGAGGAGGAGCAGCGCGATGGTGGCGAGTCGCGACAGCCGCCGACAACCAAAGCTCATGGCAGAACCCTTCAGGGCGCGCGGACAGTGTGGTGGAGAACACTATCGGCAACCGCCGTCATTCGTGGTGCCCTGCGGCCTGGATCGGATGGGCGCGGTGATCGGGGCGCCGCACGCCAGCGGCCACCGAGGCGGGCGGCGCGGGCCGGCTGACAGCAGGGCGACCGGCGGTCGGGCGCCAGCGGCCGAGCGCACCCACCAGGCGGTGATTCGACTGCTCCCGAACTGCCCTCTCAACTGGTCGGTGCGGGGCTCACCGCCGCGCAGGCGGTCAGCGCCTCCTTTGTCTTCGCGTCGGATGCGTCCATCTTGTCCATGTCAACGCCACGACCGCTGAGACAGGTGCGGTAGGCGGTCTGCCGCCCGTCGCCTCGCCCACCGCCCGGCGCGGCGGAACCGTCGGGTCCGCCCCGCCCGCCGGGCCGGCCGGTCGATCGCAGCGACGCGCAGGCCTCCTGCGCCTTCTGCCAGGTGGCCCCGTCGACACCCTCCGGGAGCCGCCCCGCCCCCGGGAAGCCACGGCCCGGGCCACCGGACCCGGACGGCCGGGCGGTCGGAAAGCCGGACGGCCGGGCGGTCGGGAAGCCCGACGGGCGGGCGGTCGGGAAGCCCGAGGGCCGGGCCCCGCGGGAGCGCGACGGGTCGGCGGACGGCAGGGTCACGCCGTTCTCCCGCAGGCAGTCCTGGTACGCCGCGAAGGCGTTGCCGTCCTGCCCGCCCTCGGCCGCCGCGTTGGTGGGGGTGTCGTCCGAGCCGCAGGCGGCTAGGAGCACCGAGACGACGCCGGTCAGCGCGACCGCCAGCAGACGACTCATTCCAGCGTTCGACACAGCGACTCCTCGTCCGGTTCGGGGACGTGCCCAGGTAACCGGTCGTAGCTCCGGGCCGCCTCGGACCGGACTGGGAGTTGCCTCGGAGCTTCCCCGGCGGTCCCGCCCGACCGGCCGTCGGCGCCCCGTTTCGAGGTGACCCGCCCGGCGGCCGGGCCGTTTCGAGGCGACCAGGGCTGCTGGGGCTGCCGATTCAAGGTGACCCGGGCCGGTGAGGCCCCCGATCCGAGGCGGGCCGGTGGTTGGCCGCTTTGAGGCAACTCCGAGCTGGGACCGAGCCCGCGGGAAGGAGTGACCCGCAGACTGATTCGTCATGGGAAATGGCCTGACCCGACTGTGGCGCGTCCGGCGGGTCCGCTGGGGCGTCGCTGCCGCCGCCGGCGTACTCGCGCTGGGTGCCGCCGGTGTCGCGGCATTGCGCCCGGATGCGGGCGGGGCGCCGGCCCGGCCCGTCACCGTCGCGGTCGACCGGGGCGCCGTAGAGGTCGACGTCGCCACCACCGGAACCGTCCAGCCGGCGACCACCCGGGTGTTGAGCTTCGCCGCCACGGGCACGGTGGGGCGGGTCGCCGTCCGGCCCGGCGCCGTGGTGCGGGCCGGACAGCAACTCGCCACCCTCGCCGACGCCGACATCGCCGCGGCTGCGGACGCGGTGGAGCAGGCTCGGCAGGAGCTGACCGACGCCGAGGACGCTCTCGCCCAGGCGCAGGATTCCGCAGGTGCCACGACGAGCTGCGCCACCGCCGCCGCCCGGCCGGTGGTATGGCAATCGCCGTCGCCCAGCGTGACCCCGACCCCGAGCCCGACCGCCAGCGCGACGCCCTCCGCCTCCCGTTCCGCGTCCCCCACCTCCGATCCCGCGCCCTCCACCTCCCGTTCCGCGCCGTCCGCCACCGGCGGCGCGCAGCAGCCCCACGGAGGACCGACTTCCGGCGGGGCCACCTGCGCCGGGGGCGCTCGGGCCGGCGGCGACCCGATCCTCGACGCGCAGCGCAAGGTCAACCAGGCGGACAACGCCCTCGCCGCGGCGGAGGACGCGCAGTCGGGCACGGAGCTCACCGCGCCGATCCGCGGCACCGTCCTGACCGTCGCCGGGACGGTGGGCAGCAAGGTCGACCGAGGCGCCACCTTCATCACCCTGGCCGACACCTTCGCCATGCAGGTCGAGGCCAATTTCCCGGAGGCGGACGCCGCAGCCGTCGCCATCGGGCAGCACGCCACGGTTGGCCTCGCTGACCAAGTGGGCCGCACCTTCCCGGCGACCGTCGTACAGGTGGACCCTGTTGGCACCGCGGACGGCACGATGGTCCGCTACGGCGTACTGCTCTCGTTCGTCGAAGCCCCGGAGCACCTGCTGCCGGGGCAGACGGCGGCGGTGACCGTCCGGACCGGAGCCGTCGACGACGCGCTGCGTGTGCCGTCCACCGCCGTGCACGACGTGGTCGGCGGCCGAGGCACCGTGCGGCTCGGCGCCGGGGAGTCGCGTACGGTCACCATCGGCCTGCGTGGCGACCAGTACACCGAGGTCACCGGCGGGCTGGCCGACGGTGACCTGGTCCTGCGGTCGTGGTGACAGCTGACACACAGGTTCCACACAGGGCACCCCGAGGTGGATTCGGTAGGCATTGCCGGTGCGAACCGACATCCTCCGGCCACCGGGCGACGGCCCGTCCCCGGCCCTCGACGGCTCGACCCGCGCCGCGCGGGTGCTGGTGGTGGACGACGAGCGCAACATCTCCGCGCTGCTGGCCGCCACGCTGCGCCTGGTCGCGTACGACACCCGGGTGGCCGCCACCGGCCGGGCGGCGCTCGCCTGCGTCGAGGAGTTCGACCCCCATCTGGTCGTCCTCGATGTGATGCTGCCGGACCTCGACGGGTTCGAGGTGGCCCGGCGGTTGCGCGACGCCGGCCGTCCGGTGCCGGTGCTCTTCCTCACCGCCCGGGACAGCGTGGCGGACCGGGTGACCGGGCTCGTCGTCGGCGCCGACGACTACGTCGCCAAGCCGTTCAGCCTCGAGGAGGTGGTGCTGCGGATCCGGGCCATCCTGCGCCGGAGCCGGCCGGAGGCGCCGGCCGAGCCGGAGCGGAACCCCACCCTGCGCTACGCCGACCTGGAACTCGACGACAACGCACACCAGGTACGCCGGGCCGGTCAGCCGGTGGATCTCTCGCCGACCGAGTTTCGCCTGCTGCGTTATTTCCTGGTCAACGCGGGGCGGGTGGTGAGCAAGGCGCAGATCCTCGACCGGGTGTGGCACTACGACTTCGGCGGCGACGGGCGGATCGTCGAGTCGTACGTCTACTACCTGCGCCGCAAGATCGACGTCCTGGGTCCGCCGCTCATCCACACCGTCCGCGGCGTGGGCTACACCCTGCGGCTGCCGCACGGGGACGAGTGAACCTCCGGCTGCGGGGCCTGCGTCGGTGGCCGAGGTGGACCCTGCGCTCCCGGCTGGTCCTCGTCGTCGGCGCGCTCACCACTGTCGCGTTGCTCGGCGCGAACACGGCCGGTTTCATCCTGCTCCGCGGCTATCTGCTGGAGCGGATCGACGAGCAGTTGGCCACCCAGGCCCGTCCCCTGCACGCCGGGCTCCGCGCGCCGGGCCCCGGCGGCGCGCCACCATCCGAGCCGCCCGGGCCGTCGGCCGCCGAGCCGTCCGGGCCGTCGGCCGTTGGGTCGGCGCGTCCGGCCCCGGGCGGGGAACCGTCCTCCGGGGCCGGTCGGGGGGTGGCCGGGCGGTTCGCCCGCCTGGGCCAGGACCAGTTGGTCGTGTTCTACCGGGCCGACGGCACCCGGGACACCGAGCGCGGCAGCACCCCCACCGCGACCGCCCCGGACCCCGGCACGTTCGCCGTGGTCACGGCCCGAGCCGCGACGGGCCGGCCGTACACGGTGCCCGGCGGGGACGGGACGGCGCAGTGGCGGCTGCTGGCCGTGCCGGTGGGGCGGGACGGCGCGGCCGTGGTCCTCGGCGTGTCGCTCGGGGAGGCGGACCGTACCGCCGATCGGCTGCTCCTCATCGACGTGGCGGTCACCGGTGCCGTGCTGCTCGGGCTGGGCCTGCTCGCCGCCTCGGTCGTACGGCTGGGCCTGCGCCCGTTGACCCGGATGGAGGGCGTCGTCGCCGGCATCACCGGAGGTGACCTCGGCCGCCGGGTCGACGGGGCCGACCCGCACACCGAGCCGGGGCGGCTGGGCGCGGCGGTCAACCTGATGTTGGACCGGATCGCCGCGGAGATGGCCGCCCGGGCCGCCTCCGAGCGGCGGCTGCGCCAGTTCGTCGCGGACGCCTCGCACGAGCTGCGCACCCCGCTCACCTCCATCCGGGGTTTCGCCGAGCTGTACCGGCGTGGTGGCGCACCGACCGGTCCGCTGCTCGACGAGACGATGATCCGGATCGAGGGTGAGGCGGCCCGGATGGGCGTGCTCGTCGAGGACCTGCTCCTGCTCGCCCGGCTGGACCAGCAGCGGATCCCCACCCTGCGCCCGGTCGACGTGCTGGAGATCGCCGCCGACACCATCCGCGACGCGCACGCCCGTACGCCGGGCCGGCCGGTGCGGCTGACCACCCTCGCGGACCGCGACGACACGTTCGAGCCGCCGAGCGTGCTCGGCGACGAGCATCGGCTCCGTCAGGTCGCGGCGAACCTGGTCGGAAACGCGCTGCAACACACCGACCCGGACGACCGGGTCACCGTCCGGGTCGGCCGGCTGCCCGCGCTACCGGCCGACCCGGCCGTCCGCTCCGGCCCGCCGCCCGCCCCCGGCGCCGGTGGTCTCGCCGTGCTGGAGGTGCACGACGACGGGCCGGGAATCCCGGCGGGGCACGCGGGCCGGGTGTTCGAGCGGCTCTACCGGGTGGACGCCAGCCGGGCGCGGGCCAGCGGCGGTGGCTCCGGGCTGGGGCTGTCCATCGCGGCCTCGATCGTGCACGCCCACGGGGGCTGTATCGACCTGCACACCGTGCCGGGGGAGGGCACCACCTTCCTGGTGCTGCTGCCCCTCGCCCCCGAGCGCCCCCCGGGTCCCCGAGGGCGGCGAGCCGGAGGAGCGGGTCGGGGCGCGGGCCGCGATTCCAAGCCAGCTCTGAGGTTGCCCGGACCCTCCTCCCAGCCGGCCGGGTGAGGCTTTCGGCCATGCGAGTGCGCCTGCCGGCCGTCCTGCACCAACCGCCTGTGCTGGTGAACGCCGCCCTGGCTCTGCTTCTGGCCGCCGGCGGCTACTGGGCCTGGTCGTCGGTGTCCGCCCGCGCCGCGCAGGTGGAACCGGCCCAGAGCACCCGGACGGTCCAGGTGGCCCGGGGCACGGTGACCGCCACGGTCACCGCAAGCGGTTCGGTGGAGAGCGCCACCACGGCGAGCGCCAGCTTCGGCACCGCGGGCACCGTCACCGACATCCGCGTCCGAGTCGGCCAACAGGTCAAGAAGGGGCAACTCCTGGCGACCGTGGACCCGGCCGCCGCCGAGCGGGCGCTCGACGTGGCCGAGGCGAACCTGGACGCGGCCGAGAGCGCGCTCGATCGGGCGCAGGACGCCGACGGCGACACGTCCTCCGCCGAGAGCGCGGTCACCCAGGCGAAGCTCGCGGTCGACGAGGCCAGGGCGGGCGTCGCCGGGACGAGACTGACCGCCCCGATGGTCGGTACGGTCGTCGCCGTCAACGGCACGGTGGGCAGTTCCTCCGGCGGCTCCGGTTCCTCCGGCGGAAGCTCGGTCAGCGCCGGCAGTTCGGGTGGCCAGCAGGGCGGCGGGACCGGGCAGAGCGGTGGCGGGTCGAGCGGCTCCTCGGGTTTCATGGAGCTCGCCGACCTCACCCACCTTCAGGTCAACGCGGCGGTCGCGGAGGCGGACGCGACCCGGCTCAAGGACGGTCAGCCGGCCACCGTCACCTGGAACGCCCTCTCCGGCGCCCAGGTCACCGGCAAGGTGCTGGCGCTCGACCCATCAGCTACCACAAGCAACAACGTGGTCACCTATGGCGTGACGGTCGGCCTGGACGAGGTGCCCACCGGCGCGAAGCCGGGGCAGACGGTCACCGTCGCCGTGACCACCGGCACTGCCCAGGACGTGTTGTTGGTCAACTCGGCCGCGGTCAGCGGTGCCGGTGACCGGCACACCGTCGCCGTGGTCACCGAGACCGGCCAGGAGACCCGGCGGGTGGAGATCGGCCTCGCCGGAGACCAGGCGTACGAGATCACCTCCGGGCTGGCCGAGGGCGACCGGGTCCTGCTCCGCGCGGCCAGCACGGGCACGGGCACCGGCACCGGCGGCGCCGGCTTCCGCGGCGGGGCGGGCCTCCCCGGCGGGGGCGGCTTCCCGGGCGGCGGCGGCTTCCCCGCCGGCGGCGGTCAGGGCGGTCGCCGCGCCGGCAACGGAGGCAACTGATGCGCCCGCCGGACAGCCCGGGCCGTCCGGTGCTCGACGTCCGCGGGCTGACGAAGGTGTACGGCGAGGGCGACGCGACGGTGCACGCGTTGCGCGGCATCGACCTGTCGGTGGACGCCGGCGACTACGTGGCGATCATGGGTTCGTCCGGTTCCGGAAAGTCCACCCTGATGAACATCCTCGGTTGCCTCGACACGCCTTCGAACGGGCGCTACCTGCTCGACGGCGTCGACGTGGGGAGCCTCGCCGACCGGCAGCTCGCGCTGGTTCGTAACCGGCTGATCGGGTTCGTGTTCCAGGCCTTCAATCTCATCGCCCGAACCAGCGCCCTGTCCAACGTGGAGCTGCCGCTGGCCTACGCGGGGGTTCCGGCGGCGCAGCGACGCCGCCGGGCGCTGGACGCGCTGGACGCGGTAGGCCTCGCCGACCGTGCCCAGCACCACCCCAACCAGCTCTCCGGCGGCCAGCAGCAACGGGTCGCGGTGGCCCGTGCGCTGGTCACCGAACCGGCCCTGGTGTTGGCCGACGAGCCCACCGGCAACCTGGACAGCCGCTCCACGGAGGACATCCTGGCCATGTTCGACCAGCTCAACGCCGCCAGGCGGACGATCGTGCTGATCACCCACGAGCCGGAGGTCGCCGCGCGGGCCGGCCGGCTGATCCGACTACTCGACGGCCAGGTCCGCTCCGACCAGCGGCAGGACACGGTGGGCCGGCACACCGCGGGGGTGCCGCGGTGACGCTCGCCGAGATCCTCCGCTTCGCGCTACGCGGGGTGAGCGCGAACAAGCTGCGCTCGGCGCTGACGATGCTCGGCATCCTGATCGGTGTCGCAGCGGTGATCCTGCTGGTCGCGGTGGGGAACGGGTCCGCGCAGGCGATCACCCGCCGGATCGAGGCGCTGGGCACCAACACGCTCACGGTCACCGGCACCAACCGGCAGGCGGGCGCGGGCGGCCTCACCCTCCAGGTGGCCGACGCGCTGCTCGACCCGGTGCTCGCCCCCGACGTGCGGTCGGTCTCACCGCTGGTCACCACGTCGGGCGTGGTCACATACCAGGGTGCCGAGCACGAGGTCGGCCAGTTCGTCGGCACCCGGCCGAGCTGGTTCGACGCCTCGAACTCCCCGGTCGCCAGCGGTGCCGCGTTCACCGCCGACGACGAGGCGCAGGGCCGGCGGGTGGTGGTGATCGGGCGTACCGTCGCCGACGAGCTGTTTCCCGACGCCGATCCGATCGGTCAGCGGGTCACCGTCGGCGGCGCGCTGTTCACCGTGGTCGGCGTGCTGGCGCCCAGGTCCGGCACCGGTTTCCAGGACGCCGACGACGTCGCGGTCGCACCACTGCGGGCGGTACGCGAGGTGCTGACCGGTTACGGCCCGCTCAGCTCGATCCTGGTCGAGGCGGCGAACCCGCAACAGGTGGACGCGGCCCAGGCGGAGATCACCACGGTGCTCGCCCAGCGACTGCCCGCCACTGGCACAGGCAGCACCCCGTACCGGATCCAGAACGCCGCCCAGCTGCTCCAGACGCAGACCGAGACCGCCGCCACCTTCACCGTGCTGCTCGGCGCGGTCGCCGCGATCAGCCTGCTGGTGGGCGGCATCGGCATAACCAACATCATGCTGGTCACGGTCACCGAGCGGACCAGGGAGATCGGCATCCGCAAGGCGCTGGGTGCCCGGCGGCGGACCGTGCTGACCCAGTTCCTGACCGAGGCGACCCTGCTGAGTCTGATCGGCGGGGCGCTGGGCGTGGCCGCCGCGTTGATCGGATCCCGGTTCACCATCGCCGGCGTGCAGCCGGTGATCGTATCCAGTTCGGTCGTGCTGGCCCTCGGCGTCTCGGTCGCGATCGGGCTCTTCTTCGGCGGCCTGCCGGCGGCCCGCGCGGCCCGGCTGCGCCCCATCGACGCCCTGCGCTACGAGTAGCCCATGCGGAGAGACGAGGACATGGACCCCGAAACCGTCATCTTCGACCGGGTCGAGGACGAGCCGCCGGCCGCGACCCAACCGGCCGACCGGGACCTCACCGCGGCGCTCGCAGCCGCCGCGCCACGGCGCTGGTGGAACCGGGGCACAGTGGTGCTGGCCGCGATGCTGCTGGTGCTGGGCGGATTCGTGGGTGGCGCGCAGGCGCAGAAGCGGTGGGGGGAGATGCCGACGGCCGCGCGGACCAGCCGGTCGGGCGGCTTCCCGGGCGGTCTCCCCAGCGCGTTCCCCGGCGCTGGTTCCGGTCGGTCCGGTTCCGGCACCGAAGCGAGCCCGGCCGCCGCCGGGTCGGCCACCACCGGCAAGGTGAAACTCGTCGACGGCGGCGTGCTCTACCTGGAGACGGCCGACGGCAACGTGGTCACGGTACGGACGAACGGCCGCACCGCCGTGCGTACCAGTCAGGCCACCGAACTGGCGAAACTGAAGGCTGGACAGACCGTCAGCGTGCAGGGCGCCCAGGCGGCGGACGGGACGGTCACCGCCACCGCCGTCACCGCCACCGGTTGACCGGCCGGTGGGCTGGCGGCCGACCCGTCACCGGTGGTGCCGACAGCCGGTGCTCGGCCCGGACGTGAGGACGTGAACAGGACGGGCACTCATCCGCGATCGCAAGACCGTCAGCCGACCGGCAGTAACCGTCCGCGCCGCAGCCTGAAGCGGCACGCCCTCCGCCGGCGCGACCCCATCGCGTCGGCCGCTTCACCCTGCCACCAAGATCACCCGGAGTCACATGGAGACTCCTGTCCTGTTTTCACGTTAGCGCATCGCACACGCGCTTTGCTGTGCTCGCTTGCTAAAGATCAGCATAACGGGCGTAAGTCCTGCTCAGGCTATGCTGCGGTAGGTTCGACGCGTCCTCACCCAACCCTGCTTGCAGCTCAGCGCCGATCGCATCGGGGCTAGGGTCGAGGGCTCTGGTCGTGGGAGGGGACCCGACGTGCTGAGCTGGCCTATGGATCTGGTTTGTGCGGTCGCAGCCCGAACGGTGCCTGAGCCGAGGTGTGAGTCCGTCGATGAGATGAAGCCACCGGATCAGTGGACTCCACGGGTGGCGCGGCGCTTGCGGTAGGTGGCAGGGAGGCCACCGCCATAAGGATCATGACGCCGCCCGCAAAGGCAGGAAACGGCAGACGTTCACCGAGCAGGACAACGGCAAGCAGGGCCGCAGATACCGGTTCCAGCAGGGTTGCCACGGTCGCCGCTGATCCGGACGTGGTGCGCAGCCCGGCATAGAGCAAGCCGTAGGCGAGCGCCATAGTTGCCACGCCCAGGTAGAGCAACGCGGCTAGTGACGCCGAACTCGTGCCGACCATCGACTCATGGCTGAATCCGGCAACCAGCAGGAACGGGGCGAGCGCGATCGCACCGACCGTTGTGGTGCAGGTCGTCAGTGCCACTGGATCTGTGGCCTGCGCGAGCGTGTGCCCCAGAATCGTTGTCGCCGCATAGGTCACCCCGGCGGTTGCAGCCAGCACCAAGCCGAACAGCGGTGACCGGCCGGACGCCGTGGATTGATCCGCGGTTGCGCTGATCAGCACCAACCCGAGCAAGGCCGCTCCCAGCACCCCGACCTGCTGGATTGAGGGCCGGGTCCGGCTGCGAAAATGTTCCCAGACCGCGGCCAACACCGGCGCCAGCCCCAACGAGATCACGGTGGCCACGCTTACCCCGACCAGCAGCACCGACACGAAGTAGAGGCCCTGATAGGCGGCGGTGCCGCAGCCCACCACGACGGTCCGCAGCGGACGCACACGCATGATCGCCATGATCGCGCTCGACCGGTGTGTCGCCACGGCGAAGCCGATCAAGGCGATTGCCGCGAGCAGCATCCGCCAGGCGCTGACGGTCATCGCTCCGAGCCCGTCGCGATCGTGCAGGAACGTCACGACAAGACCGCCGGTGCCCCACAGACATCCGGCGATGCAGACCTGGATCAAGCCGATCCTGACCGTACGTGCCATGACGACACGCTAACATGCTAGGTAGACCGACCTACCTAGTCGAAAGGTGACGTCATGGGCGCACCGGGCCCGGCCAGGGGCGGCGCGGCCCGTGAGCGGCTACTGGCCGCCGCGGCGCGCATGTTCTACACCCACGGAGTGTCCGCGACCGGAATCGACGCGATCACCTCCGAGGCGGGCGTGGCGAAGATGAGCCTCTACAACAACTTCTCCTCCAAGGCGGAGCTGGTGTTGGCCTACCTCGACGCCCGGCACGAGGAATGGCTGCAGCTCTATCGACGCCGGATCGCGCAGACCACGGATCCTTACGGCGGGGTGCTCGCGGTCTTCGACGCCTACACCGACCACGCCGCCTTCTCCTACGCACACGGCTTCCGCGGATGCGGGCTGCTGAACGCAGCTGCCGAACTCCCGGCCGGCGACCCGGGCCGTGACTCGGTTCGTCGACACAAGGAGCACGTCGAAAAACTGCTGGAAGAACATCTCGAGCAGCTCCTGCCCGAACGGCCGGAAAAGGCCCGCGCGCTCGCCGAGCACCTGTCGTTTCTGCTGGAAGGCGCCATGGCGCGCGCCGGCCTCGAAGGCGAACAAACGCTTCTGCAACGCGCCCGAGTTATCGCCGCAACCTTGATCGAACAGCTGTAGGCCCACTCAGCGGGTGCCGGTCGACTCACCGGTCTCGACAGAATCGGACAGCGGGTGGCTGGGTCAGTGCAGGTCAACGTGGGTCACTCCCTGCCGACCCGGGTGGGCCCGCAGGTCGTTACACTGGCCACTCCCGCCCTCGTAGCTCAGGGGATAGAGCATCGGTTTCCTAACCCGACGCTCCGCCGGTATCCACAGGCCGACGACCTGCGGCTTTCTATCTTCCCCCGTTGCGTTCCGGTCGCTTCGCGGGCTCGCTGCGATCGCTTGCCGGAGATCAGCTGGACGTTGTGGGTCCTGCGTGTACAGGCTTACGCTGCCGTGAGTCGGGAGCCGAGTCATCGTTCCTCGTCGTCGAGCAGTTCACGGCGCCATTCGGCGAATCGGTTACGGAGTTTGTCCAACGCTGGGCCGGTGACGCCGTACTGGGCGAAGTCGTCGGGGTCGAGCTGGGCGGCTTGTCCGAGGGCGTCGGCGAAGATGCGCCGGTCGAAGCCACGGTCGGCGCGTTGGGCGAGGGCGAGAAGGCCGTCGCGGGTGTAGCGACCGGAGCTGAGGGTGTCGTCGATGTCGATGAAGTCCCGGGCGAACGCTCGCCCGTAAAGGGCGCTCATCTTGTTCGCGACCGCGTCGTCGGGGTGGAGTACCGGTCCGATCGCCATGAGGATCGGTTCGTTGGCGCGCCAGTCCACGCCGAGTTCGACCTTGGAGATCCGCATGCCGTCGGTGACGGCCAGTCGGGCGAAGGTGTCGTACTGGCGCTCAGCCCCGACGGTGAGGCCGCCGTCCCGGTAGGCGTGCACGACGGCGGTGACCGCGGCGGTGAAGTCGTCGCGGCGGTCCCAGGCGGTGAACAGGTCGACGTCCTCGAGAAGTCCGGCGGCCTGGACCGCGTAGCCGTCGGCCAGGGCGAAGCCGTATCGGTCGGCGGCCGCGGGGCCGGTCCGGGCGAGGCGTTCGTGGAAGGGGTCCACCGTTATGCCGCGTTGCTGCGGGTCGCGGCGAGTTCGGGGAAGGCGTCTTCCCAGCGTTGGCGGAGCTGGGGTGGCAGCCAGAGGGTGGGCCAGAGCCGCCGGAGCAGGTCGGCGTCGAGCCAGGTGTTCAGATCCTCGACGGTGCTGGCTTCGGTGAGCACCACCTTGTACATGCTGGCCAGGCGCGCGGGCCGGTTCAGGTCGTACTCGGCGTGCCCAGACCAGTCGAGGTGACGCGGCAGCGTCACCGTTCCCTCGGTCGGGCCGTGCAGTTCGGTGAGGGTTTCGGCGATCACATAAGGCTTCCGGTCACCGTATGGCCGGTAGTCCGCTGGCGGCTGGGGTGGCGTCCTGCGCCGGTTGATGTTGGTCGCCCGCCGGACTTCCGGTCGGAGTGCCTGACGGATCGTTTCCCGGCTGTATCCGGTGACCCGCTGCAGGTCCACCGGCCGCCACCCGGCCGCGTGGAAGGCCCGCAGTTGCTCGTCCCGCTCGGTCAACGCCTGCGCCCGTGTCGCCTCGTACCTGGAGACAGCCGCCTGCAGCTCATCCTCGGAGAACCGGCCCATGGCGATCAGCCTACTACGCTAGGCCCAGCAAGCTTGGCCTTTCATTCGCACCCTGTAACCGGCGGGACCAGGCGTGGTGATCGCGTCGGGATGCACTCATGTTCTGGTGAAGCCGAGGGCCCGGTATCCGGGCATGCGGCGTGGGAGTGAGGCGGCGAGGATGGGAGTGGCCGGGTCGTGGTAGTCGTGGACCTCGGCGAGGTCCTTGCCGGGCGCGGCGCGGATGACGCGTCCGGCGCATTGGACGAGTAGGCCGTCGTAGGAGATCGGGCCGGCGAGGAAGAGGGTGTCGAGGGCGGGGGCGTCGAAGCCTTCACCGATGAACGGTGTGGTGCCGATGACGAGCAGGCCGTCGCCGACCTTGGCACCGTCGAGCCGGTCAACAACGGTCCGTCGTTCACGGGTGCTCATCGCGCCCTGGAGTACGAGCGGCTGGTGTCCGCGTGCGGCGAGTAGGGCGGTGAGGGTCTCGACCTGGGCGACCCGTCGGGTCAGGACGAGACAGTTGCGGCCGCGGGTCAGGGCTGCGGCGACGTCATCGGCGATCCGAGCGTTGCGTGACTCGTCAACGGCGAGCCTTCGGTGGACCTCGGCGAGCGCGCCGGGCGCGTCAAGGTCGACGTCGCCGGACTGGAATGTGGTCTCGTGGATGAACAGCGCTCGACGGGGTCCGGCGTCGGCGTGTGTCGCTGCGGCGAGGGTGCCTTGTTCCTCGTCGGTCAGGGTGTGGCGGACGGGTCCGAGTTGCCAGGTGACGAGTTGTCCGAGGCCGTCGCGTCGGGTGGGGGTGGCGGTGAGGCCGAGCCAGAACTGCGCGGCGATCCGTTTGACCGAGTGCTCGTAGGCGGCGGCGCCGAGGTGGTGGCATTCGTCGACGATGACGTGCCCGTATCCCTGGGTCAGGGTGGCGACGTCGTCCCGCCGCGCCAGGGAGGGCAGCAGCGCGATGTCCACCGTGCCGGTGAGCTTGCGTCGGCCGCCGCCGAGCTGGCCGGGCTTGACGTCGAGGAACTGCTGGATGCGGGTGCGCCACTGGTCGGCGAGGGCTTTGCGGTCGACGAGGACGAGGGTGGAGGTGTTGCGTTCGGCGATCACCGCGCAGGCCATGACGGTCTTGCCGGAGCCCGGTGGGGCGACCAGAATCCCGTCGTCGTGGGCGAGAAGCGCGCCGACCGCATTGGCTTGTTTGCCGGCGAGTTCGGCGGTGAACGCGGTGTCGATCTCGGTTCCGGAGTTTCGTACGTCCGTGACGGCCAGCCGCGATCCGGCGCGCTCGACGATGGCGGCGATGGTGTGCCGCAGGCCCCGCGGGAGGACCAGGCGGTCATCAAGGGTGAGGTCGTAGCCCTGGATGAAGCGTGGGGTGTCCCAGGTGGACTTGCGGAGTCGCTGCAGCTCGTAGAACTTCGGATTGGCCATGGCGGCGGCGTGCTTGAACGTCGCCAGCGCGGCGGGCGTGAGCTGTCCGGCGTCGATGCTCAGCCCGGCACCGGCCTCCGCGTGAACCACCGGAGGGAGCGGAGGATGGACCTGGGTCGCGGCGGACCGGCTCATGGTGGCGATGTCGGCACCGGTGACGGCTTGCTTGGCCTGCCGGGCGATCTGTTCGGCGTCGCCGGGGCTGAGCCGGTCCAGCGTCGACAGGAACGCCCATTGGTCGGCGTGCGGCTCGAGGGTGCGAGGTCGAGGAAGGTGGTCAGTCCGTCCTTGCGGCGGCGTCCTTGCAGGGGTGCGGCGATGAGGTTGCCGAAGCCACCTTCGGGCAGCACGTCCTGATTGGGAAACAGCCGGTCGTACGACCGTAAGTCCATCGACCCGCGCAGCACCATCGCCTCACGGAGAAGAACGGTGCCGACGGCCCGCGCGGTGGCCGCGGGAACAGCGCCGGTGAAGAAGACCCACACGTGGGCTCCGCGGCCCGACTGGGAGATCTCCAACGCGGCGGGCACCGCGCTGGCTCGCGCCGCCTTCACGTACGCGAGGGCGTCGAGCATCGCCGTGGGCCCGTCGAAGTCGGCCACGACGAAGTGGCAGGTGTTGCCGGGCATCAGCGGGTACAAGCCCATGAACACGTCGCCGACCAGATGCGCCGCGGCGACCTCCATTGTCCGGGGCAGGTAGGTGGCACCCCGCCGGTCCATCCCCTTACGCCAACCCCCAGCGACCGCCGGCATCCACCCGGCAGCGCCGGTACGGGCGTTGTCCCACCGCACGGCGTACACGTCGGCCCGGGCCCGGAACCGGTCGGCGAACAACGTCAGCTTGTCCCGAGTCGGCGAAGCCATGGTGACCAGCCCTGGCGGCTCCACCGGAGCGGACAACTGCTCCGGTGCCGCCGACGTGTCCTGGCCGCGCAGCTCCAGCAGACGCGCCAGTCGGGCGTTCTCCGCCCGTAACCGTTCCACCTCGCGCCGAAGATCGACGAACTCGGCCACCGAACCCATGCCGACCATCCTCGTGCATCGGGCGCCGAACACCCCGGCACCGGTCCGCTATCCTCCGCCGATGGCATCGAAAGGTACCGCCGTGCTGGAGGCGATGATCGAGGAAGCCACCGTCGACACGGACGGTTACGAGGACGAGCGTGCCGGCCTGTTCGCCATGATCGAGGAGCATCTGGCGGTGCCGTTCACCACCACCGTCCTCGGCGTCGAGGCAACCGTAGGCAAGATCGAGCTGGCTGCGGACAGCATCGTCGCGGTCTGCGTCCGAGGCCGCCACCGGCAACGGGTCGGCCTTCTCGACCTTCCGCTACCCACCCCTGTGCCCGACGGTGCCGCGTGGATCGACGCCTACCGGCACTGGGCCGGAAGGTAGGCCACGGTGAGCGAGTACCAGTACTACGAGTTCACCGCCGTCGACCGACCCCTCACCGGCCGCGAGCGGGCCGAGCTGCGGTCGCTGTCGACCCGGGCCGACATCACCGCCACCAGCTTCGTCAACACCTACGAGTGGGGCAACTTCAAGGGCAACCCGCGCACGCTGATGGAACGGTACTTCGACGCGCACCTGTACCTGGCCAACTGGGGCACCCGCCAGCTCATGCTGCGCCTACCGAAACACGTGCTCGCCCCCGCCACCGCCGCCCAGTACTGCCAAGGCGACAGCGCCTGCGCCTGGACTGCCGGCAAGCACGTCATCATCGACCTCCACGACGAGGACGAGGACGGCGCCGACGAGTGGGACCTCGACGGCCACGGCCTGCTCACCTCCATCATCCCGGTCCGGGCCGGCCTCGCCGCCGGAGACCTGCGCCTGCTCTACCTGGCCTGGCTGCGCTGCGTACAGTCCGAGGAGATCGCCGACGACGAGCCCGAGCCGCCCGTCCCCGCCGGGCTGGACACCCTCGACGCGCCCCTCACCGCCGTCGCCGAGTTCCTGCGCCTCGACCCTGACCTGATCGCGGCTGCGGCGGCCGGGTCGGCGCCGGCCGCCTCCGGTGAACCGACCGTCGCGCAACTACGCACCTGGGTCGTCGAGCTGCCCGCTCGGGACAAGGACGCCATCCTGACCGACCTGATCACCGGCGGCGACAGCGACCTGCGCAGCCGACTGCTGCGCCGCTACCGCGACGCGCTTCCCACCGACGCGTCCACCCCAACGGCCGTCCGTACCGCCGGTCAACTGCTCGCCACCGCCGCGGAGTTGCGCGCCGTGCGGGAACGACGGGACGCCGAGCAGCGGGAACGCGACCGGGTTCGCCGGGAACGGTCCGCCGCAGCCGCCCGGCAACGGCACCTCGACACCCTCGCCGTCGACCAACCCGCCGCATGGCAGCGGGTCGACGACCTCATCGCCACCAAGAAACCCCGCGAGTACGACGCCGCCGTACAACTCCTCGTCGACCTGCGCGAACTCGGCGAACGCGACGGGGACAGCTCGTCGTTCCGGCGCCGGCTGGCCGAGCTACGGGCGGCGCACGCCCGCAAGCCCAGCCTGCTCGAACGCCTCAACCTCGCAGGCCTCGACACCTGACCGCACGATACGCCGCCCGATATCAGCCGCCGCATATCACCGCCACGCATTACCCGGATCAGGGGTTGAGATCGGCCCACTGCGCCTGCGTCAGCAGGCCCTCATGCTCCAGCCGGTGGGCGATCTTGGTCTTCGTGGCCGCATCCAGCGTCTCGGGTAGATCCTCGAAGGAGGCGGGCAGGACATCCAGCAGGGAAAAGATCTGCTGGCCTTCTCGCACCGTCAAAAGCAGCATGCACCGCCAGTGCGGCGAAGACTCAGGCCGGTGCCCCAACCGGTGCGCCAGTACCGGCCACAGATAGTGCACCGCTGCTGGATCGGCGAACTCCGCCAACCACCCTGCCCCGTGATTGCGGCTCAGTCCGCAATGAATCGCCTCGGTGTCGAGCCGGATCAACTCTGACGTGTCGACTGCCTTGATCGTCCGGGGAACACCTGAGCTCACAGCGAGAGTTTCCCATGCGAGAACCAGCCGCCCGACACGCCGATTCCGGCCCAACCGCCCACGGGCCGGCCCAGGACAATGGTCAACCCTGACCCGCAAGCCTAGGCCCATCAGTAGATCGTCGGGCAGTGGCTCACCCGCTCCGCCGAACGCTGGCAACCGTCGGCCTCGTGCTGATCCAGCCCCCGAAGTCCGCAGACGAGTTCCGTGAGGCTCGTCGCCTGCCCGGGAGCGGGCAGCCTGTCGACGCCGCGTGGAACCTTCGGCCAGCGTTGACACGTGGGCTCGCACATTGTGTCCGAGGTGTCAAGACCTTCAGCCGACCGGCAGTAACCGTCCCCGCCGCAGCCTGAAGCGGCCCGCCCTCCGCCGACGCGATCCCATCGCGCCGGCCGCTTCACCTGCCTATCAAGATCATCCGGGGTCGCATGGAGACTCCGGGTGTGGTCCTGGGCTGGGTAAACGGCGGTCCCGGGAACGTGGGTGAACCCCTGCCACTCCCTGCGACCCCGGGTGAACCCCAGGTCGCTAGACTGTCCCCTCGCGCCCTCGTAGCTCAGGGGATAGAGCATCGGTTTCCTAAGACGACGTTCTATCTGCACCCATATGCTGATGACCTGCGGGTCCCTATTTTGTATTCACTTCAGTGGGTCGCACACGCGCGTTGCTGTGGTCGCTTGCTGAAGATCAGCAGAGCTGACGTAAGTCCTGCTCAGGCCGTACTTTGGTCGGCCCGACGCGTTCATGCCGGAACCCGGCGAAGTTGCCGCGCCGCGTCAGTCTACGGTGCCGCGAGAGCTGGGGCCAGCAGCGTGACGGGTTTGGCTGCGCGTGCCGGGTGGTGGTGACCGACCCAGAGGGCTCGTCCGGTGAGATATTGGGCGAAGTCGGGGTGGCCGGTCCGGTTCTGCAGGGCGAGGCCGCTCCGGGCGGTTGTTGTGCAGGGCGGCACGGAGCTGGTCGTACTCGTCCCGTGGTGTGGCGGGGCTCGCTCGCTGGAGGTCAGCAATCGAGGCGTTGCGTGCGATTGGCCGCGCGCCTGCTGCGGGCTTGGTCAAGCCCGCGGGCCCTTGCGGGGGACGCGCAGGCAGTAATGAGTCCGATCATACTTGGATTGCGACGGCAACGCCGATCTGCTGGGCGACGGGTGTCCAAATGTCGACGTCTTGGTCCGGGGTCTCGATGGATACGGCGAGAGCGTAGCGTGCGCCGGAGTCGCTGCCGTCACGCTTGGGGTTCTCCTTCCACCATCCAGTCACGGGGAAGATGGCTATGGCGCCGCACCCGGCGAGATCCGCCGCTGATCCTTCCCAGATATCGGTATGAAGGGAGCCCGCGGTTCGTTGATTACTCCCGAAGATCCACTGCTTGGCGTCATTGGTGCTACTCGGTCGGCGCTCCTCTTCGGCTAGCGCGCGTTGATTAATGCGCTTGCGGAAAAGATCAGTGGACTCTGTAGGCCGCCGGATGTCGAAGCGAAGGCCGTGGGATGCGTAGCTGTATCTCCGTTGCCAACCGCGGCGTCCGGGGTTGGGCTCGATGAAGTACGACAATGTCACGCGCATCCTGACCTGCGCGGCTCCGA
Organism: Micromonospora marincola; assembly: GCF_056150385.1. NCBI lineage: Bacteria > Bacillati > Actinomycetota > Actinomycetes > Micromonosporales > Micromonosporaceae > Micromonospora > Micromonospora marincola. The sequence goes on along the minus strand of NZ_JAXCFT010000002.1, from coordinate 10,736 downwards.
GTCCTGTCAGGACGTCAGTGGGCCACGGCAGGTCGTGAAGGTGCATCTCCCTCATGGTTCCGTCGCGGTAAGGGTGGATTGTGTCCTGAACGATAAGGGTGAGTGCGTCGCTTGCGCTGCGGGTCGCACGATCTAGGCTGGGTAAGCCCATTCCGTATCGTCTGTGGAGCTGATGGACCGCGGCCTTGCCTACCCTGCGGGCTCGGTTGACGCGCTGCTGCATGGCGGTCGTCCACTCCGCAGAATGGACGATCAGGGCACGAACCGTCTCAGGCCAAAGTGTCGGGTAGTCAGCAAGGATCGATGCGGCTAGGTGAGCAGCCTGGGCTGTGGCGGCGCTGGTTGCGCAGGTGGTTGTGAGGAGGCGTGCATCGACGCCCGGGTGTCGGGTGGTCAGCACCTGCAGGGCCTCTGGAGTGTCATAGCTCTTTCCCGCGGGCGAGCAGGCGACGTTGCCGCCTTCGAGCACGATGTCGGGCTTGACCGGCCATCTACGGCTGAACGGGACGGAAGTTCGGCTGTGTGGTGATAGCTCACCGCGGGGGGCAAGCGGTATCCAGCCGTCCCACATCTGCCCTGCGGATGCGAGATTATCCAGGCTTGTGTAGGCCCCCACGGTCAACGCGTTCCACGCTTGTCCGGGGTCCTCGACCGGCTCGACATCGTTTCGGGTCAGGTAGTCCTGCTGGAACTTGGTGCGCTCCACGTTCCCGGCGCTAATGAGGAAGAGGCGACGAGCTGCCTCCTCGGCCTGGTCAAGATAGACCAAGCCGTTGTCGGTGACGTCGATGCTTCTTCCGGCTGCGAGCGCATCGACAGCTGCAGACCACGACGTCGGTTCGCCCGTCACGCGACGGCGGCTGCCGTCCTCTTGAACCGGTCCTCCTTTTGCCGTAACAGCCATCGAGAATACCCGGCGACGCGCAGGGGCTTGAACCTCCACAAGGCTCGCCGCTGTTGCGGTAACTGCACCATGCAGCTCGGGTGGATGCGCCCGAGGAGGCGGCGGTACCAGCTTGACAGACTCTAGGCGGTGCCGAAGCTTCACTGGTCCCGCTGATCGTATGACCTTGCCAAGATCGCCATAGAGAGCGAGGCCGGCCATCTCTGTACCATGGCCACCGTGGTCGTCAAGCCGCCAATTCGGATCGCAAGAGTGGCAGTCGGTTAGGTCGAGTGAGTGTTCCAAGAGCGCATGGTTTTTGTGAACACCGGTATCGAGGATGCATACGGTGGGGGCTTCGGCTGAAGCGGCGCTTGTTCGGTCGACGAGTTGGTCTACCCACTCACGCTGTTCGCTGGCGGGCTCAGAGGCAATTTGTTGCGCGAGTTCATGAGGTTGACGTAGCTCAGCGAGGTCATCGAGCACGTCTAGGGCGGTTGCCAGATCCCGGGCGGTCGCTTCGACCAAGACGACTGTTCGGTCCGAGAAGCCGAGGGTGCGCGGGCCCATCCGGATTCTCGCCCGCTCGGCGAACTGCTGAAGACGGCCGATCTCATTGCCGTCGCGGCGACGCAGCCACACTTCCCACCAGACGTGGGCATCCGGCTCTGGAAATTGCTCTGGCGGATCGGTCCATAGCGCCTCGACTGAAGCTAGCCTAACCGCTGCGATCCGGTCGACGAGGTTGGCGTTCTTTGGCTTGGCGTCATTAGTGGTCTCAGCGTAGCCCTCGAGCTTGGAGAAGAAGTGACCAAGTTTGCCGTCTGGGACGAAGACGGTCGCCTGCTCCACCGGTCCTGTTGGCGTTTCGACTTCATGGACCGAGACCAGTTCTGGTTGGAGACCCCTGCGCTGCGATTCCAGCGATTGGAGTGCTAGGCCGACGCCAGGAAAGCTCTCGAACACTAGATACAGGCCGTCGATTGCTCCTTCGACGGTCGCCTCTCGTTCCGCACGCCTAGCCTGTGCGGCTATGTCGACTTCTCTCAGTTGCTCGGAGAGCCGTTGCGCGTGAGCCTGACGATCCGAGGGTGCCGCCACGGTGCCGTTGTCGCCCCCGCTTCCGGGGCGGCGGTATGGCTCGGCAGTGGCGGCTCGCGTGAGTAGGAGATGGGGGCGGTTTCGAGGGGCCATCTTTACTGCTTCTCGTGGGCCATGTTCTGCCGATCTCGCAGGGCTGCCGCCAGGGTGGCAGGAGTGACGTGCTGCTGACCAGACAGGATGGCCTCCTTGGCGGCTAGTTCGCAGGCGACTGTGATCTCGGCGTGACTCAGGCCTGCTGCGGCCTCGTCGATAGCACTCCACGCCCACTTTTTGGGCCCCATAGTAGCCAACCGATTGCGGATAACAGCCCTGCTGACCTCGGGCGTGGGTAGCGGATACCCGACAACGAGGTCGAACCTCCGGAACAGCGCGCGGTCGAGCAGTTGAGGGTGGTTCGACGCGGCCACCAAGAGGCTGTCCGAGTCCTGCTGGTCTAAGAACTGCAAGAAGGAGTTCAGCACGCGTCGGATCTCACCAACATCGTTGGTCCTGGAGCGCTCTCCCCCAAGAGCGTCGACCTCATCGAACAGGTAGATTCCCCGGGTCTCCGCTAGCGCGTCGAACACAAGCCGCAGCTTTGCGGCCGTCTCGCCCATCATCTTGGTGATCAGGGCGTCCAGGCGGATGGTGAAGAGTGGTAGTCGAAGCTCGCCGGCGAGGCTGCGCGCCGTCATCGTCTTTCCGGTCCCGGGCGGGCCGACTAGTAGGAGGCGACGCAGAGGGTCGAAGCCGTGTTCTCGGAGTCTGTCTTGCTGTCGCTGCTCAAGCAAGACACGCTCCAACCGTTGCCGAACTTCCGGCTCCAGCGCGAGGTCTGCCAAACGCGTGGTCGGGTAGGCGACGCTCAAGAGGTCAGCTAGCTCACCTCGTGGTCGAGCGACAGGAACCGGGCGGCTAACTGGCCTGTCTGCCCTCTCAGAAGTTGCTCGGAGTCCATCGACTAGATCTCGCAGCTCTTGGGCGAAGTGCGCTTGACCGCTTCGAGCGGCCTTCGCGGCTACCTGCAGGGCTACCGAGTAGAAGCGGGCATCGTCACCCTCGCCATGACTTCTGACCAGGGCCTTGACTTGATCAGCTGTCGCCACGTACGCCGCACCTCCCCCAGCTGCCGTGCATGAAGCCACAGACGCTGACCTGACCCTAGCGTCAACGACTGACTTCCCTGTGCGACATGACCCAAAAATGATCTTGAGTATCGCGACCTTCGCGATTTCCCCACTTGCCGACCAAGCTTAGAGCCAAGACAGGTGGCAGGGCCGCCGCGGTTCGGTCGTAAGGAGCCTGCGGGGCGGAGGCTTCATCCGGCCAGCGCCACCATCATTGCGGTGATGCGCCGGATCAGCAAGGCCGTCCCCGCCGAACACCGCATCGGCCCACCACTGGTCCGAGTGCTCCGGCTCGTTACGAATCACCTGGCGACCCTGGAGCACCACTTCGGCCTCGCACGCGAGTCCGACCTGGCCGACGACAGCCGTGGTCCGCTTTCACGACGACCTCAACATCATCGTCCGCCTGCGCAACAGCGCCGAGGTCGGGGCCGGTGTCCGACCCGACCCGGACAAAAGGGATACCGGCGACGCCACGGGCCAGTCGCACACCAACCGCCTCGCAAGGGATGTTCTCGGCAGGAGCACGACCGCCTGGGCGCCATTGTCGGACTGCAGGACGCCGCCTTCTTCCAACCTGCCAGGCTCATCGACCCGCAGTCTGGCCTGAAGAGGGCCTTCGTCCGCACCAACCGGCGCCTGCAGTGCTGGAGGCAGCCCAGCTGTTCACCGAGCCCAAAGACCTGGCCCGAGAACCCCAAACGGGAGAAGCCCGAGCCCTACCTCGACACCAGGTTTTGGGGGCGGCACGATCCTGCGGGCTTCCGCCTCACCGCCCCGAGTGGGACCGTTGCGCAGCCGTCTCGTATAGCGCTGCGGCGGCTTATGGATACTCGGCCCGGATGAGGGTGGCGAGGTGGTTGCCGGCTTCGGTGGTGTCGACAGGTCCGCCGGCCAACTCGGTGGTGAGTGCATCAATCGGGTACCGGGCAAGTACGTGGTAGCGGGCCAGGTACACCGCCACCGCGGAGACCTGGTAACCGCTCACAGCGGCGAGCAGCGTGTAGGTAAGGACCTGGTCGATGAGACCCTCGAACTGGTGGGTCTCGGTGAGGTGGCCGGTCTTGACTTCCACGATCGTGGCGCCGGCGAGTAGGTCGGCGACCCTCAGCCCATCGAGTAGGGCGGGACCGGCGGCTATGGGGCCGTAGCTACGCAGCGCAGCACGGAATCCGCTGAGGTAGCTGGCCCAGAAGGCGGCAAATGCTGGTCGGACGGCACGGGTCGCGGTCGCGCAGATGGCGATAGTCCGGCGATGCCGCAGCGGACCTTGCAGCGTGGCATGGGCCCCGTCCGGCCTGGTGATGGGAAGCTGTCGCAGGGCTTGTTCGAGGATGGTGAGCACGCTGCCCACCGTGAGCAGGCGGGCACCTGGCACTTCAGAGTTGGTCCTGCGCCACGCCGCGTCGCCTCTCCGGTGGTCGGGCCGGTAGCCGGCGGTGGTGAGGAGGGTCTGGCGCTCGGTCTTGGGCAGGCTGGCGAACAGGTGTGGGTACGGCGGAGTGTCGCACAGATCGAGTGCGAAGGTCTTCTCGATAGCGTGGCCGAAGTGTCGCGGATTCGGCGGGCACACGGTGATCGGCGCAGGAGCGCGGCGGATGCGGTGGCGTAGGTCGACGATCAGCTCCTCACGGTACGGGAAACGGCGGGCAAGCCACCGCTTCGACGACAACGGCTCGAGGTCGGGGCGGAACACATCCATCGGACACTCCTCGGCAGGAGGGCACACCAGTGCGGCTTCCAACACGGCCTGGTCAATGACCGGCAGGCAGCCTGCGGCGGGAAGGACAGCAAGAACGACCGGCTCATGCGTGAGCGAGTGGAAGAGGCGTGAGCGCTGCCGCTGGCGGGGTCTCAGCCCTTCGGCATCATCGGCCGATGTCGGGCTCCGCTACTGCAGGGCGGCGTGGTTAAGAAGCGTTCGGTCACACGAGCCGAAGCCGCTCAGTAACTCTACGCGACAGCGAAGTTCAGGGATACCCGTGTAGATGCCGGCGGTCACGACCAGCGGTACTCCAGACGCAGACCCTGGCCGACGAAGCGATACCGGCCGCGGCTCGCCGGGTCGAACGGGTTCGGGAGCATACGGATTTGGCGATTCTCATTCATGACGTTGGTGATCACTAGGAGCCGCCACCGCCGGTTCCGGGCGTTCTCCTGCGCTGAGATGACCTGAGTCTCGCCCAGCTCGATTCGACCGCCCTCGGCGAGGGTGGCCTTGACCTCGTAGTACCAGGTGCCGCGCCGGCCGGGGACTTCAAAGTCCCAGCCCAGGCTGTCGTCACCGGTGCCGGGGAAGACCCGCTCACGGTATCCCGACACCCAGCATTCCGGGCTGAAGTCGGCACCGTACTGCCGCTCCAGCCATCGATAAGCGAACCACTCGCCAGCGAAACCCACCCCCAGCTTTTGCAGGCTTGACAGCTCGGACGCGAACCCACCGCTGCCGAAGCCGCCACCCGCGATCCGGCCGCCGGGGCCGGACCGGGCGTCGGTTTCCTTGAGGCCGGTGAACCTGCGTGGAGTGGCCAGGAACGCGGGTGTTCGGTCCAGCGAATTGTCGAGAGCCGCGCGTAGCGAGGTGAAGCCGTCGTCAAGGTCGAATGGTTTGTCGTCGATGTTCACGGTCCGCCGCTGCCGTTCCCGTTCGGCGCGTTGCTGCCGCTCCTCGGCTTTCTGGCGGTCGAGGTCGTCGTGGGTGAGACCAAGCGCGTCAACGTCATCGGTCGCGGGCATGTCCGTCGGCCAGACGCCGAGAGTTTGCAGCCAGCGGAGCACGTCCGGAAGCGTCAGCATGGCGAAGTCGAGCGCGCCGGCCGAGTCGAGCGTTGCGCGCAGCGCCGGGCCTGCCGACGCCTCGTCTGTCCACGGCGCGGGGACCGGGCGGCTGTGCCGTTCGAGCCAGGCGCGCACGAGCTTGGCCAGCCTGCCGGCGCCGGTATCGACCAACTCGGCGTTGGCCTTGGCACAGTCGCTGCGGCGCGGCAGAGGGGGGCCGCTGTCTGGCGGCTGTTCGCCCAGCCGCGCCGTGAGTTCTTCCTCGACGCGCGCCGCCATGAGATCGGTCGAAAGAACGTCGACGGTGGTGCCCCACTCCGGGTCCGGGGCGAGCAACTCAACCCGCCGGAGCTGGGGCCAGTCCGGCTGGGGGTCGCCGGCCGCGAAGCGGTCCCACCGGTGCCAGCGCAGCCGGTCAAGCAGCGAGTCGCGATGGTGGCGTACGTAGTCGGCGAAGTCCTCGGAGTGCTGCGCGCCGTAGTCGATGAGCGGATAGCGCCCGCCCATGCCGGACAGGGTGGCGTTGAGTTCGCGTACCGGTCGCCGACGAACAGCAACGGCGGGCAGCCGAAGCCGCGCGGGAGAAGGCCGCAGCCGAACACCGGCGGCGGCAGGAGGAAGCCGCGGCCGAGCGCAGACGGCAGGAGGAGGCCACCCTCGCCCGATGGCACGCCGCGATGGCCGACGCCCGCGACCGGGCCGCGGACAACATCCGCGCGGAAACCTTCCGCAACGCCTACCAGGCGTGGACCACCGCAGCCGGCATCCGCGCGTTCTGCAACGCCCTCGAACAAGCGGCCGAGGGAAGGACCGCCGGCGGGTACCTCGCCAGTTGGGTCGCGTGGGGCAGGGCCGCCGCCGACCGGATCGACCCCACTCGCAATCCCCGCGTGCTAACTGACATCGATTACAACCCCGAACCCGGATCCGACGATCTGCGCCCGTTCCTCGGTGACTGGAGCCCCCACGGACCACGCAAGGAGCACCGCCCTGATCACGACCGGCAGGCCCACGCCGGCATCCGCCGACAGGCCGAATCGTGGCACCACGGGCTGCTCGACCGCGGCGCCTGAAGTGCGTCCACCTCAACCTCCACCACCCTCCGGCCGGATGCGCACGAGCCTCCGCCGGGACCTGCCGCCATCGCGGCGCGAACCGCCAGCACGACCCGGTACCACGCAACAAGCGACGCTCACCCGAAGGACGGCTGGATGAGAATCGACCCCTCCCGCTTCACCGTCGGCGACGAATGGGCGTACCGGCAGTCGGACCACACACCGTCCGAACGCGTCCGCATCCTGGCCGTCGAACCGAAGAAGACCAGCGCCCGCCTCGAGATCAGATTCCTCGACGACCCCGGCGAACGGGTGGAGAAGGTCCCCGGATCGCGGCTGCGGGTGCCGTGGAACGAGGTCGGGACCTTCGATGCGCTGATGGCGAACTGGCAACGCATCGACGATCTCAGCCTCGATCACACAGAGGAAGCCTGCATCGAGGAGATCTTCGGCCTCTTGATCAGCGAAGACGTAGCCGAACTGCTCTGGTCCCCGGTGTCATGCGCCACCGACATCCACGACAGGGCCCGGCTGAGCGAGATCATCGACGGCCCGGTCGACGACATCCTCGCCTCGGCTGAATGGTTCGACCACGACGGCGGGACCATCCTGTCACCGGCCGGCACCCTCCACCTGGTCGAGGCCACGTGCCGCGCCCACCCGGCCCAGGTCCTCGACCTCGTCATCGAGCAGGAAGCCCAGTCCCGCCACAAATGCAAGTTCGGCGACGAGCACCGCGTCGGCCGCGACAGCCGGTCGACGACACCGGAATGGGAGTACGACTGGTACCGCCGCCACGACCGGCCCCGCCACGAACTACTACGCCAGTGGTGCGGCCACCGGGCAGTCACCCACCACGAACGGTTCCTCGCCGCCGAAGCCGAAACCCACCGCCTCGACATCCTGATAACCGACCTCCTGAAGGCCCTGGACAACCTCGGCGAACACGAACAGGCCGCCCGCTTCGCCGAGGAACACGAACGCGACCGCATCACACCCCACACGATGCGCCCCGTCGTCGAACGCCCCCTACACCCCTCCGAGATACCCGTACGCGAGATCAAGGTCAGGAGCCGCTGGTGGTGAACACCCTGAAGGCGGCGGCCGGGTCTATGGTTGGGCCAAGGCCCCTAACGCCCTGGTCCTGGCCTACGGTGACCGGATCGCCATCTAATAACCTCGATCGCACCTCAGGCCCAAACACGGAAATCGGCACACTCTGCGGTCGGCGGGGCGAGGTAGAGCCGCCGCCCCACAGCATGACGGCTCGTATGCCAGCACGCCCGTTTCGGGCCCGCCATACCGGGCTCCTACGTAGGGGGAGAGGTCGCTGAGTACAGGCTGGCTCCCTCTCGCAGTCCATGGATGAATGCGGCAACTGCTGCTCGTTCGCGTGCAGGCATTGCCTGAACTGACGCGAGGATCCAGGCGACGTCGGCGGGGAAGGTCCCGGTGTGGGGCTTTGCCGTCGGCTCGGGCGGAGCCGGTCGAGCGACGGGTTCCGGGCATGGGAAGCTGGTCATCAACTCGAGGGGCTCGCTCGAGCCGCCGTCCTCCGAAACTCTTGCCCGCAGTTCGATGATGACCGCTGCAGGGCGCCCATCGATCGGCTCGCGGAGGCCGACCTCGCATCTGTAGTCAACCTTCCAAGAACTGCCGAGCAAGCGCTCAAGGATTTCGCAGATCGCGTCGGCGAGGGCGACCAGCTTCAGCGAAGGCTCATACCAGTCTTCGTTTGGGGTCCATGCCTTCGCGGCTTCGGCTACGGCTTGGCGATGGACGAGTTCGACCTGAGGATTTGCCTCCAACTCGCGCCACCATCGTGTGCCCAGAGGTTCTTCGTCCCAACCATAGATCTCGACCGTCCCCTGCACCGCGCGCCAGAGCTCAAGCAGTGCATCCTCGTCGAGGTCCAGGGCGACGGCGTAGCTGCGGATGATCGCCTCGGTCTTGGGTGGACGGTTGCCGCTTTCGGCCATCGAGACAGCGGCCACGGAGAGCCTGGGGTCGAAGCATCCGGCGACATCGGCCTGGTTCTTCGCCAAGCGCTTACGCACGGCCTGCAACACGCGTCCGAAGGCCACCGCCGAACTAGAGCCTGCCTTCACTTCACACACTCCCTGTGAATCGTGTAGTCTTCGTTTCACAACACGGCGGATGCGTGAAACCTATCATGGTTGCGTGTCTGCCTCGATCCGTGAGCGGTAGGAGGAAGGAAGCTGCACATGAACCGCCAGTTCCCGAACGACCCCGGTGAGGGCTTCGTCGACAGAGTCGAGCAGGTAGCCCAAGATTTCGGGCGGATCGTGGCCGCAGTCGTGCTGATCGCCGATGGCGTCAAGGTCCTGTACCGGGTGGCATCGCCACTCCTCGCGGAGCTAAGGCAACCTTGAGCCGTCCCTCCGGCGTGTCCGAGACGCCCTCGACCGTCGGCGCGATGCGCGGGACAGGCGGCCATGCAAGCGTGATCGGTCACCGTCGACCATCGGCACCGGATTTGCCGGCAGCGCCTCCACGCAATCCGTCGGGCCCGGCGGCAGGCGTGCAGCCGTGTGAGATCCGGGTGCCCGTCGCGGATCTGTCTGAGCAAAACCACCCGTCCCGTGCCGAGCGAGTCGATCCGCGTCGCCGGCGGCACCCGCACTGCCGTAAGCCGACACCAGGGGCCGCCGCATCCAAAACGACACCGGCCAGCAGGCTCAGCACGACCTGCTGATCGGTATGGGCAGTGCCAGGGGACCGTTGAACGGCAGCAGCGTGGTGGCCATGCGCGCGGCCGCGGTGGCGTAGTCCGAAGCAGTGTTCAGCAATAGCTCCGGGACACGCACGTGAAGTGACCCCTATCGGCCGGACACCGACCGAATCCTTGCCCCACGCCACGCGCCTGGTAGCTACCGGGCAGCGACGCCTCTACCGCCAGCGGCGGTTCGCCGCCCGGGATGTCGGCGTACGGGTGAACGGGACCAGGTAGGTACGGATGAACGGCGCCAGCCTCCTACCCACGGCCGAGGCCCTGCCTGGCGGACGTTGTCGTTGCCGTGAAGGCAGCCGGATAGCCCCTACTACCGCGCCGCTTCCGCTCCTCGCCGCTGCGCGGCTGCGGTGCGGGTCGGCTTGGTCTCGACCCACTACCGCAGCACTCGTCGAGGGCCGCGTCGACTCCGGCGGATCGGGTGAGCGCGAGCTTGATCTCCCTCGCCGGGCCGATGGCGGGCCCTGCACCACCTGATCAATGTCGAGATCGTCCCTGATCATGAGGGGCGTGCGCAGATACGGCGGACTGGCCCCGTTCGGTCGTACGCGGCTGGTCCCGTTCACCCGTACGCCGACACGGGACCCCGGATGACACTCCCGGCCATGAAGCCGGCGACCAACGCGACACCGATGCCGCAGCCATACCGACCCATCGGGCATCGGGCCGGGAGGACCGCCGCCATGAACGATGTGCCCTACCTGCAGCCCCGACACGATTCTGATCCGCATCCGAGGAACTCCGGCGCAGGCAAGAGCAGCAACGCCCGACAGTTGCAGCCGCAGCAGCGCTCTCGTTGAGCAGGACTACCTACGCCGAGCCCCCTGGCGGAGGGGCCGACCTGCGGCTCGCAGGGCGCCATCATCGCGGCTGAGTGCGCGGGCTGGCGCCGCTGGGATGCCAGGCCGCCGAAGTTAAAGCTCCTCCAATCTAAAGGACGTCTCGTAACTCGGTGAAGGCGTTGGCCGGCAACGGTGTTGGCGTCATCCCGCGAGGATGATGTTGTGGAGGTGGGCGATGCCGGAGGCGGTGTCGGTCAGTGTGCTGGCAGCACGCCG